>JAETNQ010000027.1 GCA_021772075.1 Lachnospiraceae bacterium
TCCAACAAATATGCGGAACTGGAGGCATGGATTTATATTTAGACGAAAGAGACAGGGCGGAAGGGCTGTGGCGCAGCCTTTCCGTCCTGTCCGGCACTTTGCGGTTACAGTTCTGTGTTCATTTCTTTTACTTCTGTTGGCAGGCATTTCCCCAAGAACATGGCCTTGCAGTCGGAAAAGCCAAGCATGTAGGCGAGCATCCCAAACCGGGAACCCAGCGCGTTCTGCTCGCTGACGTATCGGTCGATCAGCAGCCGGATTTCTTTTGATAAATCCATCCTGTCCAGTTCGCCGGAGTATACGTCAGACTTTCGGAGAATCGCCTGGTATTCCCCGTCACTGCTTACGATGCCGTTCATGACTCCGTTCATGCGGGTGTCCATGAGCTGGTATAATGCAGAATCTTTTTCCAATCAAATCCCTCCTTCCGTGGTGTCGTAGCTTACCTCTGTTTTGGCGGGATAGCAAGCGGAAAAATAAAAAAGAGAAAATAGTGGTAATTATCGAAAAAGTAGTATATAATAAAAGAAAATTTAAATGAAAAGAGAAAAAGTCTTGCACACGATGTGTTAGAATGCTATACTATTATCTGCTTTAAATTGCTGTAAGGCTATGAAGTATATGGTAGATTGATTCGAAAGATGCAAAAGAATGGATTTAATTGTTACAGATATTTTTGAAGAAAATGACACATACTTCAAATAGTATCTGAAAAGGTAGGGATTGATATGTATAGTATAAATGAAAAAACAAAAGAGATGGCATCATTCATTATCGGAATTAATTGCGATACGTTCAAGGAATTTGATCATGATGATGAGATAAATTTTTTGAATCAAGCAGGTAAGCAAGGATGTAGTTTTTTGCCAAACACAGATAATCGAATTGTTGGCAGGGGAAATCCACTGCTTGCGAGAGATGAATTCCTTTCAATGGATGAAGTGAATAAGGGACTGTTTGGAGAATAAATATGGATGAAGTTACCAAAGTTTATGAAGATAAGGCGTTACAGCGTGAATTGGAAGAGATATACAGTCAGTATCATAATTCAATAAAAATATTTATAGGTCAACTGGAAGTTTTGCAAAATAAATTTCCAGTTGAAATTTTGAATGAGATTCGTGCGGTATTTTCTCATATAGCTAAAGCATATGTCTGTGAAAATGAGAAAGTTGCATGGGAAAATGTCAATAAAGCGAAAGGGCATATTAAGAGGGCGCAATTAGATGCATATAAATATATGTGTTATGCTTTCAGCAAGTATTATGTTGAATTTCGTGAGTTGTATAAAAATGTGGATTTATCTTATGTAAATAATGGTGATTTTATAAATGAATTATCAAAAACCTATGCATCTGCAATTGTAAAGGCTGAAAATGCAAGAATGGTAGAAGCAAAGGCAAATGATGTTATTGAGTCATATGAAAAATATGAAGATGCGTATAATGAATATGCAACAGTATACAAATTGATTATTACTAATTTGCCAATTACAGAAAAATTGCAGCAGAAGGAGAAATTGGAGAAAGAGGAATTTGATAAGAAAATAGCAATTTTGAAAAAAGGCAATGAAGATTTGTTGAAACAATTTTCTAATTTACAGGATGAGAATAATAAGGAAAAGAAAAAGAATACAATACTTACATATGTATCAATAGGACTCGGTATTCTTTCGGTTATCTTAGGAATAGTCGCATTTATATAAAAAAGGATTAAAAAATATCCTGTTGTAAAAGCGCAATTTGTCGATTTGTCGAACCGCAAATTGGGTGGGGTAAATTCCTCACAGGTGGGGTAAAAGGGGTAAACATTTTTACCCCGGGGTAAAAGTCATCAAAATCTAACAGCGGCACAGGCGGCTATTCAGAATTGATGCCATAGGAATTTGGTTGTTCTTGCAGACAAACTTCTGCTATTGGCAGGTTATAATTTTTGCTGAGAACATTAGAAATAACAGAATAAGAAAGTAAACTTCAGGACCTTGCAGGCTTCGCTTCCGTAAGGTTCTCTTCTTTCCCGTCTTTTTTCTGTATATCTCCTGTCTTAAAAGATAGCTGTGGGAATTCTCCCAGTATATTGAATTCAACTCCAAATTTCTACAAAAGTTTTGTAGAAATCATAAACCTTTCCATCCTCTTGTGCACATAAAAGAAATCGGCTGATTATAGCCCCCGTTTTATGACTGTCCTGAATATGCAGTAAATGCTTTTGCAAATCATTCGGAAAATCATCGGTTATTTCTTCTTTCATCAAAAAGGTTATATATCTATTGCTTTGTTTTTTCCATAGAATTTGAAAATCCGGTACCTGTCCCGTCAAGTCTGCAGGAACGGTAAGCCCTCTCTGTTCCCTCTCGGGACGACAGGAATGCTGTACGCGGGAGTACAGATACGGATTGCCAATGTACTGACGTAATTTGTCCCGTTCAATCAGGTCGAAGGAAACAATGCAGTCCGTGTCAATGTCTGTTTCCCGGTAGGGACTCTGTCTCAATTCCTCCATCATCTGAATCGCTTTCATATGGCAGTGCAGCTTTTCCATACGCTCCTGAAGCTGTTTCTGCTGTTGTTCTAATTCCGACAGCTTTTCCATAAACAAACGACTGTGCTGCATGGGCGTAGCAGATTCCATTCTGCGGATCTGCTTTAACGAAAGCCCAAGATTTTTGTAAAAGATAACGTCGGAAATCGTCATCAGTTCTTCGACCGTATATTCACGGTAGTGATTTTCGCCATCCCTTAACGGATTCAGAACGCCCACATCCTCCCAATAGCGAAGGGTAGAGGCCGGTACGTCAAAAAAACGGGAAATCTCTCCGATTTGAAAATTGAAAGCCATATTTGATTCCTCCACAGGGATAGGATATCATCTTTCTTATTGACTTTCAAGTACCTTGAAGGTTTATCCTATATGCAGGAGGTGTAGTATGAAGCCTTAGCGTGGAGGCTTAGGTATAGTAAAACAAGCACCAGAGAACCGCTGTTTTCAAGGAAATTTCTATGTAGGAAAGGGTATCAGGCAACAGTAGGAGGCATTACGGTCATCCCTTCCTTTTCCAGTAATATGTGGTAAAGGCAGGTCAGGATCATACGGGCAACATCATCAGCCTTATCCTTAGTCCTGCGGAGAAGGAGTTTTTTGCAGTATTCCGGGTCAAAGTCCTGACCGGATAAAAGGTATTCGATAATGGCAGAAGCGGATTTGCCGAGCGTGTCCGAGAGAACGGAGTCAAGAGCGATATTGGAAACGATAAGTGCATTCTGAAGCCGCATCTTTTCGCTGGAGTGTTCGTTGACCAGTTTGTAGGGGTACCGGAAGAGTTCTCTGAGTTTACGGATTTCTTTCACAGGGATGTAGCTGGAAGGGGCGATGTTGAACTTGGAAAGGCCGGCGATCCACAAGGCATCTTTATCGTCGGTCTTCTGGCTCTTAACATCTTCGAGAAGATTAAAGACAGGAACCCGGTATTTACCTGTGGATTCCATACGGACATCATGACAAGCGTTGTTGAGAAGCCATTGGTTGAACTGCCGCACAATTAAACTAAGGCGCTTAAACAATGCTTAGTGTGCGGATTCGTAATACCGCTCATTTGTGCTTGAAAAGGCAGAACTTACACGGATTTTTATGTTGTCCAAAACGAAGAATGTTATTATAACTCATCCTACCGTGCTTTGTGGTGTAGCTTCTTGCAAACTATTTTACAGCACAGCGTAGAGAGTTGGAACACTTTCATTACTATTTGTGCCGCCAACTGAAAGGCGCGGAATGGAGATTTTTATGAAAAATGTTTTGAGTTTCAGTTCAGAAAAAGAAGTCCGGTTTGGAAAGCTGCTGCGATATATTATTCCGACCTATCTGACTTCTTTGTTCAATACCGTTTATACTATTATTGACGGTATTTTTGTCTCAGCCTATGTGGGTACGGATGCTCTGGCCGCCATTAACATCGTTTATCCCATTGTCAATGTGCTGACAGGCATTGCGCTGATTTTTGCAACCGGCGGCAGCGCTGTTGCCGCACTGCACATTGGAGGAAACAGAAAGAATGAGGCGAGCCGTTCTTTCTCGGTCAGCGTGACGGCATCTATACTGTTAGGCAGTCTGGTGTCTTTTGGCGTTCTTCTCAATCTGACCGGTATACTGAATCTGCTCGGCGCTACCAGCCTGACCATGGCTGATTGCAGAATATATGCGCTTTGGTGGCTTTTTGGAACACCTGTCGTCATTGGAAAAGAACTGTTTACCTATTTCATCCGGATTGACGGGGCGCCAGCCTATAGCCTTGCCGCAGCGCTGTCCGGAGGCATCCTGAATATTGTCCTGGATTATATTCTGATCGGCTGTTTCAGGATGGGGATTCTGGGTGCGGCTTTTGCAACAATGCTTGGTCTGCTTCTGTCCTTTTGTATGGGGCTTTATTACTTCCTGAGAAAACGGAAAGTTCTCTCATTTACATTGCACAGCCTGTCCTGGCGGGAAGCGGTACGCTGCATGGTGAACGGAGCATCGGAATTTGTGGATCAGCTGGCCATTGCCGTTACGACCATCGTATTCAACCGCACTGCCCTCATCTTTGCAGGAGAAGACGGTGTTGCGGCGGTATCCATCATTATGTATCTGCAATTTCTGTTTATCGGCGTATACTTTGGTTTCTCCATGGGGATTGCGCCGCCTCTTGGCTACGCCTATGGGAATAAAAAGGATGGAGTCTGTCGTATTCTGGAGTGTTATGCGTACAGGTTCTTTGCCATCGCGCCGCTTGTCGTCTACACGCTGACATATTTCTTTGCACCATTGGGAGTTTCCTGCTTTGCTCCTTCTGCAAGCCCTGTATTTTCCCTTGCCGTGTCCGGAATGAGAATCTATGGCCTCGGTTTTCTCTTCGCCGGAATCAATATTTTCTCGGCAATCCGTATGATGGCTTATGGAAAAGGGCATTTTTCGGGCGTGATCACATTCCTGCGCTCTTTTGCCCTGTTGCTTTTGTTTCTCGGTTTTTTGCCCAAAATTTGGGGAATGGACGGAGTCTGGTTTGCCGTACCGGCCGCCGAATTTCTGACAATGTTTGTTTCTTTCCTATTCCTTAAGATAAATCAATAAGATTTTGAAACTTTTTCGATATCTGAAAAATCTATATAGTAAACGAACAAAAGAAAGGTGTGCGCCTGTTATGAAACAAATATTATATGAAAGGCTGATTCAGTATATTCTTGAAAACCAGGACCGGTTTTACCGGGTGGCTTATAGTTATACCAGGCATCAGGAGGACGCTCTTGATGTTGTCCAAAGTGCGGTCTGCAAAGCGCTTGAGGCGCATGAAAGCATAAAAAATGAGGATGCGATCAAGACCTGGTTTTATAGAATACTAATGAATGAAAGCCTGACGGTTCTGAAAAAACGGAAGAGGCTTTTGCTTTCCGGCGATGGGCTGGAACAGGAGAAGTTGTATTACGAAAAGGGCTATGAGCAGGATGATGACTTGGAAAAAGAATTAGACAGATTGGAGCTGGATGTGCAGGGAATTATTAAACTCCGGTTTTTTGAAGAGTTGTCTTTGAAAGAAATTTCCTGTATCACCGGATTAAATCTGAATACGGTTAAAACGAAACTCTATCGTGGCTTAAAACAATTAAAGGAAAATATTCAGGAGGCGGATATATGGGTAAATTAGATGCGATGAAAGAAAGATATGACCAGATTGCGATTCCGGAGGAACTTAACTTTCGGATACAGCTGGAGATACAAAAGTCAAGGAAACAGCAGGAAGAAAAAAATGGGGCTGGCAGGCCGCACAGATTCAAGAGGATCATATGCAGTGTGGAAGCAGCGGCAGCGGTTGTATGCATTCTTTTTACAGCGGCTTTGAATACAAGTCCGGTATTTGCAAAAGAAGCAGGACAGCTTCCGGTGATCGGAGGGCTGGCACGGATATTGACCTTCCGTTCTTACGAAACGGAGAAGGATGATATAGCGGTGTCTGTGGAAATCCCAACGATTGAGATGATCACAGAGGATACCGGGATAAAGGTGGATGGGATTAATCAGGAAATCCTTGCCCGTTGTAACCAGTATGCAGATGAGGCGCTCCTGCGTGCGGAAGAATACAGAACTGCTTATCTGGAAACGGGAGGCACGCCGGAAGAATGGGCAGAACACAATATCAAGATTACCGTAGGTTATGAGATCAAGCAGCAGAATAACGATTATCTTTCCTTTGTGGTAAGGGGAACCGAAAACTGGACAAATGCCAATAGCGAGTCAAAATATTACAACCTGGACTTAAGGACAGGAAAAATCGTCACATTAAAGGATATGCTGGGTGGAGATTATGCAGAACTGGCAAATGAAAGCATCAGGGAGGAGATTGCTGAAAGACAAAAGGCAGGAGAAGTATTCTTTACAGCAGAGGAAGGAGGGTTTGCAGGGATTTCGGAAGATGCGAAGTTTTATATCAATGAGAATAACCGTCCGGTTATTGTTTTTGGGAAATATGAAATTGCACCTGGTTCGTCAGGAGAAATTGAATTTGAAATTACAGGAGGAAAATAAGATGAGAAAGAAAATGAAGAATGTAGTTGTTATGGCTTTGGGTTTTGCCCTTACAGGAGCAGTTCTGACGGGATGCGGCGAAAGCCAGCAGTCCCGTCAGGATACACAGCAGGGTATCCCTGCAAATATATCGGAGGAAACAGGGCAGGATTCTGATTCTGTTGCAAAAAAAGAAGAGGCAGATGAAACAGAAAAAGTAGCACAGACATCAAAAGGATATGAGGATAATTTTGCAGTTGACAGCGAGGCGGCTAAGGAATTTGCCGAGAAAGTTAAGGAGGCAACCGCCCAAAAGGATTTGGAGGCGTTGGCAGAGCTGACGGCATTTCCGGTTTATGTGGGATTGCCGGATGTTGGTGTAGTGGAGACTAAAGAGGATTTCCTGAACCTTGGCGCAGAGGCCGTGTTTACGAATGAACTGTTGGAATCCATAGAAATGGCTGATATCGAAAATCTCCAACCCAGCATGGCGGGATTTCCTATTTCAGATGGAAGGATAGCGAGCATAAACTTTGGCGTGGCAGACGGGGTGCTGGCGATCAACGGGATTAATTATTGATTATTGGCAGAGGGATAACTGCTGTAAAAATATGCAAAAGGGATTATTATATTTTACAGCGGTTATTTTGTGCAAAATATGGCGTAGAAGAAAGAAAACCTTGGAATGCACATTTCAGATAAACGGACCCCCTTTCCCGCGTCAACGGTGCAAGAGGCTCGCACCAGCGGTGCGTTATCCGTTTGTTGTTACTTGTTAATAGGTTCCATATTTCTTATGTTATTATCGTTCATCTCTAAATGGCAGGCTTTGTATAAGTATGATCCTCAAACATATCGTACCAGGCAGATATGGGGAACTGGGAGATTAGAAGGATTGATTTAAATATTTACTCCATACCAAATTATGCAACAGGCGGCGGCAGCGTTGGCACAATTCGAGGGAGAAAATTCAGATATAAGTATAAATTTGCAAAGTGCAATTCGGCGTGAAAATACTAATTGAAAAATAATAGTATGCCACAAAATCCTAAATGTGAAGTTCTGCTTTATGAATAAATCAAATGCATACTTGGTAAAATAAATATTATTTATCATGGAGAAGGCATATGTATTATTCTTTTTATGGCTGGTATTTGAAATGCCAGTCTAATGCACAGACTTTAGCGGTAATACCTGCCGTTCACAATACAAGAAATAAATCCGCTTGTTCTATTCAGGTTATTACGGATAATGATTCATGGACAGTTATGTTTCCGGCAGATGCATTTCAACGGACAAAACGGAATATTTATATAGGAGAAAATCGATTCGGTGAAAAAGGGATATATCTGGCAGTAAATACACCGCAGGTAACTATTCAGGGTAAATTGGACTTTGGACCGCTTATTCCATTAAAATATGATATCATGGGACCGTTTGCGCTGGCACCGTTTATGGAATGCCGTCACAGCGTATGGAGTATGCGTCATTCGGTCAGGGGAAATGTGTGTATCAATGGGCAAAAATATTTTTTTCGGGATGCCTGGGGATATTGGGAAGGAGACCGGGGACGGTCATTCCCTAAAGAATATATATGGACGCAGTGTTGTTTTTCGGGTGGGGCTTTGATGCTGGCAGTGGCGGATATTCGCATGGCAGGGATTCATTTTACCGGCATTATAGGTGCCGTGTTGTGGCAGGGAAAAGAGTATCGGATAGCTACTTATCTGGGAGCAAGAGCGGTTAAAATTCAAAATAAAATGGTTCGGGTGACACAGGGCGCGCTGGAATTGGATGTCCGTCTGCTGGAGGAATCGGGGCATCCCCTTAAGGCTCCGTTGAAGGGAGACATGGTAAGGACGATTCACGAAGGTGCATCCTGCCGGGCTTACTACCGGTTTTGTAAAAGGGGCTGTACTTTGTTTTCCTTTGAAACGGACAGGGCTTCCTTTGAATTTGAATATTTTCCTGGCTGAGGGATATGGCAGTGGCTGGGAATTACAGAATAATCAGAATGCAGGATTGGCACGTTATTTCCTGCAATACATATCATAATGTAGAGAGAATAAAAGGAGAGTTTTTATGAGTTACAGCCATTGCAATGCTCAAATGGATCATGGGCCAAATCCATATGTTGTTAATATCGGGCAGGCTGCGCTGCAAAACCCTAATTTCCGTACTGCTGTCTGGACGGGATGCCATTTGCAAATGACGGTTATGTGTATTCCGCCCTGTGGCGAGATTGGTCTTGAAGTCCATGGAGACACGGATCAGTTGATCCGGGTAGAGCAGGGAACGGCAGCGGTAAAAATTGGAAAATGCGCAGAAAAGACGGATTATCAACAAAATATGTGTAAAGGCGATGTCGTTTTTATACCTGCGGGAACATGGCATAATGTTGTCAATACCGGAAGAAATGCCTTAAAGATATCCTCTGTTTATGCACCTCCCAATCATCCGAAAGGAACGGTGCATTTTACGAAGGCGGATGCAGAAAGGGAAGATTAGTTACTGGTGGATAAGTATGTGGTGACGGCAAATCTTTGGCCATTGACAGGCTGGAATTTTCGTGTTATCCTGAACCTACTCTTTGCACTGCATATAAATCTACAGTACAAACTGAACAGGCCGTGATGAATGTCATGGAGTCGGGTCACATGAGTGACAGTGGAATCTTTATCCACGGGACAGTAGCTGCTAATACTGTTTCGTGGGTGTTTTTTATACTTCTTTTTCAATGCTTTCTTCTAAAACCCCCACATATATTGGTGTCATAGAGCTATCTTACATTTTGGAGGTAACTTAGTATGGAGGAAAACAGAATAATGAAAAGGGGAAATGATGAGTCGGCCGGTGATTTTCAGAGAGTCGCAGACAGGGTGAGTACCACGAGCATCATAGGGAACGTGATATTGTCTGTATTTAAGCTTATGGCGGGTATTGCGGCACATTCCAATGCGATGGTCAGCGACGCGGTTCATTCCGCATCGGATGTATTCAGTACGGTAGTGGTAATAATTGGAATCAGGCTTGCCTCGAAGAAAGCGGATAAAGAACATCCCTATGGGCATGAACGTCTGGAATGCGTGGCGGCTATCATACTGGCTATGGTTCTCTTTATGACAGGGATTGGCATTGGGATGGAAGCGTTTAAAAACATCCTGTCCGGCAGTTATAATGATCTGCCGGTGCCGGGAACATTAGCGCTGGCTGCGGCGGTAGTATCCATTATGGTTAAGGAGGCCATGTTCTGGTATACAAAAATTTATGCAATAAGAATTGATTCCAGTGCATTACTGGCAGACGCATGGCACCACCGTTCGGATGCATTTTCTTCCGTAGGGGCTTTGATAGGAATCGCGGGGGCAAGGTTTGGTTTCCCGGTCATGGACTCCATTGCCAGCCTGGTGATCTTTGTATTTATCATAAAAGCGGCATATGATATTTTCAAGGATGCCGTCGATAAAATGGTGGACCGCTCCTGTGACGAGGAAACGGAAAGACAGATTTACGAATGTGTTATGAAGAACAGGGAAGTAAGGGGCATAGATTCCCTTTATACGCGTATTTTTGGCAATAGAATATATGTGGATATAGAAGTCGAGGTGGACGGGTCTTATACCCTGAAACGGTCTCATGAGATCGCGGAAGAGGTGCATGAGGATATTGAAAGGAATTTCCAAAAGATTAAACATATCATGGTGCATGTGAATCCGGCACCTACGGATGTGTGAATGGGGTTCCGTCATACATATCATTGGATTAATTATAATTTCAAAAATATAAATGGATCGGTACTTATCACTGGTGCAGTATGGTCGGGGCTGGCAGTGGTCATGGAAAGTAATCTTGCAGGTACATTGATAAAAAAATCTTTTCATAATTATACTGTATTTCGAAAAGACAACCGGGGGAGGTGGGAAATATGCTCTGTCATTTAGTGATTGCCTTAAGCAAAGGACTCTGTATAAAGCCTGGTGGCTGGACGAAATTTGTACAGAGGTAAAAACTATCGTCCGCATTGGGTTTTGTACTTTTTGTTCTGAAAAAATAAAGAATAGAATGGAGAAAATCCAATGGAAGAAAAATTATTTAGGAAATATATCATTTTATGGTTAAGCCAGAGCATATCAGGACTTGGGAGTTTCATGACAGGGTTTGCGCTTATTTTGTGGGCGTATGGACAGAGCCGTTCTGCAATGTCCGTTTCGTTGATGTCCTTTTGCAATTATGTACCGGGATATGCGGTTTTATGATGAGCATGGCATCCTGTTGCAGCCGGGAAATAAAGAAATTAAACTGATGGACTAATATGGAGGAGCGGGTTATCCTGCTCCTTTGTTGCTTGCGCGTTCAACCTCTCACCTGCCGCCCGGAGCTTGGCATAAAGCCGGCGGTTGGACGGTTGTATACAGGCTTCGGGAAGAAAGGCGGAACGTTTGCTTCCAGAATGGAGAAACTGGCGGAGGAAAACTATCCGGGATGGAAACAGGGGATGTTTTTGGCACGGGCAGTTTTCAGGCTACCCGTCAATGGGAATTTCAATCTGCACAATATAATCCTCAATCCGGTCAATGACATTTTCATTAATGCCCATTTCATAGGAAAATCCGTGGAGGTTCAGTTTATGCCTTTTTGCATAATCAAGAATTTCCTGATACCGCTTTGGAATCCCGTCCCATTCCCCTTTATGGAAAGCCCGCAGATATTTTCCGCTGGGCATGATGTGCAGACCAGCCTGATATGGAAGAAAAGGAATTTCAATAAAAAGTTTGGAATAATTGTCAAAGCTGCCGTTTAGCAGGCTGTTAACGGAAATCATGGAACCATAAGAGGCTTTATGGAGACGCCCAAGCTGGTATTTTTCAGTTTCGGCAGTAATCAGTTCCACTTTTTGTTCGAAGGAGGTATTCTGGTCCACATCTACAGTAACCAGACAGTGTTCCTCCTTTTCAACGATGCTGATCTCGGATAAGTTCATGGTAAGCAGGGTGTCCATATTTTGGCGATGTGTACATAAAGTTGTCCGGACTGCCTGCAGATGGGTGATCTGCATGTCAAGGGCTGTTATTTTTTCTTCCAGAAGGTGTTTTAAGTTGTCCGCAGACCGGTTTTTCATGAAATCCTGTATTTCATGAATAGAAACATCCAGCTCCCGTAAAAGAAGGATGGTTTCAAGGATAGGACTCTGATAGTAAGTGTAACAGCGGTATCCGTTTTCGGGGTTGATGGAGGCCGGCTTGAACAGCCCGATCTCATTATACCACATAAGTGTTTTCTTATTGATGCCGTGCATGGCTGCAAACTGGCCGATTGTGAGAAGCTTATCATTCTTATTCATAGTCGCCTCATAAAAATTTAAATTTCGTATTGACCAGACAGTTACTGTACGGTCTATAATACCATACACAGGAAGCAAATACAAGTGGAACGGAGGAAAAATTTATGGAGAAATTAAATGTATACGAAAAACCTGTAACACTAAAAAATATCCTGAAATTTGCCGTGCCGACAATTGCAATGACAGTGTTTATGTCCTTTTACACAATGGTAGACGGTCTGTTTGTGTCGAACCTGATCGGGACAAACGCGCTCTCGGCAATCAATCTGACGGCACCGATCATTCAGCTCGTGACGGCCATCTCCACCATGCTTGCCACCGGAGGCAGCGCGGTCATCATGAAAAAGATGGGGGAGCAGAAGGCTGAGGAAGCCAGGGAGGACTTTACTTTTTTGATTTTGGTGAATGTCATTGTGGGGATTGTCATGTGTGCGGTAGGGTACTTAGCCATGGATCGTATTTTTGCAGGGATGAATCTCTCCGCAGACGTAGAATGGTATTGTGTGGAATACTTGAGCCGTTATCTGGTGTTCACGGTGCCGATCCTTCTGATGAACAATTTTACGCTCTATATGATTGCCAGTGAAAAGGCAAACCTTTCCCTGATCTGTTCGGTGACGGGCGGTGTTTTGAATATGGTGCTTGATTATGTGTTGATTGCCGGATTTAATATGGGGATCGGCGGTGCGGCGATTGCAACGGGGCTTGGATATTCTGTAACAGCAGTGGTGGGGCTGTTTGTTTTCAGCCGGAAAAAGAGCTTGCTTTATTTCAAAAAGCCTGCATTCCGGTTCAAAGTTCTTGCGAGTGCGGCTGCAAACGGGTGTTCTGAGATGGCGACTGCGCTTGTTACCGGGATCGTTACAATGATGTTTAACTGGACAATGCTTTATTATGTCGGGGAGGACGGGGTCGCTGCCGTTACCATCATCATGTATGTGCTGATGTTTGCAAGCTCTTTGTATACAGGGTATTCTTACGGGGTTGCTCCCATGCTGAGTTTTTATTATGGGGAGCGCAGTTTGAATGGAGGGAATATTCAAACGCATGAAAAATTAAAAAAGCTGGTTGCGTTGAGCATGAAGGTGATCGCAGTGATCTCCGTGGTCACGGTTGCGGCTTCGTTTATGCTGACAAGGCCGCTGGTATCCGTATTTGCCCGGCCGGATAATCCGGTGTATGATCTGGCAGTAACGGGAAACAGGATATGCACGGCAGCATTGTTCTTTATCGGATTCAATATTTTTGCCAGTGGGATGTTTACTGCATTATCCAACGGAATAGTTTCGGCTATTTTGGCATTTTCAAGGTCATTTGTGTTTATGCTGATCACGATGATCGTGCTTCCGATTATTTTAGGTGTGAATGGAATCTGGCTGGCAACTCCTGCCGCGGAATTGATGGCGCTTGCATTGTCCGTTTTTATGTTCTTAAAATATAGGAAGAGGTACGGTTACTGAGGAGGTCGGAATGAAAGATACATTTTATGAACTTGCCATGCTCTTTTTTGCCTATTCTTTTTTGGCATGGCTTGCGGAAACGGCAGTTGCAACGGTAAAAGTAAGGAATTTCAGGAACCGCGGTTTCGCATCGGGACCGTTTTGCTTCCTTTATGGGCTTACCGGGGTGATCTTGACGGTCTTCCTGCAGGAACTGAAAGGCGATGTGCTGTTTCTTTTTCTGGGAAGCATGGCGGTGGCTACTGCCGTGGAGTGGTATGCAGGAAAAATACTGGAAAGGATGAAACAGAAAAAGTGGTGGGATTATTCTGATAAAAGATGGAATTTTGACGGATATATCTGTCTGCAATATTCTGTGCTTTGGGGACTGCTCGGTTTTTTGGCTGTCCAATATGGAAATGGTATTATTTTAGGAATTTACCGCAGCCTGCCGGGCATTGCGGGAAAGATAGTGATCTGGGGGCTTACGGCGGTGGGAGTGGCAGACTTTACGGGTTCTCTCCTGTTTATCCGCCATATGGAGGATAAACTGCCGCGGCTGCTTGGGTGGAACCATAAGCTGCAAAGATGGACATTCCGGCTTGCAGCAAAGGTTTCAGGACATATTGAAAAAAGGATAGGAAGATCGTACCCTGCTATCCTGCGTGAGAAGGAAGAAACGGTAAAGGATCAGGAACGGTGCGGTTTTGTACAGATGTTCTGGCTGTTCCTGATCGGGGCTTTTGCGGGTGATATTGTGGAGACATTATTCTGCCGGGTTACGTCAGGTATTTGGATGAGCAGGAGCAGCCTTGTATGGGGGCCGTTCAGTGTGGTATGGGGACTTGCGATCGCGCTTGTGACGGTGCTGCTTTATAAAGACAGGGATAAACAGGAACACCATATCTTTTGGGTGGGCGTTTTCCTTGGAGGGGCTTATGAATATATCTGCAGCGTTTTTACGGAGCTTTTGTTTGGAAAAGTATTCTGGGACTACAGTGCCATGCCTTTTAACCTTGGAGGGAGGATCAATTTGCTTTACTGTTTTTTCTGGGGGATTGCGGCTGTTGTCTGGATCAAAGGGATTTATCCAAAAGCGGCACGGCTGATCGATACCATTTTAAAGAAAACAGGATGGGTGTTGACCGGACTACTGGTGGTGTTTATGGCATTTAATATTTTCGTGTCCGTGCTTGCGCTTGTCCGGTACGATACGCGGGCAGACGGAAAGGCCGCGGTATACAGATGGGAACAGGCCATGGATGAACATTTTGATGATGTAAAAATGGAAAGGATCTATCCAAACGCAATACGGCAGTAGATGAATTCTGGTAAAAGGCATGGAAAGAAAATGGGGTACAGCTTATGAGGAAAATGAAAAAGGTAATGAATCTGCTTCAGGTAAACTGGCGGACAATGGCGGAGTTTGAAATTTTATATAAAGTATTATCCCCGACTATATTTACCCCTCTTTTTTTGCGGATCTTCAATGGGATTATGAAAGTAACGGGATATCAATATCTGACGATAGAAAATGTCTTTTTCTTTTTCCTGAATCCCCTGACTCTTCTGGCGCTTCTTCTGCTGACTGTCTGCATGGCCGTTTATTCTATGGTTGACATCGGGGCGGTCATTTTTTTGCTGGATCAGTCTTATCAGGGAAAAAAAGCAGACTTGGTGCAGACGGTAAGATATGCACTGCATAATGCGGTCAGAGTGTTCCACAGGAAAAATTTACTGGTAGTTTTTGTTGTATTATTTTTGATACCGTTTCTGAACATCGGGGTGGCGTCAGGATATGTGGGCAGTATTGCAGTCCCGGAATTTATCATGGATTTTATTAAGGGGAACGCGCATTTGCTGATTTTATTTTCTGGCATCCTGATTGGGTTGGGTGTGTTGCTGTTAAGGTGGATGTATGCGTTTCACTATTTTACGCTGGAAGGATGCGGATTTAAAGAGGCCAGAAGAAGGAGCGCGGCGCTTAGCGGAAAAAATAAGAGGAAAGATTTCATGGCTTTGGTGGGGGTGCAGCTTGGCCTTTCTGTTTTATTCTTTGTTTGTGCTGTGTTGGGGGTAGGGCTTGCAGTATTTTTAGGCGGGGTGTTTTCGAGACTGAAACTGGTGGGGATCGTGTCGGCATCAGTGGTATGGGTTTATCTTGCGGTTTCCCTTTTTGTCCTGTCGGCATTTGGCACACCGGTAAGCTATGCCTGCATCAGTATTTTATTTTATGGGCATAAGGAGGACAGGCAGGAAAAAATCATACATGGAGAAGCAGATAGATATCAGGAAAAGGAAAAAAGGAGGAAAATACGGTATGCGGCAGAAGGGGTAATGTTGCTGGGGGCAGTTATCTGCTGCTGTTTTTATCTGTATGGTATCTATAACCATAAGGTAAGCGTACAGATTGAGTATGTCCGTACCATGGAAGTAACGGCGCATCGTGGGGCGTCTGCCCGTTATCCGGAAAATACAATGGCGGCATTTGAGGGCGCGAAGGAACTTGGGGCAGACTGGATCGAACTGGATGTGCAGCAGAGCCGGGACGGGCAGATTTTTGTGATGCATGATACCAATTTTGCACGTACGGCGGGGGTTGACAGGAATACATGGGAAATGGATTATGATGAGATCGGGACTCTGGATGTCGGTAGTTTTTTTGACAGTAGGTTTGCAGGGGAAAGGGTGCCGCTGCTGTCGGAGGTGATCGCATTTGCCAAAAGGAATGGGATCAAGCTGAA
Source organism: Lachnospiraceae bacterium (assembly GCA_021772075.1). GTDB lineage: Bacteria > Bacillota > Clostridia > Lachnospirales > Lachnospiraceae > Kineothrix. The sequence goes on from JAETNQ010000027.1 coordinate 16,056, forward strand.
TATCGAAATGAAGCCTACAGGACATGAATATGAATTTGAGCAGAAGGTTGCGGAGATTATCGAAACGGAAAAGTTTGCGGACCAGTGTGTCGTTACGTCCCAGGTATATGACGTGTTGGAAAAAATGAAGTCATGTGACAGCCGTATCCGGACAGTGTATGTCATGAGCATTGCTTATGGCGATATAAATGCCCTTACGGCGGCAGACCATTTTAGCATAGAGGCATCGAATATCACGGAAAAGCTGGTTTCAGAGTATGTGAAATGGTTGTCAAGATACAATACATAATCAAAGAGTTCCCGGACTTGGCGGCATTTCATTGGGGAGGGAACAGGGAAGAGGGAGTCTTGAGAACGTTCTGGTAAGTGTAATATGCTGCGTTCCATGGCAGCCTCCGCTCCGGGATTGGTTACAGCATCGTTGTTTTTATATTATGTTGCGCAGTTGTGGTTAATAGGTTGATGTGATACACTTATATATGTGGCTGTGAACTCATCATGATTGTTAAAGGGGCAGTGTATAGACTATGGAAACAGAAATATTGATATTGGAAATATTGGAAACGGCGGCAGTTGCAGTCAGCGGTTTTCTGATAAGGAAGTATGTATTTCTAGAGCCGGATATGGAAGCTAAGAAGCAGCTGGTTTTTTATTGTGTCAGTTTTTTCCTGATTGGCGTTGTGTTTTTGGCTTTTGGGAAAGATGCGGCATTGTTGGCGGCACTATTTATGATAGGGTTAAACATCTGCCTTGGCAGGAAAGAACACAGACTGGGGGGAATTGTTTTGATGATACCGTTTCCGGGCATTATTAACGGGCTTTTGGTTCCGGTTCTGCTGGTGCCCCCGTATCTGCTTGCAATGTCGGTACAGGAAACAAGGGTATACCAGTTTATGCTTTATGGGGCATTGTCCGTGCTGCTTATTTTATTCTATGTGAAAAAACGGGACTGGCGCAGTTGGTTTCATGAGAATATGCAGAATAGGCGACTGCGTAAATCAGAGAAATATCTGCTTTGGGCGGTCGGGATTTTGATGCTGTTTTTTTCCAATAACACGGCAATGCAGATCGCGGCGGATGGCGGGAATGTACGGGCGGCAGACAGTATATACGGGCAGGGCTTGGTTTCTTTTATCGGGATCAGCAGCATATCCGCCTTTGTCATGACGATTACGATTATCGTGCTGGTCATGCAGGGTAATAAGCGTTCCTTTTATCATGAACGGGTTTCCGTTATGCAGTCCGGCATAATTACGTTTATGGCAGAGGTCGTGGAGAACAGGGATGACAATACAGGAGGGCATATCAGGCGAACAGCAGAATATGTGGAGTGCATTGCAAAGGAATTGAAAAGGCAGGGGATATACCGTGATATTCTGACTGACAGGTATATGAGAGACATGGTGGTGGCGGCGCCGCTTCACGACATTGGGAAAATACATATACCGGACGCTGTACTGAACAAGCCGGGGAAACTGACGGAAGAAGAATTTGAGATTATGAAAACGCATACCACGGCAGGAGTGGAACTGCTGACCCATGCAAAGGCAGAGCTTGGGGAATCGGAATATCTGAATACGGCGGTGGAGATGGCAGCGTATCATCATGAGTGGTGGAACGGAAAAGGCTATCCTTATGGCATAAGCGGGGCAGAAATACCGCTTTGTGCGAGGATTATGGCGGTAGCGGATGTTTTTGACGCACTGACGTCCAAACGCTGTTATAAAAATGCCATGCCGATTGAAAAAGCGTATGCGATTATCAGGGAGGAATCCGGCACACATTTTGATCCGGCGGTTGTGGAAGCGTTTTTTCATGCAGAATCTTATAAAGGAGCGGAATGAAATTTTCACTTTGAGTGGATTATTAGGAATTAACAGACAAATTAGCAGACAAACTATAAACATTGTTAACGTTTTTTACTCATATATGCTTTTAAATTTTTCATAGCGAGGAGGTACGATTATGGATTTTTATGAAAGGGCATTGGAACTGCGCGAGGAAACAGTCGCCCACCGCCGCTGGCTGCACAGCAACGCGGAAGTGGGTCTGCATATGCCAAAAGGGCAGACTTATGTTATGGATCAGTTGAGAAGATACGGTCTGGCTCCGCATGCCTGCGGGCATGGAGTGACTGCGGAGCTGGGCAGGGAAGGGGGCAGGACGCTGCTGCTCCGGGCGGATATGGATGCGCTGCCCATGCCGGAGGAGAGCGGAGAAAGTTTTTCCTGCCCAACCGGTACAGAGGCTCATGCCTGCGGCCATGATTTTCATGCAGCCATGCTGCTGACAGCGGCAAAAATACTAAAAGAAAATGAAGCTATGCTGTCTGGAAAGGTGCGTTTTATGTTCCAACCTGCGGAAGAAACCTTTGAGGGAGCGAAGGATATGCTGGCAAACGGGGTGCTGGAGGGCGTGGATGCAGCCCTGGCTTATCATGTCGGCCCCGGCAGGATGCCGGTGGGCTTGTTCATGTACAACAGCGGCGGTACGATGATGTACTCTGTGGACGGTTTTCGGATCACAGTACATGGGCAGGGCGCCCACGGCGCATATCCGCACAATTCTATCGATCCGATCAATATCGGCGTTCATATTTACCTTGCCCTGGAATCGCTGATTGCCCGGGAAGCAGACCCCAGTAAAGCCTGTGTGCTGACCATTGGTAATTTTTCCGCAGGCTCGGCGCCTAATATAATCCCTGATACTGCCGTCCTCCAGGGAACCTTGCGCACCAATGACAGCGCAAGCCGAAAGAAACTGGTTCGGCGGCTGAAGGAGGTTGTCCAAAAGACTGCAGAAGTATTTGGAGGATCGGCAGAGATCGAGATGATTTCTGAGGTGCCGCCATTGGTCTGCGATCCTGCCATGACTGATGAGATAGCAGGTTATATGGAAGAACTGCCGATTCCCGGCCTGACTCCTGTCCCAGACACTTCAGCCAGTGCTTCTGAGGACTTTGCGACTATTGCGGAGAAAGTACCCAGCGTATTCATGTATCTTTCGGCCGGATATATGGATGAGCGGGGTGATGCCCCTGCCCACAATCCGAAGGTCCGGTTCAATGAAGATGTCTGTCCAATTGGCTCGGCCTGTTTGGCGCACTGCGCGGTCCGCTGGCTGGAAGAGCATCAAATTTTTGTGCAAAAATCCCTTTGAATTTTTGGAAGAAAAACAGTATAATCATTAAGAACGTGTGGCTTAAACTGCGTAAATCCAGTTATTTGCCATACGTTTTTTTATTTTGCATGAAAGGAGACAGACATGGAAACAAAAAGTAATTCATTTTTGATGGAGGAGCCGGTTGGCCGGCTGATGGGAAAATATGCGGTTCCCTGCATTATTTCACTCCTTGTGGGTGCTTTATACAACATTGTCGACCAAATATTCATCGCCAATGCCTCTTATCTCGGTTCTTATGGGAATGCTGCGAATACGGTGGTGTTCCCATTGACTGTGATTGCCCTTGCCCTTGCAGTGATGGTGGGTGACGGCTGCTGTGCCTTTGTAAGCCTGAGCCTGGGCAAAAACAAACCGCAGGATGCGGGCAGGAGCATGGGTAATTCCATCCTGCTTACGGTTCTTTCCAGTTTTGTGCTGTGTGCGGTTTACTTCATATTCAGCAGCCGGATTATCGCCATGTTCGGAGGAACGGTAAATGAAGAAACATTCCGCTATTCAAAGGAATATTTTTTCTGGATTTCCTGCGGCATTCCGTTCTATATGTTCGGGCAGGCAATGAACCCGGTGATCCGTGCGGACGGGAGTCCCAAATATGCCATGGCGTCAACGCTTGCGGGGGCTGTAGCCAACATCATACTGGATCCGGTTTTTATCTTCGTATTCCGATGGGGAATGATGGGAGCAGCAGTTGCAACGGTAATCGGCCAGGTTGTGACAGCGGTTCTGGCGATATGGTATCTGGCTCATACGAAGACTGTGAAGATATCCGGAAAGGACTTTAAATTGAAAAGGGAGATTGCAGGGCGGACATTGGTTCTGGGCATCTGCAGCTTTTTGTCACAGATATCCCTTGTGGCGGCAATGGCGGCCATCAATAACATGATCCGTAAATACGGGGCAATGGACGATATATTCGGACAGGCGCAATATGCGCAGATTCCGATGGCAGTAGTGGGCATTGTGATGAAATTCTTCCAGATTGTGATCTCTATTGTGGTCGGCATGGCGGCAGGGTGCATCCCGATTGTGGGGTATAATATGGGCGCAGGAGCAGTCAGAAGGGTAAAGGAACTATTTACGAAACTGCTGGCGGCGGAGGCGGCAGTCGGTGTTCTGGCATTTATAATTGTAGAATTTTTCCCGGCCGGGCTGATCGGCATATTCGGAGCTTCGAATGAGAGTTCCTACTATACAGACTTTGCAGTCCGGGCATTTCGGATTTATCTCTGTATGGTGGTGTTTGCCTGCGTGAATAAAGCGGCATTTATCTTTCTGCAGGCCATGGGGAAGGCGGCGGCATCCACAATGCTTTCTATGGTAAGGGAGATTGTATTTGGTGTTGGTTTTGCACTTCTTTTGCCGGTTTTCTATGGGTTGGACGGGGTATTGCTTTCCATGCCGGTATCCGATATTTTAACATTTATTATCTCTGTCATTGTCATTGCCTTAACTTATAAGCAATTGGGCGGCAGCGCGGGTAGTATGGTTTCGGAAAATGCATAGGAGAGGGAATTGCCGTTGCTATATTCTAATCAAGGCGCCTAATGAAAGGAGGATGATTTATGCCGGGAAAAAATATTTGCCCAGGCTGTGGGCGGCACTGTGACTTAAACGAGCCGCGCTGCGGCAGAGGAAAAGAATACCGCCGTACCGGAAAAATGCCGGAGCGGCATGAAGAAATGTTTTCGTGTCTCTCGGAAGAAGAAAAGCGGGAATTATTACCACTTCTGGAAAGAGTTTGTGCTGATTGGAGGATCCGTTACAGGGGAAACGGAAAGCTGCACGGGCATGGAGGAAACTGACCATGTGGAAATATATCAGACAATATTTGTTTCCTGCTGTTATTGCGGGCTTGTTTATGGTTGGCGAGGTACTGATGGATCTGGTTCAGCCGGGCATTATGAGCCGGATTGTGGACGATGGCGTCCTTGGTGTAAACAACGGGGGCGTTTCCGATCTGCATCTGGTCTGGATGCTCGGACTGCAGATGATAGGCCTCGTTTTGTTTGGCGGACTATGCGGCTCCCTCAATAATGCATTCGTACACTTTTCCAGCCAGAATATCGGCAACGAAATCCGGAAAGACTGCTTTCGCCGGATCATGGCTTTCTCCTTCCCGCAGCTTGACCGTTTCGGGACAGGTTCTCTGGTGACGAGGGTGACAAACGACATCACGCAGGTGCAGACATTCGTTTCGCTGTTTGTGCGGGGGCTGATCCGCACCTCGCTTCTCACATTCGGAAGCATGTACTTTATGTTCCGGCTGAATCTGCGTTTTGGGCTTATCGTGCTATGTGCTTTTCCATTTCTGGCAGGCGTCATTGTCTTCTGCCTGTGGAAAGCAAATCCCCTGTTTTCCAGACTGCAGGCACAGCTTGATTCCATGAATGCCATTATGCAGGAGGATGTGTCCGGCATCCGTATCATTAAAGCCTGTGTCCGGGAAGAATATGAAAAGCTGCGCTTTGGGAAGGTAAACGGAGAACTGGTCAAAACACAGTGGAAGACTCTTGTAATCTTTGCATTCATGAATCCTTTGACTAATGCTCTAATGTATATGACCGTTACCGTTATTCTGCTGGCAGGATCCTTTGAAACGGGGAACGGCACAGGCACGCCGGGGATCGTCATGGCGGCTCTCACCTACACGACCCAGCTTTTGAATGGCATTCTGATGCTTGTCATGTTGTTTCAGAACATTTCCAGGGGACTCGCTTCGTGGAAGCGGGTAAAAGAGGTTCTGGAAAGCGTCCCGGAGCTTACGGACGGCTCTTTTGGCGGGGCGGAAGAAGCGCGGGGGGAAATAGAATTCCGTGATGTTTCCTTCGCCTATCCCGGAAGCAGCCAGAATGTGCTTTCCCATATCAATCTGACCATACATAAAGGAGAAACCGTGGCAATCATGGGAGCCACCGGATGCGGAAAAACTTCCCTGGCCAATCTGATTCCCCGCTTTTATGATACAGGAACCGGCACGGTCCTGGTGGACGGGATCGATGTGAAGGAGTACCGGCAGGAGGCGCTTCGTGGAAAAATTGCCATAGCCATGCAGAAAAGCGAACTGTTCAGTATGACGGTTGGAGAAAATATTACATGGGGGCTGCCGGGGGCGGACGACATGTCGTTAAAATCCGCAGCATCCATTGCACAGGCGGACAACTTTATTTCTTCTATGAAGGAAGGGTACGGGACTGTCATTGCAGAGCGCGGCATGAGCCTGTCCGGCGGACAGAAGCAGCGGATATCGATTGCAAGGGCTGTCATAAGGCCGGCTGAAATCTTTATCTTTGACGATTCCACCAGTGCGCTCGATCTGAAGACGGAAGCAGATTTGTACCAGGCGTTAAAGAAGTCGCATCCCGACAGCACGAAGATTATCATTGCCCAGAGGATTGCTTCCGTACGCACGGCGGACAGGATCGTTGTTTTGGAAAACGGCAGAATCGCAGCTTGCGGCACACATGAGGAATTGCTGAAATCCTGCCGGATTTATCAGGATATTTTTCATTCCCAGATTGGAAAGGAGGCTCAAAGCGTATGAGTACGGTGCAAAATCAAAAACTGGCCGAACGTAGCATTCCCGGCATGATGAACCGGCGTGAACGCTTTGCGGAGCCGGAACACGCGGACGATGCCGGCGCGACGGTCAGGCGTATTTTTACTTACTTTATGAGGGAAAGGACGCTGGTGATCGGTATGCTGGTAATTGTCGTATCCGGCACATTGTGCGGCATTTATGCGCCGAGCCTTCAAAGCGACGCTGTTGATATCATTGCCGGGGAAAAAAAGGGTGTCCTTTCCCATACATTGCTTTTCATGCTCTTCGCTTATCTGCTCTACAGTGTCTGCGGACTGCTGCAGGGATTGCTCAGCGCGCGGCTCAGCCAGAACGTAGTGAAGCGGATGCGGGAGGAATTGTTTGGAAAGATCATGGGACTGCCGGTCCGCTATCTCGATACGCATTCCCACGGTGATGTGATGAGCCGGATGACCAATGATATTGAAAATATCTCGACCACGGTTTCCCAATCCCTGCCTTCGCTGTTTTCGGGCGTGCTTACGGTCATCGGCACCATGGCGGTCATGCTGTGGTACTGCTGGCAGCTCGCCCTGATCAGCTTTGCCACTGTATTATTGACGCTCTTTGCAACGAAAATCCTTTCAGGAAAGGTACGCAGATTTTCCCGCCAGCGCCAGATGCTGTTGGGACAGTTGAACGGAACAGTAGAAGAAATGGTCTCCGGCTACCGCACGGTTGTGGCATACAACCATCAGGATATCACAACGGATGATTTCTGCAGGACGGCAGATTCCCTGACAAAGGCCGGGATCAAAACGGATATTTTCAGCGGCGTCATGGGACCGGTCATGAATTGTATCGGGAATATCGGGTTTGTCATGATTGCTGTTTTCGGCGGGTACTTCTCTGTGAACGGGCTGATTTCGGTGGGCGTGATCTCTGCGTTCATTGTCTATGCGAAACAGTTTGGCCGTCCTATCAATGAGATCGCGCAGATTTATGGGCAGATCCAGACGGCGGTTGCCGGTGCGGAGAGAGTTTTTGCTGTATTGGACGAAACGGAAGAGGATAGATGCGGCGAGGCGCTTGCGGCAGAGGAAAAAGCCACAGTCACATTCAAAAATGTGTGTTTTTCCTATGAAGCAAAAACCCCTGTGATCAAGAATTTTACATTGACTGTCCCTGCCGGGAAAAAAGTGGCGTTGGTCGGCGCAACCGGAAGCGGCAAGACCACGGTCGTGAATCTGCTCATGCGGTTTTATGAGATAGAAAGTGGAGAAATCTGTATAAACGGGCAGAATATACGGGATGTCGCAAGAGAAAGCCTGCGGCAGAATGTGGCTATCGTTCTGCAGGATACAGTCCTGTTTTCCGATACTGTCCGCAGCAACCTGAAATACGGAAATGACGCGGCCGCAGACAAGCAGCTTATGGAAGCGGCAGAAATGAGCCGGTGCCGGGAAATGATAGAACTTCTCCCGCAAGGATATGATACCGTGCTGACCGGTTCCGGAGCGAATATCAGCCAGGGGCAGCGGCAGCTCCTTGCCATTGCCCGCGCGTTCGTTGCCGATCCTAAGATCCTGATTCTGGACGAGGCCACATCCAATGTAGACACCCGCACTGAAAAAGCAATACAGGATGCCATGCAGCGTATTATGCAGGGACGCACCAGCATTGTGATTGCGCACCGCCTGTCCACAATCAGGGATTCCGACCTTATTGTCGTTATGGATCACGGAGAGATTGTGGAGAGCGGCAGCCATGAGGCATTGCTTGCGAAGAAAGGAAAATACCATGAGTTGTACATGACCCAGTATGCGGGGTTTGTAACATGATCAGGAAAGAGAAAGAATAGTCAATTTGTATAAAGACAGAAGGCAGAAAATTTGTAGAAAATGCCCTTTGATTTTAAAAGGCGGGAAAATTAAAATAGTGTTTGGAAATTAAATAATGCAAAATCAACGACACATGTGGCGCGCTGTGCGTAAATCTGATTACGGTACGGGTGCTGCGGGTGTCGTTTTTTGCGCAAAAAAGGAGAATTTATTATGGAAAACAGTAATTATCTTGGTACGGAAAAAGTGGGGAAATTGCTGCGGCAGTTTGCGGTTCCCTGCATCTGTTCGCTTATTATTTCATGTCTCTACAACATTGTAGACCAGATATTTGTGGGCAACGGCGTGGGCTATCTGGGCAATGCCGCCACTGGCGTGATCTTTCCGATTACGGTAGTAGGGTGGGGGTTAAGCCTGTTCTTTGGCGACGGGGCTGCCGCCGCACTTAGCGTTTCCCTTGGCCGCGGAGAAACAAAGGATATTCACAGGAGTGTCGGCAGCGCAGTTTTTGGGTCTTTTCTCTCCGGCGTGGCGGTGATCGTCATTGCTTATCTGTGGGGCAACGGTCTGCTGCGGCTTATCGGCGCGACGGATGCTAATATCCAAATGGCGCATGACTATGGTGTAATTATCTTTGCTATGATGCCTCTCGCCATGACGCAGAATACGCTGGCCTCCATTATCCGGGCGGACGGCAGTCCCAAATATGCTATGATGGCCATGCTTACCGGTGCAGTCATCAATATCATCGGCGATCCGGTAGCTATCTTTGCACTTGACATGGGGATCAGAGGTGCGGCATGGGCTACCATACTTGGACAGTTTGTCAGCTTCCTGATCTGCGCGGCTTATTTAAGACATCCTAAGACTTTCCGGGTAAGCGCCGGCAGTTTCAGGCCGAGCATGGAGCTTTTGAAGCCGGTAATGGCCTTGGGGACTTCCAGCCTTTTGACACAGCTTTCCATCGTAGTCATTACGGTTGTCAACAATATCCTGTTAGTAAAGTATGGCGCACGTTCCGCTTATGGTGCAGATATCCCCCTGGCGGCATTTGTGGTCATTATGAAGCTTTTTCAGATTGTGCTGAATATTGCCATAGGCATTGCTGCGGGCGCACAGCCGATCGTAGGTTATAACTATGGCGCAAAAAACTATGGGCGGGTACGGGAACTGCTGAAGCTGATGATGAAATGGACGGCCGTTGTGGGTCTGGTCTGCATCGTTTTGTTTGAAGCTGTCCCTGGCGTGTTCATCCGAATGTTCGGTTCTGCGGACGATCCGGTTTATTTTGATTTTGCCGTACTCTGCCTGAGGATTTACCTCTCCCTTATCCTTGTCACCTGCGTCCAGAAGGTCTGCGCCATCTTCCTGCAGTCCATCGGCAAGGCAAAGGCAGCCGCGCCGTTGTCTGTCCTGCGGGATGTGCTGCTGATTGTTTTTTCCCTGCTGATCCCTATTGCTATGGGTGTTACAGGTATTTTCTGGTCTGCTCCGATTGCTGATGTGCTTGCTATCTTAGTGACGACAGCGGTTATGGTCCGGGTATGGAAGGAATTAGGGCAGGAAAGGAAAGCGCAGGAGCCTGCAGCAGCCATCCAGCCTTCCCGCCAGGGGGCGGTCATCACGATTGCCAGGGAACATGGTTCTGCCGGGAAACGGATCGGGCAGCTGGCGGCAAAAAAACTGGATATTCCTTGTTATTATAAAGAGTTAGTAGCAGTTGCTGCCCAAGAAAGCGGTCTGGCACAGGAATTTATTTCCGGCATTAATTCCGATGAAAATGCAGTTATGAGGGAACTGTATCTTACGGCCGACCCGGTGCAACGTGCGGTCACGGCACAGGAAAAAGCTATCCGCCATATTGCGGATGCAGGTTCCTGCGTTATTATAGGGAGGTCGGCGGATTATGTGCTGCGCAATTATCCGGATGTGGTGCGTATCTTTATCTACGCCCCGAAAAGCTACCGTGAGAAAAAGGTAATGGAGATGTATGGGGACAGCCCGGAAGCTGCTAAAAAAAGTATTGCAAGATCCGATGCCGCCAGGGGCGCTTATTACAAAAGCGTTTCAGGGAAGGAATGGGGCGATCCCCATGGCTATGAATTGTGTATTGACGCATCGGTGGGCGAGGAGGCGGCAGCAGATATGATCTGCAGCTATGTCAGACGGATGGGCAGGCAGTAAGGAAGGAAATACCTGTATGGGATGATATTGCCCGGGAAAAATCCGGGATCTCCCAACAGATATAAGCGTTAGAGCGGAATTTGGTTTTGAATGACCAGCGAAGGGCTTTTTCGGATGAATATGTCAATCTTGTTCTGACAGTTGGGAGTGAGTGCATAGAGATTTCGTCCAGGAACTTAAGAATATTCCCTGCATCCTTGTCACGTCAAAGGAGCAGAGGAAAACGGAACAGGAATATTATCAGGGGGTGGTTGGCTTCCAAGGGGATTTTCTTTATGCGGAGAATCTGGAAGAGGCCCGGCTGATGGTAATAGGAGGGCAGGAGTTTATGCCGGTAGAGGGCGCAAAAGGGGCAGAGCATTTCGGATCATCCATCAACCGGATTCCGCTTTTCCGGGGGATGCCCAGATCTGGCGTAATTACTGTGCATTTTGGAAAAAGGATAATTCCGGTTACTATGTAGAAGAATTTGCAGATATGCTGAAACGAAAATTTGAATAGGCGTTTTTATTCCCGCGAGCAACGAGCCAAGTGGCTGCTTAAAGTCAACCTTTGGTTGACTTGGACATATTGGCGACTGCCGCGAGGGTCAAAGACCCCGTTGCTTGCAGCGGGGTCTTTGATTTCCGCAGCTATCCTTACAGCATGTAGGGATAGCTTTTTCCTATTAGTTTTTCTTATAAGATTGCCCGGAAAGTCAAATTGATTCCGGGGCGGGAGTTTTTTATAATAAGGATTATGGCAGGCTTATGAAATAGGAGATCTTATGATGGAACAAATTAAGAAAAATCTTGGATTTGGCTGTATGCGTCTTCCGATGGATGGCGGGGAAGTGGATACGGAGGAATTTTCACGGATGGTGGATGTCTTTTTGGAGAATGGCTTCAATTATTTTGATACGGCCCACGGCTATCTGGAAGGGAAAAGTGAAACGGCATTAAAGACCTGCCTTACCAGCCGCTATTCTCGTGACTGTTATATTTTGACGAATAAGCTGACGAATTTTTTCTTCAAGAAGAAGGAAGACATCCGCCCGCTTTTTGAAAGCCAGCTCAAGGCCTGCGGTGTGGATTATTTTGAATTTTGTGTTTTTCATGGAATAACTTGATATAGTTCAAAAAAGTAATATAATTTGCGATATAACATGTAGGTTAAAATGTTTATTGCAAATTATTTGTTTCAATAGGGGTTACGAGAAGTGCGTACAGTAAGTGGGGCATTTTATAGAAGTTTTGATGAAGAGCGGAATCGAGGATATTGGACATTTTTGCCAACTGAATTAAATTTGTTAAATATCAGAATTGATCAGGATATTACGGATTTTCTGGTACAGGCACATCGAGCACTTGGCATTTTGGAGGGAATGACAAAATATATTCCGAACGTAGAACATTTTTTAGAAATGATGGTTTGTGGTGATGCATATTACTCATGCAGGATTGACAATTTTGCAGTGCATTATAGCGATATATTAATGGGAAATAATAATATGACAGAGGCGAAGAGTGCTATAAATTGTCGAAAAGCTTTCCATAGTCTTCCGAATAGATTTTTCACCCCCAATAGCTTATGTGATTTGCAAAATTCTGTTATGGAAGGTATTATACCAGATGGGGCAGGTATGATTAGGAAAAATGCCTTTTTAATGCGTCCAAACGTTATTGTCAATATGCAGGAGTATAATCTGCCAGCTCCAGAGAAAATAGATGAGTTGTTACAAGACTTAATAAAATATATTGCAGTAGATCAAAGCGTAGATATTTTGATTAAAACAGCATTAGTGTACTATCAATTTGAGACAATACACCCTTTTAATAGTGGGAATGGACGGGTAGGAAGGCTGCTTCCGGCTTTGCTGCTTATGAAGCAAGGGATCTTATCAAAAGGCTGTTTGTTTATTTCAGAATATCTTTATAAGTATAATGATGTGTGTTTGGATTGGTATTTCGGGGTACAGCATTTTGGAAATTATCCAGAATGGATAAAATTTTTCTTGCAGTGTATCATTGATTCAGCGAACCAAACTATAAAACGACTTGATGGGGCAGTTGATGAAAGGGCTAAGATGGAGAAAAAATTGCAGCATAGAAACCGAATCTTTGCCATGCAAAAATATATTCATATTTTTAAAGAGTCCAAATAAATATGGGTATTTTTAGAGGGAAAATATATAGAAAGATGTTGCATAGAAGTCTGTGTAATTCAGGCATATAATAGTGACAGCTTTTTTAGCTTGGAAATATAAACATGTTTTTGAGTGGAGGATAAGAAGGATGGCAGAAAGTCAGAATGTAGAATATAAAGAGTCATGGAGGGATGAATATCTGAAATGGGTATGTGGTTTTGCGAATGCGCAGGGAGGAAGTATTTATATTGGAATTAATGATAACGGTGAGGTTGTTGGCGTGACTGATTGTAAGAAACTTCTTGAAGATATTCCGAATAAAATTAAGGATACAATGGGGATTATTGTTGATGTAAATCGTCTGGATAAAAATGGAAGACACTATATCCAGATTATAGTAAATCCCAGTTCATATCCGGTCAGTTATCGTGGTGAGTATCATTATCGGAGTGGAAGTACAAAACAGCAGCTCCGAGGTTCTGCACTGACGGAGTTCCTTGTCAGAAAAACAGGATATCGTTGGGATGCGGTTCCAACAGATAATGTTTCCGTTGCGGACTTAGATATAGAGAGTTTTGAAATTTTCCGACGAGAGGCTGTTCGTACAGAACGAATGACTCGTAAAGATTTGAACTGTACAAATGAGGAATTGCTTAATAAGTTGGGTTTGATTGTTGATGGAAAACTGAAACGGGCAGCAGTTTTGTTGTTTTATCGTAATCCGCAACGTTTTTTTACGGGTTGTTATGTGAAAATTGGAAAATTTGGGATAGGTTCGGATCTTCAATATCAGGATGTGGTAGAAGGATCGCTTATTTTGATTGCGGACAGAGTTGTTGAACTGATTTACTTGAAATATTTAAAAGCATCTATTTCCTATGACAAAGAGGTACGGGTGGAGACATATCCTTATGCAAGGGAAGCAGTAAGAGAGGCGGTATACAATGCATTGATTCATTGTAAATGAGAGGATGGCATTCCAATTCAAGTCCGAATAGAGGATGAGGCTATGTATATCAGCAATGCCTGCGTATTTCCAAGCGATTGGACAACAGAAAATCTTATGAGAACTCATAATTCCAGACCATATAACCCAGATTTGGCGAATACCTTTTTCAGAGCAGGGTATATAGAATCATGGGGACGGGGGATTCAAAAAATTTGTGAAGAATGTGATTTGATTGGCGCGAAGAGTCCTGAATATAGAATTCTTGGGGATGATATTACTGTTAAGTTTACTGCGGTTGCAAACAGCAAAGATTTTAATAGGACAAATGGTATCCGAAAAGGAAAGGGCGTGAATACAAAGGTTTTAGAGCTTATAGCAGTTCAAACGGACATTTCATTGTCCGAAATAGCTGACCGTTTAGGAGTATCGTATAAAACGGTGCAGAGAGCAGTAGCAGACTTAAAAAGGATTGGTGTTATCGAAAGAATTGGAGGAAGAAGAAAAGGGTATTGGAAGGTAAAAGAAGAAAGTGAATGAAAATATGTATGTTGAATCAAATATAACGAATAGTTAAACTATAATTTATATTCAGGAGGAAATCTTAAGTGAAAGCTTTTTTATCACATACAAGTTTAGATAAAGATTTATTGGGATTAGTGCATAAAAAATTAGCAAAAGAAGATGCATGGTATGATGCATCTGATATAGAAAATGGTGAGAGCATTCCAGATAAGATAAATGAGGGGTGTTTACGGATGGCTTGGCGGTAGGCCTCGCTGGTATACTGTGTTCCACGGTCACTGTGGATTACAGTTCCTTCCAGTGCGGGATAAGCAGTCAGGGCGTTTTCCAGTGTATGGATACACAGATCCGCTTTCATGTTTGTTTCCATTGCCAGACCAAGAACGCTAAGATCAAAGCAGTCGAAAATTGCAGATACATACAGTTTCCCGTTGGACGCCGGGATCTCCGTGATATCCGTAATACATTTTTCCAATGGGGCATCTGAATGGAAATCCCGTTTCAGCAGATCATCCGATTTCATGGCATCCCGGTCTGCCTTTGTGAGTCCATTCGGCTTTCTCTCTGGCCGATGGCTCAGGCTGATTTGATCTATAACCCGGTATACGGTTCGCTCACTGGGAATATGTACTCCCTCCGGCTGTTTCAAGAGCAGTGCCTAATACATCCGGATCCGTCCGTAAGTATCGTTACATTCGTCCTCGCTGACGATTTCTTTCATGGCATCTGCCAGATCCTGATACTTCCAGGGGCGGTTTTTGTTAACCAGATATTTATAGAAGCCTTGCCGGCCGATACCAAGCATCCGGCAATAAAATGAAATTTTTCCGGTAATCCTGCCGTCCTCTGTTTTCAAAGCCAGAAATATCATTCTCTGGTTTTTGCTGACTTCCGACGGTTGGCGGCGAAAAAAGCGCTGGCTTCCTCCAAAAATTCGTTTTCTTCCTTCAGACGCCGGATTTCTTTATCCTGCGCCTTAACCCGCTTACGCAGCATGGTAATCTCCTCTGACAGGCTCATTGCACTGGCAGGGGTATGGGAACCTTTCCCAATATCTAACTTACCGGCTCTTACGGCTTTCAGCCATGTATGGATGGTTCCTTCAGGGATTCCTAATTCTTTAGCAGCCTTAGCGCCGCCGATTTCTTTGGCAAGTTTTACTGCCTGTACTTTGTATTCATGGTCATATTTACGTGCCACTTTGAATACCTCCTTATTCTCTTGGTTTTATTATGAAATCCTTGAGAACAAGCTGTCAACTTTTTTTATACCACATCAATTCTATTTCTCCGGGCATCATTGTAACGCCGCTGGCGGTGGATGAGTTTAATGGGCCGCGTGGGGATTTCTATAAAAATATGTTTGCCAAATGTCCGGCGGGCCGTCCGGGGACTGCGGATGAAGTGGCAAATGTGGCAGAACTGTTAATGAGTGATAAGGGGGCGTTTATCACGGGAGCGGATTTCCTGATTGACGGCGGTGCAACGGCATCTTATTTCTATGGGCCTTTGAAGCCTCAAAAGTAGCGTGAGAAGAACTTCTAAGACTTGCACCAGTGGGTGCTTCGTCAAGAAGTTCTAGACTTGCTTCGCAAGTCTTCTCACGTCGAAGAACGCCAGAAATACGGCGTTCTTCCCGTTGATGGTTTGTGCCGCCGGAAGGCTTCTTTCAGGTCTGAAGAGATCATAAGCTGTCGGATGTAAGCGTTGATTTTATCATCAATGTCATGCCATTGAGCTTAAGGGGATTCATTTTTAATTGATTCCAAAGGCGGCATCATATTGGACAATGCCTTCTATTTCTTCTGCTGCCTCCCTTAGTTTGACTGCCATAAAGTTTTCGTCGGGGACATCGAAAGGAGCCTTGATTTTATAAATGCTTGCCGGTACATATCCTGCTTTGGAATAATATTTTGGGTGTCCTAACACAATGGAATAATCATAGCCCATTTTTTCAGCAATGCAATGCCCCTTTTTGATCAAAGCGAGACCTATGCCATTCCGTTGATAAGGGGGAGCAACGGATAATGGTGCAAGAGCCAGTTCTTCATGTCCTCCGACATATGCTTTGGTAAAAAGGATATGCCCAACTACTTTTTTGTCTTCCACAGCCACAAGCGACAATTCCGAGATGAAGGAATTGCTCTTTCTTAATGCAGCCACAAGCTCGTGTTCATTCCCATCGCTTTGTTCAGCCGCTGCAAATGCCTCTTGGATAATTTTGTAAACTATTTCATGGTCATTTTGGTTTTCCTGGCGTATTTCCATTTTATTTACCCTCGGTCTTTGAAAGTAGATGCAGATACGAAAATTAATTTTTATGGGCTGAGGACAGGGCGGGAAAGAAGAAGGGCGGCGGCAGGCAGCAATCTGATGACAAGGATGTCATCAAAAGTCCGCCATGAGCCTAGATGGCGAATCGCGGACGGTTGCGTCCGGCTGGTACAACGATACCGGAATATTTAGAAAATCCGTTTCCCGAAGTCGGCACGGCGAAGCCATCCTCCATCTGCTCCCCCTGCCTTCCTGCCGCCGCCCTTCTTCTTTCCCGTCCTGCCCGCAGCCCGCAAAAATTGATTTTCCTGAGATGCAGATATCCTGACTTGACGTTGTCCCTCTTTGTAGTGTATCATATTAATCTGATATAAAGCAACTACAGTAGTTCAAGTTTACACGAGATCAATAAAAAGAAAACGTAAAAATAAACAAAGGAATGAGGAAGAAACGTGGATTTCAAGAAAGGAAATAATTATATCTGCTTGACCGGAGCGCCGGATTTTGATGAAATTGTCGAATATGCCGCTTCTGTTTTGCGCGATGGCGGCGTTGTGCTGACACCGACCGATACGGTATACGGATTAATCTGCATCCCCCAATCGGCGCATGCCGTCCAAACGATATTTGAAATGAAGCAGCGCCCGCTGACCCAAGGGCTGCCGATTATTGCCGCGAACCAGGAACAGGCGGAAAAGGAACTGCCCGTCGTATGGAATGACAGCGCGCGGCTGCTGGCGCGTCATTTTTGGCCGGGGGCTATGACGATCGCCTGCGGAATCCGGGAAAATGATTTGGAATGGCTGGCCGGCCGCAGGGAGGCGGCAATCCGGGTGCCGGATTATTTGTTTGTGCAGGAACTGGCAAAAAAGCTGGGACCCTTGTTGATGACAAGCGCCAACAGGCATGGCGTTGAAACGCCGCATACGGCGGAGGGGGCGCTGGGAAGCCTGGCTGTCCCGCCGGCGCTGGTAATCGATGGCGGGCTGTTAAGCGGCGCTCCTTCCACATTAGTCAATGTAAATTGCCCGGAACCTGTCATAGAGAGGGACGGCTCCATACCAAAGGCAGAGATTGAGAGGTTGTTATTATGATTACCGAAAGGGTATTATTATCCATTGAGACATCTTGTGATGAAACGGCGGCAGCAATCGTGGGGGAGGATTTCCGCGTGGTTTCTTCTGTGGTTTCGACGCAGATTCCGCTGCATGCCAAATGGGGGGGCGTGATTCCGGGAATTGCCAGCAAACAGCATGTCATCGCAATGAACGGCGTGGTTCGTGAAGCGATGGATTCTGCCGGCGTAAAACCGGATGACCTGACAGCCGTTGCGGTAACCATCGGCCCGGGCCTTCCGGGAAGCCTGGCGGCAGGTATTTCTGCGGCGAAAGCGATCGCGCTGGCGTGGTCGAAGCCGCTTGTCGGTGTCAACCATCTGGAAGGACATCTTTTTTCTGCGGAACTGGATGGCGTAAGAATCGAATTCCCGGCCGTGTATCTGCTGGTATCAGGGGGGCATTGCATGCTGGTTTATGCTCCTGAACGGGGAAAATATAAATTGCTTGGAACGACGAAAGACGATTCAGTAGGGGAAGCTTATGACAAGGTTGCCCGGGAACTTGGATTTGAGTACCCCGGCGGCCCTGTCATCGACCGCCTGGCGCTTACGGGAAAAGAGAGCTATCGATTGCCGAGGCCGATGCTCGATGCGGGATATGATTTTTCGTTTTCCGGTTTAAAATCCGCAGTCCGCCGGGTCATCGACCAGGGAAACACGGTCACGGAGGATGTGGCGGCTTCTTTTGTCGCCGCCAGCATGGAAGTGCTGACAACGAAGCTGAAGAGAGCCGTGGAGGAATACCATCCCAGGAGCGCGGTTGTTGTGGGAGGGGTGTCCAAAAGCCCGGTTCTTAGGGAACAGCTTGGCAATGGCGCATTGGGGGAAACCAAAATTATTTTTCCCAGCTTGAAATATTCCACGGATAATGCGGCGATGATCGGGGCTGCCGGATGGTGGCAGTTTACCCATAACGGGCCGATCGCGGATCATGTCGGTATGATGCCCCGCCTGTCGCTGCCCTTGGAGGATGGGGAGGCGGAAGACGCATCCATGGAAGGATTCCCCGCTGGGAGACAGGAGAGTGGCATAGATGGCGGAAAATAATGTGAGACCTATAGTGAAACGGCTGGAGTCCGTGGCCGAAACAGCAGAGGCGGCCGCAAAGCTGGCAGGCATTCTCCGGGCAGGAGACCTTCTTTTATTCCAAGGAGAAATCGGAGCCGGCAAAACGACCTTTATCCAGGCCTTGGCAAAAAATCTTGGCGTTACGGAACCCGTAACCAGTCCGACTTTTGTTCTCCATGCCCTGTATGAATCGGGAAGGGTCATGTTGAGCCATGTGGATCTTTACAGGCTGAATAATGATGTGGAAGTCGAAAGCTTTGGATTTGAGGATTATTATGATACGGCGGTGACAGTCGTAGAATGGGCAGACCGGTATTCAGGCTTTCAGGCTCCGTATATCACGCTTCATTTTGCATACGGCGCGTCGGAAAATGAACGGATACTTACTATTTTGCCAGATGGCGGGGATTGGGATGACCGTCTGGCTCTTTTTCGCCGGGTGTTATCATAAATGGCGGGGCTGATAAAAGATAAAAGGTTGAAATAGAAAATTTTCAATCCCAAGTTTGCGTCTGCGCGGCATCCGCAAACTTGTTCATGCGCAGCCTTAACAAGGCTGGGGCAAAAGCCGCGCAGAAATGGAGAAAAATATGGCTGTTAGACTTGGACTGGATGCTTCCCAGCCTTATGCGAGTTGTGCGGTTTCGACGGATTTGGGGATTGTGGCATCCTTATCGATGGAGAGGCCGATTGAAAATTTTCCTGCGCTGATTCGGAATACACTTTCCCAGGCGCATGTTAATCTGGAAGAGATCGATGAAATTGTCGTTTGCATCGGACCCGGCTCGCAGACGGGAGTGCGTTCCGCAGTAGTCACCGGAAATGCGCTGGCATTAGCTTTGGATAAACCGGTAACGGGCGTTCTGGCGACCGATGCGGCGGCAGTGTTATCGCCGGCCGGCCAAGAAGGCAATGTTGCCGTATCGGCCGGCAGACGCCGCTGGTATGTGGAAAATTATCGTTGGGAAGGGGAAAAACTGTGCCGGTCAGGGGAAATGCAGCTGGCGGATGAAATGCCGCCCGATGCTTTTTCCGTATTCAGCGCGAATGCGGCAGACGCGGAGGCGCGTAAGACTTGTGCCTATGGCATTCTTATGGTGGCGGAAGGACAGAGGCACTTAATAGAACAATCATTATTAAGCGAGATCCGGCCTTATGAGAAGAGAGAGGATTGCTAGCCGGGCATGAACGGAAAAATCAGGGACCGCGGACGAAAAAATTGCACTCCTGCTATTGGTACGATGATAGTATCAACAGCAGGGGTGCTTCTGCTTGTAGGAAAAGGGCGGAGCCGGCCGGGATTGTCCGAAAAACGGAGAGGCCGGCGCAACGATAATTAACAGAAACGGCCTGAAAATGTCAGGTTTCGTTGATAGACTTTTGTCTTGGCAAAAGATATAATGATGTTAAAAATAGTTGCGAAGGTGGGAATTGTGTGAGAAAGTATTATTTAGATAATATTCGGTGGATTACAGTGGTGCTTGTCGTCATTTACCATGTGGTATATATGTTTAACGGCATTATCACCGACGGGGTAGTCGGCCCGTTTCATGAAAATCAATACCAGGATGTTATCCAGTATATGCTGTATCCCTGGTTTATGATCCTGCTCTTTTTGGTGGCTGGGATGTGCGCGCGGTATGATCTGGAAAGGCGTTCGGTAAAAGAATTCGTCAGGGCGAGAACAAGAAAGCTGCTTGTGCCTTCCACGCTCGGGCTTTTGGCAATTGGATGGGTACAGGGATATTTCAATATGGCGATCAGCGGCGCTTTTGCCTATATGCCGGATACGCTTCCGGCGCCGGCTATGTATTTCATCATGGCTCTTTCCGGCACGGGAGTGCTTTGGTTTATCCAGATGCTGTGGCTGTTTTCCATTCTGCTGGCTTTGGCCAGAAAGGCAGAAAAAGGGAAGCTTTATAAGTTTACTAGGAAAACGGGGGCGGCTGTGTCGGCATTGCTCGTAATACCCGTATATTTTTCAGGGCTGGTTTTGAATGCCCCGATTATCTCAGTATATCGGTTCGGGGTTTATGGATTTGTTTTTTTCCTTGGATATTTTGTATTTGCCCACGATGAGGTGATCGGCCGTATCAGCCGTTTCCGTTTTCTGTTTCTTTTTCTTTCCGTTTTGCTGGGGGCAGTTTATATTTGGCTGTATTACGGAGATAATTATGCGGTGATGCCTGTGGCTGGGAGCATTCCGGCAGTTGTTTTTGCCTGGTCTGCGGTGCTGGCAATATTGGGCAGCATGAAAGAGTGGGGGGACAGAAGGACAAAATTCTCGGCTTTCATGGCAAAGCGGGAGTTTGGTTTATATGTCTTCCATTATCTCCCGTTATCGGCGACGGCTTATTTATTGCACAAATATACGGAGGTTCCGGCATTGCCTTGTTATTTGCTGACAGCCTGCGCCGCGGGAGCCGGGGGGCTGGTATTGTATGAAGTCGTTTCGAGGATTCCTTTGCTCAGATGGTGCGTCCTCGGGATAAAAAAGGAGAAAGACCATGTTTAAGGATAATCTGGTTCAGCTTCGGAAGCTGAAAAGCCTGACACAGGAAGACCTTGCGGAGAAGATAGGCGTGACAAGACAGTCAGTGGCGAAATGGGAAGCGGGGGAGACCATGCCTGACCTTGAAAAATCAAAATTTCTTGCAGAGATTCTGGAAGTATCCCTGGATGATCTGGCAAACTATGAAGTGGAAGCCAATATGGGGCTGGGAATACCGCCGAAGGGGAAGCATATTTTTGGAACGGTGACAGTGGGGGATAAGGGACAGATTGTTATTCCTGCAAAGGCGAGGAAGACATTTGGCATATCGCCCGGGGACCAGCTTGTTATATTGGGGGATGAAGCCCAAGGGCTGGCAATAATGAAGGCGGATCATTTCCTTGCAATGGCCGATATGATAAAAAAGGGAATGGAGGGTTGAAATGGATTTCCCTGCGGCGCAGAAAAAAAGTATTGTCAATAGGAATGGAGCAGTGTATAATTTCAATAGAAAAGGTAAGAAAACGCCAATTTTTTTTGAGAGAAGAGGTTGCCCTTGGATGATACCAGGACTAGAATCATTTTTGCAACAATGAAAGCTGTACGGCAGTATGGGCTGGAAGGAGTACGGATCCAGAATGTCAGCGATCTGGCAGGGATTACTCCTGGGGCTGTATACCGTCATTTCGACAGTAAAGAGCAGCTGATCGTGGAATGTTTTATTTATGTGGACAAGCAGGCGGCGGCTATTTTTGAGCGTTTAACGCTGAATCCGCTGACTATGCTGGCCGATCCGATGGGAGCGGTGAAGGGTCTGTGGCTTCCTTATTTTCGTTTTTGGGTGGGGCATCCGGATGAAACGATTTTTTACCATCGGTTCAGGGACAGCGCCTTTTTTCCCAAATATGATAAGGGTCGGGACGTGAGTTATTTTAACACTTTTATCGGAATGGTCCGTCTTTTCCAAACGGTATTTCCGAGCCTGAAACGGATGAACCAGGATTTGTTATGGCTCCATGTGCTTACTTCTACCGTAATGTATGCGAAATATGTGGTAGAAGGAACGCTTCCCGAAGGACAGGAAACGGAAGATACGATATTTCAGTTGTTGACCACTGGCTTGAGCGGTTATCTGAAGCCGGAGAAATCGAAAAAAAAGAAAAAGGAATAGGAAACATGCCGCTGGGAAGCGGTTTGTTTTTCAAACAATAGTAAATAAATATTTACTTACTAAAAAGATAAGGATAATGAGAGAATGGGATTGAGGATAGAAATGAAATTAAAAAGATGTTTTCTGACCCTGTTTCTGCTGATTGCTTTTTGTCCTATGCAGACAGCGGCAGAAGAAGAGGGGGCAAAACTTTCCAAAATCGCGGTATTTAAGAATATTGAGCTTTATTTTGCCGGAGACGGCGGCCAGGGGATAGGGGAGAAGATTCAGGATCGTGACTGGATTGGAAAAGACAAACAGCTGATGCTGTATTATCAATATGAAATACCGGAAAACATGCTTTCAGAAATCCAGGCCGGTACGGAATATTTTCTGGAAGTGTCGCCCCATTTAGTATTGGCCGATTTGGGGGGCGGGTCGCCTTTAATGATAGAAACGGAGGATGGGGAGGAGCAGTTCGGAACGATTTACGCGGACGGAAGCAGGGCTTGGGTAGTATTTTTGCCAAATGCGGATGGGTCGGGTACAGTATTGTCGGAGTACGGGGGGATTAAGAATGCATTCTTCTATTTGAACTGCCATCGGGCGGGAGCAGTTCCGTCCGGGGAGTTACCTATAGAGGGACAGAATAACCTGTATGCGATAAAGTTCGAAAACAACACGCAGCTCATTTTTGGATATGCGGAGGATGAAGCGGCGAAGACAAGAGCCTGGATGGATAAGGACGGCAGTTTGAGCGGCAAGACGATTTCCTGGACAATCAATTATATGCCATGGCAGAATCCCTCCGGAAATGAAGAGATTACGGAAAGCACTCCGTTTGAACTGCAGGATACGATCGATACCTCCTTGCACCGTTATGTGGAAAACAGTGTCACAATAGATGGAAATCCTGTTCCGGACAGCAGCTCCCGCGACAATATTCCGGAGGGTGCGGAAGCATATGTGATCGTGGAAGCCCCGGAGGACGGGGACGGCGCGGTTTTGACATTGACATTCGGAGGAACAAAGTTCGGCGCGGGGAATGCCACGCAGGGAAGTCCGGCACAGCCGTTGCATATTGGATATGAAACGATAGTGAAAGACGAACTTCTTTTGCCGGGAAAAGAGGGAAGCCAGGAGATTGCCAATGAGGCGGCATTGTTTGCAGGGATGGACGGCACGTTCCGGAAGCTGGATATCGGCATCAGAAAAATGGTATCGGTTCCCCAGCCGGAATGGGTTACAAAAACAGGGACGACAACGAGGCATACGGACGGTACCGGGGCGATTACCGAATGGACGATTGCCTTTTCGCCGAACGGTTTTGAGTTTACCAAGGATCATGCGCTGACGCTTCATGACCGGCTTCCTGCAGGCAGTACATTAGTCAGCAATTCGGTAATGGTAAATGGGATACAGGTATCTGCCGTGGAAGAGGCGGATAACAGTTTTACGGTATCGCCGATCGAAGCGGCCGGCCAGCCGGTTGAGATTACCTATCAAACAAGCATTTCGGAAGATATGTACCAGAGCGGTACAAGCCTGGGGGATAATACCGCCTGGTTTACTTTTCTCTATAACGGTACGGATTATGAAACACCACAGGCTGTAACGCCGGTGGGAAGCGGCGATGGAAGCGGGTCGTCCGGCACGGCTACGATCGTGAAAAGCAACGGCGGTTATCGGGAGGCTGATAGGACGATCCCTTGGACAGTGACGATCAATCCGCATAAAGCATATTTAAAAAGCGGTACCTTTATAGATAATTTGGGCATTGTCGGCGGGAACTGCCATGTGGAGGGACATATGTGCGGTTTGGCTTTGGCGAATGGCGCAGAAGACGTGAAAATTCTGATAAACGGGCAGCCGCCTTCGGAAACGGAAAAAAATCTGGTGAAGTTAACGTATGACCGGCAGATTCTTACCGTGGAAGCCGGGGAGATCGGCGCCCAAACGATTACGCTCCAGTTTGTGACAAGAGTTTGCGATCCTTGCATTTTTGCCAATAATACAGTAAACAAGCCATTGAAAAATATAGTTTCCACCGAGAATATGGTTCTTGGAAACCAGTCGGACAACGGATACAGTGCAAGCGCTGAGAGTACGGTAACGGTCAACACTTCTGTGCTGGCAAAAAAGGAACCCGTTTACGATTATGCCGCCAAGAGAATGAAATGGGCCGTGGAAGTGGATGCGTCGGGGCTATCTATGGAGGACATCGTCCTGACGGACATTTTGCCGGCAGGATTTACGTATGCAGACGGATCGATCTCTGTGGAGCCGGAGATTCCGGACGCATCGGCAGTTGTATCAGGGCAGGAACTGACGATTATTTTGGGTGCTGTTACTGAAAAAACTATGGTGACATTTGATACGGAAGTGGATCCGGAGGCGGCCGGCTTTAGCAGCAACGAAGCGGTCAGGGTAGTAAATGAAATAGAAATGAACGGAGCAGCCGACGGCGTGGTTTTTGTGGAAGTGTCCGATACAGTGGAGAAGAGCTTTGCAAACCACGGCTTGGTCAAAAGAAGCAACGTGGATAATGGACAGGAACTGATCCAGTATGAGGTATTGATTAATCCTTTCGGACTTTCCCTGCCGGAAAAACCTTCCCTGGCTGATACGTTGGACAGGCGTCTGCAGCTGGATACGGATACGCTTTATTTTTATAAAGCGGATGTGTCCGGAACCACTGTAAATAAAGACCAGAAACCAAAGTATACAAAACAGGATGGCGGCCAGGCATTGAAGGTATCATCTTATGATCCGGCAACGAATAGCTTTACAGTACAGCTTCCGGTTGAAGCTGGCAGCCGGGATGCTTATGTGCTGGCCTATACGGCGGATATTATAGAGCGGCAGCAGGATGCTTACAGCAATAGTGTGAGGTTTGAGGGCGGTTCTGTGTTCTTAGGCGGGAACAAAAATAACAGCGCCGCAGTCAGTGGGGGAGGAGGGGGAGGAGGCGGCGTTGCCGCCCGAAAAGCGGGAATTGCGATCGTTAAAACCGATATGGAAAATAAGGAACCTTTGGCAGGGGTAACTTTTGCTTTGTACCAGTGGGACGGCGAAAAGAATAAGCGTGGTCTGCTTTTTGCCCAAGGATCGACCGACGGGGAAGGCAAACTTTCGTTCAAAGTATCTCCCAACACAACCTATGAGCTGGTAGAAACAGAAGGTCTGCCAGGATATGACAGCAAGATTTGCTGGACACAGCTTCCGGCCAGTGTGGAGGAAACAGAACAGGGGCTTCTTATGACAGCGGGAGCGGCAAGATCCGAAATAAAGCTGGAATTGGAGAATAAGCCCCATGCGGCTGATCTTGTATTCCGGCTGTTCAACGGATCGGGTATTCCGATGGCCGGGGAAAAAGTAGAGTTATTTGTATCGGATCCATCGGTGGAGACAGCTCCGGTTCCTGATGCAGAAGCGGTGGTTTCCGCAGATGGGACAGTCAGGTTTTCCGATATGCGCCGGGGAATGTCATATTTTATCCGGCAGCCAGGCGGTGAAATCTTTACCATAGAAATACCTCTTGACACAGGGGAAAAACCTAGAATCAAATGGCCGGACGGCACGGAAGCCATACTTACTGAAGATTTCCAAATGACAGGCTTTATAACACCGGACCGGCAATGGGAATTGACAGTCATGAAGGTGGGGGATGAAGGAACAATACCGCTGTCCGGCGCAGAATTCGGGTTGTATGCAGAAAAGGAATGTCAGACTTTGCTTCAAAAAGCATCCAGCGGCTTGGATGGAACGCTTATTTTTGCAGGACTAATGAAAGGGCAGAAATATTGGCTGAAAGAGAAGGCAGCACCCCCGGGTTACCGGTTGAATACTGCCATTTACGAGATTGACGAAGAAAATCTATTTATAACAATATCGAATATAGCAAAAACTACGCCAGAAGCGCCTGGCGAACCGGAAAACCCTGGAACCAACGATAAACCGGAAACACCGGATAGACCAGGAACGCCCGGCGGGCCAGAGCTTCCAGATAAGCCAGAAACACCTGGCAAACCGGACATACCGGATCAGTCGGGGATACCCGGCAGACCGGGAACTCCAGGACAGCCTGGAACGCCCGATGAATCGGGAACGCCGAACCAGCCAGGGGAATCTGGCAAACCAGAAACCTCAGAGAACGGCAAACCGGAGATTTCGGATAGTTCTATAGACCCAGGCCAAGAGTTTTCTGGCGGCGGGGAAAATACGGACAGTTCCGAAATCTCTGAGATGTCGGGTAACTCCGGCAGTCCGAAGACGGGAAACAATACTTACTGGTTACTGGCAGTTGTTTTGCTGTTAGGGGTGTTGTTGGCGGTTATGACGCTTTATTCTTTTATAACAGGGAGGAAACATGGAAAGAAATAGGCTGTTTCAGTTTTTTTATCTTGTTGTTTGGGCAGCTTTTCTTGTTTCTTGCGCGGTTCTTGGCATTCGGCTTATGGAACTGGAGGAAGGGGATTCATTTTATAGAAAAATGGGGAAAACGGCAGGAAGTTTATCTGCCGTTTCCTCCTGTCCTATGCAGCCGGCGGCAGCCGATGTTCGGCCGATAGGTTCAGGGTACTTTGGGCTGGATGCGGTTACGTCCGAATTGTCGGAACTTTCTCTCCGTGTTTCCCGGGTATCCATAGAATATCCGGATATTGCCGCATGGCTTTGCATTCCTGGGACATCGGTGGACTATCCTGTTATGCTTGGCGTGGATAACCAATTTTACCTTGACCATCTGCCGGACGGAAAGAACCATGTGCTTGGCAGTTTGTTTCTGGATTACCGTTCCCATTGGAATAGTCTCCATGGAACTGGCTTCGATGGAAATAGCCCTCATCTGATCGTCTATGGGCATAGCGGATCGGGCGGAAGAATGTTCGGCATGCTGAAACAATATGAATTGCAGGATTTTTACCGGGAACATAAAGTGGTTATCATAGCCGCGCCGGAAGCGGCATATGTATGTCCGATTTTTTCAGTGCGGCGGGTGGAAGCGGAAGGAGATGCCTATTTGTTGGAATTTGAAGACAACGATGCTTTGATGAGTTATGCCTGTCGGGCAGCGGAGGAATCGCTTTACCCGATCGATGTCTGTTTGGACCATATGGCAGGAATCTTGACGTTATCCACCTGTACCGGACGGGGCGGCCAACGGTTGGTCGTACAGGCCATATTGCCGCAGGAATGAAAAACTCTGCTGAAATTATCGTACTATTGTCCTGCAATATGTGATATAATGAAACATGCTGATGTTAAGCATAGCCGCTTGGCTTGTTGCTCGCGGGAACAAAAAGTAACTTTGAGAAATGGTACAGATCGCAGGTTATCGGGACTGGTTCGTCATTGCATTTGCACATTCTTTATGATAAGTTAAAAAAGTTAGTAAATGATGGAATGATAAAATAACTATTTTTTGCAGATAATGCCATGTCGGTACTTGCAGAGGGATACGAGAGGAAAGAGATTTGGTATGAAGAAAAAAAGTATTTTTAAGCAGATGCTGATTCCTATGACGGCAGTGATTTGCCTGCTTGCAGCGATGATTTTGACGATATTTATGACTGCTTATGAAAAGGATGTCTATTCGAGGAACCAGGATATTTCAGATCTGCTGGCAGGGGAAATAGAAGTATTTATGGACGGTGCATACAGCGTGAATGAGGAACTGGCGGAAAACCCCAGCATTCTGACAATGGATACGGAGATACAGACTTCTATTCTGGCGCAGTGCGTTGCGAGAAATACTTATCTGGAGCAGATATATATACAAGGAACGGACGGCATGCAGACCGGGCGCTCCCAGGGAGAACTGGCAGACCGGTCTACGAGATGGTGGTTTATACAGACTATGTCGGAGAAGAAGCCGTTCATATCGAAATCTTATTATTCCGTTGCTACGGGGATGCCTTGCGCTTCTATTTTTTTCCCTATGTACCAAGGAGAAGAACTGGTGGGTATCTATGCGGCGGATATGAAACTGGATTTTTTGCAGAACCTGATCGGAGAGTATTCCCGGGAAGAAGATGGGAGAATATCTTTTGTGATCGATGGGGAGGGCGTCGTAGTGGCGCACCCTGAGGCGCAGCAGATCGAGGAGCAGTACAATTACCGGGATATGGTAAGGACTGTTTCGTTAAAGGATGAAACAGGGGCTGTAAAAACGGATGCGGACGGAAATATTATTACGGAACAGATTCCGCTGGCAGTTTCGGAAGAATTCGGGCAGATGATCGGGGAGGTAATGAAGGGAAACAGCGGCAGCAGGAAAATTTCTTACGAAGGGGAGACTTATTATGCCAGTTATACGGCAATTTCCCTGAAAGGAGAGTCCGATTCCTGGTCGCTGGTTACATTGCATAAAAAAAGCGCTGCCATGGCGACGGTCAATGGGATGCTGAAAGCGGCGGCCGCTATTTTGGCGGTCGGCGTGGGGATAGCGCTCTGCGTGATGGCCGTTCTTGTCCGCAGGCTGACCAGGCCGCTGACGGCCATTACCGGATTGATCGGGGAAGCGGCGGAAGGGGATTTTTCCATACGGGCCGAGGAAGAAAGCGGGAACGAAGTAGGGCTTCTGGCGGGAAGCTTTAATACTATGGCAGGAAAAATTTCCGGTATTTTGGGCAGAATTATGGCTTGCGCGCGAGAATTGGCAAGATGTTCCGGCAAGCTGCAGGATATCGAAGCCAATATGGGAGTTATCGGCGCATCGCTGAAGGAAATAGCGACGGGAACAGTGGAACAGACAGAAGATGTAAGCCGGGTCGTGGATAAGATGGAGGATATGGAGAATGATTTTAAGGAATTGAAGGACAAAAGCGGGATTTTGCTTGACGAAGCAAAAAATGCGATCAATTCCGGCAGGAAGGGGGAAGAAAGCATCCAGGAGCTGAAGAAGCAGAATAAGCATGTGGAACAGAAGGTGGAGCTATCCTATCAAAGAATCAAGGCGCTGGAGGCTTATTCCGAAAAGATTGCGGACATTGTGGACACTATCAGCGATATTTCTTCGGAAACAGAGCTTTTATCCTTGAATGCCAGTATCGAAGCGGCCAGGGCGGGAGAGGCTGGAAGGGGGTTTGTGGTAGTAGCGGAATCTATTGGCAGACTTGCTGCGGATTCCACATCCGCCACGGGGAACATTGAGAAAATTATTGCGGAACTGTGCCAGGAGATTGAAACGACGGTTTTTGATATTGAAAAAGTAAAAAGCTCTATGATGGTGCAGATGGAGGCTGCACAGAAAGTAGAGGAGATATTTGGGAGCTATCAGGAAATGGCGGATCGGACGGGCAGTTCGGCAAATGCGATTGACGGGCTGATTGCAGAAATGTATGAAATCGACCATGCGGTTATCCATGCGGTACAGAGGATACGCGATGTTTCACAGAATACGGAAAATCTGTCCGGCGAATTGATTGCATCCTTGGACGAGGAACTTAAGAATATCCGCGATGAAGTCGGCAGCCTTACGGAAATTTCCGGGGGTCTGGAACAGGAGATGAAGAATTTTAAAATAAGCGGCTGACGGTAACATCGGCAGCAATGTACATGTATTTTTTAGGGGAAGGGGTTAACGCTGGGAGAGGAGTAAGGCATGAAGACGCTGAAAGAGATCATCAGAACATATATGGCAGTGATTTCATTTGTTCTGATGGTGGTGATATTGGTTATTATCGGCAGCATAGAAATATTGAATGAACAAAGAAGAGCCAAGGATAATGCATCGCAGGTGTTTCGCCAGATTGAGCAGAAATTAAAGGAGAATGAGGAAGAGATTGAGGAAATCAGGGAAGAATACAGCAGAACCTGTTTGCATAACGTAGAAATGATTGCGTATATGCTTCAGATTGACCCTTCTGCAGCAGACGATATGGAAACATTAAAACAAATCGCGAAATGGATGGAAGTGGACGAAATTCATATTTTTGATACGAGCGGACGTATTTATGCGGGAACATGTCCTGAGTATTATGGTTATACTTTTGATTCCGGAGAACAGATGAATTTTTTTAAACCTATGCTGGAGGACAGAAGCCTGGAACTGGTACAGGAGGTTATGCCTAATACGGCGGAGGGTAAAATGATGCAGTACTCGGCGGTATGGAGCAAGAACGGGGAATTCATTGTGCAGGCGGGTATGGAACCCGTTCGTTTTACACAGGCTATGGCAAACAATGAACTGTCCTATATATTTGGCCTTCTGAAGATCGATCCGGCAGTGGATTATTATGCGATTGATGGGGAAAGCAGGGAGATCGTGGGCGCGACGGATTTGGAAAGCGTCGGCAGAAAAGCGGAAGATATCGGGTTTCGGTTTGACGATATATTAGCAGATGGAAACGGGTTCCATGAAAAAGTAAACGGCATCGAATCCTTTTGTGTATTTCGGCAGATCGGTACGATTTATGTGGGGCGGATTATGCCGAATAGTGTGATTTACCAGCGGATTCCGGGAAATATGTTCTTTTTGGCTCTCGGATTGCTGCTGATCGTATGTATTCTGTCATTTACCATGATATGGTGCATGGACAAATACGTGGTCAATGGAATATATGGCGCAAACGAGAAACTCGGCAGGATTGCGGGAGGAAATCTTGACGAAGCGGTGGATATTCGAAACAGCGTAGAATTTTCCGAGTTATCCGATTATATTAATAATATGGTAAGAAGCCTTTTGAATAATAATAAGAAAATGTCTTATGTCCTCAGCAAGACCAATATGTATATAGGGGTATATGAATACCATGAAGAGATGCAAAAAGTCCGTTTTACGGAATATATTCCAAGGATATTCTCCCTGAGCGATGAAAAAGCAGAACAACTGGCTTCCGATTACCATCTGTTCAGGGAGTTCATGAAGGAAATTTTTAACAATCCGGTTCCGCAGGAACAGGGAATTTACAGTTTTCACGGAGAGTGCATGAGATATGTAAAGCTGGAAGAGATCGAGGAGGAAAACGGGGTATTCGGTGTTGCTATTGATGTGACCGAGGAAATTACCAAACGTAAGAAAATAGAGGAGGAAAGAGATATGGATCCGTTGACGGGATTGTATAACCGGCGCGGGCTGGAAGCCCAGCTGGCAGAACTGGTTGACGAGCCTGAGAAATTGTGTTATTGTGCAATGGTAGTGGCAGATGCCGACGGATTAAAAGAAATTAACGATACATATGGACACGAAAAGGGAGATGTCTATCTGCAAAAAATTGCGGATATGATTCATTCGGTCGGCGCGGATAAAAGCATTGTTGCAAGGCAGGGAGGCGATGAATTTGTATTGTTCCTTTATGGATATGAAGAAGAACGGGAACTGAGGGAAGCGCTTCAAATGCTGGATTTTATTCGGAAACACTGCCTTGGATATTTGGAGGACGGCTTAAGAATTCCGCTTAGTTTTTCTTTTGGCTATAGTTTGGGTTGCCAAAAACTGGATTATTCGGAAATGCTAAAGGAAGCGGATGCAAAAATGTATGAAGATAAGAGGGGAAGAAAAAAGGGAAAAGTAAGGTGACGGTAAAAGGCAAAAAAGGTTTGCGGAAAAAGGAGGGATGGCGATGGGGAAATTATTTGATTATGCGGATAAGTATTTGGAAAAAAGCAGCTGGAAGGATTTGGCGATAATAAAGGTTTGTCTTTTTTCCATAGGGATTTTAGCCGGGATGCGGATACCTGAGAGGAATAGGAAACGGGCGGGAAATATCGCCGCCATTGTTTTTTTGGCGACATATATCCCGCTTATGGCTAAATTTTTTGCAGTGGTTATGGAGGAAGAGCAGTAGAACTCGGGTCTGAGGGGATTTTAGAAAGCAGAGGGTTTTGAAAAATAGATGGATAAGGGCCGCAAGTGACTGGAAAGGAAAATGGGATAATGAAAAAAAATTTTACGAGACGTCTTTCGATGTATATGTTGGCAGCTTTTTTGGTGACGATCATCTCTGTATTTATACTTCAGACAGTCGTAAGCCAGAGAAGCAATACAGCATCAAGTGCTGCGAAACTGGAAAGCGTAAAAGAAAAGTTGGCGGGAAATGCAGAGAGCATTAAAAACCTTACGGAGAATCTGAGCCAGGATAATCTGGCGAAAACAAGAGCCTTTGCGGATATGATTGCCGCAGACCGGTCTATAGTGAAAGACAAGGATAGACTGAATGAAGTCAAAGACAGGCTGATGGTAAACGAGCTTCATGTCATTGATGCAGACGGGATTATAACCGAAAGCACGATAGATGCCTACATTGGGTTCGATATGAAGAGCGGCGAACAGTCAAACGCATTTATGGTAATCGTGGATGATCCCTCGATTGAGATCGTGCAGGAACCTCAGAGAAATGTGGCAGAGGGCGTGGTGATGCAGTATATCGGAGTGGCAAGAAAGGATGCTCCCGGGCTCGTGCAGGTGGGCGTACGCCCGGAAGTCTTGGAAAATATGCTTTCCGGTACGGAAATAGATGTGGTCTTAAAAGATATCGATTTTGGCGAGAAAGGATATATTTATGCCATTGATAAAGAAAATGGGCAGATACTGGCACATAAAAATGAGACGCTGATCGGAACATCCGCTGTGGATGCAGGATTTCCGGCAGAGCTTATTGGAAGAGGAAGGGCAGTCATCGATGGAACAAGAGGCTATTATCAGGCAGAGGAATGCGAAGGCTGGATTATCGGTACTTTTATGCCGGCAGGGGAATATTATGCGGAAAGGAATAACCAGACGCTTGTAGTATTATTTAGTATGGCTGTTATTTTTGGATTGCTGCTATTTATGATCGACCGTATGGTAGATGATAAAATTGTCCGTGGAATCAATCAAATTACAGATTCCATGAAAGGAATCGCGGGAGGAAATTTCGAAATCCGCGTGGATGTAAAGGGAAATCCGGAATTCATACAGCTTTCCGGCAGTATTAATAAAATGGTGGAAAGCATCTGCCAAGAAATGGAAGAGAATGAAAAGCTGCTGGAGCAGCAGAAAGAGGATGTGGAAAATAACAAGATTCTGATTCAGAATGTCAAAGATGCCTGCATGGATTTGAACCGTGTATCGGTAGAAACTCTGGAAAGCGCGGATCATATTTATAATGGAACCGGCGAGCAGGAAAGGGCAGTGGAAGATCTGAAACAGATTATGGGCCAGTTGACGCAGGAGTTGAACAACAGCGTGGAAGTTTCTGGAAATGTGGTGACAGAAACCGAAGAAACGACGGAAAAGATCGTTTATACCCAGTCCCAGATGGAATTGCTGAAAGGATCTATGCAAAGGATCAGCGATATGTCGGTAGAAATTGGGAAAATTATCGACGAGATCAATTCCATTGCGCAACAGACCAATATGCTTTCTTTGAATGCATCGATTGAAGCTGCCAGGGCAGGAGAAATGGGAAAAGGTTTTGCGGTCGTGGCAACGCAGGTAGGGGAACTGGCGGCAAGGAGCGCGCAGGCGGCGAAAGAAACTTATGAGCTGATTACCAATTCTATTCATGCGGTAGAGGAAGGAAAAGAAATTACGGACCGGACGGCGGAAGCCTTCGGCGTGGTAGTAAAGAATATGGAGATGGCAAGCAATGACGTGGAAAAAGTTACCGATATGGTAAGAGGAAATGTAGGAATTGTAACGAATGCGGTCAGCCAGATCGGGCGCATTTCCGATGTGGTGGAACGGAACGTGGAGATTTCCCATAATACCAAACAGGCATCTTCCAATATGGCGGATATTACCGGGAAGTTATTGGAAATCGTGGAATAGATGGGTTTGCATTGAGTATTGGTTTTGCAGACAAGAACAGGAGGCTTGGAACGTTGGAAGCCTCCTTGTTTTATGGATGAAACGGCAGGATTGCCGTCAGGTGTCGCCGCCCCATCTTTCCGGGTAGTTCCAGAAGTCGTCCTGGCGGCCATGGTAAAATCCTTCCAGAATATGATCGATGGCCCGATAAACGGGAAGGGCGTCTTCTCCGGTGCAAGGACAAGCGCCGCGTTGGAGAAGATGATCAACTACCGTTTGGACCATTGGTTCTTCTACCGTTTCGGGATCAGGGATTTCCAGAATTTCCGTGTCGCCGGAGTCGTAATCGTTGATCACGATATCACAGCGTCCGTGTACGCTGAATTCCATAGTTCCTTTTGTTCCGGTAACGGCCATGCGGTCGTCTTTCCGGTTAGAAATGCAGTTGAAGATGGCGGAACCGATGATATTCCGATCCGTGAGGAAGGAGAAGGATACATGGTCTTCCAGGGGACAGTCCGTTCCGTTGTTTACGGCGAATCCATGTATTTCTTTTATATCTCCGAATAAATAGATCATAAGATCGACCGTATGCGGAGCGATATCAAAAAATTTTCCTCCGCCGGATAAGGCGGGATGGTAAAGCCAGGAATGCCCGGCTTCGCGTTTGGAAAAAATCCGGTTCAGATAAAAATCGACGGCGCAGACCCTGCCGATCCGTCCTTGGGACAGGAGCTGCCGGATTTTCTGGAAGCGCGGCAAGGCACGGCGGTAATGCCCGACATAGACAGGAAGGTTTTTTTGGGTAAAAGCCTCTACGATAGCTTTTGCTTCCGTATAATTCCGGGCAAAAGGCTTTTCGATATAGATGGGCTTGCCGGCATCACAGCATTTCAATGCCTGTTCATAATGCAGTCCGGGAGGAGTGGCGATATAGACGGCGTCCACGCCGGAAGCGAGCAGACCGTCGATATGATCGAACCAGCAAGGAGCGGAAAATTGCCGGGCGGATTGCTTGGCTTTTTCCGGATCTCTGCGCATAATTGCATGTATACAGCTGTCGGGTACGTTGCGGAAAGCAGCCCCGCTTTTTTTCTCAACAACTTTTCCGCATCCGATAAATCCCCATTTTATTTTTTCTGGCATTATTTTGTTTCTCCTATGTTTGATTTTAATCCTGTTCCAATATTTTACCATAAAGTCCGGAAAAAGGATAGTTTTGTGGAAATCGCATGGAAATCAATTTCGCTTCTCCGAATTGATTTCCATGCGGTGTCACGACAAACGCATGAATGAATAAATTATGAACACTTCATCCATTTTTTGGTATAATCAAAGAAAACAGGATGGATTTGTTTAT
Organism: Lachnospiraceae bacterium; assembly: GCA_021772075.1. Taxonomy (GTDB): domain Bacteria; phylum Bacillota; class Clostridia; order Lachnospirales; family Lachnospiraceae; genus Kineothrix. Next base: position 51,567 of record JAETNQ010000027.1, read on the forward strand.
GAAAGCACTTTTAGACTATGTAAGTACAGTGA
>JAETNQ010000028.1 GCA_021772075.1 Lachnospiraceae bacterium
GTTTGACAGGCAGCAATTTGATGACAAGGATGTCATCAAAAGTCCGCCATGAGCCTGGATGGCGAATCGCGGACGGTTGCGTCCGGTTGGTACAACGATGCCGGAATATTTAGAAAATCTATTTTCCGAAGCCGGCACGGCGAAGCCATCCCCCATCTGCTCCCCCTGCTTTCCTGCCGCCCTTCTTCTTTCCTGCCCTGCCCGCCGCCTGCAAAAATTGATTTCCGTGTTTTGATATCGCAAAAGTCAACAACCCCTTTGCTCGCGGGGATCAATTCGGGTCGCCCGGATGGAAAAATTGATAAATCCCTTCCGCAACATGCTCCGGTATCTCCGGCACTTCCATCAGTTTTTCCACACTCGCCTCTTTCATTTCCTCGATCGACTTAAAATGCCGCATCAGCGCCTTCCTTCTTGCCGGCCCGACTCCTGGTATATCGTCCAGCACGGACTTCACTTGCGTCTTCCCCCGCAGGGAGCGGTGGTATTCTATAGCAAAACGGTGAGCCTCGTCCTGAACCCTTGTAATCAGTTTAAATCCTTCCGAACCTCTGTCAATAGGGATTTCCCGATTCTGGTAATAAAGCCCCCTCGTCCTGTGGTTATCGTCCTTCACCATGCCGCATACGGGAATATGAATCTGTAATTCGCGCAGAACCTCCAGCGCGATATTGACCTGCCCCTTTCCGCCGTCCATCAAAATCAGATCCGGAAATTTCGTAAAGCTTCCGAATTCCTTTTCCATTTCTTTCAGCGCCATTTCTTCCCGCTCTTCCATGCCATGCACGAACCTTCTTGTCAGCACTTCTTTCATGCAGGCATAATCATCCGGTCCCGACACTGTCTTTATTTTAAACTTACGATAATCGCTCCGCTTCGGCTTCCCCTTTTCATAGACCACCATAGACCCTACATTAGCGAATCCGCTGATATTGGAAATATCATATGCCTCCATCCGGTTGATGCTTTCCACGCCGATCAAAGCCGCGATTTCCTTTACCGCGCCGATCGTACGCCCCTCTTCCCTTTTTATCTTCTCCTTATCCTGGCTCAGCACGAGAGCCGCATTTTTCGCCGCCAGCTCCACCAATTTTTCCTTGGAGCCTTTTTTCGGCACACGGATATAAACCCGGCTCCCCTTCCTCGCCGACAGCCATTTTTCCAGCACCTCGATATCCTCGATCTCTTCCTGGATCATCAGTTCCTTTGGAATAAACGGAGTTCCCGCATAAAATTGTTTGACAAAATCGAGAAGCACCTGCGCTTTTTCATTTCCCGACACATGCGTCATATAAAAATGCTCACGGCCGATCAGTTTCCCATCCCTGATAAAAAATACCTGCACCACCGCATCGTTCTCATCCAACGCCAAAGCAATGATATCCTTGTCCTCTCCATCGCTGTCCGTAATCTTCTGCTTCTGCGCCACCTGCTTCACGCTGTTGAACAGATCCCGGTATTTGATCGCTTCTTCAAACTCCATATTCTCGGAAGCTTCCTTCATTTTCCTTTCCAGCTCTTTTAAAACAGGGCTGAAATTCCCGTTCAAAAAATCCAGGGCATGCCCCACCTCCTCCCTGTATTCCTCTTGGGAAATGGAACCCTGGCAAGGCGCCATGCACTGTTTGATATGATGGTTCAAACAGGGCCTGTCCTTCCCGGCTTCCTTCGGGAGATTCCTGTTGCATGTCCTGAGCATATAAAGCTTATTGATCAAATCAATCGTATCCTTCACCGCCGCCGCGCTCGTAAACGGGCCGAAATACCGCGACTTGTCTTTTTTCATCTCTCTGGAAAACATCACCCTCGGATAAGCATCACCCAGCGTCACTTTAATATAAGGATAAGTCTTATCATCCTTAAGCATTGTATTATACCGGGGACTGTACTCCTTGATCAGGTTATTTTCCAGAACGAGAGCCTCCAGTTCAGAATCCGTAATGATATATTCAAACCGGGCGATCTGCGTGACCATCTTATCGATCTGGGGCCCTCTTCCGATATTTTTCCGAAAATAGGATCTGACGCGGTTATGCAGATTAACCGCCTTGCCGACATAAATAATCGTATCGTTTCCGTCATGCATAATATACACGCCCGGCTTTGCCGGCAGTTTTTTCAATTCCTCGCTAAAGTCAAACATATCCGCTCTGCTCCGTTATACTCAAAAGCGTCCTGATGTGTTGGAAAAACGTCCCATTACGCCGCAATCCCCATCGGATGCCCTGCCGTCTTTTCCCTCTTCAGGCTCCGCGTTGCCGTTCTTGCCCTCCGGCCGGTCCTCGCCTATTCCGTCCCCGGATTCCGCGCGGCTTTGCGTCTCTTCCTCCGCTCCGGCATCTTTTTCTCCGCCGGCTTCCATGCTTTCTTTCTCTCCGCCGCCCGCAGCAGCGTCTTCTTTACTCTCCGGCACATCCTCGCCTTTTCTGCCAATAAGCGCAGCATCCGTTTTTCCTTCTATTTTTTTTTCTTCCTTGTCATCCTCCTCCGGTTCCGGAATTCCTTTCTCCTCACGGAATATTTTCATGAATTCCTTTCCGGTGATCGTTTCCTTCTCAATCAGATGAGCCGCCAGCTTATCCATCAACTCCCTGTTCTCGGACAAAAGCTGTTTTGCCTCTTCATAACATCCTTTCAGAAGGTTCATGACCTCCGTATCTACATCCGCCGCCGTCACATCGCTGCAGTTCAGCCTGGAGCCTCCGCCCAGATACTCATTCTCTATCGTAGCCAGTCCCATCAGGCCGAACCTGTCGCTCATGCCGAAACGAGTCACCATATTTTTCGCAATATTCGTAGCCTTCTCAATATCATTGGCCGCGCCGGTCGTTACCGTATCGAAAACAATCTCTTCCGCCGCCCGGCCTCCCAGATAGCCTACCAGCATATCGTGGAGTTCTGCCTTTGTATTCAAATACTTTTCTTCCTCCGGCACCTGCATCACATAACCCAAAGCCCCCATCGTCCTCGGAACGATCGTGATCTTCTGCACCGGTTCGGAGTTCTTCTGCAAAGCGCTGAGCAGGGCGTGGCCCACTTCATGGTAGGATACGATCTTCCGCTCTTCCTTGCTCATGATCCGGTCTTTCTTTTCCTTGCCCACCAATACCTGTTCCACCGCTTCAAACAGATCCTGCTGGCAGACATAATTTCTTCCCTTCTGCACCGCATTAATCGCCGCTTCATTGATCATGTTGGCAAGATCCGAACCAACCGCCCCGCTGGTCGCCAGCGCTATCGCATCCAGATCCACGCTTTCATCCATCAGCACATCTTTTGCATGCACTTTCAGTATCTCCGAACGCCCCTTCAAATCCGGCTTATCCACGATGATCCTCCGGTCAAAACGCCCCGGGCGCAAAAGCGCCTTATCCAGAATTTCCGGGCGGTTCGTCGCGCCAAGGATCAGCACTCCCTTAGAAGTATCGAAACCATCCATTTCGGAAAGAAGCTGGTTTAACGTCTGTTCCCTCTCCTCGTTTCCTCCCCCGTACTTGCTGTCGCGGCTCCGCCCGATGGCGTCGATCTCATCGATAAATACGATACAGGGCGCATTTTTCGTAGCTTCTTTAAATAAATCCCTTACCCTGGAAGCGCCGACGCCCACATACATTTCGATAAAATCCGAACCGGTCAGCGAGAAAAACGGCACATGCGCCTCTCCTGCCACCGCCTTTGCCAGCAAAGTCTTTCCTGTTCCGGGAGGGCCTACCAGTAATGCGCCTTTGGGCAGTTTTGCGCCGATTTTTGCATATCTCCCCGGATTATGGAGGAAATCAACCACTTCCTGCAGGGATTCCTTCGCTTCGTCTTCCCCTGCCACATCTTTAAAACTTACCCCCGTCTCTTTCTCCACATATACCTTCGCATTGCTCTTCCCGATACCCATGACTCCGCCGCCGCTCTTTGCCATCCGGCGGAACAAAAGGCTTAAAATAAGCCATAAGAGAAGCATCGGCGCGATATAAGTCAGAATAATCGAAAGAATCATTCCCGAACTGTCAGGAACCACTCCTTTGACATCCACATCATTTTCCAACAGGCGCTGGGTCAGGCTTTCGTCCTGAATCTTCCCCGTATAATACGTAACCGTCACGCCATACCCATACAAGCCATGGGCGCTTTCCTGCTTTTTCGGCTTGATCGAAATACGGTCCGACTCAATCTGCACGCTGTCTACTTCGCCGTTTTCCACCATCTCGATAAATTCGTTATAGGTAATCTCCCTCTCCGTATTGCCTGTCATAGCTTTCATAAAATAACTCATGCAGAAAAGCGTGATCAGGGAGGCAATCAGCAACAGCAGAATACTCTGTTTCTTCGGATTCTCCCCGTTGCCGCCCGGTCCCTTATTCCCGTTATTATTTTGATTCCCTCCACGATTACCGTTATTATAACCGCCCCCATCGTATTGGTTTAAATTGTTATTATCCATAATGACTCCTACGTATCTTTATTTTTCTTATTTTTCCGGCGGTTCAGCCGCTTATTCCATTATAGGGATTGAATTTTGATAAATCAATAAGATATTTATGAAAATATTTTACCATGTATAAAAGATTTCTAAATTTTTTTCATAGAAACTCTGGATTTTTGTGCCTTATTCATTGTATAATACATAAGTTATTTTATTTTTCAGCATCTGGACGGGGAGGAGAAAAATGCCGGTAAAATATGTATTTGTAACAGGCGGGGTCGTTTCCGGTCTCGGAAAAGGAATTACCGCCGCATCTCTTGGAAGGTTATTAAAAGCCCGGGGTTATAAAGTAACTATGCAGAAATTCGATCCATATATCAATATCGATCCCGGAACGATGAATCCGATACAGCACGGCGAAGTGTTTGTCACCGACGACGGGACGGAGACAGATCTGGATCTCGGGCATTACGAACGGTTTATTGATGAAAACCTTGGAATCAATTCCAATGTCACCACCGGTAAAATATATTGGTCCGTCCTGCAAAAAGAACGCCGGGGAGACTACGGCGGCGGCACGGTCCAGGTAATCCCCCATATAACAAATGAAATTAAAAGCCGGTTCTACCGGAATTATACCGACCCCGACATGCGGATCGCCATTATTGAAGTCGGCGGCACGGTAGGAGATATCGAAAGCCAGCCTTTCCTGGAATCCATCCGTCAGTTCCAGCATGAAGCCGGACGGGAAAATGTCATTTTAATCCATGTCACCCTGATCCCTTACCTGAGGGCTTCCCAGGAAATGAAAACCAAACCCACCCAGGCCAGCGTCAAGGAACTGCAGGGCATGGGCATCCGCCCCGATATTATTGTCTGCCGGAGCGAACACCCTCTGGATCAGGGAATTAAAGATAAAATCGCGTTGTTCTGCAATGTGCCCAGCGACCACGTATTGCAGAACCTGGATGTAGAATACCTTTACGAAGCTCCGCTGGCCATGGAGAAAGAGCGTCTGGCCCATGTCGCCTGCGAATGCCTTCATCTTCCCTGTCCGGAACCGGATCTTACGGACTGGATTTCCATGGTAGAAGCCTTGCGCTCCCCCGCCGGGGAAGTCACGGTTGCCCTCGTAGGAAAATATATCCAGCTGCATGATGCTTACATCAGCGTGGTGGAAGCCCTGAAACACGGCGGCATTTCCAACCGCGTCACCGTCAACATCCAGTGGGTGGACTCGGAAACCGTCACTGAAGATAACGCGGAAGAAATCCTGCACGGCGCGGACGGTATTCTCGTCCCCGGCGGCTTCGGCGACAGGGGCATAGACGGCAAGATCCATGCAATCTCTTATGCGCGCACACACAACATCCCATTCCTCGGCCTCTGCCTCGGTATGCAGCTTTCCATCGTAGAGTATGCCCGGAATGTCATCGGCTACCACGATGCCCACAGCGTAGAACTGAATCCCCATACCACCCATCCGGTCATCGCCCTTATGCCGGACCAGAACGGCGTGGAAGATATCGGAGGCACTTTGCGCCTTGGCTCCTGCCCTTGTGTATTGGACAAGACATCCAAAGCCTATGCCTTATACGGGGAAGAAACGATCTGCGAACGGCACAGGCACCGTTATGAAGTCAACAACGATTACCGGGCGGTGCTGATCGAAAACGGCATGAAGCTATCCGGCCTTTCCCCCGACGGGCGCATCGTCGAAATATGCGAAATACCGGATCATCCCTTTTTCATTGCAACCCAGGCGCACCCGGAGCTGAAATCAAGGCCCAACCGCCCGCATCCCTTATTCAGAGGCTTTATTGCGGCGGCCAAAAAGAAACACGAGGACTGACATCATATGAATTTAGGATTTGATAACGATACTTATTTAAAATTACAATCGGAACATATCAAAAAGAGAATTGCCCAATTCGGGAATAAATTATATTTGGAATTCGGCGGAAAACTGTTTGACGATTACCATGCTTCCCGCGTTCTTCCCGGTTTCCAGCCGGACAGCAAACTGAAAATGCTCCTCCAGCTCAAGGAACAGGCGGAGATCATTATCGCCATCAGCGCCGATGCGATTGAAAAAAATAAAATACGGGGCGATCTCGGCATTACCTACGACATGGACGTCCTGCGCCTGATCGACGCATTCCGCTCCATGGATTTATATGTGGGAAGCGTCGTGATCACCCAGTACTCCGGCCAGTCTGCCGCCGACCATTTCCGCAAGCGTCTGTCGCTTCTCGGCATCCGGTCTTATCTGCATTATATTATCGAAGGCTATCCAAGCAATATCGCCCATATTGTCAGCGACGAAGGCTATGGAAAAAATGACTATATTGAGACAAGCAAACCGTTGGTTGTCATCACAGCCCCCGGCCCGGGAAGCGGAAAGATGGCGACCTGCCTTTCCCAGCTGTACCATGAGCATAAGCGGGGCATCACGGCGGGTTACGCCAAGTTCGAGACTTTCCCGGTCTGGAACCTGCCATTGCGCCATCCGGTCAACATCGCCTATGAAGCGGCCACCGCCGACCTGAACGATGTCAATATGATCGATCCTTTCCATCTGGAAGCCTATGGGGAAACCGCCGTAAACTATAACCGGGATATCGAAATATTCCCCGTCCTGAACGCCATGTTTGAGCAGATTCTGGGAAACAGCCCTTATAAATCCCCTACGGATATGGGCGTGAATATGGCGGGCAAATGTATTATTGACGATGAGATATGCCGGGAAGCGTCCAAACAGGAAATTATCCGCCGGTATTACCAGGCGCTGTATGACCAGAAAAAAGATGTCATTGGCGCTAAGGAGGCCGTATATAAACTGGAGCTTTTGATGCAGCAAACCTCCATTACCAGCGAAGACCGCAAGGTCATACCAGCGGCCATGATGCGCCAGGAAAATACGAAGCATCCGGCGGCGGCGATCCAGCTGCCAAACGGACAGATCGTCACCGGAAGAACTTCCGACCTTCTCGGAGCCTCTGCAGCCGTTCTGCTCAACGCCTTGAAAATGTTAGGAGGCATCGATCATGACCTGCATCTCGTATCGAGGGCGGCTATCGAACCTATACAGGCATTAAAAACCAGCTATCTTGGCAGCCGCAACCCGAGGCTCCACACGGATGAAATACTGATCGCCCTCTCCATCAGCGCGGCAACCGACGATGCCGCCAAACTGGCGCTGTGCCAGCTCCCGAAGCTCAAAGGCTGCGAAGTGCATTCCACGGTCATTCTTTCCTCCGTGGATGAAAAAACGTTCCGGCGGCTTGGCATGCACCTGACAAGCGAACCGGCTTATGAGACGAATTCGATGTTTCATTAAGAAAATGCAAAAGGACAAGTGGTATGGAATATATTCCGTTCCACTTGTCCCGCTATATCAGTCACTGCAGTCCATTGCTGAAACCATCGATTGCAAATACCAGATCAAAATTCCCGCATAAGGGGTTTTAGGATTTGTTTCTGCTTGAAAACTTTTTAAAATATCCGAACAATAGGCAGATAAATCCTCATCCGATACCAAATCCATCTCATTGATCAAACTCTCTAACGCTGCTTTTCGTTCCGCTATTAATGGCGACGAAGCACAATTCAAATTCAAGGTATGTATTAAATCAAACTGGACATCTGGATCCATAGCATCAATTTTCCCATCTAAAGTATATGTAATCGAGCTTAAAGTTTCCGGTCTGCACGGATTTACTTTTTTAAACTCATCATTTCCTTTATGCCCATCGCATGTCAACTCCGATATTGTCCGGCTTCCATGCGGGCCTCTATTGCCATGGCATACAGCGACAAGATTATAATAATCCAGCCCTTGCCCCATATTTCTCCCATTATCAGGGCTGCGCGGCACCATATGTTCCATAATGATCGGCGTTATTACAGGATTCACATCCTGACGCGGAATTCGGCACATGCAATATGCACATATCTGCCCCTGTTCTTCTACAAGTCTATCTCTCACTTGCCCCTTTAACGGATTTTTTAATAAAGCATACGATTCTTTGGGCGAAAGTTCCTCATCTATTGCCTTCTGGCGCAGTTGTGCCAGTCCCTCCGGCTCACTTCCCTTTTGAATTGCTATCATTTTTGTCCTCCGCGTATACGCTCCAATTTTAATTTCACACGGCATCCGGCCACCTCTGGATCATGGTAATCCCGCAATTTATCAATTTGATCCAATATATGTTCTGCCAGTTCAAATTTTTTTTCTGCAAGCTGGACATAAAAATTCTCAAAAAGTTTTGAAACCTCCGGCGGCCGCTCCGTCACTCCCATTATTTCATTTAAAACAGCATTGACCTCCTTCCCATAGACCTGACTGCCTGCGCTTATAAGCTGGGAATCTTTTAGAATCATCAAATTCTCGCTCTTAACCGAATGGATAACCGCCGGCGCATGCGTAGTGACAATAAACTGCACTTTAGGAAAAATACTTGTTAAGTCATTAATGACACGCTGCTGCCAAGCCGGATGCAAATGCAAATCCACCTCATCAAGCAAAACAATTCCATCCGTCTCCAATAATACGCGCTCCGACAGCTGCGGATTCAGGACAGCCATTCGATAAGCAATATCTGCAATGAGGCTGATCGTTCCTTTATATCCATCGCTTAGCTGATTCAGCGGAATTTTTACCTTGCCTTCCTTTTCATCCTGATAAATAATATCAATTTCAGATGTATCCAAATCCAACTTCACTTTTACATCCGTAATTCCTGTCATAAGCGCGAAACAACGTTCCATGGCACCTCTAACAGCAGAAAATTCAAAGCTGGGATTTTTCTCCTCCAGATCACGTCTCGCCATTTTTCTAAACCAATTCATCATTAGCTTTACGTTTGCCGTTCCGTCTAAACAATCAATGTACCCATTCGTTCTCGTATTTTTCTTAAAAGTATCATTCTTCTTTTCCCGATGGTAATCCCACATGCGGCCGGTTCCGTAATAAGCTATCACAGGAAGAATAAGGGATGCGTCCCCTTTCATTAATCTTTGCCGATATCCCTCAGAAATCGCAGTCATTTCTTTTGCATCCGCTACCATTGTTCTTCCGTTTTCGCCGTTTAACGCCCGCATCCATGAAACCATTTTTCCATCCGTTTTTCCATATGCAGACACCTCTACCGGATATTGCGGCTGTACATCGATCACGCTTCCCATAGAATAATATTTATTATGCGCATCGCTTTTATCTATCGTTCTCGATTTAATCCCGTCGAATGAATACAATAAAGTCCCTGCGGCAACAGCCGCCGCTTCCAAAATAGTTGTCTTGCCGCTTCCATTTGCCCCGACAATTACTGTCAGCCGATCGTGGAACTCCACTTCTAACCTTTCAAAACACCTGAAGTTATGCAATACCATTTGGTTCAGATTCACCCCATGCACCTCCAATCATTCCCCATTCTTTACAGCTTCTTTAAAAAATGCCCGTCCACATTCACGCCCTCATTCACGACAATAAAAGCCCTCGGATCATACTTCCTGATAATATGCTTCAATCTGCCCACCTCATACTTGGACACTACCGTATAAAGCACTTCCGTATTCTCATCGGTATAAGCGCCAAGAGCCTTCCATGTGGTGATCCCCCGTTCCAGCTTCTGGAAAATCTCCTGCTCCATCTCCGCACAAGCGTTCTTTGTAATAATATTTACCTCTACGCTAATGTTCTGGGAGTGCACCTTGTCCACCGCAAAAGCGCTGACCGACGCATAGATCAGGGAATAAATCACTGTCTGCACATCGAACAGGAACAGGCATACGGAATATAAAGCAATATTTACGATCAAATTTACCTTCCCCACGCTGAAATCCTTTTTCCAACGGATCAACAATATGCCCAGCACATCCGTGCCGCCGTCAGAGCTTCCCATTTTCAAAGAAATGCCAATCCCGGATCCGCATAAAATACCGCCGATCAGGCACGATGCCAGCAGATCCTCCATCACCGGCGCCTTAGGAACCGTCACGACAAACAGAAAGAAGGACATTGCCGTCACGCACACCAATGTTTTTGTAAAAAATATCCTTCCCAATTTTTTCATCGCTATAATAAAAAGCGGAATATTGAACACATAATAAATCAGCCCCGCAATATCAAAATTCTCCAGGGGAAGCCCCGCATACCGAATCAACAAGGTACGGATGACCTGGCAAATCCCCATCATTCCGCCGGTATACAGTCCGTGGGGAACCACAAACAAATTCATTCCCACGGCATAAAGAGCCGTTCCTGCCACCGCTCCGATCAATCTTCTCGTTTCATAAATTATAAGCCCCCGTTCCAGCTTTGGAATCCTGTTCATCGAATCTCCTCCCTGATAATACGCTTCCGGCGGAGCTTGCTATCTCTCCGGTGCCTCTGCGCATATATTTTCTCCATTTGCACAAACTATATGAACAATCCACAATAAAACTCTAACCAATATTATACCAAAAAAGGAGACAATGCAATATGAAAAATATCGATAAAGATTCTCTCAACGATGCGCTGGCCAGGAATACCCTTGACGATATTCCAACGCCCAAAAGTAATGCCAAAGAAATCGTCGGCTTGGTAAAAAGCAGCGGCCGTGTCACCGGCTATCAGCTCTCGGATGGTTCCACCGTTTCCAAACAGGAAGGGGTTGATTTGGCAAAAGAAGGAGAAATCAAAGGAGTCGGCATCGCCCACCGCAAGGATACGGAATATTTAAAATCCCTGCCCGACGGCAGGGAAAACAACAACTTGAATAACCTTCCTTCCATATCCGGTTGATTTCCGGCAGCCGTCGCTTCCTTTCCCACAAACTCCCCTCCTGCATATATTAATAAAAAGCAGTGCCATATAAAGGATAGCGACTATGTATCAATTTACTCCACGACTGACCTTTGTGCGCATATTAGACAAAAACTGCCCGGCCGCTATGGCATGGGTCACAGGCAAAGGCGCCTATTCCGAACTAAGCGGACTCGTCAAGTTCTACCGCACGCCCTACGAAGGAGTTCTCGTAGAAGCGGAAATATTCGGCCTTCCCAATATTTCCACGCAGGATTCTTCCAATTTCTACGCTATGCATATCCATCAAAACGGAGACTGCTCCGGCTCCTTCGAAAAAACCGGCGGCCATTTCAATCCTTCCAATGCCTTCCACCCGGAACACGCCGGCGACCTGATCCCCTTGCTTGGAAACCAAGGCTACGCTTGGACGGCTTTTTATGACAAACGGTTTACCATCGAAGATATCATTGGGAAATCCGTCATCATCCACTCCCGGAGGGATGATTTCACCACCCAGCCCGCCGGCGACTCCGGCGAAAAAATCGGCTGCGGAGTCATACGCCGGGAAGAATAAGTTTCTATGTATTTATCGGGCAGGAGGCTGCCCATTGGTTGAGCGACAGCGTTGAGCAGCCGACCTCCCGCACCACCCCTTTCCGTTGCCTCCCTGGTCCTTCCTTTTTGCCAACATTCCCTCCTGCCGTTCAATCCATATGAAAATGCACTGGTTCCGCATTTTCGTCCAATGGCTTTATTTCATATTCCGGCAATTCATCCAGCAGTTCGTCCAGGCATATTCCCGTGGCGTAAACTACATCGTGGGCCAGCATCACCACACTCTGTCTGCCAAGAGCAGATTCCTTCGCATTGGCAATCAGCTGTTTCGGATCCGGGTTCTGAACCGCGTCCTCCAGGCTGGCATTCCAATCATAATAAACAAACCCCATCTCCGTCATCTTTTCCGCAATGTCCTTGCACACATGCTTATTATATGCATTCACGCTTCCTCCCGGAAAACGGAAAAACTTCGCCTCCACCCCTGTTGCTTCTTTTATTACTTCATAAGCCTTTTCAAAATCCTGGACATAACTGTCCACGCTCTCATAAATCTTCTTATAATCATGGCTGTAACAGTGAATTCCTATCGTATGCCCTTCCTCTGCAATTCTTCTCGCCATATTGGGATTCCTTTCCACATTTTCCCCCACCAGAAAAAAAGTAGCCTTTATATTTCTCTCTTTTAATACCTCCAAAACTCTGTCCGTATTTTCCACATATGGCCCGTCGTCAAAAGTAAGATACATAGTTTTGGGGTGGAAATAGAGATCGATGCCGCTCGCAATGCCATCCGCAATCTGCCGCTGGTATTCCGGCGCGGCCAGCTTTTCCCGCTCCCCTTCATTGGATAAAAAGCCGGTCTCGATCAGACAAGACGGCATAGATGTTTCTCCTGTCACATGGAACTCGGAATCCCCACGCAGCTCCCTTGCGGCTGCGCCCGTACTTTTTAATGTCTCCTGGTGAACCAGGCGGGCCAGCCTTTCGCTGTCCGCCCCGGCCCTTCCGTCATACCACGTTTCGATTCCCTCCACGCTTCCGTCTTCAAACGTATTCTGATGGATGCTCACATAAATATCCGCCCCCCAGGCATTCGCATTTTTCACCCGCTCTTCCTTCGCCATATATGCATCCGCCTCCCTCGCCATAACCACCTGGTATCCCATTCCTGCCAACTGGTCCCTTACCATTCCCGCAATCGCCAGATTGATATCTTTCTCCTGTATGCCATCGTTTTCACATCCTTCGTCTTCCCCTCCATGACCGGGGTCAATCACCACGAGCGGTATGCCCGGTTCCTTTTCTATCGCTTCGGGGACGGCCACATTGCCGGATATGGTCTCCGCCGCTCTTTTTAATTCCGCTTTCCAGTTTTCTTCCATTTCCGCTTCCGGGTTTTCAGGAGCCGCCAAAGTATTTACCGCCAAGACCATCGACGTTCCGGCCGCTGCCGCCGCCGCCAGCAGCGCGCAGACGATCCGCACCCTCTTCTTTCTGCGCGCTTCCCGCCTCTTCATCTGTTCATATGATATTCTTTTGTACATATTCTGATGCTCCCTTCCTCCCGAAAAGGGCGTTCCGCATTTTCTAAGAAAAAACACCCTTGTATCATCCGCTTTTGACTATTGTCAATAAATAGATTACACAAGGGCTGCATCAAAATATCATCATAATTGTATCATACTTGCATCATTTTGAAATTTTTAAAAATAATTCGTTAATCCCTTCATAAAACCCGATCGTCACCACCGTATTGTCTCCGCCGCCGCCAGGAAAAACATACTTTTTGAAATAAGGCGTCGTCTCCAGCAGGGGATTTGCCGATTCATAAGGAGCCGGCGCGCTTATTCCCATATAGCTGCTCCATTTTTCCATGATCCCGTCCGGATCGATCTCTTCCCACGCAAGGGGAGTCCTTACATAAAACTCATATATTTTACCGCTGTCGGCATCGATATAAGCATCGATCAAGCGGTTATCCTTATTGGCATTTTTTTGGCTGTTCGACAAGCTCAGTTTCCACACCGCTACATTATTTCTCGGCTCCAGCACATCGATCGCCGAATACAGCACCGCATCATAATATTCTTTTTCTATTTTCTTCACGCCCTCCGGAAGGATTCCGAGATCTGCCAGCGTTTCCAGGCTGCTGTTGCATGTTCCGTATATTTCCTCATCCGTAATTTCTTCCCCCGAAGGCCCTTTGTGATTGACGACGAATGCATAAGTTCCTTCCAGCCCCTGGTATCCGGCCTCCGATGTCCCGCTCCTCGTCCAGGCATTTTGCTCGCTTTCCGGCAGCGTCTGGCTGTTGAGGCACTGGGAAAGAATATATAATTTCTCGTTGCCGCTTAACGAATACCGGTATCCCTCTCCCGCCTCTTCTATTTCTTTCCAATGCGTCTCGTTCAATATTTCTTTATCCTTATATCCTGCCAGAGCTTCCGGCCCCCAGACGGATGCGGCGATAACTAAAACGGCTAAGATAAAAAAGAAAACAGCGACCCTGTCCTTGCCCGCCGCCCTGTCGATCCAGCCGGACAGTTTATCCTTCATTCGCTTCATACGCCCCTCCTCTCTCCAGATCCGGCAGCATAAAGCTGACACGCGTTCCTTTGCCAAGTTCGCTCTCTATCCCCAATTCGCTGTTATGCAGCCTCAAAATCTCGGCGCAAAGGGCAAGGCCCAATCCTGCCCCGTTTTTGCTCCTTGCACGGGATTTATCCACCATATAGAACGCCTTTACCACATTCTTTTGTTCTTCCCCGGGAATTCCGACCCCATAGTCCCTGATCACGAATTCATACCCTTTCTCCGTCCGATGTCCTCCAATCTCTACCAGCCCTTCCGGTTCCGAAGCTTTGCAGGCATTATCTATCAGGTTGATCAAAACGGTTTTTATCAGATCCGTCTCCGCCCATACCATTCCCTGTTCATATTGATACACCAGCTGCTGCCCGCTGCCCTGAAACATATCCTGCAAATACCGGAATATGGACTCTGCGGATACTTTCTGGAACTTCCCCTCGTCCCTTTTCGTAACAATAATATCCAACAGCCGAAATGCCATTGTTTCCAGCCGCTTTCCTTCCGTATAAATATAATTGGCGGACATAAAGCTCTTTTCCTCATCCAGCTTATGGGAACGCAGCATATCCGCATAACCTATGATCGCTGTCAGGGGAGTCTTCAATTCGTGGGCAAAAGCTGCCACAAAATTTTCCCTGTCCTGAATCTCTTCCTCCAGCCTGGCAATATTCTCCTCCAGGGCATTCGCCATATAATTAAAATCCTTCGTCAGCTGCCCAAGCTCATCGCCGCTTATCTGCTTCGCACGATAGTAATAATCCCCGGCGGCCATCCTTTTCGTCGCCTTCGTCAGCAGACGGATCGGCTTTGTCAGCCAGGAGGAAATCAGATGCATAATCGCCGTACCCACGACCAGCATCGCAACCGTCACCCTGCGGTAGACGGAAAAACCCAGTTCCCGTTCCCTGAACACATCCGAAATATCCCGCATCGTCTCCAGATACAGAAGCCTGTCCAGCGTATTCAGCACCACTCCGGTCTGCACATAATATCCCCCTGCCATCTCGATGATCCGGTAAGTCTTCGTATTTTCATTCGTCTGTTCGAGCAGAATGCCGTCCGCATCAAAGCCGTCGCTCGCATACAGGACATTCTTCTGCTCATCAGAGATCCGCAGCAGGCGGCTCGTGCTGTTTCCTCCCTTTTCCAAGTTAGAGGCGATCTCCTCTATGGTATTATCCTGTAAAATATCATACTTTGCCGGCACATTAAGGGCAGCCGTCTCAAAGGCAAAACTCAGGATGCTGTTATCATCCAGCGCCTGGCTCACCTCCCTTTCAAGGGAAGTTTCAAATACATAATTCACAAAATAAAATCCGCTGAATCCCAATGCAATCGCTAAGACAATAATGGTCCACAGCAGCAGTTTTAACGAAAACTTCATTACTGCACCTCTAAACGGTATCCTACTTTATATACCGCTACCAGATTATGTTCCCACCCCAGTTTCTTCCTGAGGCGCTGCACATGAAGGTCCAGCGTCCGGCTGTCCGCCAGGTACTCGCCTTCCCAGACCTTTTCATATAAGTTTTCCCTGAACAGGGCAACGTTCTTGTTTTGTATGAATAAAAGCAACAGCCCGAATTCCTTATTCGTTAAGACAACAGGCTTTCCGCCCTTCGTCACCCTGCGGGCCTCCACATCCACGACCACGTCCCCGGCCGTCAGGATCTGCTCCGTTTTATTATATCTGCGCAGCACGGCCTCCACTCTGGCAACCAGTTCCACCACGTCGAAAGGTTTTACCAGATAATCGTCCGCCCCCAGCTTCAATCCTTTTACTCTGTCCTTCACCTCATGCTTTGCCGTTATAAAAATAACAGGAATCTTAAGCGGCCTTATGTATTCCATGATATCATAGCCATCCGCCCCCGGAAGCATGATATCTAAAAGAATAAGATCGAAATCCTCTTCTTCGATCTTATTGATCGCCTTCAATCCGTCCTGCACGGAAACACAATGGTACCCCGCGGAAGAAAGGTTCAAGTCAATCAAATCGCAAATCGGTTTTTCATCGTCGACAATAAGTATTTTTATCATTTTTCTGATTTCCACCCCCAGTATGCCCGCGCCTTTTCCACGACTTCCTCCATCGTATCTTCATCGCCGCAGCGGTAACTGCCTTTCATTTCCGTATCTGCCGAAAACCCTCCGGTTCTTTGGTAATAAACGGCATAATCGCTTTTTACGATCAGCTCATGGCCGCTTCCTTCATAGCTGTATCTCGCCAGCACCACAATATCTTTCAATCCGTCCCCGTCGATATCCCTGCAGCTTATCCCCTTCAGCGCATAAAGATTGTCGTATTCCCCCATGGGCTGCAGGCTAGACACGATATAACCCTGTTCGTTTACGAGATAAATCATGAAAACGCCGTAATCCGCTATGCTGTAAACTCCCGGCACCACCTGCAGCCTTCCCAGCTTTTCAAAATTCCTGAAATAGCATTGTTCCGAAATAATCCGCAGCCCGGCTCCTTGCAGCTCGTCCAGCGTTGCGGCCGTATATAAGAACTCCGTGGAATTACCGTCCCTTACAAAAGAAACGATCAAGTCTATGCTTTTATTCATGCTGAAACGGTTAATCTTATCCGAAATCCGGTAATCCCTGTAGAACTTTGTGCCTTCCTCATTCTGGAAAAGAACGTCTCCCACCTTATACGTTTTCCCGGCATAGCTTCCTCCCTCATTGATGCAGGATGTGATCAGCACAATATCCATCCGGCCGTCCCCATTCACATCCTGGAAAGAAACTGCGGAAATCCCCCTGTTGGGCTGCTCCATCCGCCCCCTGTTCCGTCCGTTTGTTTCCAGCTGATCCGTCTTATAAAGGATCTCCCCATCTGCGGCTACAAAAAACAAAAGCAGCCGGTCATAGCTTTCGTCCATGGCAGGAACAAAAAAAGCGTCGCCATAGCCCCCCATTTCAATAGGAAATATCTGGTCTTCTATCACGCGGAAACCGCAGCTTTCAATATCGTCCTGGTATTCGATCCTGTCAAAACGCTGCTTGTATTCGCTGTATTTTTCCGCTTCCTCCGCATCGGAACGCATTCTCTGCATCGATGCCTTTCCTGCCTCCAATGCCTCTGCCTCTTCCCCTCCGGCCCGGGCAGCCGCATAAACGGCATTTGGATCGAACAAAAATGCCAGCGCTATAAATATCGTCGTTATGATACATCTGAATAAATGTACGCTTTTCGATGAACGCATGCAAAAAACTCTCCCTCGAGCATTCTTTTCTTTCATTATACGTAACATTTCTTCAAAGATCAACAAAACGTTGCACAAGCCGCTTTAAAAACATTTGGACAGACTCTTCCGCCTGACGTTTTTCCTCTTGCTTCCTGATCTTCACGCATACATTTCCTCTATTTGCATAAACTAATTTTTATACTTTTGAAAAAGTATACTCAAGATAATAGGAAAAAACAAAGAAAGGAAGAAAAGATTATGAATCATAATACGGACAAGAATATAGAAAAAGAGAAAAATTCAGTCAAACTGCCCGAGGAGATCCATACGACTCCGGGCGGCCAAAAACCAGCCGATTCAAAAAATGACGCTAAAGATATTATCCCCGACGAAGTTCCCCGCAAAGACGGCCCGGGCGGGGAAGGAAAGTAAGCGGATATCCGACAGAATAGAATGTCCGGGCAAGCCAGCGGGCAGCCCAATCTTGCAGCACAATGCCAGAGCGTATAGGAACCGGCCTATATGCTCTGGCATTTTCCCTTATAAGAAATCAGAAGGAAGTTTCTTCCTCCATCGTCCTATAAAGCGCTTTCATCTCCTCCACAAACTCCTTCTCCTCCTGCGTCAGGCACGTCTTTTTCTGTTCTTTTTTCTTATTCTGCATCCGCAGATCGCCGGAATAAAAACCGTTGGCAATCAGCCAGACGCCTTCCTCCTCTCCGGCAAAAGTAAAATTATATACGGTGCCGCCGTATTCCGCCTCTTCTGCTTTCATTACCTCTGCGGTACCGCCGTCCGCAAGATCCAGCATATCCCCGGGCATGATTGCCGCCGCCCGTTTCAGCGCGCCTTCGCACATCATCGGATGTCCGCCGGATACGCGGATCGCTCCGTGTTCTCTTGTTTCGATGGAAAAAATAGTTTTATCCTCGCCCTTCACCACTTCCTCCACTGTCAGTTTCTGATTCCCGTATCCAAGCACCAGATCCCCCGGTCCGATATCACACGCCGCCTTCCGGCTGCCATCGGCCATCGTAATCAGCACATCCCCGGCAAAGCATCCCCAATAAATCGTAATCGGAGGAATATAAACGGTATTTGTCCCCCTGTCGAATTCATAATATTCCTTCTCGATTTCCTTCATAAAATCTTTTTTCCTGCTGGCAATGGTAATCTGTTCCTCTCCTTCCACTCCCAGGCTGTTTTTTACCAGATAGGTAAATCGGGCGTCCAGCATAATCGTTTTCGGTTCCCCATTCTGAATTCCTTTTACATCCTGATGCCAATCCAGGCTGCTCCGTCCGCCATCCGGTATCCGCAGATCAAAATGTACTTTTGTCCGTATGCCCTCCCGATAACTTTCCTGTGTAAAGCAGCCCTTCATTTTATCGTATAGCTGATTATCATCCAAATCCGCGCGGTAAGTAAAGCTCTGCTGCTTATAATCATAAGTAGCCTCCGGGCGGGACAGGCATTCTCCCTCATCCGGTTTTTTCAGCCCTTGGGGGACTACTTTATAATCCAGGACAATATCCCCCTTCAGCGGCAGCAGCAAATGCACTTTGCCATTGGAAAAAGTATTGTTATAGTAGTCCCCTCCTTTATAATCCGCATCAGCAAACAGCTTCTGCTCATTCTCCCTTCCATAAAGCATGATAATCTCACCACTGCTTTGATGTTTCCCGTTTTTGGCCGCCGGATCGTCCACCTCCACATTATAAATATTGTACGCTTCCACATCGCCCAATCCGGTTTCGCTTGTCATAATCTGCTTGTTCAGCTTTCCCTCCGGATCCAGCCCTGTCAAATCGATTCTGACATCATATTTTTTATGATCAAATTCCGATATATATCCTTCTCCCGTATATAAAAACTTATTATATTGATGGGCGGACTCTACCACTATATTCTTATTCAAAATATATCTCGGAGAATTCTTTTCCTTTATTTTTACCTGTATGGCAATTCCCTTCCATTCTTCTGCCAGCTCTTCATCACAGACCTCCTTTGTCCCGTCTATGAAATTACAGGAAAGCTCCGTCTTTAACTTTCCTACCCCCGAAGAAGCCGACCTCCCGGCAATCGTTTTCTTTACATCCGCCACCGTCAGTTTCCCGATTTTTCCCGAAAAAGTATTGCCAGAAGCGGCTTTCTCCCCGCTAAGGCTTCTTCTTATCCCGCCATCCTTTCTGGCCTTTTCAAAGGCTTCGTATACCCGGGGAAAGTTCTTTTTCATGTTCTCTTCCCCCCCATATTCCTTAAACAAATATTGGCAGTCCTCTTCCTTTGTAAAATCAAAAGTATAACTCCCTTTTCCCTCTGCCAGTTTTTCTTCCAATGTTTTGAATGCCATATACTCTGTCCTCCTTTTACATCATATCTTCCGTAATTATTTTTTCGATGATAATATCTATATCCTCCCCATCTTCTCCCTTATCGCCCTGCGGACCCCTGTCTCCCTTTTTACCGGCTTTCGCGCGGGTCTTCCCGTCGCCGTTCCAGCCGCCGTTCCCGCCGGTTCCTCCATCTCCGCCGTCGCCGCCGTCTCCTCCCCTTCCTCCATATGCTTTGTTCCTGCCGTCCTCCCCATCGTCTCTGGAAAGTATTCTGACTTCCACCTCCTCGTTCCCAGGGGTATATCTGACTGTTACGGCGGGTCCGTCGCTTCCCTTTCCGCCCTTCTTTCCTTTTCCGCCCTGGCTGCCTCCGGCTCCCTTTCCTCCTGCCGTATCTTTACAGACCGCATCGCCGCCGTCTCCTCCCGGGTTCCCTTCCGCTCCCTTTCCGCCCATGCCGCCATTGCCTCCCAGGCTCTTGATACGGACATTGTCTGCCAGTTGATGTATGACGATATTGGTAGCCCTGATATTCTCCGCGTCTTTTCCCTCTTCCCCGTCCATGCCGTCTTCCCCGTCCGGTCCTTGGATCAGAATGTCATACTTTTTATGGTAAGTTTCCTTTTTCACTTCCAAGCGGTCAATTTCCAGGCAGTTGCCTCCTGTCATATAGAAATAACCGTCTCCTGAAATCAGCACATTTCCATAATGCACCTCATAATTCGGCTTCAGCTCAAATCGATTGCTTATATGCAAATCAAATACTTCTTCTCCTTTTTTCACGCCTCTTCCTCCTTTTTCCTATTTTTCCCGATTCCATCTCCACAAATTTTTGTCGGGATAAATTCCAAAAAAACCGCCGTCGCCGTCGCTCCCCAGCCACATACGTTTATCCGCTTCCTCCCCCATAGGCGAAAAACCATCCGCCGCCCTGCCGTCCGCCACGTTGGCCAAACAGCTTGCCGTAACGATATACAAACTGTTTTCCGTTGGAACAAGACTGACGAACCGGTCGTTTTTACCCACCTTCTTTTTCAGCAGAATATCCTCCATCGATTCCTCACAGTCATAGACATAAACATAACCATCGCTGCAGAGCATCACCGCATAAAACGTCTTCTTATAAAAACAATAATCACCTCCTATCACCGTTCGTTTGGCAGGAGCGGCGATCACCGCTCCTCCCCGGTTCCATTTGCCGTCATCCCCGCATCGATAAATCGCGATCCCGTTTTCCAGTGTTTGTGCATATGCCCTTCCTGTCCTGGAAAAGGCAAAAGCCCCGATATCGGCGCACCAGCTTTGATAGGCAGGAGCATATTCCCACTTCGACGTGCCGAAATCATAAGTACTGATATACAGCCGTTTTCCCTCTGCCCCTTCCTTTCCCATAACATAGACCACATGATCATGGCAATCCGCGGCGATACACAAAAACTGCCCTGCCGCCCTGTTATTGGTCGAATCTTTTTCCCAATTCAGGCCGTCGCCGCTTTTATATAAGCAGGGATGGGCATAACAGTAATAAAACTCCCCTTCCCTGAAAATACGGCTGTTATACTTCCAATTCCCATAAACCTCTCCCGAAAAATATCCTTTCTGGGAACCGGCATTTTTCCACATGGTATGGCGCAGCGTCACCTTTCGGGAAACAGAAGCCGGAGCCCCGCCCTTATAACCGTTGGCCCTCAACACATATTCTGCAAAACCGCCGCTTCCTGAAGCCGCCGGATAAACGACAGCCTTCCCTTCCCCCGCCTGATCCGTCTTTTCATCCATATTATCTATCGTAATATTGGAAACGGAAGTCAGCTCCCACCGTAAAGTCACCGCATCTCCATCCGAAAAATAACTTTTATCCGCCGTAAAAGATAAAATCTCCGGCGGAAGCACATCCAGAAATTCTTCTTTCGAGTCGATCATACCGCAGTCATTAAAAGCCATAAGGGAAAACAATGCCGGTCTGTCAATAAACGCTGTATATGGCGAACGCGCCGTATCCACCACCACCCCGTTCTGCATCAGTTTCTTATCCGTCTTATCCCCCAGATATTCATACCCCACCTCTACGCTGGTGCCAAGGGTAACGGGGGATTTCCCGAAGGTCACAGACTTCGCCCATGGCACATAATCCACCTTCGTGCTGATCCCGTAACAGTTATTCTCTATATGGTCAAAATTCTCCACCTTGACAAGCATGGTTACGACATCGTTTTCCTTCGTATCGGCAACCAGGCTTTCCGTGGAAGCGCTGAAATAAAAGTCAGGACTGAGCTCCAGGCCCGTATAACGGATCACGATATCGGTTCCTGAAGAAGCCTTATGGATGATCCAGTCGGAATCTCCTGTTTTTTTCAGGTTATTCACAAATGCATCTATTTTCTGCGGTTCCGACAGCAGCTTATCAAAACCGCTGATCGTAACCTGGGGATATTTCACGGCCCCACGGCCATCTCTCCCCAGCAATGCGCCGTTGCTTTCTATATTCTCTATGCAGCTGTCCGGCACATAGCCGTACGTTATAGCAAAAGAAAAGGCAAACGGAAAATCCCTGCCGGGATCGGGCGAAATAAAACACCTCTCCGGTATTTTCACGCATATATTCGGCTGCATCTACTTTCCCCCCTTTATGATAAAGCCATCCATCAACGCCGTCTCTTCAAAAGAAACGATCGGAGGGACGATATTTTTTTCTATGTACTTTCCCTTCTCCATATAATACCATCGGTACGGCGCTCCTGCCGGCTGCGGAAGAGGCGGCAGGGCAGCCTCCGTTTCCGTCGAAAGCAAAGGCGATATCTCCGCTGATAAAGGAAGTTCTCCTATGATTTTCGTATGAACGGCTTCCAGCCGTATTGTCTGCACCGGCAGCACTCCCGTCTGTATACTGGCCGGTGAATCCGGCTCCATCAAAAGAGTAAAGTGCCTGTCGTTATCGCTGCCGGAAATGGAAACTTCTCCGGAATAACGGATATACTGTTCCGACTCCAGCGGATTTTCCGCACCGAAGGCCGGATACAGCCCGGAAAAATCATCGCCGTCGAAATATCCGAATACCCCGTCTTCCATCCGTCCCATATCCCCGAACCGCAACGGAAACTTCACATCGCGAATGCCGCAGCTGTCATATTTTCTAAAATCCTCCGGCTTCTTTTGGAACCTGGGATAACCGCTGAATTCAAAATTCGCCTTCGCCCTCGCCAGGACCAGCGGTCTGCCCCATAAAATCTGTTCCGTTCCCCGCTTAGCGTCCAAAAACCGATCCATCAGGGCATTCCATTCGTAAAAAGCATCCCTTCCCTCCAACAGCTCCTTTAGAAAATCCCGGAATCTGTCGTTTCCGAAATCCACCTGTCCGAAACCGCCCCCGCCGGGAGCCGAAATCCAACGGGCGCATGGCTTATGGTTCCGGTAAACGGTTTTTACCATGCCTTTATAAACCCCGTCCGCAGTATATGCCAGAAGACGCCTGTTCAATATCTCAGGAACGACAATGCCATATATGGGCGATGTTTCCGGCGCTTCCGAAGACAGCATTCCATCGTCCCCGGCGGCAGCAAACTCCACATTCAGGCGCGTAAAATCCGAAAAGGACGGCGGAAGCAGCCCGTAATCTTTGATCGGACATGCCACCGTTTCCGCAAAATCCACCTCGCAGCCGTTATAGTAAGACTCCTGTACCAGCGGCTGCATCAATCCGAAGGAACTGACCAATGCCAGATCCGTAATCCTCACGTAACCGCCATGCATGGGAAGAAGATCCTGCTCCGGCAGTATGGATTTGCGTTCGCTTCCTGTATTAGATTCCACAAACGCCGCTTCCGCCTCATCCCCGCCGATCCCCATGACGGGAAACTGCAAAGGATTCCAAAATCCTGCAAAAAACTCCGAAAATCCGTTTAAGCTCTGGGAAATAACGGAAAGCTTTTTTACCTTTTCCGCTATTTGATCCAATTCCTCCTTTTTCCCGTACATTTCCCCATAACGTTCTATCACATTTCCCAAAATATTTACTGCGTGCGGAGTCAGCAGGTTCTGGCCCGAAATATGGTATTTTTTTAACTGCTGCGGCAACATTCCCCCATGGTAAACCAGATTGGTATCGCCATATTCCAGCCTCCATCCGTCCAGCGTATTATCCTTTTTCCCGTCGGTGCGGGTGGGATGGTAATCCAGGCCCCAGGTCATAAAGAGAGTGGCGAAATCAAAAGGATTCTTATTCAAAGCAATCTCGCCAGGCAGCTCTCCTGCTGCCTCTACGCCTCCGGTCAGCGAAATCACCGCTTCCAAAACTGTCCCGCATACCAGACAGGTCTGTACCAGCAGATCGGCGTATTCCGGCGGAAGCTTATCGCATCCCTCGATTCTCCCGAAACATTTTTCTATCATCTCCCCGCTGCCCATAGCCGTATGAACAGCCGACAGCTGGCATTGCAGCGTTCCGTTCGACGTAAAGCGCCCATCCTCTCCAAAAGCAAATGTACGGTTCACGCCTTCGCCGCTCAGCAAGACCGCCGGATCTTTTGCTGCAAAAAAGAATTCGCTCCCGTTCTTTTCGCACACCGCCCCCTCCGGCAGGATCTGCTGTAACCCGTCTGTCTTTTCCAGATACTCCCTCTCCGATCTGCCGGTTTCCTCTTCCAGCTCCCGAACCGCCCGAATCGCGGATCGTATCTCTTCCAGCAATTCCTGTCTGGAAGGATACCCCTCCCTATGGTCTTCCCCTTCTTCGTATAACAAAACATATTGTTCCCACAGGGCAAATAAAGTTTCTTTATAAAAGACGAGTTTCCGTTTCCGGTCTCCGATCCGTTTCCCTTCTTTCTTCAAATCGGAAAGGCGGCCCCCCAGTTTTTCTCCGTCCCATACGGCATTCCGATCCGCAGAAATATGGAAATTCTGATCCATACTGTCCTGTCTGGCAAACATATGGTAATGAATCTGGTCATCGATCAGAAAATTTCCATCCGGTTTATCCAGCTGGTCATGCAGTTCATATTGCAATGCGGTAAGCATCCGCTCCGTCATCGGGCTTCCATGGTCCATGCCCTTCCTTATCGTTCTGGACAGCGCCTCCGCCGAATTGTTTGCGAATACCACGTTCACCTTTCCTTTCGGTATATTGGCATAATCATGGGAAAAGCCCTTCCACTCGATCACGTCTATCGCTCCATAAAGAACGACGCGGCCGCGCACGTCTTCCTCCCCCCGTATATCTGCCGCCAGACCCATTGTCCGAAGCTTTTCTTCCATCTCCCCCGCCGTCGTCACGCCGGAAAGAGGATCGTTTCCAGGATCCGAAAAATAGCCCATGACAAAATAGGTCAGATCTGCAGAAACCGACTCGGGCAGATCGGACAGATCGGACAAATCGTCATAAAAGCCGAACACGCTGCGGCAATTCGGATAATATGCGGCAAACATGACATCCCCCGCCCCTATCGCCGTCAGCTTATCCAGATATTCCCCGCCGCCTTCCATTTCCTCTATTTCCCCGGCGGGATAGCACCGCCCCAGGTACCGCCATTTTTTCCTGTCGTCAGGATCGGAAAAACAGGGAATGGTTATACTTCGGCTATACGCCTTGTCCGTAGAAATAAAATCGCTTTCCACCACAAAACATTTTACTTTTAACAGGCCTGCACCGCTTTCCCTCCATATCCGCGTTACGACATAGCGGTTTGGCACCGCCGGGTAATCGTTCCCATCTTCGGAATGGGTAAATGCATCCGGCAGTATAAAATGCAGATGGATGCCCGGCTCCAACGGCTTTGTCTTTTCATTCACGCCCGGCGTATTCCGGCTGCCTAAAACAGAATGAGCCAATACCGTCTTATAATTGGGCGCCAGCAACGGAATATCCCTCTGGGATGTCCGTATGCTGCCAGACGCATAGGCTTCCACTAACATCGGAACGATCAGACTCTTCAAACCATTCACTCCCCTTTCAAAAACTCCGCCCTTTTTGCGACGGCAATCAACTCGAACGCAAATTCCGGCGACTTTATCCTGCTGCCCAGCAGACGTTCCATTTCTTCCGCCAGCCCCGTTATGTTTATCCTTCCGTTGCTATCCGCAAACCGGCCGAGGTCCACTTTGGCATCTTTTACCGGAACACCGAAATCCTCTTCCTTCAGGCTCCTTAACACAATCCCGCCTTCGTGGTCCGCCGCCCCGAACCGCAATCCTGTCTTAGGCTCGGAAATGACAAATCTGGTCAGTTCGCCGTCAAAAATGCAAAGCAGGATATCCTCTGCCAGCGTATCCATCCGCAGGATCTCCAGCAAGGTATCATCATGATAACCAAAAGTCTCCAGACCCTTCCATTTTCTGACCAGTCCGGACCGCAGGATAAATCCTGTCCTCACCGCCCCCGATGCGGAACCGGCCAAAGTCTTGCGCCGATGGTTGGGATGCATCGCAAGAAACCGCCAGCGCGGCAGGCGCTCCGTGGCGGCAGACGCCACATAGCCAAAACTGTTTTTATCGATAACGGCATCCACATTCGCAATGCGGCCAATGGATACGGCTCCGTCCGTTAAGGCGTTCAGCCAGTTTTCATCCAGGCAGAAGAAACGTATGCTCTCAGGAGGCAGCAGTTTTTCATCAGGAATCAGACAGGAAAAAGGAACATCCTTCAGCAATCTTAATTCCGAAACAAAATCGCATACTTTCTGCAAAGCCTCATCATCCCGGCCGGAAGAAATATTTTCGCGTGCCAATGCCTGCAAAGGTTCCAACAATATCCTTTTCATCTTCTCATTCCCCCATCATGTTTTTCATCGCTTCATAAATATCCACCGGCGCCATGCTCTTCGCCAGTCTTTTTTTATGCATTCCCATTTTTAGTTTCTTCCGCCAGGCGGCCATCAGGCCGCTGTCTGCCTTCCGGTTTAACGCGATCAGCCTCCCCATCTGAAAAGCGGCCGCATAAGAAGCATCAAAAATACCTTTATCAGGATCATAAATCAGACGGCCGTCCGCCGTATGCGTAGAGGCGGTATCCATTTCCCTATTTTCATAGGGAATCAACGGAGAGCGGTAAAGGGAATAGGTAGTCTCCCCCGTTCTTGTATAATGCTTTTTCGGCACATAACCCTGTTTCAGCACTTCATTTTTCCTGTCATAGCCGATCGCTCCCGTATTTTTCCTCAAATTTTCGATCAGCCCGGCAAAGGCCTCCGAATGATCCCTGATCGAAAATACCGGAAAATGATACAACGACACCAGACGAACCGTATCACAGTGATCAGGTATCTCTCCCGGCATCCCCAGCATCGACAGCAGATGCACCACGCTTTTTTGAACCTCCCCTTCCCCTGCAGGGACAAAACGGTTCGCCATAACTACGGAAAAGTCACCGTCCATTGCGCACACCCGGTCTTCGGTATCCGCCAGATTCACTCTTCTTCCATGAGTCAGGTAAGTCATTTCCTCAAAGGAAGGCATAATAGCGTCATATAGTTTCCTCGGAAGATCCAGCACATGGCATACATCATCCTCCTTTTCCACCACTGCGGCGGGCAGCAGCGATCGATCGGGAAAATATAGATTGGACGGCCTTTCCCCCAGCAGATCGCCGATCGTCATATCCGATTCCTTTGCCCCCTCCGCAACGGGATTTCCCGCAACGGAATACTCCGCCGCGGATACGACAACCAGCGCCATCCAAGGTACCGGCGTCCCCTTGATATCCTCCGTTATTTTATACGCCCATGGCAGCGTCGCATTCTTCAGTGTAACAAAAGGGATGGTTCTGGAAAAATCACCGCATTCATTTTCCGACGGGGAAACGCCGAAAACCGCATCGGGTTCCAGCGTATACGCCCTGGAAGCCACATAAAACCTGCCCGTCTCCGTAAAAGAATCTCCCTCCGGTTCCGTAATAGTCTGTGTCACGTTGATCGTATGGCTTCCGCCGCTTAACACGGGCTGCACATATTCTATGAATTTCATTTTATCATACTGTTTCTCCATAAACCGGTATCAGCACCTCCTCGTCCAAATAATCGTCGGCTTCCGCCGCATACTTGGCTATGGAAATATCCTCCGACAGTTCCACGCCCAGCGTTTCCAAAAACTGTCTGCGTCTTCTTTTCACTTCCTTATCATCTGCCGTGCGGCCAAATACCGCGATCGTATCCTTATCCGTATAATCAGGCAAACGGTCAGGCGTTCGGAAAGCAAATGCTTTTTCGATCTTTTCCGTCCCTTTCGCATATAAGTCATCCAAAGAAATATCGTTTTTCTTTGGAAACAGGACAATCTTGGGCTGCCTCGAAACGATTCGGATCCCGCAGGGAACATCCCTCTTCAACTCCTCTTTCCCGCCCCAAAGCGCGGAAGGCATATTCCGCCGGATCACAAAAGCGTCGAAAGCCGCGTTCCCCCCTCCCTCTTCCTTTACTTCCACTGTAAGATCGGACAAAAGGCGATGCCCGCTTCCCCCCATCGGTTTCACCGACACGTCTGCCGGCGTAAACGCAACCTCGCTTCCGTTAAAAACTGCTGCCGTGATCGGTATCGCCGTTTCTATCGAAATTGCTGCTCCATTGGAAGATACCACCGGTATTTTCTCTTCCTCCGGCTCATCCGCTTCCACTCCGTCCGTCTTTATCCTTTTTGCCGGTATTTCTCCGCTCAGACCATTGCCAAACACAATTTTCAGCGGCGCCGCCCCGGAAATTGTCTCCCCCTTTCTCCCAAATTCCTTTGCATATCCTCCTGGGACTGCCCTCTTCGACCCGTCACGGCCAGGCAGAAAAGAACTGCAAAACTCCTGCCAGTCCAAATCATCCGCCCTCCGGGAAGCATCCGCCCCTATTTTCACCGTAACCGAAACGATCCATATCTTGATACGGGCAACAGCCGAAAAATCCGGCCCCCATATATGAAGATCCGTTCCAAGCTCCAATGTGATCGTTTTAGAAATAAACCACAGCTTTACATGATAGGATGCTCCCAGCGTCACGCCTATCTCGATATCATAATGAAACGGCTTCCAGTTGATCAAAAAATCCGCCTTAGCAATAAAATATGCCTTCAAATTGCCGAGCGTATAAGTAATACTCAGTCTGCCTCCCGCCATGAGCGCGCCCGGTGTCAATGCAAAATATGCTTCTCCTGTAATATTGGTATGTTCCCCGATATTCCATTGAAATCCCACCCTGGGCGCATCCGGGTAATGCGCCGGTTTTGCCTTCTCATATTTTGGATGATACCCTCCCAGCGTTATCACGAAATCGCCCGCATGTATCCCCCCGAACCACATAAAAAATGCAAATCCGCCAGTCAGATGACAGTCACGGGAAAGAATATAAGATTCGGAGGTCAGTCTGGCCTCTATCCCCAAAACCCCCTCCTCCGGCTTGATCTGCGCCTTCAGCGCCAGCTGGGCATGCGCGATAGGCTGCACATTCTTATCGCATTTGGGCGGCATTGTAATATCGGAAACGCCCAACAGGCCGATTTCCAAGTCATTGCCAAAGCTTGCCGTCAGCAGCACAAAGCTTTCCGCAATCTCAAAGGTGCTGAATTTCAGTCCGACAGCCAGGAATTTCTGCCCGTTCTCATCCTCCATATAAGTATCCAGATCCGCCAGCATTCCCTTGGCATCCATTTTTCCTGAAGCTGCTTTCACCAAAGGATAATCCGCCACCTTATCGATAGAGAGCAAAGCCAGCCTCTTATTATATCCGAACCCCAAAGCCAGCCCCTTCATATAAAATGCGGGAGGTCCTCCTATATCGGCAGCGATCAGCGCATAAGCAAACAGATGCCCGTCCGTCCGGTATTCTGCCGCTGCGGACAAAGAAAACGCCTTTGTCTGCACGATAAGCTGTCCCGCATAAGCGCCCCCGGTTTTCATCAAAGCCCCTCCGATCACCAAGGCGGGACTTGTATACGAAATACCGAACCCCGAAAGATAAAATTCCATGTCCATATTCGATAAAGCGACGCCGATTCCGGCTCCGAGCAAATCAAACCTCAGAGGAGCCACATTCAGCGAAGCGTCTGCCAGAAACGTCATATAAGGATCGTCCAGCCCCACCCCGATCCGGTGCAATGAGAAAATCGCCAGGGATTTCTCCACCTGAAACCAAAAGACTTTCGCAGGGCTTCCATTGCCAGATCCGACTCCCCTGTCCAACAGAACCTTCTGTTCTGACAGAACAGGCTCTCCTGCCGCTCTGCCGCCTTCCGCCGCCGCAGGAATCCGGCCGGATTTTTTCCCCGCCTCATAAATCTGCCACTGCTGCCTGCTTCCAAAAACAGTAAAGTCCATCCGCACTCCCGCCGGAATTTGTTTCTCCTCATCCGGCGATGAAAGAGCATAAACCGTAAGATCCCTCACGCCAAAGTCCTCTTTTCTTATCGGAAACTTGTCCGTCAGGCCGCCTGCAACGGGAAGATCCGCAAATGATAATGCGGAACTGAAAGAAACCACGATCCCATATCCGCGCTCTTCCCCAAAATCCATCCATATTTTTACGCCTCCTCTGGAATGGATCTTCACTTCCCCGAAAAGCCGTTTCTTTTCAAAGTCATAGGAAAGCCCGGCATAACCAATGCCAATCTGCGTAATAAAATGCCAACTTGCATCAATATCGCCAAAACCGACCGCGTTTAAAATATCTTCCAGCGTCACTACATCTTCCGGCGTTTTCGGCTTCCAGGACAAGAAAATCATATTCCCATTCTCCGAAGACATGCTGTCATACCGATAGCGGCAATCCAACTCCTGGCTTTCCTTTATTTCTATTCTGCACCCGATATCGACAGAATACCGCCACCGTCCTTCCTCCTTTGCCGCCTCCACTTCCGCGTCCGCCCGCAGGGAAAACAGCTTTTTCAACATTTGGTCTCTGCCTGAAAACTCTGCGGAAACCGCGAAATGAAAAGAGGATGTCTTTTGCAGATTGCAAACAAAAATAAGCGATGAGATAGTAAAATCAAAGCTGTCCGACAGCAGACAGGAATGGCCAAAGAAATCGCAAAACAGCGCCGATAAAGAAATTCCGGTATTTCTTGTAATACAACAGGAAAAACTATAATTTTCCCCCCTGCTATAGCTGCCCGATGTCTCAAAAGCCACGCCGCATACATCAAACCGCCCCGTAAAAGAAACAAAAAAGGAACCTCCTTCATATGCTGTCCGCAGCCATATCCCTTCTATAACGATCCTTTTTTCCGCTACGCCGAATTCCAGCACATCGACGGCGCCCAGCTCAAACGCATAACTGCCGGCTCCGAACCCCATATGTGCATAAAGCCTGTCGAAGCAAAGCGCCGGCAGTTCAATTTCAAAGAAAAGTTTCGATACAGCCGCTATATCCAGCACGCTGCCCTCCTTCAATCCCAGGCTCATCTCCATCCGCCCCGGATTCACATAGATTTCATACAGACTCCCTCCAATGGAACATTCCCCATAAGCATAAAAATTCAACACCGGCTGCTCTGAACTGGTATTCACGCTTATGTATAAGCCGGGTACAAACGTAATCTTATCCCCTGCCAGCGTCAGCGCATTTTTCGATGATACCTCAGCCGTAAATGCCTGCATGGATTCCCGCGAGGCTTCGATAGAAAAATCCTTCAGTTTCAGGCAGTCAAAAACGGCCGCGCCGAATCCCTCCGGCAGATAATCGCCAATAGAAATATCCGTCATATGAAATAAGGAAAATATTTGATCGATCGTCAAATCATCGGCGGAAGAAAAATCGCCATAAATAGAATAGAATGGTTCCCCCAAAATCTGGTCTGCCGTACAGGCAGCCGCTTTCCGGCCTCCCGGAAACAGGCAGCGATACACAAACCTCGGCAGAAAACTGCTCTGGCCCGTCGTCCCGCTATTGAACGAAAAACTCTCCAGTTCCAGATCAAAATCCGCCATCCGGATGGATATCCCCTTCAAACCGCAATAAATGCCCGCAAAAGTAATTTCGCCGTATTCATTCTGCGTAATATGGCACTCCAGCGTCCGGATACCGGCAATTTGATCATAACAGACAGCCTCCCTCAAAAAATCAGGGAGAGATTTCATCGTTCCGCGGAAAACAATACGATTCTGCGCAGGCTCCGGCGGAAGTTCCAGATCGCAGAGCGTCAATTCCGAGAGAAACGGATGAAGCGGCAGCTCTGGCTCCAAACGGGCAGAATCCATATCCGCCTTAGCATATCCCGGCAGATCCGGAAATATATTTTTTAAAGAACATTCCTGTTTGTTTTTCCTCAGTATATCAAAAATAGAATTGATTTCTTCCGATAAACTCGTTTTTTTCATTTGATTCCCCTTACATTTTCAATCCACCCCGTCTTCCAGCAGCCTCGCCAAAGGATAACGCTGGGATTCCAGAATACTATTCGTTAAAAAATCTTTCAGATGCGTGTCCGCTGCAGGCAACCTTACATCATCCCATTTCTGAAACACTGACCAATAAGTACGTTTTACCCTGAATCCGCTGTTCGCCGCCTCGCTCAGCACACAGAGAAACGCGTCTCCGCAATCAATAAATCTCCCGGTTGTCTGCGTCTCTTTGCAATACTTCTTGAACGCAAGATATAGATCGCCCCCGCCCCCAAAAGGCTTTGCCGCAATCTGCACGACAATATGGTCAAACGGAAAATAAAATTCATGATCCAGCAGCGGAGAAATAAACTGATAATCTTCCCCCAGCTTCATCCCGATTCTCTCCCCCGGATAACTTCCGCCAAGCCAGGAATATCCGGCGATATACCGCATCACACAGCGCCTCACCGCTTCCGCCTTATGAAGCGCCAGATCGATCTTCGGGTCGATCCTGAAATAAACAAGCTTTTCCCAATCCGCACGCTGTCTTTTCCAGTGTCTGCACAAATTATCATAGTAGCTTTGGATAATATTGCACATTCTTCCCCGCACTCCCTGAATCGCCGCCTGATGGTAGGCTCCCTGATATTCTGCCACCGGAAACGCCAAGGCTCCGATATAACCTCTGATCACTCCATACGGCCCTTCGTATGTGCCATTACGCAAAGGCTCGTTGATATTGTCCCTAAGGATATTTTCCAGCCCTCCCGCTCGCCCGTTCGCCCTCACCAGCATACCCAGCGCCAGATTCAGCCTGTCGATCCGTTTCTGTTTTTTATCCGGACTCCCGCTTATGTTTAACACAATCTCCTGCAAAAGATTAATATTTTCATAAAAATGATAACCCCATCCCGGGATCATAAACGGATAAGCTGCAATACCGGACTGCCGGAAATGCGTTACCACTCCCTCCTGCGACAGATAAACCTCCGCACTGCCCGGGCGGGGAACGCTCAAATCTATAATTTCCGACTTTAAATTAAAAACCTGTCCATCCATTTCGTAGCGGTAACTGTAAACCATCCGGTAAAGGATAAAGCCCGGTATCGTATAATTGACATAAACGGAAGGCCCGAACGCTGCTCCGGCATCGTCAAACTGGACTCCGGCCCGTTCCACAATTCCTTCGCCTTCAATTCTCTGCCCGCCTCCGGCCTCAATAATTCCGGTATAAGGCATCCTGCCGTACCGCTCTCCGATATACATGATATCGTTATGCCGCTCCCGCCGCTGCAAATTCCCTAAGACTATCCTTTTTTCCATTGCCAGATTCCGTATTGTCCTTACCCCAAAACAATCCAGGTTGAAATTACCTATCTCCACCATGGCCGCCGTACGGTCCACCGTATTTTTCAGGATATCGACCAGCGCCCGGTTCAAAGCCGTAAAATTACCGGCCCAATTTGCATAAACACCCGCTCCCGGCAGCAGTTGAAAATCAAAATCGCCATCCAGATGGTCTTCATCTTCGCCGTTCAGTATCTTTATCGCATTTCCGCCTTTCAAATAATAACGAAATCCGCCATCATTCATAAAAGCCGCAAAATTTTCTACCAGCCTCTTCACAAGATTCCGGTTATCCGCCAAAAATTTTTTCGTAATCTCCGCGTCAATCACCCTTTTATCCGCATAAGTCAACGGCATGCAAATTCCCCTTTCCACCAAAAAATTCATCTGCTATTATCCACCTCAAGGCTCGATCAAATCTATTTTTTCAGACAAAATCTGAATGACTATATCGTCAATCTTATCAACTACCATTCTGTGCGTGACTAAAATATTAAGAAAATCTAAAAGCCGCCCTGCGTCTTCTCTTGTAAAGTCACAGTGAGTATAATTATAAGAATTGAATTTCAACCAAACATTTTTTACTACGTCATATCCAGAAATGTTCAGCTTTTGAAGTTCTATAGGGCAAGATATCTTTATCTCAGTCTTTCCATCTGTCAAGACCAATTTTTCATTCTCTTCATCAAACGGATGCACCAGATTGGCAAGATGAAACCCCTTTGGAATTTGTGCTTTTATAAAATTATAATCAAATTCTAATAGATTCTCCGGCCTATAATCTGCTTTTTCCAATTCAGCTAATTCTTTGCCTAATTCACAAAGACGTTTGAATATTTCCGCATTATCTACAATAGGCACTCTCGCTCTTTTATCAGACTGATTGACTGTAAATAACGCGCCCTCAAACTCATCCAAATATGCCTGTGAACACAATATTGCATATACATAAAACACTAATTCTTTTGCTGCCCTCTTTGCATCCATATCAATTAATTTACTAATTCTCTCATTTAAAGCGTTGTCTATATTCCCCTGCAATCCTCCGCTTTTTCCAGAAACATACTGATTCATATAAATATGCGAATTTCCACGTGTACACATATCATTATCTGGATAATACCAACAAAAAGATACGAATTGGCTCAGCGCAGGATTCAAATCCTTCGGCGCATGTGCCATTGCAAAGCCTATGGTTTCTTTATCCTCAAATGCAGTTACTATTTCCGGCCGTAATCTCGTGCCGCCGCCTCCTGCTTTATACGATTGTAACAGTTCTTTCCATAATAAAACATTGGATGTCATAAACGGTCTGAAAGCATACGTTTTTATGCGCTTGTCCATAAGTTGTTCTATGTTTCCAATTCCTCCGCAGTTCTTTAATGCATTTTGGAAAGCTGTTATTTTATCTTCCTTCGGCGGGCGATCCTGTTTCGAAAGCCATTCATGTGCTGCCTCTACGCCCTTCTGTGCAATTTCTTTACTCCTCCTTTTGAGCATAGGTTTTTTATTATGAGTAAAAATTGCTGTAGGCGCGAGTTTTATTCCGGAACAATGTTGCTTAAAAATTGCTTTTTGAGCAGTTTCTCCGCTAATTGCCCAAAATTTGTTATACAAATCTTTGTTAAAAGGCCTTGCCGGAATAAAACTATATGTATCCAAAGATATTTCATATTCTTTAAATAACTCCCAAATAACATCTTTCTCTTTTTTAAGCATTTCATCTTTTTGGGTTCTATCAAACCGAGATAAATCTATATGATTATATACCTTTGCTCCCTCGCTGTCCTCAAATCTATGAGCCAAAATGATAATCGCTCTTCCTTGCAATGTTTTAAACAATCCATTGCTTCTTGCGCCAGTACGTGCATCAGCATCTACTTCAACCACCCAAATATTCGAAAAATGCTCAACAATATACTTTCGCGCATATTTATACGATTCAGCTTCTAAAAATGACAGCGGCACTACAAAAGATAGAATTGCATGATTTTGTGTTGACAAAAGCTTCTTGCAGCTCCATCTTACAAATTGCATATAAGGATTATTAATTTGTTTTTGCACGTTTGAACGACCATGTCTTTCTTCCGCAGGCGGTCTGAAATCCTCCATCAACTCATTAATAATTGAAAAATCCTGCGCAACATTTTCACGAATAGAATCCGAGCACGGAGGATTCCCTATGATCAGTTTTATCGGCATAGAAGCCAGTTCATTAGCTCTCTTTTGCTCACGTCCTTCTATCGTATTATCTTCAATGGCCTCTCCCAGAACGCTATTACTCAGCGTATTAGCTAATAATATATTCGTGTTGTGCTTACGGTCGCGAAACTGGCGATTTATTAATGCCATACGATAATTGGCAAGCATGTATGGAGCCGGCAAGATTTCAAAACCGCAAAGATTATAAATCTCATTCTTTGGATCATGCAAAATCAATTCTTCCAAAAACGATCCTGTTCCACAACAAGGATCTATAATCGTATTTCCCGCATCATAAATACTTGTTCCAGCAAATGTCTTTTCCGCAATAGTATTTGTCAATTCCACAACAAAATTTGCTAAAATCTTAGGCGTATAATATGCTCCATAATCAAATCTTACTTGTGCGTCATACTTTGTTAAAAATAATTCAAACAGTTGATGATAGTCAGGATTTTCCAGCTGTTCGCTTGTCATCTGAACAAAGGATAAAAATTTTATACACTCATCAACCTTCTGTGATATAAAAGCATTAGTTCCTGCATTATCACGCAAATAAATCATTAGATTTCTAAACGGACAAAGCGTTTCGCTTTCAACTAAATCACCTGATATATAACTTCTGATTTTCTGTTCCTTTTCTACTGGCGAATCACAATCCGTACAAAAAACTCGATGCGCATACAAAAGACTGAACATAATTACTTGCGATGTAAAATCAGCAAATACTTTCTCCGTTCTCAAGCCTCTATCATTATGCGCATATACTAAATTGCGAATTCCAGATAATAATTCTATTGCCTGCGCCTCGTCCTCATTTACCGCCTCATCTGCTTTTATTTCTGCATAATGAAGTATATCATCAGATAACCATCTCGTTCTTAGAGCCACCTGTTCCACTAACTCATTCTCATTGCAATGTCTCGGCGATGGATTTGCAAAAAGATTTTGGGCAATAAGCATAAATTTCTGATTTACTTTTAAGCGCGACCATTGTTTTTTAGATAAGTCGGTTTTATCAACCAGAGATATTACTATCAAATCGGTCCCATCATTGGGGCAGTACAAATAATCAATACCGTCTGTTATTACCAGTTTATGTCCTAAAGCACGATATTTCTCTATTTGTTCCTTGTAAGGCTTTATATCAAACGGCTCTTTCGATAATCCTTTTGCTTCTATATATCCATAAATCCCAAGCGTATTTTTATCATGAATCCGCCAGTCTGGACGTCCTGCCGTTCCCTGATTCTTCGGTTCAAGTACAATATCACAACTATCCTCTTTGTTAAATTCTCCAGCAAGATCTCGGATAAACATATCAAGCACTGGTCTGTATGATAACTCTGCCGTGTGCTGGCCTCCTCGTTCAGCCGCTTTATACTCTTTTTGTAACGCTCCCAAATATTTTCTTACGATAGATTCATATGACATCGCCATGGCTCCCCTTATATATATCTATGATATTTTTTCCAATAATTTCAGCCAGCAGCGGAGGTACAGCATTGCCAATCTGACGGGCTATATCCACTTTATTACCTGCAAACTTATAGTCTAAGGGAAACGTTTGCAACAGCGCCCCTTCTCTAAGGGAAATGCTTCTAGGTTGATCAGGATGTCCAAATTTTCCTCTCGTAAAACTATCAAATCTCGCTGTTATCGTTGGTGACACATCATCCCATTTCATCCTTCCATACACATTTCTATATCCAATAACATCGCTGCTGACTTTATGGCAATCTGCCAATAGTTCTTTTGGAAGTTCATCCCTTCCCTGTCCTTCCTTCAAAGCGTTAATACGCTTCAAATTTACATCAGATAATTTGTCCCGTCTATGCAGCGGAATATTTGGATGGTCAGTTCCATCCGCCGGAGGTTCCGGTAATCTTCCAATTGTCTGTCTCACAGTTTTTTTCTTGCCGCAAATTGCCGGAAGTTTATAGTTATTCCCTAAATCTTTTCTTTCACCAACAATAATATATCTTCTTCTCCTCTGTGGCACCCCATAATCCTGAGCATCGATCAAATCAACATGTACAAAATATCCTAATTCTTCCATATCTTCAACCAATTGTCGCAAGATTGTCTTTCCCCGTTTGCCTGCAATTCCGCTCACGTTTTCCATTACAAAATAATATGGGAAAATCTCATCTATCAATTTTCCATATTTAAGTACCAACTGATTTCTTTCATCCGAATCAGCACCGCGTCTTTGTACGGAAAAACCCTGACACGGAGGACCTCCGGCAAGCAAAAACAATTCTCCACGTTGTAATCCGCATATCTTTAATAAGTTTCCTCCAAGCATATCTGAAATATCAGAAACTATTGCAGGATGATTATAAAAATCTGTATTCTCTTTCAGCGTTTCTATACACTTAGGATCTATGTCAAAACTAAGAAGAATATCATATCCCGCTCTTGAAAGGCCTAATCCAAGTCCCCCTCCGCCGCAGAAAGTATCTATACAAGTGTATTTCATAAAGTTATGCCCTTTCTTTCATCTTTATTCCTGCAATAACGCTAGAATACGAACTATTCACCGGCTTAGTAATGGACTCCAAGGACGCTGCCCTTTCTTCCTCAGTTGGCTCCGTGGAAATCAGTTCAATCAAAACATTTGTTGCAATCGCCGCTGACAAAAATGGGGGAACCGCTTCTCCAATCTGTCGGTATATGTCGTCAGATTTTCCCATAAACTCAAAACCGTTTGGAAAACTTTGGAGCAAAGCTGCCTCCCTAGCCGTTAAGCCACGATCCTGCTCAGGATGGGAATATCTGCCGCTCGCAGGATTTCTTGCATAATGGGTTATTGTAATAGAAGGTCTATCCCAATACAGCCTTCCATACACATCCGAAAATCCCTTTATACGGTCTAAACATGAAGGCCCCACGCCTTCAGGTCTGCTTCCTCCATTATGTGGCACGCTTTTTATTACATTAATGGTACTTGCTTTGTGCGCGGCACTTTTATGCATAGGATCATTAGGGGCAGCCACTCCCGCATCCACCTTTGGCAGATTTCCAATAGCATCCCTGACCGTGCGAAAATTTTCTTTTTGCAAAACCTCCTCTGGCAACAAAAAATCTTTTTTCATTCCAATAATAACGGAACGAAATCTTTCTTGCGGAACGCCAAATGCTGCTGCATTGTATATATTTTGTTTGATAGTATAGCCTGCTCGCTCAAAATTTTCTTTTGCAGAAGAAAAATATTTCCAATATCTTTCAGATAAAAATTCCGGTACATTTTCCATAACAATGGCATCCGGTAATATATGTTCAACTATTTTAGAAAATGCAACAATTAAGCTATTTCTATCATCATCTTCTTCATTCCAACGCTTCTTTCTATGTGATGAAAAGCCCTGACATGGCGCACATCCTATAAGAATGCAAGGCAATTCTTTGCTATAACCAATCCGTTTTAAAAATTCATCCAACCTTCCATCTTCATATGCCAGCTTCACTATATCTTCATTTAATAAAGGCGTCTTATAATTATGGCTATATGTAGCGGCTGATATGGCGTTAATGTCACACCCTCCAAGCATATTGAATATAGGAAATATGTCATTTAATGCCATAAAACCTAATGATGTTCCGCCTGCTCCACAAAAAAGGTCAATTACTTGTATTCCTTCTTTATAAATAACACGTTCTTCTCCAGGATGAAATTTTATTATGGCATCCTGATCTAACTGCAACAATTCCTTTTTTAATACTCTGAAATCCTTTTTCCCCCAATTCTCTTGCTGAATAAAATCTTTTATTTCATCTACATTCATTTAATTTTCTCCCATTAAATATAGTTGTTTTTCTATTTTACCAATTATGGTGTCCAATAATCCGTACTCATACGAGCGATGCACAAAACTCATATATCTTTTATAAATTCAACAATTTTCACCATTTCTTATAATTTACAGTCATTTTTCAGTTCCTAACAACTACAATATATTGAATTTATTTTTGCTTCAAATACATTATAAGCTATACATCTACAAAACACAAATCTTCTTTTTACCTTCTGTCAGGGAAATCTAAAAAAAGTCTTGTTTATGACGCTGCGTAATCATTTATAATATGTATCAGGAGGGAAGTAATCATGGCAAAATACAGGGCAATACCAGCAGGATTTATGACAGTTGGCGAAGCAGCAAAGAAAATGGGCGTTACTGTCCGCACTCTGCAATACTACGATAAAGAAGGGCTTCTCTCCCCATCGGCGGAAAGCGAGGGCGGACGCAGGCTTTATACCGATAAAGATTTGGTTATGCTTCATCAGATTCTCTCTTTGAAATCATTGGGGTTTTCTTTGGACAATATAAAACAATGCCTGATTTCTTTAGAGACGCCGGCTGATGTTGCAAACGCTCTTGCAGAACAGGCAGATGCCGTACGCCAAAAAATAGAACAGCTTAAATCTTCTTTGACGGCAATAGAACAGTTAAAAACAGAAGTCTTGCAAATGCAGACAGTCAATTTTAAAAAATATGCAGATATTATTGTCAATCTGCAAATGGAGAATGACTTTTACTATCTGATTAAGCGTTTCGATGATGATACGCTTGACCATATCCGCAATCAGTTTGACAAGGAAAGCGGTTTTGATTTTATGGACAGATTTAACCGCTTGAGCGATGAAATCGTACAGCTTCAAAAGGAAAATGTACCGCCTGAAAGCGAAAAATGCCAGCAAGTCGTAAAAGAATATTGGGGCTTGATTATGGAATTTACAAACGGTGATAGGAATATGCTTCCAAAATTGATGGAAATCGGCAATATCGATACCGCCGCAAACGCATGGGAAGAAAGACAAAAAATCGTAAACGATTATTTAGAGCCGGCTTTGCAAGTCTATTTTTCAAGGCTTGGAGCAAATCCGTTTGATGAGGCGGAACAATGAGTAGTGCAATACAAGTTCGTGAACTAAAGAAAAATTATGGCAGCCATATTGTTCTCAAGGGGCTTGATTTTCAAATCGAAAAAGGAGAGATTTTCGCCCTGCTCGGCATAAATGGAGCAGGAAAAACCACAGTTCTTGAATGTATCGAGGGTTTGAGGCCATATGACAGCGGCACGATTACTGTAAACGGAAAAATGGGTATTCAGTTGCAATCATCATCTTTGCCCGCCCATATCAGGCCGATGGAGGCTGTAAAGCTGTTCGCCAAATGGAATAGCGCAGCCATTGATTATGCTATGCTCAATGCTCTTGGTATCAAAGAAATGGAAAAGAAGCAGTATACTCAATTATCCACAGGGCAGAAAAGGCGGCTGCACCTTGCCCTTGCACTGATCAGCAGTCCTAATATTATTTTTCTTGATGAGCCGACTGCCGGGCTTGATGTCGAAGGAAGGCTGTCGCCCCACAAACAAATCCGAAAACTGAAACCGCAAGGAAAGACGATTATTCTGGCAAGCCATGATATGGCGGAAGTGGAAACCTTATGCGACCGCATTGCCATTTTGAATAACGGAAATATTGCCTTTTGCGGCACAGCTTCGGAATTAACCGATACAGTCGGGAAAAAATATTTCATCCATATCAAAACGCAGCAAGGAGACATCACTTTTGAAACGGACAATATTGAAGATACTCTGATACAATCCATGATTGTGATGAGCGTATCCATGGGAGCATTTACCGGGTTGCCGCCATCACTGATTGAAACTTACGGAAGTGCTGTAAAAAAGGTTTATAAAGCAAATGGAGTGCCTCTATATTTAGGTCTTGTTACAATGTTCCTTTCTGCATTCGTGCATTTGATGATTACCTGTTCCATCATATTACTGCTTGCCCCTGTGCTGTTTGAGGCGGTTTTGCCGATACATCTTTCATTTTTCTTTCTTGCGCTCGCTATATACATTATTGTATCACTGAGCATTGGAAGTATATTGGGGCTGATTGTAAAAAACCAAGCAAAGCTGACGATGACAGCGCAGCTTGTGTTTTTGCCCTCGATTATGCTTTCGGGAATTATGTTCCCCAGCGACTTGCTGCCCGATTTTCTTGAAACCATAGGGCGCATCTTCCCCGCTTTCTGGGGATACCGCCTCATGTTGGATCATGGGTTTTGCTTTGAAAATCTATGGTATCTCATCCTTGTTTTTTTTGCGGCGGCTATCGTATGCCTGTTCCTTTCCCGCCAAAAGCAGTAATCAGGATACAAACTCCCTGTCATAATACTCTGTCAGATGTTCCCTGCATCCGATAAACACCTTCCCCAGTTCCGGATCAAAATGACTTCCGAGAGATTCCTCTATAATATGAAAGGCTGTGTCATAATCCATGCTCTCCTTGTAGCATCGCTTGCTCACAAGCGCGTCAAAAACATCCGCCAGCGCCATAATCCGTGCCTCCAGAGGGATTCCGATCCCTGACAGATGGTCGGGATATCCCGAACCATCCCATTTCTCATGATGATAGTGAGCCATATTCTCCGCAATTTGGATAAACGTCTCATCCTCTACGCCACACAGCACCCGCGCCACGATTTCTCCGCCCCTGCCCGCATGATTCTTCATCTCCTCAAACTCCTCCTGCGTAAACTTCCCCGGTTTGCGCAGAATTCTGTCATCCACCGTTATTTTTCCGAGGTCATGCATCGGTGCCGCCTTCGCGACATAAGCAAGGAAATCCTTTGAGAAACCATAGGGAATTCCAAATTCCTCCAATTTCCCCGTAAATATCCGTACCACTTCGCTTGTCCTTTTCACATGCCCGCCGGTACTGCTGTCCCTGCTTTCAATCATATCTGCCACGCCGAGAAGTATCTTATCCTGCATCTTACCGATATGCTCCGTCTTTTCCTGCACCGCGTTTTCAAGTTCTGTATTGTAATGATTCAAGAGACGGACATACTGCCTTCTCTGTGTATCGTCCTGAATCTCGACCATCAGACCGACTTTTTTCTTCTGCGCGCCGTGATACAACGTCCTGACAGAACAATGCAGCTCTTTTTCTCCCCTGACAATATAATAATCCTCCCTCCCTGCTTGCTGCAGCCGAAGTTCCACATTGTCGTACAGGAACGCATTTTCCTTGCCGATTCTGTAATCAACCCTGAGTTCGGAGACTTCCGGCAGATACTCCTTCACCTTCTCGTTGCACCCCAGATAATTATGCTTCCTGTCAAAAACCAGATAACCATATGTACTGTGTTCCTTCAGCGCATTTGCAATATGATCCGCCACCTCATACATACCGATCCTGCGGATCAGCACCAGAATCAATATTTCATCCAGCAGATAGACAAAGACCATCCATTCTGTCTCAGAGTGAAGCATTCTCTCCCCCACATAAACGCCTATGGAAAACATCTGCGCGATAAAAAGGCTTAAGATCACTTTATAAGAGATCCTCTTCTGCCAAAAAAAAGAGACTGTCAACACCCGGATGCACAATGCCATACACAGAAACACAAACACCGGATACAGCGTATGCATTGGTCCGTATTCCTTCTTCAAAAAAGAGATACCGCCTCTTGTGACCAGTTCCACCCTGCTGTAAAATTCCGTGTCCGAACCGATGCGAAATACATAATACAGAATCACGGACGCAAACGCCAAAAGGGACAGGACAAGCAGCCCTCTAACTTTCTGCTGGCATAAACCGGCTATACTCAAAAAAAGCAGAATCGGAACAAATACCCCTCCCAGATATACGAGACAGTTCGCGCTAACCGCACGCTCCAACGAATATGCCGTGCAAATGGAATAGTAGCCGAAATTGCTTATCGTGATCGCCATAAACAGCAAAAGAAAGTTCGTGACCTTCTGCTTCTGCCCTAAAATGATCAATATCAAAAAAAATATAATTGACATACAAAATGCGATGCCGTAAAGCCGTACTATCATTGTCGCTTTCCTTTCCTTGCTATCCTGCGTCAACTCAATCTTTTTTATTTTACAGATGATTTCAATAGAAGGAAAGTACTTTGGCAGGAACGTCAATTTTCTGGCAAAAACGTCAGCCGATTATATATGCGCGAACAGACTTTATTGCAAAGGGGTTATTATCAAAACAGCTGTATGTCCGTATGCCCTTTTTCCAAAATATCCGCAATCCTCTCACAGGCATGCCCATCCCCATAAGGGTTGGAAGCATGCTCCATCCGTTCATATGCTTCCCGGTCATTTAACAATCTGCTGAACTCAGCATAAATCGTACTTTCTTCCGTACCGGCCAGCTTAAGCGTGTCCGCCTTG
Source organism: Lachnospiraceae bacterium (assembly GCA_021772075.1). GTDB lineage: Bacteria > Bacillota > Clostridia > Lachnospirales > Lachnospiraceae > Kineothrix. Next base: position 43,937 of record JAETNQ010000028.1, read on the forward strand.
ATTCCTTCCGGCCGCTCCGTCGTATTTCTCATTACCAGCACAGGTTTCCCCAAGGACGGGGCTTCCTCCTGGATCCCTCCCGAATCCGTAAGAATCAGATAACTGTGTTTCATAAAATTATGAAAATCCAATACATCCAGCGGCTCTATAATATGCATGCGTTCTTCTTTGCCCCCGTCTGAAGTCTCTCCAAAAATCTCTTCTGCCGCTCTGCGTACCTGCGGGTTCATATGAATCGGATAAATGGCCTTCACATCCGGATGTTCATCCATGACGCGCCGGATTGCCCTGAACATATGGCGCATTGGTTCTCCAAGATTCTCACGGCGGTGCGCCGTAATAAGAATCAGTCTGGAATCGGAGGCCCATACAAGCTCCTGATGGGAATAGCTTTCCCTGACCGTCATCTTCATCGCATCAATCGCCGTATTGCCCGTCACCCATATCTTCCCCGCATCCCGGCCTTTTCCTAAGTTCCCTTACCAATGGACACATTTTTATAGCTTCCGGCCTTGTGCCAAAAATAAGCATAATTTTTTTCTCCGTTTCTTTCTTAATTTTCTATCCGGCATCCATAAGTTCTTCCATATCTAAAACTTCACCAGATTTTCACCTCACATCATTCATTGCATATCACAAAGGAGACATTTCTATGAAGAAAAACAATTTATTTTCCCCTATCGACGACCCAGTATTCTCAAGGCTACAGCACGCATACGGTCCAATTCCCTATAACATGACCAACGACTACATGTTCCGTGCCGTTCTGCAATCCAACAACAAAGCGCTCCGAGGACTCATCTGTTCTCTTCTTCATTTGGAAGAAACGCAGCTTCATTCCGTTGAAATTACAAATCCCATCATTTTGGGGAAATCAATCAAAGATAAAGAAATCCGACTGGATATCAATATCCGGCTAAACAACAGCAGCATCCTTAATCTGGAAATGCAGGTTGCCAACAGACTAAATTGGCCAAATCGCTCACTCCTCTATCTTGGGCGTTCCTTCGACAACCTGAATCGCGGTAATGATTATGCCGACATAAAGCCCGCCATACATATCGGCTTCCTTAACTACACTCCATTTCCAGAATACCCCGAATTTTACGCCAGTTACAAAATGATGAATGTAAAAAATCATCATATTTACAGTTCTCATTTCGTCCTGAATGTGGTAGACTTATCTCGTATCGATTTGGCAACTGATGAGGACAGGCAATACCAGGTCGATGCTTGGGCCAGATTGTTTAAGGCCACCCACTGGGAGGAGGTTAGAAAAATGGCAAAGCAAAACGAATATTTACAAGAAGCTTCCAAAAGCATTTTCTTATATAATACTGATGAGCAAATCCGCAAGATGTGCCTAGATCGGGTTGAATACCATGAAGATCTTCGCCGCCATCAATGGTTTATTGAAAAGCAAGAGAGAATTATTGCTGAGAAGGACAGCATCATTGCTGAAAAAGATAATAGGCTTGCCGATCTGCTTACCCAGATTCAGGAATTAACCGCTGAAAACGAAAGGCTGAAAGCCAATTCCTAATAAAGCTGCATCCTCAGCGGAACCGTCATAAGGATATTTTCCATCCATAAAGTCAGATACTCCGAATCTGTTCCTCATGCGTTTGTCGTGGCCAAGGCATAAATAGCAGTTGCTTTTTTTATCATCTTATGGTATTTTAAAAAAAGATGTCCTGCACTGACATCAAAATATAAGATATTTTCTCTTCAACAGTTTCATAAATTGGAATATTTTACGAACAAATGCTGTCACGCTCTGCGGGGCAGCCCACTGTAAACAGATAAGCCTGCGCCGACCAGCGCAGGCTGTTATTCTTATCCTATTCTTTTTATACCAATCCGAGCGTCTTAAAAACCGCCCAGACATAGGGGGCTCCAAAACACCCCAAGCTCTTCGGGCCGGTCACTTTATGCTCCCCATCCTGTTGTATCTTCTGATATGCCTGTTCAAAAGTAGCCCTGGTAATAGACTTTTTTTTCCTGTCCGAAAAAAATTCTCCGCCTTTGACCGTATAAGTAAAAGGAAGACCCTTCGCTGTATAAAAAGTCTCGCCTTGCCGAACCGTAATGGCATTCCACAATTCATCCTTTGTTACCATCCCCAGCCACTCCGCTTCCGTTTTCCTTTCCCCTTTTGCTCCCCCTCTACTCAATGTGATTTTTTCGTTCTCCATGAACTTCTCCTCCCTATACCCTTCTCCGGCATGGAGGCCTTCATTCACTCAGGGCATAAACAGATTGGTGTTGTATCCATCATAATTGATCAGAACGATAAAGTCAACAACCCTGCCATCCTGCATACAGAAATCTATTTTTCACTCCCCAGGCTTTCCATCCATCCTTTCTTCCTGAAAACCAACAGCGAAATCCCCAGCCGCACACATTCCTCCATCGATAACAGAAAGTATACATAGGCTACCGGCAGCTTCCATACAAAAGCGCCCAACAGCCCCAGCGGCACTCCGAAAACCCATGTCCCTATCAAATCAATGCACATCACATATTTCGTTTTCCCGCCGCTGCGGATAATTCCTCCGCCCAGAATCATATTTTGCACCTTTACCGGGGAGACCAGGGCAAAAGCCAGCAATATCTCATATGCCATTTGCTTTGCTTCCGGACCGGCGTTGTAAATCCCCACATAATACCCTCTTGCCGCCGCCAGTCCGGCAGAAAGCAGAACGGAGCCAAAGAATCCATATTCCATCAATTTTTTCGATTCCTTATAAGCCCGCCCATACTCCCGGCTTCCTAGCGCTTTACCGACCATAATGCCCGCTGCCTGCGCCAGCCCGCCCAGCGCGCCGATCAGCAGAGTCTGAACCGGAATGGTAAGCGTCATGGCGGCGCAGGCATCCGTCCCCATATTCCCATAAATAGCCGTGTATACATTCTCCCCCAGGCTCCAAAAAAATTCGCATAAAATAATGGGATACAGGATTCCAAAAAACTGTTTTCTTTTTTCTGCATCAAAACGCCATAGAAAAACCATTTTAAAATGATGTTTTTTATTATGCCTGAGCAGAAACCATATCATGAATCCGCATACGCCGAATTGGGCGATGACCGTCGCGGCAGCCGCTCCTTCCGCCCCCATCTTCGGAAACCCGCCTTTCCCGAAGATGAATAAATAATTGAAGCCGGTATTCAAAAACGCTCCCGCCAGGCTGGCATACAACGGCAGAGCCGCCGCTTCCATACAGCGCAGCAGCACAGCCGCAATACTCCCGACTGCCATCGGCAAGTAAGAACCCGCAAGAATGCGCAGATACCCCGCAGCTATCTTCTTTGTTTCTTCATCCTTCGTATAGATTCCCATAATTTTTTCCGGAAAAAACATGCTCAATGCCATAAAAAAAGCTGCAAGACCCAGACCCAGCATCAAATTAGCAAAAAAACTCCTATTGGTTTCTTCCTCGTTTCTTTGCCCGATATACTGGGAAATCATAATTCCCGCCACCGCCGTAACCGCTCCCAGCAATACGGAATAGAGGGATGCGAATTTCCCTCCCAGCCCCACTCCGGCAATGCTTTCGCTTCCTAATTTTCCGATCATCAGCTGATCAACTACGCTAAACGACGACTGTAAAAGAGACTGCATCGTCACCGGCAAAGCGATGCCGGCCACTGTCTTATAAAATACACCTTGTTCCTTTTCCCTCATTTTCCGCCTCCCGCTTCTTCACTTATGTTTCCGCATAAGCATCAGGACCTTTTCCCACGCTGCCGCGTTCCACAAGCCTCACCGGAAACGTCACAACCGCCTCGCCGCACCCGCCCGTCTTCAGCTCCTGTAAAATGGAAATTGCCTTTGCCGCCCGCTCCCCTCCGTCCTGCCGGATGCTCGTAAGCGGGGGGTATATTTTTTCACACCATGGGCTGTCATCGAAACCTATTACCGATATTTCCTCCGGTATGCGTATGCCCTTCCCCTGCAGAAAATAAATCCATTCCATCGCATAAAGATCGGACACCGCAAAAATTGCCGTGTACTTGGTCACTTCCTCCCATTTTTCTTCATAGAACTTTCTCCTTGCATCCCTTGCCATCGGCATCTGCCAGAAATCCGCCCGGCAGCCCTTCATCCCTTCCCTGAATCCCTCGATCCGTTCCCGATCCATGCATATATCATTGTCCGCCACGCAAAGCGCTTTTTTATGTCCCATTTTTTTCAAATATGCCCCGGCCTGGTAACCCCCGTCGTAATTATCGATCACCAGATTACAGATACCTCTGGTTTCCTGAAAATACCCATCGTATACAACAAAGGGTATATGCATGGACTCCCTCAGCTTCTTATAATCCTGTTCGCAGAATCCGATCAATACCAGTCCCTCCATATTCCACATAGAAGCCACCTTTGCAATCTCACGCCACTGTGCCGTCACCCTGACCATCATGAAGTATCCGGCCTTATCCAATTCTCCTGCCAGAGCGTTCAATGATGCAGAAATAAATGCATCTTCCAAGACGTGGTTCTCATATTTTTCATGGTTATTTATAATAATTCCTACAATTCTGGAGTTATTCTGTGCCAGCAGTATCCCTGCCATATTCGGAATATATCCCTTTTTTTCCAATAATTCCTGCACACGTTTCACCGTCTCACCAGAAATCTTTTTCGTTTTCCCGTGAATTACGTTTGATACCGTCGCCGTGCTCAACCCAAGTTCATCCGCAATATCGACGATCCTGACCCTTCCCTTTTCCATATGCATGCCCATTGCCCTTCCTGTAGTCCTCGGACTTTCTTTTGTTTTATCATAATCAACAATTCCTTATAATACAATAGGTTAAACGCATAACCCATGACAAAAAATTCAAGATGGGTTTGTGAATATTGACTGCTTCTTTCCTGCTCATTGCGCGGGATGCACGATGCAAAACAACAATATACATCACGCACTCCTGCGCATCAAAAAAGGCACCCGCCAGATGGACGGATACCCTTTTATTATGTAATGTTATCTTATTTTTTCTTCTTATCTGTTTTACCTGAAAGCTGTTTCAAAAAGGCCGCCTTGCCCAGATCCCCTTCTGCTTTGAGCCTGCCGATCAAATATGCCTTGACCGGATCGATCTTTCCATTGGCAAGGCCTATGACTGTATCTGCATTGGCAGTAACCAAAATATCGCGGTCATAATACTCATAAGGCTCTACATTCACCTTGCCGTCTTTGATCTCCACATAGAAAGCACCTTCGCCCTCCCCCGTCACATTAAACTGAAATGCCACATGGTCTGTAATATGGCTTGCATCCACATCCGCATACGCTGCTTTTACGCTCGCCACTATTTCTTCGTAAGTCATTGGTTCCTCCTCTCTGTTGCACATAATTTCATATCCCTATTTATAGTATACTATCTCGGGTTTATGATTTCAAGGATAATCCGTCAGGCGCACGGAAATCAATTTTTGCAGACAATATCTGCCATTTCCATACAAAGCTATCTTCTGTATTACCGGAAGC
>JAETNQ010000029.1 GCA_021772075.1 Lachnospiraceae bacterium
CTCCGTATAGCGGTATCAAAAGTTGAGACTTAACTTTTAATACCCATGATAGAAATATAGTCTATTGTCACATATTTTGCCGCTATAGTCGAGGTACCTACTATCTACCGTTTACGAACAGTCGCTTGTAAAGCTGCATAAGTTGTTGGATGATAAGCCGATAGAATATGTTGCAATGGCATTGTCGAGAGAGCCACAGGCATACTGCGATATAGAGGCAGATATGGTAAAAGGCATGTTTGTCAATATCGTTCAGAGTTATTTAAAACAAGAATATAATAAGGCGATGGCAGAGGCATTGGCAAGAGAGTTTTTCAGGTATGAAAGTTGAGGAGCAGGATATGACAGATACAGAAAAGGGTGTAATGGTGCGATTATGCGCAAAGATTTTGGCAGAAACAGATCTCTATGAAACGGATACAGAAGTGAGGAATTTAATAGATTGGGTGTGTGTTTCGGGGCAGATAAAAGAGAATAATAATAAAATTAGCAGTCTGGCAGGGGGAATACAAACAAATAGAACCAGAGTGTCGAGAGGGTGTCAGAGAAAAATCGGAACGTATGAAAAGGTTGTGCGAGGAACGTAATGTCTTGTATGAAATGCAAAATAAGCTGAAAGGACGGAGGGAAAATTGGGAACGAAAGTTTGCCAGGTAAAGTTTGAGAATATGGTGTAATTCATGTCATTTTTCATGTATTGCTGGAAATATATTGGATAAATGATATAATAGTTGTTAATGATTTTATGAACATAGTGTTTACACCATGTTAAATAGGGCAAAAAAAAAAATGATATATCAATGCAGATAATAGAATAACTTATTGAAATTAACGAAAGCAGAAATAAAACTTGATAAAACATATGTTCTTCCATATAATAAGATTAGTTTTGGCACATATTATTGGCAATAAGTTTAGAAGTGCTGTATAAGGAACAGAATGGAGAGATACAATGTCAAAACCATATAATGATTATGTAGAATATTTGAATAAAACAATATGTATACCATCCGTCCAGTATTATCAAGCGATTGATATGTTTGCAGGGTGTGGAGGATTATCTCTTGGCTTTGAGTCTGCCGGAATAAAAACGATTGGTTATGAGATGGTTGGAGATTGCTGCGATACATACAAAAAAAATTTGGAATCAGAATGTAATCAGAAAGTAATAGATGAAAATACAGATTTTCCACATGCAGATATTATTATTGGGGGGCCCCCGTGCCAGCCATTTAGCCGGCGAGGAAAGCAAAAAGGAAAAAATGATGCAAGAAATGGGTTTCCGGCATTTATAGAGGCTGTTCGGCGTGTACGACCTAAAATTTGGCTGTGTGAAAATGTAAAAGGTCTTCCTGAACAAAATGCAGAGTATTTTCAGTCTGTCGTTGAGCAGTTTAAAGAATTAGGTTATAAGGTGGAATATCGTATTTTTCAATTGGTTCAGTATGATGTTCCGCAAAACAGGGAAAGATTGGTAATTGTTGGGCATCAAGGTTGGTTTGAATTTCCTAAGCCGAATGATTATAAAGTTACAGCAGGGGAAGCGTTAGGCAGTATGGCAACAGAGATACCTGAAAATGCGGCTTTTTTGACGCCATCCATGGATGAATATATAGCTAAGTATGAGGCAGCATCCAAGTGTAAGAATCCCAGAGACCTGCATCTTGATAGACCGGCACGGACGTTGACATGTAGAAATCTTGCGGGTTCTACAAGTGATATGCATAGGATTAAACTTCCCGATGGGCGAAGGAGGCGGATTACAGTTCGCGAAGCTGCGCGTTTACAAGGATTTCCAGACTGGTTTGAATTTATGGGTACAGAAGAAAGCCAGTTTACGCAGATAGGGAATGCCGTGCCGCCAATATTTGCCTATAAATTAGCGAAAGCAGTTATTCATTGTTTGGAGGGAGAACATGATGGATTACAAAACGTTGCCAACAATTGATTATCGGACATTCAATGGAAAATCCGATAAAGTCCAGAAATTGATTAAACAAGCATTGCAAATCATTGAAGCGCTTGGCGTTCCAATAGATGATTTGACGGAAAGGCAAAAAGAGAAAATGGCTATGGCATTTTTGGCGGTGGGAGATGTGAAAACATCGGCTGGCTGGAAGAAAATAAAAGATTCCAATTATGATTATTCGCTTACTACTCGTGAAATTATTGCTTATGAAAACCAATACTTTGAGGAAAATATCAGCAGTGGCTCATATGATGATATTAAGAGAAAAGATTTGGCCAGACTACTTTTAGCTGAGATAGTGGTCAGTTCAAAACCGGGTTCTAATACAAGCAATCCGACAAGGGGGTATAAGATTAATAGTGAGTATTCACGGATTATTAAGAATTATGGACAGTCTGACTGGTTTACACAGGTAGAAGCGTTTAACAAGATGCACCCTACATATCAAAAAAGGGTATCAACGAAAAGAGATATTCCTAAATTGGTTGTACATACGTCCGATGGCAAGGAAATCCATTTAAGAGATGGGGAGCATAATGCGATTCAAAAGCAAATTATAGAGGAATTACTTCCACGTTTTGGGTATGGGGCGATTCTTTTGTATTGCGGAGATTCGGATAATAAGTATGGATTGATACATGAAAAAGAAAAGTTGGCGGAAATTGGATTTTCAGATTTGACACAAAGCATCTTGCCAGATGTGGTTGCATATTCCCCTGAAAAAGATTGGATTTATCTTATAGAAGCGTATCATACATCTAATCCGATTACGCCGCAGAGGAAGTTGGAACTCCAACAAGTATTGGGAGAAAATACAAAGAAGGCTGTTTTTATTACCGCTTTTGAAAATAATTCTGTTTATCGAAATTGTCCAGAAGAATTGGCATGGGAAACGGAAGTTTGGATAGCTACGGAGCCGGATCATATGATACATAGGAATGGTTTTCGGTTTATGGGGCCATACGGGGACAAAGCGTTTAATGATAGGCTGGATGCGTATATTGCGGCATTAAAGAAATGAATACGGTTAGGATAGAATGATAAAATGAATATGAGTAAAGAAAATATGCCGAAAAACGCTATTCAAATACCGTGAGGGTGGACGTACAGTTGGTTCCGGCAGGGTTGCATCTATTATCGAATAATCATTGATGCAGAGTCAAATATTAAAAATAAGCACCGCAATTCTTTGAGAAATCAAGGGGTTGCGGTTTCTTAATGTCCGAAAATAATAGCGACCAGAAGGGGGGAAATGCGGGTGCAGTTTGCACGCATGAAAGCATTCTGCAAATAACGGGATAGCCTATATGAGAAACAGAATGATTGGAGAGGACAAAAACAAAAATTAGAAAAGTCATTGAAGAGATAGGAATGTGGTGCATGGCGGCGACTGTACGCTGTATTTCTTATAGTAAACGGTATGATGATATGCTATACTTAGGGCAGCAGATCTTGACTTGCTAAGTGGGTAAATGACTGAGAAACAGGCTTTTTAATAAAATCGAAGATTGTTAAGTATAGCGGGATGGTCGAAATGACAGAGGTTAAGTTTTATGCAAATACAGCACCTGATCATTTGAATCATGGAGAAGAATCGTTTGGAATGTTGTTCTTTGCTGATATCAAATGTTTTGAGGCGGAGTTACATAGTGAAATTGAAAAAATTATAATAACAGACGAATTTCCAGAAAGATGGATATACCCTGACATTCAGCCTCATTTGATAAAGGAAATAAAGAAACGGGGGTATCTATAAAATGGACGGAACTTATAGGATAAAGGAAATATTTTAAATACTTTCCTTTGTGAAGCAGAGGGTAGTCTGAAAAAATATTTTGATATGTACAATCTGTTTTCTTGCCGCAAGTATGGCGGGATTGTGAGGATGCTATGAATTTCTTGTGTTTTGGAAATAAAAACAATAAGCCGATATTATTCATACACGGAATGGCTTCTACGGCGATGCTGTGTTATGAACCGATTTTAAAACAGTTGTCGGATTATTATGTGGTATTGGCGGAAGTGGACGGCCACAGCGGGCGAACAGATGCATTGGTCAGCCTTGGGAAAAACTGCGATGAAATAGAAAATTACATAATCAATCATCTGTCTGGCAAATTGTATTGTTTGTCAGGTTTTTCTATGGGAGCAACAATGGCTGTGGAAATTATAGGAAGGGGAAATGTCTGCGTTGCCAAAACACATTTGGACGCAGCATTTTTGACCCCAATGGGTTTGCTGGCGAAACCATATGAATATATTTTCTGCGAAGCTATCAAACGAATTCAGAACGGGAAAACAATTCCTAAATTTATGATGGACGCTGTTATGGGAAAGGATAATAATAGCGTTATGGAAATGCTGTATCCCAATATTACCGCAGATACGATAAAACATGCATGCGAATTTGTGTACAAATATCATATTCCTGAAAAAATAAGAGATTATAAAGGAACCGTTTTGTTCTGGAGGGGTTCCAATGAACAGTATCCAAGGAAAAGCGCAGCTTTGCTGAAAAAGTATCTGCCGGATTTGATCGATGTTGAAATTGAAAATATGGGGCATGGCCAGTATTTGCACGAACATAGCGATGAGTATGCAAATAAACTGATAGAATATCTGCAAAGCTGATACCGTGGCTTATTCTATTTGTATTTTAAGCAGGAGATGAAAGCGGAAAACATAAATTGACTTGCGGAGGAGAAAATTTGAACAATAAACTATATGAATATACAAAAATAGATGATCATATATGGCAGATTGCGGAAGACGAAGGGGTGTATTGCACGCTTGTAAAAGGAAGGAAACTGGCCGTCCTGATCGATACGGGATATGGGAAGCGGGATTTGAGGGCTTTCATTGAAAGTAACATATCTACTCCATACATAGTGGTAAATAGCCATGGACATCCAGACTATATTGGGGGAAACCATTGGTTTGATATTGTTTATGCCCTGCCGGAAGAATGGGACGTCATACAGTATTTTGAAGAAGGGAAACCAAGACAGTATGACTTACGGGAAATAAGAATCGGACAGAAAATCTCTTTAGGAGATATGAATATGGTTATTGTGTTTTTGGCAGGGCATACCAAAGGTTCTATTGGCTTTTTCATACCGGAAAAAGAACTTCTGATTGCAGGAGATGCTTTAAATGAGGGGTTGTGGTTATTTAATTATGGATCATTGTCTATGAATGATCTATATGAAACGATCAAGAATACTTTAAAATTGGATTTCAAGGAATATATATGCGGACATAGCAGTAAAAAATATATCAAGAAAAATTTAATACCGCATATAAGAAATATCGAAAAATTAAGAGTCGATGACGCTGCCAGGCGAAATACCATAGGCTTTGAAACTTATTGCAGCACATATGAAGATTGCAACGGGAAATGGAGATCGTTTTTGCTGCTGATAAGGTTTCGCCAAACCAAAGGACTTTGATAAAAAGTTAAATAAGATACGAACAAGGGGAGAATGGCAAAATGAAAGAAAATTTATTATTTCAAGAACTGATGGGCGACAGCCGGGAAAGCGGCTACCCGGTATTGGAAACCCTTTATAAAGGGAACCGGTCCGCTTTTGAAAAGATAAAAAAATTAGTTCTGTGTAATGATATTCTTCCATTTATAGGGGCCGGATTTTCGGCCGAGGCTTATCCTGCATGGAATGCATTCCTTTTGGATACGGCAGCCGCGTATCCGGCTTGTGAAAAAGAAGTAAGGGAATGCATGGATCAGGGGCAATATGAAGAAGCGGCGGAGAAACTGTGCGTTGAAATGACGGATTTTAGTTTTAGAAATAAGATCAGCGAAACGTTTGGAAAGAATACGCTTGCCGGAAAATTAGAAAAAATATCACCGGATCGTAAAAGGCTGAATGAGATTTTCCGGCACAGCGTTATTACCACAAATTACGACAGAGTGCTGGAGGCTATTTATCATCAGGAGATGGAAACGGTGTGCCCTCATACGGAATATCAGCAATCCCTTTTAGATAAAATACTTCATTCCGGCCAGCCGGCTTTGGTCAAGCTGCATGGGGATATAGAGGATATCAGCCATATAGTAATCACGGGGGGCGACTATGAAAAGGTATACGGCAGTCCGGCGGCGCAGGATACGCCGGGCATATTGGTTTCTGTGCTGAAACAAATCCTGCAAAGCCGCACGGTATTATTTTTAGGGTGTTCGTTATGCTCGGACAGAACCATGCAGGTTTTACTGGACAGCGCGGGGAAGGGAAGAGAATATTATGCTTTGGCGGAGCTGCCAAAGGAAACGGAAAACCCGGAGGATCCTTTTGCCCCGCTTCTGGTAAATAAAGACGGTTCTGAGAATCCCGTATACCGCAAAAGAAGGCAGTTCATGGGGGAACATCACATCAACTGTATATGGTATCCTTACGGCAAGCATGCCGCATTGGACGCTCTGCTCAGAGAACTGTACAAAGAGTTTTGCCCGGTCAAAATTCCTGCGGGCGCTGGAAGAGGATCGTCTACAGCGAAGAGGAAAATTGTGGGACGCGAGGATGCTATAAACGAGTTAAGCAATATATTTTTGACACAGGATAAAATTTTATTTGTCACGGGGACGGGCGGGATTGGCAAGACGGAGCTGTGCCGCAGCGTGATTGAGCGCCATCCTGAGTTCGAGATACCATACATAGAGCTGTTCGGCGTGGACAGTCTGGAAGCATTCTGCGCAAAAGTTGCCGCCGCGATTGGTTACGGAGACTTGCCGGAAACGAATGATATGGATGGGAATTGGAATTTATTGGCCGGTGCAATGCTGGATGGAGCAAAGAAGTATGATGGCCTTTATTTGGATAATTGGGAAGATTTGTGGATCGGCTTGGCTAAAAACAGGGAGAAACGGATGAAATTACTGGGCTGGCTGGAGGGGCTGGTTGCCCATGGGATCAAAGTTATGGTATCCAGCCGGGAGCAGCCAAGAAAATATAATTTTAGGATACACATCTATCCCGTGGATCCTCTGGACAGCGGCAAGGGTTATGACAGTCAGTTGTTTTACCGGATTTACCATGAAAAAGGGGGAAAACTGGCGCCGGAGGGAAGGGAATATCATGATATGCTGGAAAAACTGGGCGGACATCCGTTGTCGATCGTTCTTGCCGCTACTTTTGCATCGGCGAAGACGAGCTGGGAGTCTGTTTTGGAAACATGGACCCATGCAGAAATGTGGGGTGAAAACGAGCGCCATAATAGCCTGCGCACTGCCCTTGGCATTTCCTGGGAATCTCTTTCAGAAGAACCCGTCTGCCTGGATATATGGGGAGTTTTGGCCTTATGCATCGATAATCCAAAGACGAAATGGATGGCAGAGGTATTGCAATGCAGCGAGGAAGAAAGCGATCAGGCTCTGACGGTGCTGTATGATAGCAGTCTTATCAGCTGGGGCGACCATGGGACGGTCGTAATGTTGCCGCCGGTAAAGGAAGTGTTTTTCCAGTTGGCATCGCAGGAACAGATAGAACGGGCGTTGAAGCGTCATGGCGTATGGATGGAGAAGTTGATAGAAAAAACAGCGTTTGCGTCAAAGGATCGTTATTCTTGGCATTCGCAGTTGATTGATATGCTGCCGCAGATATATTATGTGGCGGTTAAAATGATGGAAGCGGATTTGTTAAGCGAGATGATAGTAAGCCTGTGTTATGGTTTGGGGAACTATTATAAGTTTAATAGTGTACAATCCCTTGATTTTTTGAAAAAGTGCCTTGTATTTGCAAGAGAAAAAAGGCGGAATGTTCTGGTAGCGTTTGTCTTGGAGCGGAGCGGTGACATGAAAAGCCGTCTGGGAGAGCCGGATGAAGCCATGAAGTTGTACGGAGAAGCGGAAGGCTTATACCGTGGCGAGCGATCTAACTTGGGTCTGGCGAATGTACTTAGGAGCAAGGGAGACCTGAAAAGCCGTCTGGGAGATTTGGGGGAAGCGCTGGAACTGTATGAGGAAGCGGAAGGCCTGTACCGAAGGGAGCGATCTAACCTGGGTCTGGCGAATGTACTTAGGAGCAAGGGAGACCTAAAACGCCGTCTGGGAGATTTGGAGGAAGCGCTGGAACTGTATGGGGAAGCGGAAAGCCTATACCGAAGGGAGCGAGATAACCTAGGTCTGGCGAATGTACTTAGGAGCAAGGGAGACCTAAAACGCCGCCTGGGAGATTTGGAGGAAGCGCTGGAACTGTATAGGGAAGCGGAAGGCCTGTACCGAAGGGAGCGAGATAACCTAGGTCTGGCGAACTTGCTTAGGAGCAAGGGAGACCTGAAACACCGCCTGGGAGATTTGGAGGAAGCGCTGGAACTGTATGGGGAAGCGGAAGGTCTGTACCGAAGGGAGCGATCTAACCTGGGTCTGGCAAATGTACTTAGGAGCAAGGGAGATCTGAAACGCCGTCTGGGAGATGTGGAGGAAGCGCTAAAACTGTATAGGGAAGCGGAAGGCCTGTACCGAAGGGAGCGATCTAACTTGGGTCTGGCGAATGTATTTAGGAGCAAGGGAGACCTGAAACGCCGTCTGGGAGATTTGGAGGAAGCGCTGGAACTGTATGGGGAAGCGGAAGGCCTGTACCGTGATGAGCAAAATAACCTAGGTCTGGCGAATGTGCTTAGGAGCAAGGGAGACCTGAAACGCCGTCTGGGAGATGTGGAGGAAGCGCTGGAACTGTATGGGGAAGCGGAAGGCCTGTACCGTGATGAGCAAAATAACCTGGGTCTGGCGAATGTACTTAGGAGCAAGGGAGACCTGAAACGCCGTTTGGGAGATTTAGAGGAAGCGCTGGAACTGTATGGGAAAGCGGCGATCCTGTACCAAAGGGAGCGAGATAACCTGGGTCTGGCGAATATTCTTCAAGGCAGGGGAGATATTTACCAGAGACAGAACAAGTTACATAAGGCTGTTGAAATTTACGAGCAAGCCCTGTTTTTATATAAAACTGAAAAAGAGATGTCGGGAGCAGCGTATACAATGTCAGAACTTTGCCTCGTATACAGTTTATGCGGCGAATGCGAAAAAGCTTCAAAAACAATCGCAGAACTAAATGAAATATTTGACAAGATTCCCCATGAAGATATAAAGAGCCACATAACAAAAAGAATCTATGAAGCCAACGAAAATTTAAAAAACCTTTCATAGACAGGAAGCAATGGCAGCTTAGGAGAGAAGAGGAGGTTCCTTTGGAAATCAGATATATATTGCCGGATGACGATTTAAGCGAAATCGGCGGGGTATATGAGCGAAGCTGGAAGTACGCCTATAAGAATATCATACCGCAGGATTATTTGGACCGCATTTCCGGCGACGGATGGATCGATGGCATAAACAAGGATGGCAGGAAAAGTATTGTGGCGGTGGAGAACGGTATGATAATCGGTACTTCGTGCTTCTGCCGGTCAAGGTGGGAGAACTATGCCGGCTATGGGGAAATTGTATCCCTATATCTCCTGCCGGAATATATGGGAAAAGGATATTGGCGGGAAAAAATTAAGAGAAATGCTGGGGAGGTACCAATGAATATACAAAATTTCTGGAAGGCGGTGCTGGAGCAGGATGCCGGGAAAATAAGGACATATTTTCATGAGGATGCCTATGTGAACTGGCATTGCACCAATGAACATTTTTCCGTGGAAGAATATATAAGGGCAAATTGCGAATATCCCGGAGAATGGGACGGAAGGGTGGAACGAGTGGAACGGGCGGGAGATCTGGCGATTGCGGCGGTGAATGTATATACGCGGGACAGAAGTCTTTCCTTCCATGTGGTATCTTTTATGAAAATAAAGGATGGCTTGGTCAGCGCGCTGGATGAATATTGGGGGGACGACGGGGACGCGCCCCAATGGAGGCTGGAGAAAAAAATCGGTACTAAGATAAAAGGTTAACCAGCAGTTATAAAAAAAGAAGGGAAGTGGACAAAACGTCCATTGTATGGAAGAGGAAGCCCATATTATACTGTTATTAGCAGTTGAAAAAGAATAACGGGGTGATGGGATTGGATATTGGCAATAAAATTGCGGAATTGCGAAAAAGGAAAGGAATGACGCAGGAGCAGCTGGGCTTTCAGCTGGGAGTGTCGTCGGCGGCGGTCAGTAAATGGGAAACAGCGGTTTCTTATCCTGACATTACTCTACTGTGTCCATTGGCAAGGGCGTTGGGAACGGATGTGGATACCCTGCTGGAATATGAGGAGCATCTGCCTAAGGAAAAAGCGGCCGAATATACGGTGCGAATTGTAAAAATGAAACAGGAGCTGGGAGCGAAAGCGGCGGAGGCGGAGCTGGAACAGATATTATGCCGTTATCCGAATTGCATGGAATTGAAATATCAGGCGGTCGCCCTGTTTACCACGTTTGGGCTGCAGGATGAAGAGGGAACGGAGGAAGACAGGAATAGATGGGAAAGGCGGAAGGCGGAATTATTAAACGAAGTCTATGAAAGCAAAGATGCGGATTACCTTCAGCCGGTAACAGCAGCCATGGCAGCGCTGGAAATGCAAAGCGGCCATTTGGACGAGGCGGAAGGACTATTGCGGGAACTGGCGGAAGCTCCGGGAGATGCGACGGCGTTATGGGTGCAGTTGTATTTAAAAAGAGGGGAAACGGGAAAAGCGCTGGAATTGCTGCAAAAAAGGATTTGGACGCTATTGACCCAGGCTCTTGCCTGTCTGGCGATGATGATCGAGAAGATACCGTTTGAATGGAGCGAGATTCTGGAAATATGCGATGATTATAGGAAGCTGGAAGAGATCATTTATGATGGAACAGGAAACTGTGACCTTGTGCTGGCGGCGGTATACGGAAGTGCCGGCAAGGAACAGGAAGCGGAAGATCATCTGAAAGCATATTTGAAAAGCCCTGCCGGTTCATGGGCGAATTTAAATCCGTTGCTGTTTTCCTGTATACTGGAGAAGATCAGCCGGGATCCGGTACCGGCAAGGGAAAGAAAGGAAATGATGCTCCGCGGCATTATGGCTGATGAGAGTTTGTCGAAACTGTGCGAAAAAGGAGAAATGAAGGAGATACTCCAACGATGGATCGAGCAATAGATGATTTCTTAAAAATTTGAAAAAAAAGTGACATCAAATCCGTTAAAGAGTAAAATAGCATAGAAAAGACGGAATGGGAAAAGCGGGATAGAAAAGAACGAGTGCGGATGAACCGGAAAATGTTTCTATGTGGAAAGGCGCGTGATAACGGATGGAGTATATAAAAGAAATCAGGGAGATATGGGCGAAGCAGCCGGAGACTTTTCCGGTTTTTTTGGAAGAAAATCCAAAGATTTTTGAGAAGGCGGACGCTGCGCAGAAAAGGGAGAACGAGGAACTGATCGAGGAGTTATCCCGGAAGATGCGGAAAAAAGCGCAGCAAAGGCCGGAAGACGAGAAAGCGAGGGTTCGGTGGGAAGGCGAGCTGGAGCAGGAATTGAAAGGTTTTCTGGGAAGGGAGAAAATACTTTGTCTTTCCGAATGGATGAGCGGGGAATTGCTCGATGCCTTTGAAAGAGAGACAAAGAATTTTGTCGGCAAGATCAGGAAGTTTGACGAAACGCTGGAGCCGGAGCAGATATGGCAGGCCATGCGCAATTATTTCATTTATGCGATGATTGTGGAGATGCAGGGAGAGGAGCAGAATGCGGGCGATCCGATTCTGGCATATAGTCTGCTCTATCCGTATACGGATAATTATATCGATGACGGAGAAATTTCCGGAGAAGAGAAAGCACGGTATAACCGGATGATCGGGCAGAAGCTGAAAGGGGAAGCGGCAGAGCCGGGAAATTGTTTGGAAGAGAAAACATGCCGGCTGCTGGATATGATTTTGGGCGCTTATGAAGGAGAGGCAAAAAATAAGGTGGCATATGTCCTCCTTCAATTATTGGAGGCTCAGAGCCGCAGCATCGGACAGATGAAGGAGGACATAGAAGAGGAACAGATTCTGGAAATTTCTATCTGGAAAGGAGGTTCCTCCGTGCTGGCGGATTATCTTTTTGCCACAGCGGATTGGAGGGAATGGGAAGAGGAATTTTACTTAAAATTTGGCTTTATGCTGCAGATGGTGGATGATTTGCAGGATATGGAGGAGGATGGAAGAGCGGGCAGCCGTACGTTGATGACAAATGCGGCGGGGGAAAAACGGCTGGAAGAGCAGATAAACCGTCTGCTTTGGTTTATCTGGAATGAGATCAGTGCCTTTGCTCCAAAAAACCCGGATTTAAAGGATTTTGTCCTGAAAAATTGCGTGGGAATATCCATGTTATCCGCCGTTGCTGTCGGGAGTTCCGGCGGGAGCGCCCGTGGGAATTTTCTTTCCAAAGAGTATATAAAGGCTTTGGAACCATATTTGCCGGTTTCGGCAGAGTTTATAAAAAGGATGAAGATACAAAAGAAAAGGGAGCGATATGCCGGTTTTCGCGATAAAAGCGAAGTCAAGTGATAAAATGGCAGAATGGCCATTCTTGATATTATACGGCCCAGCCGTCAGGCTGCCGGCCCATTTGCGCATCGGCGCAATTCGTATATCTGAAAAACACATAAAATCCACAAAATTGAGCAGGGTGAATGTTGAATTCTCCGGCTGGAATATGATAGAATAGAAAAGAATAACTACAAAGCAATAGTACATAGGAGTGAATCATTGTGGAAATAAGCGATTATGAATTGTTGTTGGATTCTCTGCAGATGGCAGGGGTTTATGTGATAAGAAAAGATAATCATCAGATATTATATTTCAACCAGTGGATGAAAAAGACGGTTCCTGATCTTGTGTTAGGGGCGGTTCGCCATGAATTGTGGGTGGATATGCTTCCGGAGGGCAGGACTGAAATGAAAAATGAGAATATAAACGATGCCCATCCATGGAAAGGAACGGTCAGAATAGAGGCGGCAGATGTTTTGTGGGAGAAAAAGATCCCGGCATCCGTCGTTACGGTGATTCCTTGTAAAGAAAGTGCAGCAGGGAAGAAGGAACGGGAATATATCGGCAAGAGCTTGGGGAACTTGTTTTTTGCTATTTATGATATCGACCTGGAGGAGGATGTATTCCATACGGTGAACCAGCGGGAGGAAGTAAAAAATATTCTCGGAACGGAAATGAGCTTTACAGAGGCGATCCGTATTTACTCCGAGCATTTTGTGCATTCCGATTGCCGCGAAGAATATGTGCAGAAAATGAGCCGGACGAATTTATTGGAAAAGTTAAGCGAAAGCCGGCCTTTCGTAGCGATGGAATATCATAGGATCAAAATAGATGCCGAGGGAGTGCCGGAAGGCGATGGCTGGGTGCGGGCGACAGTGATTGCAACGGAGTTTCGGGACGGGAAGTCTTCGAAGGCGCTTTATGTGGCTCAGGATATATCCGAAGTCAAGAAAAAGGAAGAAATGGAGCATCAGATGCTGAAGGAAGCCTGTGAGGCGGCTAACCGCGCCAATGCATCCAAGAGCGAGTTCCTTTCCAGAATGAGCCATGATATCCGTACGCCTATGAATGCGATTATCGGAATGACGACGATTGCGGAAGGTCATCTGGATGACGAGGAGCGGGTGGAGGACTGCCTGAACAAGATTACGGTTTCCAGCAAGCATTTGCTGTCATTGATCAATGAAGTGCTGGATATGAGCAAAATAGAATCCGGGAAGATCAATCTGGCAGAAGAGGAATTTAATATTTCGGATCTGATACAGAACCTGCTGACAATGATACGCCCGAATACGGAAGCGAAGAACCATAAACTGGAGCTGAACATTGCCAAGGTCGAACATGAGGATGTGATTGGGGATGTGATGAGGCTCCAGCAGGTGTTTATGAATATTCTGGGAAATGCGGTGAAGTATACGCCTCCGGGAGGCACGCTGGAACTGGAAATCAAGGAAAAAGAGTCGGAAAGAACCGGTTACGGATGTTATGAGTTCGTGTTCCGCGATAACGGCATCGGCATGTCGGAAGAGTTCGTGAAAAAAATTTTTGAGCCGTTCAGCCGGGCAGAGGATTCCCGCATCAATAAAATCGAGGGAACCGGGCTGGGGATGGCGATCGCTTTGAAAATTATCCGAATGATGAATGGGGATATTCAGGTGAAAAGCGAAGTCAACAAAGGATCCCAATTCACGGTCACTGTATATTTGAAGCAGCAGAATACAGAAATGCCGGATATGGAACAAATTGCCGGTATGCCGGTATTGGTTGTGGATGATGATGTGATGGCCTGTGAATCGGCTTGCGAGATACTGAATGGTATTGGTATGAAAGGCGAGTGGGTAACGTCAGGCAAGGAAGCGACGAACCGGATCATGGAAGCGCGGCGGACAGGAAAGGAATTTTTTGCCATTCTGCTGGATTGGCAGATGCCGGTCATGGATGGACTTGCGACGGCAAGGGAAATTCGGCGGGAAGCAGGAGAGAGTGTGCCGATTGCCATTCTGACCGCTTATGATTGGAGCCATGTAGAGGCAGAGGCGCGGGAGATCGGGATAGCTGGATTTATTTCCAAGCCTTTATTCAAGTCAAGGCTTGTATATTTGCTGAAAAAGATTGCGGGAGGGGATTGCAAAAGAGAAGAGGCATCCGGGGAAGAATCCGCTTGCCGGGACTTTAACGGAAAGAGAATACTGCTGGCAGAGGATAATGAGCTGAACCGGGAGATTGCGGAGGAAATTATCGGAAGCACCGGGGTGATGGTAGAATGCGTGGAGAATGGCCTGCAGGCGGTGGAACGGTTTAAGGAAAAAGGTTCCTGGTATTATGATCTGATTTTTATGGATGTACAGATGCCGGTCATGAACGGATACGAGGCAACGAAGACAATCCGGGGCATAGAAAGGGAAGATGCCGCCCGGATACCGATTATTGCCATGACAGCCAATGCCTTTACGGAAGATATGATTGCAAGCAAAAAAGCGGGGATGAATGAACATATTGCGAAGCCTCTGAATTTGGATCAGCTTATGAAATGCATGAGTTATTGGTTTTGCAGAACGGATAAGAGAAAAGGATAGGAAAGGCTAATTGCCCCTCATACCAGAGGGGCGTTTTTTCCGTATGACATTTTGCACATCTTTAAAAGAATCCCGCACTAAGAATTGACACCCCAAACCATGCGATGTTAAAATCATATCTGGAACAAATTCACATAGAACGCAGGAGGATTCTTTATGCCAAAGAGGACAGACATTCATAAAGTGCTAATCATCGGTTCAGGCCCCATTATTATTGGACAAGCCTGCGAATTCGATTATTCAGGAACACAGGCGTGTAAGGCGCTTCGCAGGCTGGGCTATGAGATCGTGTTGGTAAACTCCAATCCGGCAACGATCATGACCGATCCGGAAACGGCTGACGTAACATATATTGAACCGTTGAATGTGGAACGGTTGACGCAGATTATTGAAAAAGAACGCCCAGACGCCCTGCTTCCCAATTTGGGAGGACAGTCCGGGCTTAATTTGTGCGCGGAATTAAATAAGGCAGGGGTTTTGGAAAAATACAACGTAAAAATCATCGGCGTACAGGCGGATGCCATCGAGCGGGGGGAGGACCGCATTGAATTTAAAAAGACGATGAACAGCCTCGGAATAGAAATGGCCCGCAGCGAAGTGGCATATTCCGTGGAGGAAGCCCTTTCCATTGCAGAGAAGCTCGGTTATCCGGTTGTTCTGCGCCCGGCATATACGATGGGCGGAGCCGGAGGCGGCTTGGTTTACAATAAAGAAGAATTAAAAACTGTCTGTGCCAGAGGATTACAGGCGAGCCTGGTGGGACAGGTGCTGGTAGAAGAATCCATTCTCGGCTGGGAGGAACTGGAGCTGGAAGTAGTTCGTGACGCGGAAAATAATATTATTACCGTATGCTTTATCGAAAATATTGATCCTTTGGGCGTGCATACCGGAGATTCCTTCTGTGCGGCCCCTATGTTGACCATTTCTGAAGAATGCCAGAAAAGGCTTCAGGAACAGGCATATAAAATTGTAGAATCTGTCCAGGTGATTGGCGGAACCAATGTACAGTTCGCCCATGATCCCATTTCTGACCGTATTATCGTGATCGAAATCAATCCCCGCACTTCACGTTCTTCCGCGTTGGCCTCCAAGGCTACCGGTTTCCCGATTGCCCTCGTTTCCGCGATGCTGGCGGCCGGGCTGACTCTGAAAGATATCCCTTGCGGCAAATATGGAACTTTGGACCGTTATGTGCCGGACGGTGATTACGTGGTTATCAAATTTGCCCGCTGGGCCTTTGAAAAATTCAAAGGCGTGGCGGATAAGCTGGGGACGCAGATGCGCGCGGTCGGTGAAGTGATGAGCATCGGCAAAAATTATAAAGAAGCGTTCCAGAAAGCAATCCGTTCCTTGGAAACAGGGCGTTATGGACTGGGACATGCGAAGGATTTCGATTCTCTGACAAAAGAAGAACTGCTGCGCAGACTGAACACTCCTTCCAGCGAACGGCATTTCCTTATGTATGAAGCGCTCCGCAAAGGCGCGTCGGTGGAAGAGATTTATGAGATCACAAAAGTAAAGACTTATTTTATTGAACAGATGAAAGAACTGGTAGAAGAGGAAGAAAGACTTTTAAAATATAAGGGGAAAATGCCGGAAGACAACGCGCTGGTTTCGGCCAAAAAAAATGGTTTTTCCGATAAATATTTGAGCCGTATCCTGGAAATCCCCGAGGAAGATATCCGCCGCCGCCGTACGGAACTTGGCGTGGAGGAAACATGGGAAGGGGTTCATGTCAGCGGAACGGAAAACAGCGCCTACTATTATTCTACTTATAACGGGAAGGAAAAAAATCCGGTTTGCTCCGGACAGGATGAGGGGCGGAATCATAAGATCATGATCCTGGGAGGAGGGCCGAACCGCATCGGCCAAGGGATCGAATTCGATTATTGCTGCGTACATGCGGCAATGGCATTGAAGAAGCTGGGCTTCGAAACGATTATTGTCAACTGTAACCCGGAGACGGTTTCTACCGACTACGATACTTCCGATAAATTGTATTTCGAACCTTTGACGCTGGAAGATGTCCTGAGTATTTACCAAAAAGAGAAGCCTTTGGGCGTAATCGCCCAGTTCGGCGGGCAGACTCCTTTGAATTTGGCGGCGGAGCTGGAAAAGAACGGCGTGAAAATATTGGGGACTTCCCCTTCGGTGATCGATTTGGCAGAGGATAGGGATCAATTCCGGGAGATTATGGAAAAGCTGGAGATCCCTATGCCGGAATCCGGGATGGCGGCTACGGTGGAAGAAGCGGTTTCCATTGCCGGAAAAATCGGTTATCCGGTTATGGTCCGCCCTTCTTACGTGCTGGGCGGCCGGGGCATGGAAGTAGTATACGATGATGAAAGCATGGAGGAATATATGAATGCGGCCGCAGGGGTGACGCCGGACCGTCCGATATTAATTGACCGTTTCCTTAACCATGCGCTGGAATGCGAGGCGGATGCGATCAGCGACGGCATCCACGCCTTTGTGCCGGCGGTAATGGAGCATATCGAGCTGGCAGGAATCCATTCGGGAGATTCCGCATGCATTATACCTTCGGTTCATATCTCCAAAGAAAATGTGGAGACCATCAAGGAGTATACGAGAAAGATCGCGGAGCAGATGCATGTAAAAGGCCTGATGAACATGCAGTATGCGATTGAAAACGGGAAAGTTTTCGTGCTGGAGGCCAATCCAAGGGCTTCCCGCACGGTGCCGCTGGTATCCAAAGTATGCAATATCCGCATGGTGCCTTTGGCGACGGATATTATTACATCTGAAATTACCGGGCGTCCTTCTCCGATCCCGGAGCTGAAGGAGCAGGTAATCCCTAATTACGGGGTGAAAGAAGCGGTCTTTCCTTTTAATATGTTCCAGGAGGTGGATCCGGTACTCGGGCCGGAAATGCGTTCTACAGGGGAGGTGCTGGGGTTATCGGCGTCCTACGGGGAAGCTTTCTTTAAGGCGCAGGAGGCGGCGCAGTCCAAGCTCCCTTTGGAGGGGACGGTGCTGATCTCGGTCAACGACAAGGATAAGGACGAGGCAGTGGAAGCAGCGAGAAGCTTTGCGGACGATGGTTTTCGTATCGTGGCCACCGGCGGAACTTATGACCTGATCAAGGCAGCGGGCATCCCCGCAGTGAAAGTGAAAAAGTTCTACGAAGGCAGACCGAATATCGCTGATATGATCACCAATGGAGATATCCAGCTGGTATTAAATTCTCCGATCGGCAAGGATGGCATCCACGACGACAGCTATCTGAGAAAAGCGGCGATCAAGGCGAAGGTTCCTTATTTTACTACTGTTGCGGCGGCAAGGGTAACGGCGGAAGGGATTCATTACGTAAAGACCCATGAAGGAAGCGTGCTGAAGTCTTTGCAGGAATTGCATGGGGAGATTCATGATAAATAATACAGAAAGCGAGGCAGAGAATGAAGATATTGTCATTGGAAGAGGAATTGAAAAACAATGCCTATCCGGGGAGGGGAATCGTGATCGGCAGATCGGAAGACGGAAGAAAAGCGGTTACGGCATATTTTATTATGGGAAGGAGCTCGAACAGCCGGAACCGGGTGTTTGCGGCCGAAGGAGAAGGCATCCAGACGGAGGCGTTTGACCCGTCGAAGCTGGAAGACCCGAGCCTGATCATCTATGCGCCGGTCAGAGTGCTGGGCGGGAAAACGATTGTGACAAACGGCGACCAGACGGACACGATCTATGACGGACTGCAAAAAGGGCTGACTTTTGAACAGTCGTTAAGAAGCCGGGAATTCGAACCGGATGCACCTAATTATACGCCCAGGATATCAGGGATCATGCAGATAACGGATGGAAAGTACAGTTATGCCATGTCTATATTAAAGAGCGATAACGGAAAGCCGGATTCCTGCAGCCGATATACATTTTCCTATGAGAACCCGGCGGCGGGGGAAGGGTGTTTTATCCATACATATATGCATGACGGCGATCCTCTTCCCAGCTTTGAGGGAGAGCCGAAAAGGGTTGGCATCAGCGGAAAGATCGATGAATTTACGGAGCGGGTGTGGGAAAGCCTGAATGGGGAAAACAAGGTCTCGCTGTTCGTGAGATATATTGATATTGCTTCTGGAAACTATGAAACAAGGATTGTAAATAAAAATCATTGATAAAACCGGCGGGAAGGAGAAAAATAGAGAAAATGAATGAAATTCAATTAAAATATGGATGTAACCCAAACCAGAAGCCTTCGAGGATTTATATGGAGGATGGGAGCGCGCTGCCGGTGGATGTTTTGAACGGAAAGCCGGGCTATATTAATTTCCTGGATGCTTTTAACGGCTGGCAGCTCGTGAAAGAGTTAAAGGAGGCCACAGGGCTTCCGGCGGCGGCTTCTTTTAAACATGTATCCCCTGCGGGGGCGGCGGTAGGGCTGCCGCTTGACGAGACGCTGGCGAAAATATACTGGGTGGATGACTTGGGAGAACTTTCCCCCCTTGCCTGTGCTTATGCGAGAGCCAGAGGGGCGGACAGAATGTCTTCTTTCGGCGATTTTATCGCATTATCGGACGAATGCGACGCGGATACGGCAAGATTGATCAAGAGGGAGGTATCCGACGGCGTGATCGCGCCGGGCTATACGGCGGAAGCGCTGGAACTGCTGAAGGCAAAGAAAAAAGGAAATTATAATGTGATTCAAATCGACCCTTCCTATGTTCCTGCGGAAATAGAGCGGAAACAGGTATACGGCATTACTTTCGAACAAGGGAGAAACGAGCTGGATATCGATGGCGGACTGCTGTCGAATATGGTGACGAAGAACAAGGAAATACCGGAAGCGGCGATGATGGATTTGAAGATCGCTTTGATTACCTTGAAATATACCCAGTCCAATTCGGTCTGCTATGTAAAAGGCGGACAGGCGATCGGAATCGGAGCCGGCCAGCAGTCCAGGATTCATTGTACAAGGCTGGCGGGGCAGAAAGCGGATAACTGGTATCTGCGCCAGGCGCCCCAGGTTCTTGGCCTGAAATTTTTGGATTCCCTTGGCCGGGCGGACAGGGATAATGCCATCGACGTATATATCGGGGAAGAATATGAAGACGTCCTCCGTGAGGGCGAATGGCAGAAACGTTTTCAGGAAAAACCGCCGGTATTCACAAGGGAAGAGAAGCGGGCATGGCTGGATGGAAACCGCGGAGTGGCCTTGGGTTCCGACGCCTTTTTCCCATTTTCCGATAATATCGAAAGGGCATATAAGAGCGGCGTAGAATATATCGCGCAGCCGGGCGGCTCCGTAAGGGACGACCTGGTGGTGGAATGCTGCGATAAGTACGGCATGGCGATGGTGTTCACGGGAATCCGGCTGTTCCACCATTAGAAGGAATGGTAAAACCAATAAAAAGGAAGGCAAAACGGAAGAAAGACGTTGGCGGATGTTAACCATTTCCTTTAAGATGACGATATAAATATTAAGCGCAGGCGCGCTGAATGCCGTAGATAATTGGTACAAAGTGGCTGGATGTTTCCAAAACGGATTTTGGAAAGTGGAAAGACGATTCAAGGAGGATGAGCGTTATGAATGGAATTAACCAGAATGCCTATGTGAATTCTATAGCGGCGGAATATCAGAACACGAGAAGCTATGGAACAAAGGACGAGAAGGTGAAAAAGCCGTCCGCTGCTTCTGAGAAAGAGAAGCTGAACGATGTGAAGGGCAGGACGATCGGGGAGCCGAAACTCAGCGATAAGGCGTTGAAATATTACGAACAGCTGAAAAAGAAGTATTCCAATATGGAATTCGTACTTGTTTCCCCGGACAAAAAAGCGGAAGTGGAAAGAAATAAGGGAATGTATGCCAGCAATAAAGAACTGCTGGTGCTGATCGATTCGGATAAGATCGAACGGATGGCGGAGGACGAAGAATACCGTAAAAAATACGAAGGTATTTTAAGCAACGCCACTTCCCAGGTACAGATGATGAAGCAGCAGCTTGGAGCAAACGCGAATAAAGTAAGCTCTATCGGGATGTCTTTTGACGACCATGGAAATGCATCTTTCTTTGCTGTAGTGGATAAATCCCTGGCAGCGCAGAGGGAAAGAATAGCTGCTAAAAGGGAAGAGAACAGGGAAGCGAAGAAGCAGGAGGCAAAAAAGGCGGAGCAGAAGCGTGCGGAAGAGGAAGGCGAGGCGGAAAGGCTGGATAAGAGCCATAAAGTCACCGTTACCGCCAAGTCTTGGGATGAGCTTTTAAGACGGATCGACAAGGTGGTGATGTCTGATATGGCGGACAGCATGATGACGGCAGAGGAACGCAATGTTGGGCAGAATTTTGATTTTTCATTGTAAGGGATAAAAAGAGGACGGCCGGAAGCAGAGATGTTTTCCGGCTGTTCTTTTTATGCGCAGGGGCGCACAGCGGATAATACTACTAAAATACTACTGCATGAGTATGGATTTTAAGTATAAAATAAGGTATTTTAAAGCTGTCACAAGAAAATATGGCGGTAAAAAGGAGGGAAAAAGTATGTATTGGTTATGTTTTATAGGAATGATGATCGTCATTGTATCGCTGGCCGGCCTGATGTCAGGCGGGATGAATATCGCGGTATTGGATCTCCCAAGCCTGTTGATGATTTTGCTGATCGGCATCAGCGTTTTGATTGCTTCCGGGCTTTGGAAAGATTTTGTCAATGCGTTCCGTTTTACGATGGGAAAGGATAAGAAGCATGGGCTGTCGGAAAGGAAGCGGGCGAAAGAAGCGGTGGAGCTTTTGATGAAAGCGACGAGATACGGGGGTATGTTTATTGCATTGATGAATTTTGCCAATATTTATAATATTCCCGATGATCCTTGGGCATGGAGGGCGAATCTGGTGGTTATGTCCCTGACGTTGTTATATGCTTATGCGATCAACGTATTGCTTCTGCCGGTCAGGAGCAGGCTGGATGTGGGGATTATTGAATATATGCAGGCTGGGGATGATGAATGAAAATAGGAAAAAGAGCAGCGGCCGTCCTGCTTTATCTTCTGCTGGTATCGTTGTTTCTGGGCTTTCGGATCGGAGAACTGCTGGATGCGGGCCAGTTGGCGCTGGTGCTGGCAGGAGGAACGATATTATATCTGGCAGGAATGGAAAAGGGAGATTGGAGGAAGCCGGATTGGAAGAGGCTGGCCAGGGATGCGGCTTATGCAAGTTTTATCGTGACGTTTGTTTTGCTGTTCCTTATGCTTTCGGAAGGGCGGATGGCTGAGGGGGAGAGAGATTGGATGGATGGCGCGGGAGTCCGCTCCTTTATGCGGGGCATCGCGCTGAATATGCGACCCCTCTTATATGGGATCTGCATATGGATCGCGTTTGGCAGCGATGGGGAAAAAGAAGCAGGGACGGAAGAGATGAAGGGAAAAGAAGAGGCATGGACGGCACAGGAGGCCTTCCGGCGTTTTTATGAACTGGGGCTGACCAGGCGGGAGGCGGAGATCGCGGTACAGGTGTGCAAAGGACTGAGCAATAAAGAGATCGCGTTGGAACTGAATATCAGTGAGGCAACCGTAAAAAAACATATTTCCCATATCTTTGAAAAGCTGGATGTGGAAAAGCGGCAGGAAATTACGGAAAGGTTGACGTGATGCCCTGAGTATGGCATTATGGATACATGGGTTATACAGCTGCGGGATTGCGCGGCTGCCAGAAAATTGCGGAGGAACCGGCGGTCGGATGCCGGGACTTGCAGCGGAGAGAAAGAGAGGGTATAGCTATGAGATTAGTAACGCGATCGGACTTCGATGGCCTTGCATGCGGGGCCTTACTGAAAGAAGCGGGGGTGATAGACCATTGGAAATTTGCTCATCCAAAGGATCTGCAGGACGGCTTGGTAGAAATTACGGAGGACGACTGCCTGGCCAATGTACCTTATGTGGAGGGGTGCGGGCTTTGGTTTGACCATCATTCCAGCGAATTTGAAAGAAACCGGCTGGAGGGAAAATACAAGGGGGAAAGCAGGATCGCCCCTTCCTGCGCCAGAATTATTTATGAGTATTATGGCGGAGAGGAAAGATTCCCGCAGTTTAAGGATATGATGGCAGCGGTAGATAAAGTGGATTCCGGCAATTTGACGATCGATGAGATACAGAATCCGAAAGGATGGATATTGGTAGGATTTTTAATGGATCCAAGGACAGGGCTGGGAAGATGGAGGAATTTTACGATCTCCAATTATCAGCTGATGGAGAAACTGATCGATGCCTGCCGCACGATGACAACGGAAGAAATCCTGTCGCTTTCGGATGTAAAGGAAAGGATCGATATTTATTTTGAACAGGCGGAAAAGTTTAAAGAAATGGTAAGGGCGAATACGAGGGTGGAGAAGGATGTGATTATTTCCGATTTAAGGAAAGTAGATCCTATTTACTCCGGCAACCGTTTTATGATTTACAGCATGTACCCGGAGCAGAATATTTCCGCATGGATCGTCAGCGGAAAAGGCGGGATGGGATGTTCGGTGGCAGTCGGATACAGCGTATTGAACAGGACTTCGGACGTGAATGTGGGGAGACTGATGTTGAAATATGGCGGCGGAGGCCATAAGGCTGTGGGAACCTGCCAGTTTAAAGACGAAGATATTGACGAGATGCTTCCGAAACTTCTGGATGAGCTGGTAAACGGCATAAGAGATTAGTATCTGGGAGCAGAAAGGATAGGATATTCATTGAAAAAAGTAGCGGCTGTTATCTGCAACTATAATAAAAAGGAATATGTGGCCGAATGCATACAAAGCGTAACGGAGTCGTTATTTGCGGACATGGATATCCTGGTGGTGGATAACGCTTCCACGGACGGTTCGGCAGAGCATATCAGAAACCGGTTCGGCAACAGGGTAAAACTGTTCGTGAATGAGGAAAACCTCGGAGGAAGCGGAGGCTTTAATACAGGGATAAGATATGCGCTGGAAAAGGGATATGAGTACGTATGGTGTCTGGACAACGACGTGCTGGCGGATGAGAATGCGGTGGGGGAATTGTATGCTTTCCTGGAAGAACATCCTGAGGTGGGGATGGCCGGTTCCAAAGTATACCATATGGAGGATCCGGACTATGTCCAGCAGTTCGGCATAGACATTGTCTGGGACGAATACTGCTGCGAAGCGAAATATTATGGAAGGCCGGAGGACGGATCCATGCCGGAAGTGGTATATGCGGACGCGGTGGCCGCCTGTTCTGTGCTGGTAAGGACTTGCGTGATTCGTAAGATCGGGGTTCTCCCGGAAGAAAATTTCCTTTACTGGGATGATACGGAATGGGGATACCGGTGCAATCTGGCTGGATATAAGGTGGCATCCCTGGGAAGCTCCAAGGTGCTGCATTCCATGGGGGCAAAGAAAGAGAGCGTGAATACGTTTCCGCTTTACTATGCATGGCGGAACTGGATCCGTTTTTTTATGAAATATACGGCGGAAGAAAAGCGGGAAGATATGTGCAGCGCCTTTTTGGAAGGTATTTTTGACGTGGTTTATAACGACCTTTATCTGGGAGAAGAAAACCGGGCAAAGACAGTGATGTATGCTTATGACGATGCGATCCACGGAAGGATGGGAAAGGCGGAAGAGAGCAAAATTTTTCCGGTAGTGCATTCCACTGGAAAACTGGAGGCGCTTATTGCCGGGAAAAAGGAGATACGGATCTATGCGAACGGCCTGGAAGGACAGGCGGAACAGTTTGCAGAGACAATAAGGGGCGTGGGTGAAAAACAAGGAGAGATGTTCCGGGCAGAAGTACTGTCTGGGCGGTTTGCGGGGAAAAAAACGCCGGAGCAGGAAAGCTGCTCTTTTACGATGACGGAAGATATTTTCCGCCTGGACGATTTGGAACTGGATACATGGTATGTGGACAGGGAAGGAAGGATATTGGCTTCGGAAGAGGATTTGTTTTTGGTCTTGAACCGCGAATACAGCCGCCGCATGTTTGTATTCAGCCAGAAAGGGCTGTTTATGCATTGCGCAGATAAAATTTTTTAATAATTTTTTTATTTCCCTTTTATTGCTATCCTGCAGGGAAAGCATTAGGATAAGAATCAAATGCAGCGGCCTGGCGGTATAGAGGCCGCCGGCGGATTTTTATGGTTAAAGGGGCGTTATTATGTTCGGCTATGTGATCGTTAATAAAGGAGATATGAAATTCAAGGAATTTGATATATACCAGTCATATTACTGCGGGCTGTGCCGGAAGCTGAAGGAAAAATACGGGCTGCCGGGACAGCTGACGTTGTCTTATGATATGACCTTTGTCATTCTGCTTCTGACCGGTCTTTATGAGCCGGAGGAAACGAGGGGGAGCTGCAGATGCGCAGCCCATCCTTTTGAAAAACATATGACGAGGATAAATGAATTCACGGAATATGCGGCGGATATGAATCTGTTGCTTTCCTATTACAAATGCAAGGACGACTGGCAGGACGAGAAGAAATACCACCAAAAAGCATATGCAGGGATTTTGGAAAAAGGCTATCGGAGACTGGAAAAGAAATACAGGAAAAAGATACGTAAAATCGAGAGCCTGATGGCGCAGCTAGGCAAAGGGGAAAAAGCGGAATGCAGGGATATTGATAAGATGTCGCGGCTGTTTGGAGAGGTGATGGCGGAGGTCGTGGTCTGCAGGGAAGATGTTTGGAAGGAAAATCTATACCAGCTTGGGCTTTACCTGGGAAAATTTATTTATTTATGCGATGCTTATGAAGATATTGAGAAGGACCGGAAGGACGGCAATTATAATCCGCTGGCTTGGATGTATGAAAAGTCTGATTTTGAGGAGCAGTGCAAAAGCATATTGACGATGATGATGTCGGAATGTTCCAGGGAATTCGAGAAGCTGCCGATTCTGGAAAATATAGAAATATTAAGAAATATCATATATTCCGGCGTATGGTACCGTTATGAAAGGGTGCGCACGAAGCGGGAATCTGAAGAAAAGGAACAAGGGAAGGAAAATGAGCAATCCTTATGAAGTCTTGGGGGTGTCCAGGGACGCTTCTGAAGAGGAAATTAAAAAAGCATATCGGTCTTTGAGCCGGAAATACCATCCGGATGCAAATGTAAATAATCCCAATAAGGATCAGGCGGAAGAAAAATTTAAGCGGGTGCAGGAAGCATACCAGCAGATCATGAAAGAGCGGACGGAAGGCAGTTATGGAGATGCCGGCTCCGGCTCTGGCAGCTATGGATATGGAAACCAAGGGTATGGCCGGCGGGATGATGGTGGCTATGGAGGCGGTTTTGGAGGTTTCGGCAGTTTCGGAGGCTTCGGGAGCAGTACGGGCTATGAAGAAGACGGCCATCTGAGGGCAGCCGGGAATTACGTCAGGAACGGATATTATAAAGAAGCGAGAACCGTGCTTGATGATATGAATGCGAGGGAACGGGGGGCAAGGTGGTACTATTACAGCGCCCTGTCCCACGCAGGCCTTGGAAATACGGTAGCGGCCATGGAGCATGCGAAACGCGCGTCCTCCCTGGAGCCGGGAAACATGGATTACCGGAATCTGGTATATCGGTTCGAAAACGGAGGAGCGCGGTACCAGCAAAGGCAGTATACCTATGGAAACCCTTATGCGGGCAGCGGGAATATGTGCATGAGGTTATGCATTGCGAATATGATATGCAACATTTGCTGCGGGGGCGGGGGATTATGCTGCGGGGGCTTCCCCTATGGCTTGTAATTTTCGTAAAGATTTTTCAGAAGGCATTTCCGAATGGCCATAAAATCCTCCTTATGCTTCCCAGCGCCCGGAAGCGCCGCACGGAAGAACCAGCCCGTTTGCCTTGACAGGCAGCCCGATCTCATCGGCATCCACCCGTCCCCCGAAAACAGGCACGATAGCGGTATGGATCATATAGGACAATACGGCGGGCTGAAGCCCGGTGGTATAAGAGTTGACCAGATAAAAAATGGCATTTGGGGATAAAATCTTGGCAGTCAGCTCGATCAAAGGAAAGATGCTTTCCTCAATCTTCCATATCTCGCCTTTTGGCCCCCTGCCGTAGGAGGGCGGATCCATAATAATCGCGTCGTAAGTATTGCCGCGGCGGATCTCACGTTCCACAAATTTTACGCAGTCGTCTACCAGCCAGCGTATGGGGGCATCCCCGAGGCCGGAAGCGGCGGCGTTTTCTTTTGCCCATGCCACCATTCCTTTGGATGCGTCCACATGTGTCACTTTTGCTCCTGCTTTTGCTGCGGCCAAGGTAGCCCCTCCCGTGTAGGCAAACAAATTCAGGACGCTGACCGGCTTTTTTGCTTCACGGATCAGAGGGGCGAACCAGTCCCAGTTGGCCGCCTGTTCAGGAAAGAGGCCGGTATGTTTAAAGCTGAAGGGTTTCAGGCGGAAAGTAAGTTCTTGGTAATGAATGCTCCATTCGTCGGGCAGATGGAAAAATTCCCATTCCCCGCCGCCTTTGGAACTGCGGTGGTAATGCCCGTTCCTCTTTTTCCATCCGGGATCTGTTTTCGGCGTATTCCATATGACTTGCGGATCGGGGCGTACTAAAAGATACTTCCCCCACCGCTCCAGTTTCTCGCCGCAGGAAGTATCGAGGACTTCATAATCTTGCCAATGTCGTGCTGTCCACATGAGGGGACCTCCTTTTTTGTAAATGATGCATTGTCGAATAAGTCAAATATACATGAGAGAAAGAAGTTTGGCAAGGGGATAACTGTTTTGTCCAGGGAAATCCATTTTGTCAGGCCTGGAACCGGGCGGGAAGGAAGAGGGGCGGCGGAAGGAGGGCGGGGGGAAACGGCAGGGGAAGAACAGCGGGGGGAGGTTGGGAATGGTTTCACCGTGCCGACTCCGGGAAATGGATTTCCCTAGACTTCTTCCTATCAATCCGCATACTTTAACACAGCACCGTATTGACTTCCCAAACAGTCTACAGTATAATCTATAGATATGTAAAAAAGTATGCTTGTATACAAAATGGAGGAATAAGGGAGGAACAAAGGTGGGCAGTTCAACTTTTTGGATTATTGTTGCATTTGCATTATATTTGCTGATGATGGTTATCATAGGGGCGGTTTATGCGAAAAAGAATAAAAATGCGGAGGACTATTTTCTTGGGGGAAGGCAGTTAAACGGTTTTGTGGCGGCGCTTTCGGCCCAGGCATCGGACATGAGCGGATGGCTTCTGATGGGATTGCCGGGAAGCGTTTATGCTTTGGGGACGGGACAGGCATGGATAGCGATCGGGCTTTTTATCGGAACGGTCTGCAACTGGCTGTTTATTTCCGGGAGACTGCGGAGATATACGATACGGGCCAATAATTCCCTTACTCTTCCTATGTATTTTGAAAATAGATTTCATGATAAGAAAAGAGTGCTGTTATCGGTTTCTTCCATTACGATTGTTGTTTTTTTCCTGGTTTATACGGCTTCCGCGCTGGCAGCGGGAGGAAAGCTTTTCCATTCCGTGTTCGGGCTGGATTATGAGGCGGCGTTAACGATCGGCGCGGTCGTTATCTTGGCTTATACTTATATGGGCGGCTTTCTGGCGGTCTGTACGACGGATTTTATCCAAGGGAACCTGATGCTTGTGGGACTGCTTATCGTACCCCTGATCGCATGGGGGATCATAGGGGGAGAAAATGTGGCGGCTGTGCTGGAGCTGAGCAACGCCCCGGGCGGCGCGGCAGGTTTTTTAAGCCTGGTCAATGACGGGACGGGAAGATACCGCGTGGTGGATATTGTTTCCCAGCTGGCGTGGGGGCTGGGATATTGCGGCATGCCGCATATCCTGGTAAGGTTTATGGCGGTAAAAGATGAAAAGGAGCTGAGAAAGTCCAAAGGGATTGCGATCGGATGGGTAGCGCTTTCCTTGGTATTTGCCGTGATTATCGGAGTGATCGGGCGCGCTTATCTGTATCCGGAGATTTTGTCCGGCGGAGCGGAAGAAAATGTATTTATTCAGATGATTATGAAGCTTTTTACGGAAGATATCAAGGCTCCCGTAATCGGAGGAATTTTTTTATGCGGGATACTGGCCGCGATTATGTCAACGGCCGACTCCCAGCTTTTGGTGAGCGCTTCGAGCATGGCGGAAGATCTTTTTAAGGGGATTTTGAAGAAAGACGCGGATGACAGGACTGTGCTGCGGGTCAGCAGGATTACTGTTTTGGTAATCGCGGTACTGGCCTATCTGATCGCCCTCGACCCTGACAGTTCGATTATGGGGCTGGTGTCCAATGCATGGGCCGGTCTGGGCGCGGCCTTCGGCCCTGCGGTGCTGATGTCGCTGTATTGGCGGAAAACGAATTTGCAAGGGGCAGTCGCCGGTATTGCGGCGGGGGCGCTGACCGTTATTATATGGGACTACATTCCGTTTGTATCCGGGAACACGCTGGGAGAAGCGACCGGCCTCTATTCCCTGGCGGCAGGGTTTGCAATCAGCCTGTTGGCGATCACATTGGTCAGCTTGTGTACGCCCGCGCCCGGGGAGGAAATGTTGCGGGAGTTTGATGACGTAAAAAGAGGAAGGTAATAAAACTATTCAGCAAACTTTTCATTTGCAACAAACTGGTAGGTATCTCCCTGTTTTCTGAGGGTAACTCTGCACAAGGCCGAATCGTCCGTGTAGGCAAGCGCCGGGTTTTCATAGGCAATATAGTACATGCCGTCCTCTGTTTTTAAGCCTTGTATGACCGCAGCTTCCATATAATTGGTATCTCCGGCTTCCATACAGTATGCTTTCTGCTCTGCGAGATATGTCCAGCCAAGCGGCTTCCTCATATCAGAAAGTCCGTAACCTGTTCTTTTTTTCAGCAGAGCATCCATATCCGTTTCGCGCAGCGCAAGAAAATCCGTATGAAATTCTTCCGCATGGACTGCTTTCAGGTAATCATCGCGAACTTCCTTTATAAAAGCTTCATCGCGAATCCCGGCTCCGGTATAAAAAACCTGATCCAGTTCCACGTCGCGGACATCCGTGTAGAAGCTGCATAAAAAGCCGTAAGCGTCTATTTCACACAGCACCTGTGAAATCTGCCCAAGTTCAAATGCCGTTAGCTCGGTGGTGCCTTGGATATCCGTTCCGGCCTGCTCCCCGGCTTCCGGCGCTGTTTTCTCCGCCTCCTGGAGCAATTCCAGATTCGCCAGTTCGGCTTCCGACAGAATCGTATCGTCCACATTTTCGGATGGCACATACCACGTTCTGGCCTCAAAATATTTTTCCAAATCCGGAGTCTCAAACTGCCAGCCGTATCGTGCATAAATCTCATTCCGGGCGATGCGCAGCTGCTCTTTGGTCATACCTGACAAATCGAAAAGCTCCAGCTTCCGGCTGTTGCTCTCGGGCAGCATATATTGCCCTGCCGTTTCGCCGGATATCTGCCGGATAAAAGCCGTCGGCATCTCGGTCCAGTCCGTCTCTCCCGTCTGCATGCTATTGACCAGCCTGATTTTTAAAAGAGCCTCTACGCCTTCATCTGCCGCATACAAATGAAATACGTCCCTGTCATAAACTGCCGCCGCCGAGCGGTCATATCCCATAGCATGCAGCTGCTCGATCAGTTCGGTGCTTTCTTTTCCTGTGCCGCCAAAATCCGAGCCGGTTTCAAATACTTGGAACATCTCCGTAAAATGGCTGCCGTCATAATAAAATGCTGCCAGGTCAATACTCACGCCGTCTGCAGCAACGAAGGTATACTGCCAGCTGTCCACACAAATATATTTGCCGTCCTTCACAAGGAAACGAATCTCGGCGCTGTCGATATTTCCTCCCAGCAGATTCTCCAAGATAACAATGTCTGCTGCTCCGGCTATTGTCCCGTTTTGGTATTCGTACATCACAGCTTTTACTTGATAAGTCTCGTCCGTTTCCTCCAGTTCAAATGTCAAAAGTTCCGGCATGCCGTCCGCATCAAAATCCCATACTTCCGTACATAAACATCCTGCCGGTTTTTCCGCCAGCTTTTCTGTAATTCCCTTCAGCCCCTGCGTATAAAAATAGTCAGTGTATTCTCCCGAGACTCTTTCGTAACTAAGACTAAGATCAGACAGATCGCATATAGAAAGGTTCTGGGCATACAGGTTCAATGCTTCCGCCGCTTCTGCCGGCGAATACTCATCCGCATCCATATCCTGCCCCTGCTCCTTTACTGCTTCCGATTCCGGTTCCGAGGATATCTGCTCCTTCCGTTCTCCTCCTCCCTGGGCCGGCATATCCGCCGGTGCATTCCGGTTGCTGCAGCCTGTCAGGGCAAACAAGGCGGTAAAGAGCCATATCTTCAGTCTATGTTTCATTTCATTTTCCATCCTTTTTCTATTATTCACTGCATTATTTTTCGGCATAGAACAGTCATTCCATAATAACGTTTTGTAATGATGCTTCATTATTTTATACTGCTGTCGGAGAGTATTGCATCAAAATAAAAAAAGGACTTGCATTTCCAAAAAATATCAGGTATAATACCTAATGCTGTGGCATGATAGCTGTGAAGCGCGAGGTTGCTGCCCATGGGCAGGTTTTTCCGTGGAGCGAATGTCAAGAAAGCCGGCAAACGGCTGAAGGAAACTGACGACAAGTCACTGTACAGACATAATGTTACCAAGTAACAAAATGTTACTACGAGTTAGTGTAACGGTGTGTGGAAGAGGAATCCTTGGTGAAAACTAAGGTATGCAATCTATCAGGACACACACGGACGAGTGTACAGTCACCGCTTGTCGTACTTAAGGATTAAAAGTGCGAAAAGGAGGCGACTTTTTTTATGGCAAGTCAAGTAATGAGAATTACCTTAAAAGCTTACGATCATCATTTAGTAGATGCATCTGCCAAAAAAATCATTGAAACAGTCAAGAAGAACGGATCCCAGGTGAGCGGACCGGTACCCCTTCCGACCAGGAAGGAAGTAGTTACGATCCTCAGGGCGGTTCACAAGTACAAAGATTCCAGGGAACAGTTCGAGCAGAGGACGCATAAAAGGCTGATCGACATCATTACGCCGACACCGAAGACGGTCGATGCATTGCAGAGGCTGGAA
This sequence comes from Lachnospiraceae bacterium, assembly GCA_021772075.1. Taxonomy (GTDB): domain Bacteria; phylum Bacillota; class Clostridia; order Lachnospirales; family Lachnospiraceae; genus Kineothrix. Next base: position 31,966 of record JAETNQ010000029.1, read on the forward strand.
ATGCCGGCTGGTGTATATATTGACATCAAGATGAAGGACAAATAAGGGTGGATGGTTCTTCATTATGAAAAAACAACCCCTACTAGTATGCATGGCGTCGGAGAATGAAAAAAGATTCAAGGAGCCAGGCCGCTGTAGAACAAACAGGAGGTAGAAATGAAAAAAGCGATTTTAGCAACAAAGGTCGGAATGACTCAGATCTTCAACGAAGACGGTTCGCTGATCCCGGTAACGGTGCTTCAGGCGGGACCCTGCTACGTAACCCAGGTAAAAACGGTAGAAAATGATGGTTACAAGGCGGTTCAGGTAGGTTTTGTCGATAAGAAGGACAGAATCATCAATAAGGATAAAGGCGGCAAAAAAGAAGTGATCCACAGGCACGGCACAACAAAAGCCATGAAAGGTCATTTTGATAAGGCCGGTGTTTCAAGCAAGAGATATGTAAGGGAATTCAAATTTGAGAATGCTGAAGAATATGAACTGGGCAAAGAGATCAAAGCGGACATCTTCGCGGCAGGCGACAAGATAGATGCTTCGGCGATCTCCAAAGGAAAGGGCTTCCAGGGCGCGATCAAAAGGCACGGACAGCACAGAGGCCCCATGACCCATGGTTCCAAATTCCACCGTCATCAGGGTTCCAACGGCGCATGCTCTTCGCCGAGCCGTGTGTTTAAAGGAAAAGGAATGCCCGGCCATATGGGCTGCGTAAAAGTTACGGTACAGAATCTTGAAATAGTACGCGTAGATGCGGAGAAGAATCTGATCCTTGTAAAAGGCGCAGTGCCGGGACCGAAGAAAGCTCTGGTAACAATAAAAGAAACCGTTAAGGGTTAAGCCGAGGCGGGTGAAAGGAGGACCATACAGATGGCAAACGTATCTGTTTATAATATGGAAGGCAAGGAAGTTGACAGAATCGACTTAAACGATGCGGTATTCGGTGTTGAAATTAATGAACATCTGGTACACATGGCGGTCGTACAGCAGCTTGCGAATAAGCGTCAGGGAACGCAGAAAGCGAAGACCCGCTCCGAAGTTTCCGGCGGCGGAAGGAAGCCTTGGAGGCAGAAAGGAACCGGACACGCAAGACAAGGCTCCATCAGGGCTCCCCAGTGGAAGGGAGGCGGCGTTGTTTTTGCTCCGGTACCGAGGGATTATTCCTTTAAGATGAACAGGAAGGAAAAACAGGCGGCAATCCGTTCCGCCCTGACAAGCAGAGTGCAGGGAAATAAACTGATTGTTCTCGATGAACTGAAACTGAACGAGATTAAAACAAAGGATATGAAAAAAGTCCTTGACAGCCTGAAGGTGAACAAGGCATTGGTAGTAACGGGAAATATTGACCAGAACGTGATCATTTCCGCAAGGAACCTTCCCAATGTACGCACATCTTACATTGCAATAGAACGCGAAGGGGATGAGAGGAAAGTAAACAGCACGATCAGCGTTTATGATATCATGAAATATGATACCGTAGTCCTGACAAAGGAAGCGGTGGCAAATATCGAGGAGGTGTACGCATAATGGCAACTATCCAATATTATGATGTGATCCTCAAACCGGTTATCACTGAAAAGAGTATGGCTGGCATGAGCGAAAAGAAATATACTTTTTTGGTTCATCCGGAAGCAAACAAGATACAGATCAAAGAAGCTGTAGAAAAAATGTTTGAAGGAACGAAGGTAAAAAAAGTCAACACGATGAACCTTCCGGGCAAGGTAAAAAGACGCGGCATGACTTATGGAAGAACCGCGAAAAGGAAAAAGGCGATTGTACAGTTGACAGAGGACAGCAAGGATATTGAAATTTTTGCCGGTTTGTAAATGCAACAGGAATGTATGCGGCAGGAACTGCCGCGCAAAGCTAAAGTAAAGGAGACTTAAGTCATGGGAATTAAGACATATAACCCATATACACCTTCAAGAAGGCATATGACGGGTTCTGATTTTTCTGAGATTACAAAGAACACGCCTGAAAAATCTCTTTGTGTTTCGATCAAGAAGAACGCCGGGCGCAATAATCAGGGTAAAATTACGGTAAGACACCGCGGAGGCGGACACAAAAGAAAATACAGATTGGTTGATTTTAAGAGAAGCAGTAAAGATGGAATGCCGGCAAAGGTGATCGGCATCGAGTATGATCCGAACAGGACGGCCAATATTGCATTGATCTGCTATCAGGATGGAACGAAAAGCTATATCATCGCTCCCCAGGGTCTGACGGACGGCATGACGGTTATGAACGGGCCGGAAGCAGAAGTAAGGATTGGCAACTGTCTGCCGTTAGAGAATATTCCGGTTGGTACGCAGGTTCATAATATTGAACTGATTCCCGGAAAGGGCGGCCAGATGGTACGTTCTGCGGGCAACAGCGCACAGTTAATGGCAAAAGAAGGAAAATATGCGACACTCAGGCTTCCTTCCGGCGAGATGAGAATGGTTCCGATCAAATGCCGCGCAACAGTCGGCATCGTAGGCAACGGGGACCACAACCTGATCAACATCGGTAAGGCGGGGCGTAAGCGCCACATGGGCATTCGTCCTACGGTACGCGGTTCCGTTATGAACCCGAACGACCATCCGCACGGCGGCGGCGAAGGCAAGACCGGTATCGGACGTCCGGGACCGAGCACGCCTTGGGGCAAACCGGCTCTCGGCCTGAAGACGCGCAAGAAGAACAAGGCGTCTAACAAGCTGATCGTAAGAAGAAGAGACGGCAGAAGCATCAAATAAATGATTTTGCTATTAATAAATAGGAGGAAGAACAATGGCTAGATCACTGAAAAAAGGACCATTCGCAGATGAAAGCTTGTTGAAAAAAGTAGATGCTATGAATGCGGCAGGGCAGAAACAGGTAATTAAGACCTGGTCCCGCCGGTCTACGATTTTCCCTTCATTTGTAGGGCATACATTTGCGGTTCATGACGGAAGAAAACATGTGCCGGTATATGTGACGGAAGATATGGTTGGCCATAAGCTCGGCGAGTTTGTGGCAACCAGGACTTATAGAGGTCATGGAAAAGACGAAAAGAAATCGAAAGTAAGATAAGGAGGAGCAAAAAATGGCAAAGGGACATAGAAGCCAGATAAAGAGAGAAAGAAACGCGCAGAAAGATGTCAGGCCTTCCGCTAAGTTATCTTACGCCAGGATTCCTGTCCAGAAAGCTTGTTTCGTTCTCGATGCCATCAGAGGCAAGGATGTGACGACTGCATTGGCAATTTTGGAATACAATCCGAGATATGCTTCGGGCGTTATTAAGAAATTATTGGAATCTGCAGTTGCAAACGCTGAGTATAAATATAGCCAGGATCCGACGAAATACCCGAATCCGGAAAATCTTTATGTAGCGGAATGTTTCGCGAATAAAGGACCTACAATGAAGAGGGTAAGACCGAGAGCGCAGGGAAGGGCTTACAGGATCGAAAAGAGAATGAGCCATATTACAGTTGTGCTTGATGCAAGATAAAGAAAGGAGAAAGGTTATTAATGGGACAGAAAGTTAATCCTCACGGCTTAAGGGTCGGCATTATTAAAGAATGGGATTCCAGATGGTATGCTGATGCTGAGTTTTCAGACTTCTTAATCGAAGATTACAATATAAGAAAATTCCTGAAAAAGAAATTGTACAGCGCCGGAATTTCCAAGATTGAAATTGAAAGAGCATCGGACAGGGTAAAGATCGTTATTTATACGGCGAAGCCGGGCGTTGTCATCGGCAAGGGCGGCGCAGAGATCGAAGTAACGAAGAAAGAACTTTCCAAGCTTACGGATAAGAAAGTTTTAGTCGATATTAAGGAAATCAAAAGACCGGATAAGGATGCCCAGCTCGTGGCGGAAAATATTGCGCAGCAGCTTGAGAACCGTATTTCCTTCCGGCGTGCAATGAAATCCTGCATGGGAAGGACGATGAAGGCGGGCGCTTTGGGAATCAAGACTTCTTGTTCCGGACGCCTTGGCGGCGCGGATATGGCGCGTACCGAATTCTACAGCGAAGGAACGATCCCGTTACAGACATTGAGAGCTGATATCGATTACGGCTTTGCAGAGGCCGATACAACTTATGGCAAAGTTGGCGTGAAAGTATGGATTTACAAGGGTGAGATACTTCCGACTAAGAATAAAAACGAAGAAAAGGTATCTTCGGAGGAAGGGAGCGATAAATAATGTTAATGCCTAAAAGAGTAAAACGTCGTAAACAATTCCGTGGTTCTATCAGGGGCAAAGCAACCCGTGGAAATAAAATCACTTACGGAGAATACGGTATTGTGGCAACAGAGCCTTGCTGGATCAAGTCAAACCAGATAGAAGCGGCCCGTGTCGCTATGACGCGTTATATTAAGCGTGGCGGTAAAGTCTGGATCAAAATTTTTCCTGACAAGCCAGTAACAGCAAAACCAGCAGAAACACGTATGGGTTCCGGAAAAGGTACCTTGGAATACTGGGTAGCAGTTGTTAAGCCGGGGCGTGTAATGTTTGAGATTTCCGGTGTATCCGAAGAAATAGCAAAAGAAGCATTACGTCTTGCAACACATAAGCTTCCATGCAAATGTAAAATTGTCTCTAAAGCAGACTTGGAAGGCGGTGCATCAAATGAAAACTAAGAAGTATGTAGAAGATTTAAGAGCAAAATCAGCTGCAGAATTAGCGCAGGAATTAGTAGCTGCTAAAAAAGAACTTTTCAATTTGAGATTCCAGAACGCAACAAATCAGTTAGACAACACGGCAAGGATCAAAGAGGTAAGAAAGAATATTGCCAGGATCCAGACCATCATTACGCAGAAAGAAAAGGCTGCACAGTAACCTGATTGTTAGAAAGGAGAATCGACCGTGGAAAGAAATCTGAGAAAAACACGTACTGGAAAAGTAACCAGTAATAAAATGGACAAAACAATTGTTGTTGCCATTGAAAACCATGTAAAACATCCTCTTTACGGGAAAATCGTAAAGAAAACTTATAAGTTAAAAGCGCATGACGAGAAAAATGAGTGCAATATCGGCGATATCGTAAAGGTAATGGAAACGAGGCCGCTGTCCAAGGACAAGAGATGGAGGCTGGTTGAGATTATCGAAAGGGCGAAATAATCAGTTCGCCATAGTGAATTTAAGAAATTTTGAAAGGAGAAATAGAGCATGATACAGCAAGAAAGCAGACTGAAGGTTGCTGATAACACGGGTGCAAAAGAAATTCTCTGCATCAGGGTTATGGGCGGATCTACAAGGAGATATGCACGTATCGGTGATATCATCGTTGCTACGGTTAAAGATGCAACGCCCGGCGGTGTTGTAAAAAAAGGCGATGTAGTAAAGGCTGTAGTTGTCCGTACGGTAAAAGGCGCACGTCGTAAAGACGGTTCTTATATTAGATTCGATGAAAATGCTGCTGTCATTATTAAAGATGATAAGACTCCGAGAGGAACACGTATTTTTGGACCGGTGGCGAGAGAGCTTCGTGAGAAACAGTTCATGAAAATTGTTTCTCTGGCTCCGGAAGTATTATAAGGAGGTGCCGGAATGGCTACATTGAAAATTAAGAAAGGCGACACCGTAAGAGTAATCGCCGGCAAAGATAACGGTAAAGAGGGAAAGGTTGTTTCCATCGACAGGAAAAATGGCAGAGTGCTTGTAGAAGGGATCAATATGGTGACGAAGCATATGAAACCTTCAGCGGCTAACCAGAACGGCGGAATCGTTCAGAAAGAAGCTCCTATTGATATATCCAACGTAATGTACCTTCATAAAGGAAAGCCGACAAGGATTGGCTTCAAATTCGAAAATGACAAAAAGGTACGTTTTGCAAAGTCAACAGGGGAAGTTATCGATTAATTCTAAGGAAGGAGGTCTAGGCGCGTGAGCAGACTTAAAACGATGTATAAAGACGAGATCGTAGACGCTATGGTCAAAAAGTTTGGATATAAAAATATTATGGAAGTACCGAAGCTCGAAAAGATCGTTATCAACATGGGCGTTGGTGAAGCGAAAGAAAATGCGAAAGTTCTGGAATCCGCAGTAAAGGACATGGAAACCATTACCGGCCAGAAAGCGGTTATCACAAAGGCAAAACATTCGATCGCTAACTTCAAAATCAGAGAAGGAATGCCTATCGGATGCAAGGTGACGCTTCGCGGGGAGAGGATGTATGAATTCCTTGACCGCCTGGTAAATCTTGCTTTACCCCGTGTACGCGACTTCAGGGGCGTAAACCCCAATTCATTTGACGGAAGAGGGAATTATGCGCTGGGTATTAAGGAACAGCTGATTTTCCCGGAAATCGAATATGACAAGATCGATAAAATCAGGGGCATGGATGTTATTATCGTAACGACAGCGAAAACAGACGAGGAAGCCCGTGAATTATTGAGATTATTCAATATGCCGTTCGCAAAATAAGAGGAGGTAAATCCATGGCTAAGACAGCGATGAAAGTAAAACAGCAGCGTAAACCGAAGTTCTCTACGAGAGCTTATACCCGTTGCAGAATATGTGGCCGTCCACATGCTTATTTAAGGAAATACGGAATTTGCAGGATCTGCTTCCGTGAGTTAGCATATAAGGGCCAGATTCCTGGCGTGAAGAAGGCAAGCTGGTAAAATCCAAAAGAATTTCTAAGGCGTCGGAGGACGCCGCCTAAGAAATGCTATATTTGGATTCGAAGAATGCGTTCCGCATTCTTCCGGGATAATTCCAATGTCCAAGGATTTATGAGGGCATAGGTGTTTGTTCTTCAGGCATGATTCAAGTCAATAAGAGAAGGAGGAAACTAAATCATGACAATGAGTGATCCTATTGCAGATATGCTTACAAGAATCCGTAATGCGAATACTGCAAAACATGATACAGTGGATGTTCCGTCTTCTAAGATGAAACTGGCGATTGCTAAGATTCTTTTAGAGGAAGGGTACATTAAGAAATTTGATGTAATCGATGACGGGAATTTTAAGACGATCCGTATTACTTTGAAGTACGGCGCGGATAAAAATGAGAAGATTATTACAGGGCTGAAGAGAATCTCTAAGCCGGGGCTGCGTGTATATGCGGGCAAGGAAGAGCTTCCGAAGGTGCTTGGAGGACTTGGGATCGCTATTATTTCCACTAACCAGGGCGTGATTACGGATAAGAAGGCGAGGGAACTCCAGGTGGGCGGAGAAGTGCTGGCTTTTATTTGGTAAATGAAAAAATAGAGGGATTGAGAATAGAAAATAGGAGGTACGGGCATGTCACGGATAGGAAGGATGCCAATCGCGGTTCCGGCAGGAGTTACTGTGGATATCGCAGAAAATAATAAAGTGACTGTAAAAGGTCCGAAAGGAACGCTTGAGAGAGTGCTTCCTGCGGAAATGGAAATTAAGTTGGACGGCGGCCAGGTAGTTGTTTCGAGGCCGAATGACTTGAAGAAAATGAAATCTCTTCATGGTCTTACGAGAACCCTTATCAATAATATGGTAGTAGGCGTTACGCAGGGATATGAGAAGAAACTGGAAGTAAACGGTGTTGGTTACAGGGCGGCAAAGGCCGGAAAGAAACTGACCTTATCCTTGGGATATTCCCATCCGGTAGAAATGGAAGATCCGGAAGGCATCGAGACGGTGGTGGAAGGACAGAACGTCATCATCGTTAAGGGCATTAATAAAGAACAAGTTGGCCAATTCGCTGCTGAAATCAGAGATAAGAGAAGGCCGGAGCCTTATAAGGGCAAGGGTATCAAATATGCGGATGAAGTGATCAGACGTAAAGTTGGTAAGACCGGCAAGAAATAGATAAGGAGAGTATAAAAATGGTTAAAAAAGAATCAAGATCAAAAATTCGTGCGAAGAAACACAAAAGAATTCGTAACCGTTTCAGCGGAACACCGCAGAGACCGCGTCTGGCTGTGTTCAGAAGCAATAATCATATGTATGCTCAAATTATCGACGATACGGCAGGCAATACTTTAGTTGCAGCTTCTACGCTGGAAAAGGAAGTAAAGGCTGAACTGGAGAAAACCAATAACGTTGATGCGGCGGCATATGTCGGGACAGTGATTGCCAAGAGGGCGCTGGAAAAGGGTATTACGACAGTTGTCTATGACAGAGGCGGTTATTTATATCATGGAAAAGTTGCAGCATTAGCTGAAGCAGCCAGAGAAGCTGGCTTAATATTCTAGGAAGGGAGAGAAAATCACATGAGACGTACAATCATTGATGCAAGTCAGTTTGAATTAACTGAAAAAGTAGTTGCTATCAAGCGCGTAACCAAGGTTGTAAAAGGTGGTCGTAACTTCCGATTCACAGCTTTAGTTGTTGTTGGCGACGGAAACGGGCATGTAGGCGCAGGGCTTGGAAAAGCGGCAGAAATCCCGGAAGCAATCCGCAAGGGGAAAGAAGATGCAACGAAAAATCTTGTCACTGTGGCTTTGGATGAAAATAGCAGTATTACACATGATTTCCTTGGGAAGTTCGGTTCTTCGACCGTGCTTCTGAAGAAAGCACCGGAAGGTACCGGCGTTATTGCCGGAGGTCCGGCACGTAGCGTGTGCGAGCTTGCAGGAATCAAGAATATCCGTACAAAGTCTTTGGGTTCCAACAATAAGCAGAATGTTGTTCTTGCAACGATCGCGGGCTTAAGCCAGTTAAAAACTCCTGAAGAAGTTGCCAGGAACCGCGGCAAGTCTGTAGAAGAGCTGCTGTAAGCAGTTTTTCCTGAAAGGGTGGAAAGGAGAGAATAGAAGTGGAAGGTAAGAAACTGAAAATAACATTGGTGAAATCTCCTATCGGAGCAATACCTAAGCATAGGAAAACAGTTGCTGCAATGGGGCTTCGTAAGCTGAATAAGACTGTTGAACTGCCTGATAACGCATCAACAAGAGGACAGATCCAGCAGATAAGACATTTGGTTAAAGTAGAAGAAGCATAAAAAGATAAGGAGGTGTCAAGGAAATGGAATTATCAAATTTAAGGCCTGCAAAGGGTTCTAAACACAATGATAATTTTAGAAGAGGCCGTGGACACGGTTCAGGAAACGGGAAGACAGCCGGAAAAGGACATAAAGGCCAGAAAGCCCGTTCCGGAAGGACGAGGCCCGGTTTTGAAGGCGGCCAGATGCCGTTATACAGACGTATTCCGAAGAGAGGATTTAAGAACTATAATGCTAAGGAAATCGTCGCAATTAACGTAAGCGCCTTGGAAGTATTTGATAATGGCGCGACAGTTGATGTGGATACATTGATGGAAAGAGGTATTGTAAAAAATCCAAGGGATGGCGTTAAAATCCTCGGAAACGGAGACTTTACTAAGAAGCTTACAGTAAAGGCCAATGCGTTCAGCGCGTCGGCAAAAGAAAGAATTGAAGCTCTTGGTGGAACAGCAGAGGTGATGTAATGTTTGCAACCGTAAAGAATGCATTTAAAATCAAAGAGATCAGAAAAAAGGTCTTTTTCACCTTCCTCATGTTAGTTGTGATCCGTCTTGGATCACAGCTTCCTGTGCCGGGGGTGGACAGACACTATTTTTCGAACTGGTTTGCGGCACAGACAGGGGATGCATTTAACTTTTTGGATGCATTTACGGGTGGTTCGTTCCTCAATATGTCCATTTTGGCATTAAATATTACCCCTTATATCACGTCATCGATTATTATGCAGCTCCTTACGATAGCGATTCCCAAGCTGGAGGAGATGCAGCGTGACGGGGAAGACGGGCGGAAGAAGATAGCTTCTATCACGCGTTATGTGACAGTTGCCCTTGCATTGCTGGAATCCGGCGCTATGGCGATCGGTTTCGGCAGACAGGGATTGCTGGAAGAGTACAACGCCCTGAACGTCATTACGGTCATTGCCGCTATGACTGCCGGCAGTGCATTTCTTATGTGGGTCGGTGAACGGATCACGGAGAATGGCATAGGCAACGGTATTTCTATTGTGCTTGTAATTAATATCATTTCCCGTCTGCCTCAGGATATCAATAATTTGTTTGAGCAGTTTGTTTATGGAAAGTCTACGGCTCTTGCCGTTGTGGCGGCAGTCATTATTATTGCGATCATCATTGGAATGGTGGCGCTGGTTGTCGTGTTAAACGGCGGTGTGCGCAAGATCCCGGTACAATATGCGAAAAAAGTGCAGGGAAGAAAAATGGTGGGAGGCCAGACGACGAATATTCCGCTGAAGGTAAATACGTCGGGGGTTATTCCGATTATCTTCGCATCTTCTCTTATGCAGCTTCCCCTTATTGTCAGCTCCCTCTTTAATTATCAGGGGACAGGCGCAGGGGCGGAGATCTTAAGGGCTTTAAATTCATCCAACTGGTGCAAGCCGAGCCAGCCTGTGTATTCTATCGGGCTTTTGGTTTATATTGTGTTAGTTATCTTTTTTGCTTATTTCTATACGTCGATTACGTTCAATCCGTTGGAAATAGCGGATAATATGAAGAAACAGGGCGGATTTATACCTGGCATCAGGCCGGGTAAGCCGACCAGCGAATATTTGACTAAAATTTTGAATTATATTATTTTCATCGGAGCAGTTGGCTTGACGATCGTGGGTATCCTTCCGTTTGTATTTAACGGTATTTTTAATGCCAGCGTATCTTTTGGGGGAACCAGCCTGATTATTATTGTCAGCGTTATTTTGGAAACGGTGAAACAGGTCGAATCTCAGATGTTAGTCCGCAACTACAAAGGGTTTTTAAATGATTAGAGGAAACTGCAGATGGGCACTCGCTTTGCGTGTGTCCATCTGTCGTTACACACTGCCATAGTATGCCAAGCGCAATGTGTCAGGATACAATACGCCAAGGCGCAGAAAGGAAGGATTTTATAATGAAGATCATTATGTTAGGAGCCCCTGGGGCAGGAAAAGGAACACAGGCGCAGATGATAGCCGGTCAATACCACATTCCCCATGTTTCGACGGGAGATATTTTCAGGGCGAATATTAAAAACGGAACGGAACTCGGCATGGAAGCCAAAAAATATATGGACCAGGGGCTGCTGGTACCGGATGAACTTACTGTAAAGATTCTTTTGGACAGGGTGGCAGAAGAGGACTGCAAAGATGGTTACCTTTTGGATGGTTTTCCAAGAACGATCCCACAGGCGGAGGTACTGGACAAAGCCCTTGCCGAATTGGGCGATGCCATAGACTATGCGATTAATGTGGATGTCCCGGATGAGAATATCGTAAAGAGGATGTCAGGAAGAAGGGCTTGCCTGTCATGCGGCTCCACATACCATATGGAACATATTCCGCCGAAGAAGGAAGGCGTTTGCGATAAATGCGGAAATGATCTGGTGCTTCGCGACGATGACAAGCCGGAGACTGTTTTAAACCGCTTGGAAGTATACCATAAGCAGACACAGCCGCTGATTCAGTTTTATGAGGAAAAAGGCGTATTAAAGACAGTAGACGGAACAAAACCGATGAAGGAAGTATTCGATTCTATCGTGGAAATTTTGGAAAAGTAATGTGGAGGTTTTGTTATGTCAGTGTCGATTAAATCTGCCAGAGAAATTGCTTTGATGCGGGAATCCGGCAGAATACTTGCGGAAGTCCATGAACGCTTGGGAGAAGAGATAAAGCCGGGGATTTCCACTTATGAGATCGATCGGATCGGGGAAAAAATGATACGCAGTTATGGCTGTACTCCCAGTTTTTTGAATTACAATGGTTATCCGGCATCCATATGCGTATCCGTAAACGACGAGGTAGTCCATGGCATCCCTAATAAAAAACGAATTCTGAAGGAAGGGGATATTGTCAGCCTGGATGCGGGGGTCATCTGGAAAGGATACCATTCTGATGCGGCAAGAACCCATGCGGTAGGAAAAATCAGCAAGGAAGCCCAGGATTTGATAGATGCGACCAGGCAAAGCTTCTATGAAGGAATGAAAATGGCAAAAAGCGGAAATCATTTAAACGATATATCAAAAGCAATCGATGATTATATTTCTTCCTTTGGATATGGAATTGTACGCGATCTCGTCGGCCACGGCGTAGGGTCGAATCTTCATGAAGATCCCCAGATACCCAATTTTGCGCAGCGCAGGAGAGGGATAAAATTAAGGCCGGGAATGACCTTGGCAGTGGAACCGATGATCAATATGGGCGGCTGGCAAGTAGAATGGCTGGAAGACGACTGGACCGTGGTAACAAAAGATGGTTCCCTGTCTGCCCATTATGAGAATACTATTCTGGTTACCGACGGCGAGCCGGAAATATTGACGATATAAGATTGAAAATTGAAAATTTTCAATGGAGTAAAACATGTCAAAGACATGATAGTGGAATGAGGAAGGATATGAGCGCTGGTATGGTGGGGATGTTCGCGACATCCAAGTCAGGCCATGACAAAGATACCGTATATATCATAGTAAAGGAAGAAGAAGAGTATGTATATGTATCCGACGGGCGGCTGAAGACATTGGAAAATCCCAAAAAGAAAAATAAGAAACATATTCAGATAATTAAGAAAGAAGCCGATGATATTTTGAAGGAGAAGCTTATAAACGGCCAGCATATATATAATGAAGAAATAAGGAAAGCGATAGGAGGTTTTATATGTCAAAGGCAGATGTAATTGAAATTGAAGGCACGGTAGTTGAAAAGCTGCCGAATACGATGTTTCAGGTAGAGCTGGAAAATGGCCATAAGGTTCTGGCGCATATCAGCGGCAAACTGAGGCAGAATTTCATCCGTATTTTGCCCGGGGATAAGGTGACATTGGAATTGTCCCCTTATGACCTGTCGAAAGGACGCATTATCTGGAGGGATAAGTAGGGGAACCGGGAATAGCGCGGCTGCAAACAGTACGATTGAAAAATGTTAGAAAATCCCTTGCAAAGGATATGTTTCCGTGGTATAATGTAAAACGGTCTTTTTTGAAGACCTGTAGGTTACGAAAAGGTACGGAAAGGACATGGTGAATTAAAATGAAGGTTAGATCATCAGTAAAACCGATTTGCGAAAAATGCAAAATCATCAAAAGAAAAGGAAGAATCAGAGTAATCTGCGAAAATCCGAAGCATAAACAGAGACAAGGATAATCCCTGCCGGTTTTTATAAACGGCAGTGGGTTCTTGTCTGGTTATTATATATGGAATGGGAAAATAAGCGGCGGTAATTTTGAAGCCGCCGGTTCAGCATAAATGTATTTTAACTGGAGATAAGAGCCTGCGGAGATTACTTGTTGATACTAAAACTATCGTTTGGCCGGCTGTTTGGTTCAAACAGCGGGAGATGGCGGCAGTTTTGGAAAGATCGGATTGATTTTTCCGGTTGGGCGCTGGAGCGCCTCAATCAGCTTAGTAACTATTTTAGTAAATGGAGGAAATGCAAATGGCTCGTATTGCAGGTGTAGATTTACCCAGAGAAAAACGTGTAGAAATCGGACTCACTTATATTTACGGGATCGGAAGGGTAAGTTCCAACAAGATCCTTGCGGCTGCCCAGGTGAATCCTGATACCCGCGTAAGGGAATTGACAGATGAAGAAGTAAAAAAGATCAGCGAAATCATTGAAAATAATTACATGGTGGAAGGTGATCTCAGAAGAGAAGTCGCTATGAACATCAAGAGGCTTCAGGAAATCGGATGCTACAGAGGTATCCGCCACAGAAAAGGACTTCCGGTTCGCGGCCAGAAGACAAAGACAAACGCAAGGACAAGAAAAGGACCCAAACGCACCGTTGCCAATAAGAAGAAGTAGGAATAACTTGCGTGTGAGGTGCGTTTTGCACCGTTGCGAATAAGAAGAAGTAGGAACAGCTTGCGTGTGAGGTGCGTTTTGCGTACCGTATACGAATAAGAAGAAATAATAACATGTAAATGAATAGCAGAGAAAGTAGGTTAGTTTAAAATGGCAAAAAAAGTTGCAAAAAAAGTAACAAAAAAACGTGTCAAGAAAAACGTTGAACATGGACAGGCACATATCCAGTCTTCTTTTAACAATACGATTGTTACGTTGACAGACAATGAAGGAAACGCGCTCAGCTGGGCAAGTGCTGGTGGTCTTGGCTTTAGAGGTTCAAAGAAATCTACTCCGTATGCAGCACAGATGGCAGCAGAGACTGCTACAAAGGCTGCGCTTGTACATGGCTTGAAAACCGTCGATGTTATGGTAAAAGGGCCTGGTTCAGGACGTGAGGCAGCCATCCGCGCATTGCAGGCTTGCGGGCTTGAAGTGACAAGCATTCGCGATGTAACGCCGGTACCGCACAATGGGTGTCGTCCTCCGAAGCGCCGCCGCGTATAATCGGGCATTTCACGGATCGTTCTTCGGCCGGGGGAATGCGGACAGCAAATGAGTTGGAAGAATGCGTAAGCAAAATAGTTTGCGCTGTAAACAATAACAAAAGGCGGAGCGCGTATAGGAAGCGCCCGGCCTTATTATGAAAGGAGCCGAAAATGGCAGTAAACAGAGTACCAGTATTAAAAAGGTGCAGGTCTTTGGGACTTGAACCTGCATACTTAGGATATGATAAAAAATCCAACAGGACAAATCTGAAGGCGGGCAAGAAGGTAAGCGAGTATGGTCTTCAGTTGAGGGAGAAACAGAAAGCGAAATTCATTTACGGAGTTCTTGAAAAACCTTTCCGGAATTATTATAAGAAAGCCGATAGAATGAAGGGAATGACGGGTGAAAACCTGATGGTCATGCTGGAAAGAAGGCTTGACAGCGTAGTGTTCCGGATGGGCTTTGCGAGAACGAGAAGGGAAGCGAGGCAGGTCGTAGGACATCAGCATTTCCTTGTAAACGGAAAGCCCGTACAGATTCCGTCTTATCTGGTAAAGGCAGGAGATGTCATTGAGTTGAAGGAAAAGGCAAAATCGCTGCAGAGATATAAAGATATCCTCGAAGTGACGGCAGGAAGGCTTACTCCTGAATGGATGGATGTAGACCAGGAAGCGATGAAAGGAACGATCACGCAGCTCCCGACAAGAGAAATGATTGATGTTCCTGTGAACGAAATGCTTATAGTCGAATTATACTCTAAATAAGTTAAAGTGCTTTATGGCAAGCAGGCGATTGCGGTTTGGCTTAAGAGCGGGCTGCGTCTGCTTGTTTGCTGACTGTAAAATTGAAGTGGAATCGTTCGTAAAGGAGGGTATTTGCAGTGTTTGATTTTGAAAGGCCGAATATTGAGGTTGCAGAAATCTCTGAAGATAAAAAGTATGGCAAATTCGTAGTGGAACCTCTGGAAAGGGGCTACGGCATTACACTGGGCAATTCTTTAAGAAGAATCATGCTTTCATCTTTGCCTGGCGCAGCAGTCAGCCAAGTAAAAATTGAAGGTGTTTTGCATGAGTTCAGTTCTATCCCCGGAGTTAAGGAGGATGTGACCGAAATCGTTATGAATATCAAGAGCCTTGCGATAAGGAATAACAGTGATACCAATGAGCCTAAAACCGCATATATCGAATATGAAGGAGAAGGCGTTGTCCGTGCGTCCGATATCCAGGTAGACCAGGATATTGAGATTTTAAATCCCGATTTAGTCATTGCTACCTTGAGCGGCAAGGACACAAAATTATACATGGAGCTGACGATTACAAAAGGCAGGGGCTATGTAGGCGCTGATAAGAATAAAACGGATGATCTGCCGATTGGAGTGATCGCGGTGGATTCTATTTACACACCTGTAGAAAGGGTCAATGTGACGGTAGAAAATACCCGTGTCGGACAGATTACCGATTTCGACAAACTGACACTCGATGTATATACTAATGGAACTTTGGTTCCTGATGAGGCGGTAAGTCTCGCTGCAAAGGTACTTAGCGAACATTTATGTCTTTTTATTGATTTATCGGAAAATGCAAAGACAGCGGAAATCATGGTAGAGAAGGAAGATGACGAGAAGGAGAAAGTGCTGGAAATGAGCATTGATGAATTGGAACTTTCCGTCCGTTCCTACAACTGTCTGAAACGTGCCGGCATTAATACAGTGGAAGAATTGACCAATAAAACGTCCGAGGATATGATGAAAGTCCGCAATCTTGGGCGGAAGTCGCTGGAAGAAGTATTGGCAAAGCTGAAGGAGCTTGGCTTGCAGTTAAACCCAAGCGACGAGGCATAAGAGGAGCCGGAGCGATAAAGAATCCTCTTCCGGAGGGCAGCATAGAAACAATGGATAATTATGAAATCACACATGCAGTAAGTCCAAAAGGCATATATGTGTGGGCTCATTATATGGAAGCAGCATCCGGTAAGTAAGTCCAAAAGGCATGGCCGGATGCGCCATAAAATAAGAGGCATGGCGGCTGTTGCGAATATGGCGGCGCAGCCTCGGGAAAAGCAGAAAGGAGCCGTAAAAATGGCAGGATACAGAAAGCTGGGCAGAACATCTTCCCAGAGAAAAGCATTACTCAGAAACCAGGTAACGAATCTTTTGTACCATGGAAAGATCGTAACGACAGAAGCAAAGGCAAAAGAAGTGCAGAGGATTGCTGAAAGGCTGATTACGATGGCGGTAAAGGAAAAAGATAATTATGAAACCGTCAAAGTAACTGCAAAAGTTCCCCGCAAGGACAAGGACGGCAAGAGAATCAAACAGATCATCGATAAGGATACGAAGAAAGTTCTTTCCGAAACACACCGCGATAAGGACGGCAAGATTTTAAGGATTGAAAACGGCAAGACTGTGACCGTATACGATGAAGTGGAAAAAGAGATCAAAAAGGATCTTCCTTCCAGGTTAAATGCAAGAAGGCAGATGCTGAGAATCTTATATCCCGTGACTGAAGTTCCTGAAAAGAATGCAGGGAGGAAGAGGGGAACGAAAAAGGTTGATTTACCGGCAAAATTGTTTGATGAGTACGGCCCGAGGTACGCAGACCGCAAAGGCGGTTATACGAGAATCGTAAAGATCGGGCAGCGTAAAGGTGATGCGGCTTTAGAAGTTCTTCTGGAGCTGGTATAATCCGAATAGGAATCATAAGGGGGTGTCGCAAAATCATCAAATCAGATGATTGGGCGATGCCCTCGCTCTATCTATACAAAAATCCAGAAAGAATTTTTTGATCTGCGGATTCTTTCTGGATTTTTTGCGTACC
>JAETNQ010000030.1 GCA_021772075.1 Lachnospiraceae bacterium
ACTGCAAAAAGGGATTCACCTTGATGCCGATGCGAAAAGCGTGCGGCTGGATGTATATATAAAAGACGGGAAGGGAACGGTCTATGATATAGAAATGCAGGCAACGGAGACAGGGGGACTCCCAAAAAGAACCCGGTATTACCAGAGCATGCTTGACTTGCAGATGATAGACAAAGGGATGTTTTATAAGCAGCTGAAGCCAAGCTATATCATCTTCATATGCCCGTTTGACTTATATGGGGCTGGAAGGCATATTTATACCTTTGAAAATTTCTGTCGGGAAGACAAAGATATTCCATTGGGGGATGAAACAGTAAAAATATTCCTGAATGCAAATGGCCGTCTGGATGACGTAAGCAGGGAGCTAAAGGCGTTTTTGGACTATGCGGCCGGAAAGATGCCGGAGGACTCTTTTGTAAGGAGGCTGGAGGAAGCAGTAAAGGAAGCCAAGAAGAATAGGGAATGGAGGCATGAATATATGACATTATTGATGCGTGACCAGGAAAATATTGAAAAAGGGATGGAAAAGGGGATGGAAAAAGGGATAGAAAAAGGGAAAATTTACGGGATGATATCTGCCTATAGGGATTTGAAAGTGCCGGAGGATGAGATCTTGAAGAAAGTGCAGGAGAAGTTCCAACTGTCATTAGAGGAAGCAAAGGAATATTTGTAGAAATATTATGATTCAAAGCGTTTCTGGCTGTTTTTAAGCTGGAAGCGCTTTGTTACTGTTATTTTTTATGTTCTTGACAAACCCGGCAAAGCCCTGTTATGATGATATGGAGCAAAGGCGTTCTTAAGGATAAGAGCGTCTTTTTTCAGTATAAAGGAAAGGCATGGGCATAAAATATGAAGAAAAATAATACACGGGAGGATATCATCAGGATCGTAGAGGAAGAGGATGTAGAATTTATACGGCTTCAGTTTACGGATATGTTCGGGAACCTGAAAAATATGGCGATTACCGCGAGCCAGCTGGAGAAAGCACTGGATAACCAATGTATGTTTGACGGCTCTTCCATAGAGGGGTTCGTGCGGATCGAAGAATCGGATATGTACCTTCACCCGGATTTCAGCACGATGCAGATTTTTCCATGGAGGCCGCAGCAGGGCAAGGTGGCGAGGCTGATTTGCGATGTCTATAAGCCGGATGGGAAACCCTTTGAAGGGGATCCCCGTTATATTTTGAAATGCGCCTTGGAAGAGGCCGGGAAGATGGGGTATCATTTCGAAGTCGGGCCGGAGTGTGAATTTTTCCTTTTCCATACGGATGAAAATGCGCTTCCCACGACGATCACCCACGAACAGGCAGGGTATTTTGACTTAGGGCCGGTGGACTTTGGGGAAAATGCGCGGCGGGATATGGTGCTGACGCTGGAGGATATGGGATTTACAATCGAAGCCTCCCACCATGAGGTGGCTCCGGCCCAGCATGAGATTGATTTTAAGTATGACGAGGCGCTTGCCACGGCGGATAATATTATGACGTTCAAACTGGCGGTAAAAACGATAGCGAAGCGCCACGGGCTGCATGCTACTTTTATGCCGAAGCCGAAATTCGGAGTGAACGGTTCGGGGATGCATATTAATATGTCGTTATCAAAGGACGGAAAGAATATATTTGCAGACCCGTCGGATAAACTGGGGCTGAGCAAGGAAGCCTACTATTTTATCGGGGGCATTATGAAGCATATGAAAGGAATGGCGGCGATTACCAATCCGCTCGTCAATTCGTATAAAAGGCTGGTTCCCGGCTATGAAGCGCCGGTTTATATTGCCTGGAGCGCCACGAACAGAAGCCCGTTGATCCGTATTCCGGCATCCAGGGGAGAGGGGACGAGGATCGAGTTAAGATGCCCGGATCCATCGGCAAATCCGTATCTTGCTTTGGCCGTGTGCCTCCGCGCCGGATTGGAGGGCATTCAAAACCAAACCATGCCGCCGGAGAGCGTGGACCGGAATATTTTCGCTATGACGGAAGAGGAACGGGAAGAGATGGGGATCGAGGCGATACCGGGCACGCTGATCGAAGCGGTGTATGAGCTGGAAAAGGATGAATTTATCCAGTCTGTTCTGGGGCGGCATGTGAGTGAAAAATATATTTTGGCGAAAAAGGCGGAATGGGCGGAATATCGCGCCCAGGTAACGGAATGGGAGATCGGGGCATATTTGAATAAATTTTAAGGGAAAGCGCATTTTACGGAATAGAAAACGCCGGATGAGGGGGAGGTGAGTATATGACGGGCATTATCGTTGCATTCCCAAAGGCGGAGGACGCGAAAAATATAAAAAATCTGCTGGTGAGGAATGGTTTTTCCGTTGCTGCAGTCTGCACTGCAGGATCCCAGGCAGCCAGCCAGGCGGATTATTATGACAGTGGTATTGTTATTTGCGGATATAAGTTTCCGGATATGGTTTATTCCGAGCTGCGCAGTTGTCTGCCGCCTGGCTTTCAAATGCTTGTAATGGCATCCCGCCATGTGCTGGCCGAGTGCGTGGAACAGGATGTCGTCAGCCTGGCTATGCCTATAAAAGTGCTGGATCTGGTGAATACGGTGGAAATGATGATGCAGTCAGCACAAACAAGGAACAGACGCAGGAGGGAAATGCCAAAAAAGCGCAGCGGGGAAGAAACGCGGCTGATCCAGGAAGCCAAATGCCTGCTGATGGAGAGAAACCATATGACGGAAGAAGAGGCGCACCGGTATATTCAGAAGTCCAGCATGGACAGGGGGACGAGGATGGCGGAAACGGCGCAGATGATCTTGGCAGTGATGGAATAGGGAAAAATATAGGGCAGAAGAAGGGGTCCGGCGGTCAGGCCGGCTCTTTTTTTGCCTGAGAATGGCGCGCAAAGCATGGCACCGGCTGTTTTTATTACAGAATTCATCCAAGTTTCTTAAGAATTTCTTTATCTTTCACAGCGCATCCTCTTCAGGTTTTCCGTTTAGGATAGTTTTTGTAGTAAAGAACAATATCGGAATTGATAGGTTACTTTCCCTAAATGTGGTATACTTTCAACAGCGGGAGCAAAAATCCCGCCGAAAGCGGCCGAATATAGAAAGGAGCGGATACGGAAATGGAAGGATATCATACCTTTAACAAAAAGGATACCTTTAACAAAAAGGATGCCTTTAACCAAAAGAATATCTTAATTGTCGAGGATGACCAGGATATCAGGGAGGGCATCGAAATTTATCTGAAGAATCAGGGATACGTGGTATTCCAGGCCGCAGACGGGATAGAAGGCTTGAGCGTGATCGAAAAGGAAGAGATCCATCTGGCGATTGTGGATATTATGATGCCGAGGATGGACGGTGTTACGATGCTGATGAAAACGAGGGAAAAGGGATATGACTTTCCGGTGATCATGCTGTCTGCCAAGTCGGAGGAAGTGGATAAGATCATGGGCCTGAATATGGGCGCTGACGACTATGTGACGAAGCCTTTTACGACGATGGAGCTGCTGGCAAGGGTGAATTCCCATTTGAGGCGGTACGGCAAATATCTGCAGGCGGTAGGCGGCCGGAAGGAGAACGATAAGGTGCATGTGATCGGCGGCCTGGAACTGAATGAGGAAACGGTGGAAGTCAGCGTGGATGGAAAACCGGTAAAGATGACTCCTCTGGAATTCAAGATACTGCTGCTCCTGATGAAAAATCCCGGCAGGGTGTTCAGCGCCGACGAGATCTATGAAAGGGTATGGAACGAGCAGGCGGTGAATACGGATACCATTATGGTGCATATCCGCAAAATAAGGGAGAAAATAGAGATCAATCCGAAAGAGCCAAAATATTTAAAGGTGGTGTGGGGCGTTGGATACAAAATTGAAAAGCAGTAGAGGAATATGCCTGTTGGCCGCATGTCTGGTAACGGCGCTGTTTGCCGGCGGTTTTATGGCATTATATCCTGTTTTTGAAAGCAAGGCGGATAAGTATTATAAAGACGGCTTATCGAGCGGCTACTTCCTTGGGAATCTGTATAAGAGCAATTATGTGTTTTATAAGGAGATCGCTGAGAAAGTCAATGAAACTATTTACAATTATGACCAGCTGTATCTGGATATTGAGGAAGAGACAGGCGGGGAGGTCCGCATGGCGGACAGGGAAGAGGAAGAAATACCTGTAGAAACGATAGGCGATGTATACATGCTTCTGAATGAGATGAGAGTTCAGATGGTCAATACTTTGAACGAATGGGAAAGCGAGGTGGCGGATCAGATATCCCAGCAGATGGACTATTGCGTGATCGACAGGGGAACGGGGGAGCTTGTAAAAAATACGGGGAAGCATATTGAAGCGCTGGCTGGCGGGGATGACAGCGAAAAGCAGGATCTTCCTTATGTTTATTATGTCATGGTGACTTATGATAACGCTGGAAACCCGGATCATGTGGCGGTCAAGGGAAGGAATCCGGATGAACTGCTGAAAAGCGTCCAGTCGGTGATGAGGAGCAGGGATTTCATTTCCCAATTCAACAGTATGTACGAAGACGGTTATTACGTCCAGCAGAAGGATTTTTACGGATACAGCAATCTGGAAGGAAGGGGAAAGATAGTGAACTGTTCCATCCAGTCTCCGAAAAATGTGACTTTTATCTATGCCATGACCCAGGAACAAAAGGACGCGATGGTAAGGGGCAGTATGCTCTATGCCAGCTGGGATGAATGGTATGCTTACTTCCAGGCAGGCACATATGACATTTATCAGATATTTCTGGGAATGCTGGCGGTTATGGCATTGCTGCTGATGCTGAATAAAAAATATTTCCTGCACCATACAAGGGCGGCGAGAATTCCTTTGGAAGCGGCAATATTTTTAGCTGTCATGATTGCCGGGGCTTTTCCGAATATGGTGGTCGATCTGGTGAGATATACCAACCAGGGATATTTTGACGGCGTGTGGAATAAATATTTGTTTTTCCTTCCGCTGGAAAGTTATCCGGTTTTAACGGGGGCGGTGAATTTCGGGGCTTTGTTCCTCCTTTTCGGCGGCTGGTTCTATACGGTCCATACGGTGGGAGAGCTGCCGGCGCTTGGAATCCGGGGCTTTTTGAAAGAAAGAAGCATATGCGTACGGATTCTGGCAAGGTTTGGCAGATGGACCCGCAAGCTTTGGCAGGGCTTTGCGGATGAACTGCTGCATGCGGATCTGGGCGAGGAGGTCGGAAATACCCTCCATAAAGCGGTGCTGATTAACTTTATCCTGCTGGGGGCTATATGCAGCACATGGTTTTTCGGGTGGTTTGTGCTTATTATATACTCTATTATCCTGTACTTTTTGCTGAAAAAATATATTAAAAAATTACAAAACCAGTACCGGAAGCTGTTGGATGCCACAGGATCGATTGCGGAAGGAAACCTGAATACGGCCTTTGACGAGGACTTTGGAGTGTTTGAATCCTGTAAGGACGAACTATATAAGATCCAGGAAGGCTTCCGCAAGGCAGTGGATGAGGAAGTGAAGAGCCAGAGGATGAAAGCGGAACTGATCACCAATGTTTCCCATGACTTGAAAACTCCTTTGACGGCGATTACGACTTATATTGATCTGCTGAAAGAGGAAGGGGTGACGGAAGAACAGAGGAAGGAATATCTTGCGGTACTGGAGAAAAAGTCCCTGAGGCTGAAACGGCTGATCGAAGATTTATTTGAAGTCAGCAAGGCGAGCAGCCGGAACGTAACGGTGAATCTGGTGGAGGTGGATATCTGCAATCTGATGCGCCAGGCATATCTGGAATATGAGGATAAGATCGAGGATGCGAATCTGATTTTCCGCTTCCGCATGCCGGAGGAGAAAGTAGTGCTGAAGCTGGACAGCGAGAAAACATACCGTATATTTGAAAACCTGTATTCCAATATTATCAAATATGCGATGCCGGGCAGCAGAGTCTATGTGGATCTGGAAGAACAGGACAATAAGGTTGTGATAGGCTTGAGGAATATGTCTGCGGCGGAACTGCATGTGCAGCCGGAGGAATTGACGGAACGCTTCGTGCGGGGGGATAGTTCGAGGAATACGGAAGGCAGCGGCCTCGGATTGGCGATTGCGAAGAGCTTTGCGGAGATCCAGGGAGGGAAAATGGAGATCGTGGTGGACGGCGATTTGTTTAAGATTATGCTGACCTGGAATAAATAGCGGGGCGGCTCCGGAATGGGGGGAGATCTCCATTCCGGGGCCGTTTGTATTTTGGATGAAATTTCGTTGGTTTCGGGCAGGAATTGACTTTTTATGTAAAATGGGATACAGTTATTTAATTATGACCAGTAATAGAAACAGACGGGGGATATGTGATGAAAATAGCAATGAAACTGTGGGATGATACTTGCTTTGACCGGTATTTATTTGTAATTTTGGTTGCGATTGAACTTTTGATGTCGTTTACTTTTTTGGGGTATATTCATATGCCGCCTATTTCTGTGACGATAGCATACCTTCCCATTTTGGTCGCAGGGTGTTTGTTCGGTCCTATGGAATCCGTGGTTATGGGGCTTGTTTTTGGGACTGCCAGCATGTATAAAGCATCGGCCGCATATGTCGCATCTGCGGATGCAGTTTTTTCCCCGTTTTTAAGCGGGGCTCCGGTCAGCAGCATTTTGCTGGGCGCTGGGACAAGGGTGCTGTTCGGCCTTTTGGTTGGAATGGCGTTTTGGTTTGCGAAAAAAAGGAAACATGACCGGCTGTGGATGGGAATTATTTCAGCAGCAGCTCCCAAGGTACATTCGCTGATTGTATATACTGCGATGGGGATCTTATTTCCGGAATTAGGGTATCGTTATAACTCGGCATTCCAATGGGACTTGGATGACGCGGTCTTTGCCATGATCTGTGTAATCATTGTTGAATTGTGCCGGGCGGCTTATCAAAGCAATATGGTGCAGGATATCAAATCATGTATCAACCAGTCCATAAAGAATCCTTATGCATCCGGAAAGATGAGTCTTTTTTTTGCCGCGTTTGAAATTTTTCTGGCATATATGGCAATTTCCGCGTCAGTTTATTTTTCCCAGAGAGAGTCCTATATGCTGGAGCGGCACGGACTGGCGGTATCGGATACGATTGCCGGGGATTTGCTGCTTTTGCAGATACAATTTTTGGTCGCTATGTTGTCATTGAATGTGATTTCGGTGATTTTGCTGATTTCTATTTATAAATATATGTCCTACAAAGAATATAGGGGAGAAATTGACGAGCTGACCGGCATCATGGGAAGAAGGATGTTTCTTTACCATTGTGAAAAATTGCAGAAAGAGAACAGCGCAGACACGGACCGGACCGGCTGGTTTTTGTTTGTGGATGTAGATTATTTTAAGGAAGTCAATGATACATTGGGGCATGCTGCCGGCGATAAAGTGCTGAAGGAGATTGCGGTGAATTTGCAGGGTGCTTTCGGGGAAAATGGAAAAGCCGGGAGGATCGGCGGGGATGAGTTTGCTGTTATGATTGGGGAGCCGATGCCGCAGCAAGAGCTGGAACATCGGCTGGATCAGTTTTTGGAAGCTGTTTCCCATGCGCTGCCAGACCAGAAAATAAGCTGCAGCATAGGCGCGTATCAATTTGTTTTTCCGCAGAGCATAAAACATTTATTGACAGAAACGGATCATATGCTGTATCAGGCGAAGGCAGACGGACGGGCTTGCTACGCGATAAAGGCATATGGTTCTGATCAGCAAGAGCGCGAATTGACAAGGAAATAGGGGTAAATTATAATGGGGAAGAAAGGAAGGGGGTACCAACATGAAAATAGAATTTACAAAAATGCATGGATGCGGGAATGATTATGTTTATATAAACAGTGCCAACGTGCAAATAGCGCAGGGCGAGAAGCCGGAACTCGTGCGGAAGCTGAGCGACAGGCATTTTGGGATCGGAGGGGATGGGGTTATTTTTATTCATCCTCTTGGGAAAAAGGAACTGCGCGCAATTCCGGGGATACATAAAGATATGAGGAGGCAGCCGGATGAACGGCAGGGCGGCAATGCGGAGGAAACGGCGGATTTCGAAATGGAGATGTATAATGCGGACGGTTCCCGGGCGGAAATGTGCGGGAACGGGATACGCTGCGTGGCAAAATATGTGTATGATAAAGGTCTTACGGAAGAGAAATCAATCCGCATCGTAAGCTGCGGCAAGGTAAAGTATCTGGATCTTACAATAGAAGACGGAAAAGCGGTAAGCGTCAAAGTCAATATGGGAGCGCCGGTCCTGAGGGCGGAAGAGGTTCCCGTCCTTTCCGAACAGGAGGAAGCGATTGCGGAGAAGATCGAGGTGGAGGGGAAAGAGTATGAAATGACCTGTGTATCGATGGGCAATCCCCATGCGGTAGTCTTCTTGAAGGAATGGGAGGACTTGGATGGTTTTGCGATAGAAGAGACAGGTCCTTATTTTGAAAACCACAGGCGTTTTCCGAAAAGGACGAATACGGAATTTGTGAAGGTCATCGACAGGCATACGGTGCAGATGAGAGTATGGGAGAGAGGAACAGGGGAAACGCTGGCCTGCGGGACAGGGGCATGCGCGACAGCGGTGGCCTGCGTCTTAAATGGTCTGACGGAGGAAGAAATTACCGTGAAGCTGCTGGGAGGGGAACTCCGCGTCCGCTGGGACCGGAAAGAGAATACGGTTTACATGACCGGACCGGCGGCGGTCGTTTTTGAAGGAACGGCGGAATTGGATCTATAACCGGGCGAATTGTGCAGACAAGCAAACAGAAGGAGTGGGAGGAGAAACATATGTTTAAGATTAATGACAATTATTTGAAGCTGCCGGGGAGCTACCTGTTTTCCACGATTGCTAAAAAAGTAAACGCTTATTCCCAGGAAAATCCTGAGAAAAAGATTATCCGCCTTGGGATCGGCGACGTGACTTTGCCGATTGCCCCGGCAATTATCGAGGCGCTCCACGGAGCGGTAGACGAGATGGGCAAGGCAGAAACTTTCCGGGGATATGCGCCCGATCTGGGATATGAATTCTTGAGGAATGCGATTGCGGAAAACGATTATAAGGCAAGGGGATGCGATATAGGGGCGGATGAGATTTTCATTTCCGACGGGGCAAAATGCGATTCCGGAAATATTCAGGAGATTTTCAGCGTGGACAACCGGATTGCTGTCTGTGACCCGGTGTATCCGGTGTATGTGGATACGAATGTGATGGCGGGAAGAACAGGAACTTATGACGCGCAGAAGGAGACATGGAGCGACGTGATTTATATGCCGTGCCTGGCGGAGAATGATTTTGCGCCCGAGCTGCCGAAGGAAACGCCGGACATCATTTATCTTTGCTTCCCGAACAATCCTACCGGGGCGGCCGTAACAAAGGAACGGCTGCAGGAATGGGTGGATTATGCCAACCGGACAGGGGCGGCGATTATTTATGATGCGGCTTACGAGGCTTATATTTCCCAGGACAATGTGCCTCATACGATTTATGAGTGCGAAGGGGCGAGAACCTGTGCGGTGGAACTCCGTTCCTTTTCCAAAAACGCGGGCTTTACAGGAGTGCGCCTTGGCTTTACGGTGATTCCCAAGGAGCTGGAATGCGGGGGCGTATCGCTCCATTCCCTATGGGCGAGGAGGCATGGGACGAAGTACAACGGAGCGCCCTATATCGTGCAGCGCGCCGGCGAGGCGGTTTATTCCCGGGAAGGACAGGCGCAGATCAGGGAACAGGTGGCTTATTACATGAAAAATGCGGAATATATCCTGGACGGGCTGAAGGGAGCGGGCTATACGGTTTCCGGCGGCGTGAATGCCCCGTATATCTGGCTGAAAGCGCCGGATGGAATGACGAGCTGGGAATTTTTTGACTATCTGCTGGAAAACGCGAACGTAGTAGGAACGCCGGGATCGGGATTCGGCCCCAGCGGGGAAACTTATTTCAGGCTGACTGCGTTCGGAAGTTATGAAAATACGGTAGAGGCTGTGGACCGGATCAGGAAACTGTAGAAGAATAGCGCAGGATAAACGGAGGAGCGCGGAGGATCGGTGTGGGCGAGGAACTGTTTGAAAAATGCATGAAGGATATGGTAAACGGGGATAAGCAGGGGCTGCTGATGGTCTACGAGGCATACGCCGGCTATATTTATACGGTGGTTTACGGAATATTGGGAAGCAGGGAAAATGCGGAGGATGTCACCAGCGAGTTTTTCATACGGCTTTGGGAAAGGGCAGGGCAGTACAGGCCGGGAAAAGGCCACAGGGGATATCTGGCGGCAATGGCGAGGAATATGTCCATCGATTATCTGCGGAAATATAAGAAAGAAGAACTGACCGCCATAGTGCATGAAATGGATGACAGGGAAGATGATAGGAGGCACAGGAAGAAATGGGCGTTTCATGCCGGCGGGAACGAGGATAAGGCGGCAAGCGTGGAAAACGAAGTGATTGGAAAGATGGCATTGAAAGAAGTGCTTCTCTTATTGAAGCCCGGCGAAAGGCAGATCGTAAATATGAAGGTGCTTGGCGGGCTGACGTTCAAAGAAATTGCAAGCTTGCTTTCTCTTCCGATGGGAACCGTAACATGGAAATACCAGAATGCGATGAAAAAGTTGAGGAGGTGCGGCTATGAAGAGTTTTGAACAGGAATACCGAAAAATGCTTCAGGAAGAACTGCCGGACTTCTGGAGCCGGATCGAGGCGGGAATAGCGGAAAGGGAAAAAAGGCTTTCCGGCATGGCGGATTGGCGCGGGATGTCGCCGGAGGAAGAGGGGAATACGCTTTTCGGGCAGGAGGAGGCACAAATCAGGCCACGGGAATTTTTGCGGCGAAGCTCCTTGCTGAAAAAATATTCTTTGCTTGCGGCGGCGTGCCTTTGCATGGCAGTTGTGGTTCCCGTGCTGTATGGCGGCTTGGCTGACCGGCTCCCGGGAAAGGGGGCGGCTTCTGCAGAGCCGGCGGCTCCTATGGAAATACCGGCTTCCGAGGAAACGTCGGGGATATCCGGGTTCTTGGAAGAATCGGCTCCTGCCGGGAGGGAGGAAGCGGTGGAAGAGGGATATATACTTTCCGGGCCGGGGGAAGAGATACCCGGGCTGGCGGACGGAACAGTGCTTCCCGGCATGGAAGTCCGTATATTGGAAGCGTCGCAGATGAAATACCATACGGTTTACCGGGCAGAAGTAAGAAAGGAAAATGACATATTTTCCGCCGGAGAGGAACTGGAAATATTGGCAGAAGAGGGACAGGGGGAGCCTTTGGCGGAAGGGGAGGCGTACTGCGTCGATCTGATTTACGATTCCCGGTGGGAGATACCGTTCCGTTTGTTTGAAAATGGGAGATGAATTTTGACAGGACAGGAAATTACGCCATCATGTCCTAAAAAGGCGGAAGATAGGGACGGCTCAGTTATAAGCCGCATGCTTCGAAAAGAATTTCCCCTGCTTTTCCGGTAATTTTCAGGCGGCTGCTGTCGATCCAGCGGATCTGGCCGAGATATTGCCGGTAGATCCAGAAAACAGGTTCCGCCGTTGTAACCGTTATTTTTTTCGTCACCTTCCTGTCTTGGGTAATGATAAGAAAAACCACGGCTTCGTCTATGGTCTGCACGATCTTGAGGCAGGCTTGTTTATGGCGGTCGGGGGAGGGGGAAGGCTTTCCGTGTATCCATTGGTTCTTAAAATTGCTGGCAAGGATGGAACGGTGTATGCCGGTGAAATAAGATAGGTTCCAATCCCATTGCATGCCCAGGTATAAGATGGAACTGTTGATAAGATCCAGGTAAAAGAGGCTTTTTTGCGATGGGGACAAGGAGGAAAAGCGGTTGGGGCAGAATGGCATATGCAGGCGTATATATCCATTGCGGCGGGAGGAAATGCAGGGATGCACGGCTTTTTCATTGCAGGATATATTCAATTTTTTGCAATGGGCATTCTCATAATATTTTAATAAACGTAAGTACATATCGATAATATGCGAGCTTTCTATTCGGATCATATCGGTCAGCTCATGGTCATACTCAGAGCAAATATCTATATTATTAAATCGCATAAAGGTTCCTTGGTTGTTATAATATTATTTTCTTTGCGAATATTGTACAATATCTTTTCTTTTTATTCCAGTAAGATATTGAAATTTTGTCGCATTTCTTTATATGCGCCTATCAATATCAAATATAATATGAAAAAGTAAAATATAATTGACAATTAGAAGAAAGGGTTTTATACTATAGAAAAGGAAGGGGGTGGATGGGATAAAGAATTTAAAGATGAAGATGGCGCGGATGGAAAAGGATATTTCGCAGACGGAATTGGCGAATCGGCTGGGGGTATCAAGACAGACAGTCTGGATGATCGAGTCGGGCGATTATAATCCGACTTTGAAATTATGTATTTCCATTTGCCGGGAGCTGGGAAAAACATTGGATGATTTATTTTGGGAGGATGGGAAAAATGAGGAAGACAGGACTTGACGAGAGGCAGGAGCGGGTGATAGAAAGAATTGGAGCTGAGAGTTTTCTTGTAATGTTTCTGGCATGTGCAGCAGTAATAACCATAGAATTGATCCGGGGCTGGGATATAAAGAGCGTCCTTGGGGAAACAGCAGTACTGGCGGCGGGAGGAATCATATATTTATTCGGAAGCATAAAAAACGGCATTTGGACAAAAAGTGGAAGAAAAATGACTTTTGGACAAAATTTATTGTTGAGTATTGTTGTTTCAGGTGTTTTTTCTATTGCCTATGCGTTCATTATTGCGAAAAGGGCTGCTGGCAACGTGAATGTGGCAAGGCTTATAGGGGTATTTTTTATAGGGATTGCCGCTTTGTGTTTCCTTTGCCTGTGGAGCCTTGGGAAGCTGGCGCAGAACAGACATGAGAAAGAGGAAAGCAGATGCCGGGAATAGTAAAAGAAATCTGTGTTTCGGGGATTCACATAGAAGTCCGGAAAAAGAAGATTAAAAATTTATATCTGTCCGTCAAGCCGCCGGACGGGAGGGTGGTAATTTCAGCGCCTTACCGTATATCGGATCAGGTGATTGAGGAATTTGCAAAGGAAAGAACGGAGTGGATCCTCCGGCAGATAAAGCGGCTGGAGCAGACGCCGCAGGAAAGGGAAAGGCAGTATCTGCCAGGGGAAGCTTTGTATATCTGGGGGAAAAAATATACGCTGGTTTGGCGGGAAGAGGGAAAGAAGAATTCTTTTGTACTCTGCGGGGACAAGGCAGTGATAGGCATGAGAAACGGCAGCACGGCAAAACAGCGGGAAGCTTATATACGGGAGCAGTACCGGGCCATGCTGAAAGAAGAGACGGCGCGGCTTCTCCCTGAATGGGAAGCCAGAACGGGGCTGCATTGCAGTTCCTGGCATACGAAGTATATGAAAACCCGTTGGGGGACATGCAATACAGTGAAGAAGCGGCTCTGGTTCAATGTAAAGTTGGCGGAAAAGCCGTTGGAATGCCTGGAATATGTGATTTTGCATGAATTGGTCCATACGAAAATAGGAAACCATGGGAAGGAATTTACAGCGGTTATGGACCGGTATATGCCGGAGTGGCGGGAGGTGAAGAAAAGGCTGAATGGCCGGACCGAATGGTGACATTCTGTTGCAGCTTCCGATGTTCCGAAATAAAAAGAAGAGGGTCAAGCAAAAAATTTCTCTTGCCATATGTCGCTGACTGTGCTATAGTATAATTACACTTACATATTATTGTTGTGTATCGGATAAAAAAATCGGGAAGCCGCATATGCCATATATGTCGGCTTCCCGGCGCTGTCAGAGCCGGATTGGTCAAAAGAGGTTATCATCGTCGAAATGTACCATGATATCCTCGACCTGGCAGTGAAGAATATTACAAAGCCGGTCTATCGTGTTTACTTCTACATTTTTATTATGCCGAAGTCGGTTAAGCTGGGAACGGTTGATATTGTGATATGTATATAAGTCGTATTGCGTAATGTCTTTTTCTTTCATGGTTTCCCATAATCGGTCGTATCGGATCATCTTTTCTTCCATTTCTGCACAATATAGTATTGCGTTTGGCAAATTGAAATCGTTATCTTTTTTTATTTCTGGGAGGCTTTACTGTGCATGGATTGAAATTTTTCATTTCCAATCTGCTTACTTCAATTATCAATGGAAAATTAACAGAACAATAGTGTTCACATAAGAACACTGTTCACATAAGAACACTATTTGCATAAAAATGTTATGCGTGGTGATAAACAGGGAAATCAATTTTGTCAGGCCGTGAGCCGGGCGGGGAGGAAGAGGGGCGGTGGAAGGAGGGCAGGGGGAGTACAGCGGGGAACAGGTTGGGAATGGTTCTGCCGCTGCCTTACGCAGAGAAATGAGATTTTCTTAATATTCCGTTCAGCAAACAGCAATTTGGTGACACGGATGTCACCAAAAGCCCGCCATGAGCCCGGATGGCGAATCGCGGGCGGTTGCGCCCGGCTGATATTGCTTTACCCGGAATATTTAGAAAATCCATTTCTCGGAGTTGGCACGGTGAAACCATTCCCAACCTGTTCCCCCCGCCGTTCTTCTCCTGCCGTTTCCCCTGCCCTCCTTCCACCGCCCCTCTTCCTTCCCGCCCGGCTCACGGCCTGACAAAATTGATTTCCTTGGGTGGTAAAAAAGAGAGCTTGACATATCAAAATGCCAATGATATTATAAATACATACCGAATGAATGAAAAATGAGAGAGGGATTTCATATGGCGCGGAATAAATATCCCGAGGTAACGGTGGAAAAGATCCTGAAAGCGGCTCAAAAACTGTTTTTGGAAAAGGGCTATGACAATACGACGATTCAGGATATCGTCGATGAACTGGGAGGGCTGACCAAAGGGGCAATTTATCATCATTTCAAATCCAAAGAGGATATTATGGATGCTTTGGGCGATAAAATGTTTTTTGACCACAACCCTTTTGAAGAGATCCGAAACCGCAAGGACTTAAACGGGCTTCAGAAAATGAGGACGGCTATGCTGCTGAACCTTTCCGATAAAGAGAGGATGGAAATCACCAGACAGGCGATTCCTGTTTTGAAAAACCCCCGTATTCTGGCGGGGACGATAGAAACAAACCGGCGCGTTCTAAGCCCTTTTTTTCAGGAGCTGATCGAGGAGGGGAACAGGGACGGTTCCATACGGACCAAATATGCGAAGGAACTATCGGAGCTGCTTCCGTTGCTGGATATTTGGATCATGCCTTCTATTTATCCAGCAGACAGCGAAGGGATCAAACGCAAGTTTGAACTCGTAAGGGATATGTTCGATGCCATGGGACTGCCGTTATTTGATGAAGCGATTATAAATACGCTTATGAATGCGGTTGAAAATGGTTTCTATGGGACAGAAGAAATAAGGTAAATCACAGCCACCGGCAAGAAGATGGGGCCGGTGGTTATCTTTAGGGTATATACATTCATTCAGAATGTATGAATATGAAAAGGAGAAAAAAATGAAAGAAAAATTGTTTTCCAGGAATTTTACGATGCTTGTTTTGGGGCAGATCAGTTCTTTGTTTGGGAATTTTATATTAAAATTCGCCCTTTCCATGTATGTGCTGGAGAAAACGGGTTCTGCCGCTGTTTTTGCCGGTATTATGGCGCTTGCGGCCGTTCCGGCTGTTGTGCTGTCTCCTTTCGGGGGCATTCTTGCGGACAGGGTCAGCCGGAGGAATATCATGGTGGGGCTGGATCTGCTGTCCGGCATAGCCGTTCTTGCTACGGCCCTGCTTTTCCGCAGCAGCGCCATGCATCAAACGGACATCGCGCTCATTGGGGGATTGCTTGTGGTTCTGTCGGTTTTGGGCGCTTTTGAGTCGCCTACGGTGCAGGCATGTGTTCCTCAGATGCAGACGGGAGATAACATCATTAAGGGAAATGCTGTGGTCAATCAGGTATCGGCTGCTGCTTCCCTGATTGCGCCTGTCCTTGGCAGCGTTTTTTATACGGCGGCGGGAATCGGACCAGTCATATTTCTTACGATGCTTTGCTTCTTTTTGACGGCGGGATTGGAATGCCTGATCAGGCTGGAGCATGATAGACCGGCGAAAAAGGAAAAAATAGGAGCAATAGTGAAAAATGATTTTAAGGAAAGCATACATTTTATCGGAAAAGAACAGCCGGACATTTTAAAAATGCTGTTTTTGGCAACGGCAATGAATTTTTTGGTTGCGGGGGCGGTGATTGTCGGATTGCCGTTTATCGTCCGCAATATTCTTGGAATGAGCGCCGGAATGTATGGCATTGCGGAAAGCCTTATGGGATTTGCGGCGATACTGGGCGGTATGGCGGCCTCTTGGCTGGCAGGAAAAAAGGAAGCAAAACTGTCCGCAAGAGCAAATAAGCTTTCCGGGGGAATCGCTCCGGTCGGCCTGTGTTTCCTTCTGGCCGGGGCGGCATTTCTTCTGCCGCTCGGGGGAATTGCAAAATATACGGTAAATCTGATAGGATTTTGCGGCATCCAGATTTCCGCGTCCGTTTTTTCTATTTTTGCGCTGTCCTATATCCAGCAAAAAACGCCGAATCATCTGGCCGGCAAGGTGATGGCTTATGCAATGGCGATTTCTATGTGCGCCCAGCCGTTGAGCCAGGCGCTTTACGGCATCCTTTTCGACCGATTTGAGCAGTCCGTTTATTGGATACTGGCGGCCGCAGGAATCGCGGTTTTGGCAATCGCGCGGTATTCGCCGGGAGTGCTGCCCATGAATTCCTTAAACTGCCTTGAGAAGTAACTCGGGTTAGAAAAACCGCAGTTCAGCGCAATATCTGTAATGGGGCGGCCTGTGGAGGACAGCTGCTCTGCGGCGGCGGGAAAGAGGATTGCGCCCAATTGGTTAGGTGAATGATGGGTTTTCATGGAAAGGTAAATGTTGTATAATCAAAAAGAACCAGCAGGATTGCCTGTACATGCAATTCTGTGAAACGTATCGGGATGGGAAAACAGATGACAAACAGGCTGCATGACAGGGATATCCGGGAGCCATTGTTTGATTTTTTGGAAGAAACATATGGGAAGGTCAGGATATTGGAAGAGAAAACGATGGGGAAGTCCAGGGCGGACGTGGTTATGGTGACGCCCGGCGCGTTATATGGCATTGAGATCAAAAGCGATGCGGATACATATGCGAGGCTGGAACGCCAGGTGAAGGACTATGACCGTTATTATGATTATAATTATGTGGCAGTCGGAGCCAGCCATGGACTGCATGTAGAAGAGCATGTGCCGGGATGGTGGGGGATCATTACGGCAGAGCGGGCGGAAAGCGGCGTGGATTTTTATATTCTGCGCAGGCCCGGCAGGAACCCGGGAGTGGACTGGAAGAAAAAGATAAGTATTTTATGGAGGCCGGAGCTGGCCCATATCCAGGAACGGAACGGGCTTCCGAAATACAAAGAAAAGAGCAAGCAGTTCGTGGCGGGCAAAATATTGGAAAAGGTGCCGGGGCCTGTCTTGCAGGCTCAGCTTTGCGAAGAATTGTTTGAGCGGGACTATACATTGATCAAAGAGGAGATCCGGGAGTATAAAAGGGCGAATGGAAGAAAATGACAGGATCGGGGCGAACGGGATCCCCAGGCCGGAACGGAGGAGGAATGTGGATGAGAAGAAGCATGGTTGTTTGCGCGGCGGTTCTTTGCCTGCTGTGCTGCGGCTGCGGAAAAAGGACGGCAGGACAGGAAGCGGGGCAGAAGGAAAATGCGGCGGAAGATCTGATGCGTGAAACCAGGGAGGGAAGAGCGGAAAGGGAAGAGGGGGAGGCGTCGGACTATGAAATGGCAGAAGCCCCGGAAGAAATCTTTTATGCGGATGCCGCAGATTTTGCAGTCGAACTGCTGAAGGGGAATATGAAGGGGCAAAATGGGGATAATGTAATGGTATCCCCGCTGTCCGTCATGACAGCCCTGGCGATGGCGGCAAACGGGGCCGGGGGGGATACGCTGGATCAGATGCTTGCTGTTTTGGGGGAAAACCAGAATATGGATGATTGGAACAGGAACCTGAAAGCATGGACGGAAGGGTTTGACGGTATGGAGAAAACAAAGCTTGCTGTCGCTAATTCCGTATGGTTCCAAGAGGATGGAGAGTTGGCATTAGAGAAGGGGTTTCTGGAAAAGAACGCTTTTTATTACGACACGGATATTTACCAGATTCCGTTTTGCGAGGAGTCATTGGGGAGCATAAATGCATGGGCGGAAGAAAAGACCGGAGGAAAGGTAAAGAATATTCTGGATCAGATCGAGGAAGATGCAGTCATGTATCTCGTGAATACAGTGGTTTTTGATGCCAAGTGGATGAGGGTTTATGAGGAATTCGAGGTGAACGACGGAACCTTTACCAATGCCAGGGGGGAAAAAGAAGAAGTTTCTTATATGCATGCGACACAAAGCACTTATATGGAAGACGAGAATGCAGTCGGCTTTGTCAAGCCTTATAAGGAAGGATTCTCCTTTGTTGCTATCAAGCCGAATGATGGAATAAGCCCGGAAGAATATATGGAATCCATGGACGGGGAGCGCTTCCGGGAACTGCTGTCGGGGGCAAAGACGGACGTGATCGTGGAAACCAGCCTGCCCAAATTTGAGGCCGAATATAAGGCGGATTTGAGCGGCATTCTGGCAGATCTTGGAATGGAGGATGCTTTTGACTGGCAGAAGGCGGATTTCGGAGGAATGGGGGCTTTTCCCGATAAAAATATTTATATCAGCAAAGTGGTCCACAGGACTTGTATTTCCGTAGGAGAGCTGGGGACGGAAGCGATTGCGGCGACTGACAGCTGTGCGGCCGCAGCGGCGGAAGAGCCGGAGATGGAGATATACTATGTGTATCTGAGGAGTCCTTTTGTATATGCCATTGTGGAGAATGAAACAACCTAATCTCCCGAAATTGTTATACATAGGTTTTAAGCTTAATCCCCAAAGCCCTTATAGAATCAGTATTTGATCCATGTTTCCCTTTACAAACATATGTATAAATGATATAGTAAAAACAGAGAATTATACATATGTTTGGAGGAATCCGTATGGCATCTTTAGTTTATCTAAAACACAAAAATGGCACCACATACGTTTATGAAAATGTCTCCTATTGGGATAAAAATTCAAAAAAGCCAAAATCAAAACGTAAGTGCATTGGACATCTTGATCCGGAAACCGGATCAGTGCAGCCAAATGGTATGCACGGCGGTAATCGGAAAAATACTGCGCCAAAACCTGAAAAAGAGCCTCCCAGATGCTTTACTTACAGTTGTGGTGTATCTGCCCTTTTAGATAAGGTGTGTGCAGATATTGGACTTGCCCATATACTGAAAAAGAGCTTCCCCAATGACTGGGATGCCATCCTGACATGTGCCTATTACCTTGTTAGTGAGGGACAGGCGTTGTCCAGAACCGAAAGGTGGTCTCAACAGGCAATTACACCTTATGGCGCGATGCTTGCCGACCAACGGATCAGTGAACTGCTGGGACGAATCACGCCAGAACTTACACAGGCCTTCTTTTCAGCATGGCTGGAACATAACAGCGGTGACAGGTATTACTGTATGGACATTACAAGTATATCATCCTACAGTGAGATGAACGAATTTGTATCATACGGATATAACAGGGACAGGGAAAAACTTCCACAGATCAATCTCCTGATGGTCAGCGGACATGCAAGCCATCTTCCCTTATTCTTCAGGGCTATGCCCGGGAGCATCCATGATGTCAGCACAATGGATGAAAGTCTGGAAAGGCTTGACCTTGTTGACGCGAAAAGGCTGCATATGGTCATGGACAAAGGTTTTTACAGTGAGGACAATGTGGATGCCATGTACACAAGACGCATGAGATTTCTGATTGGTGTTCCGTTTACGACGTCCCTTTCCTTGGATGCGGTAGAACGTCACCGCAATGATGAAATGGTCTCTTACCGCCATTATTGTAATGTCCTCGGGGAAGAACTCTATGCGGATACGGAACCCATAAAGTGGAAAGGGCACCGCTGCTACCTTCATATTTATTTTGATAGTATCAAGGCTGCGCTGGATGAGAAAAAGTTCAGCCATCGGATCCTGACAGAATATGAGGAACTATGCTCAGGGAACCCAGTAAAAGAGCATCAAAAGGATTATGAAAGATTTTTTATAGTCAAAGAGACACCTAAGAGGGGCAGGAAAGTTGAATACAATCAAGAAGCTATAGACATCCACAGGAAGAACAGCGTGGGCTGGTTTGTGCTTGCCACAAATGATATCAAAAATCCAGTGGAGGCACTTGAAGTATACCGGATGAAGGATGCGATAGAAAAACATTTCGATGACCTAAAAAATGATCTTGATATGAAAAGGCTGCGTATCCATTCCTCTGCGGCGATGGATGGCCGGCTGTTTATCCAGTATATTGCCCTGATACTATCTTCCCAGGTCAAAAACATCATGAATGCGGCCGGATGGTTCAAGAGCCACAATATGCAGGAAGTTATAGATGAGATGAAATCCCTGAGGGTGATTTCTCTTGAAGGAAAACGTAAACAGATCTATACAACAATAACAGCTTTTCAAAAAGAAATCATTGGACTCTTTGAACTTAACATCGGTTGACATATGTATAATTGATTGCGGGATTTTAGGAAACAAATGTTCCTGTGTTTATCGGTATTTTGAATACAGTGGAAGGATAGAACAGTCAAAAACCTGCATATTTGGTATTCCCGTTTTGTGTCCTGTTCTTTTGGATGCCGCTGTGATAAGGTTTTTTTGCAAGAACCTAAGGTTTGTGTTTGAGGGCGCGGATTCTCAGGTTGGGAAAGGAGCATGGTTATTAGATGGATCAGGAGCAGATCGGAAAGTGGATTGCCCTTTTGCGGAAAGAAAAAAAACTGACGCAGGAGCAGCTCGCGGAACGCCTGGGAGTCAGCAACCGCAGCGTTTCCCGATGGGAAAACGGCCGCAACATGCCGGACTTCTCCCTTTTATGGGATATCGCCGGGGAATTAGGCGTAACGGTTCCGGAGCTGTTAAACGGAAAGCGGATGGAGGAAGAAGCGGATGCGGAAGTCCTGGGCAGCGTGGATATGCTTCTTGCCTGGTCAGGCCGGGAGAAGCAGAGCAAGGCAAAAAGGCTTGGGAGCTATTTCGGGGCAGGGATGGTCTGTCTGCTTCTGGCTCTTGGGCAGTCGGAGTTCGGGATCCTGTCCGTTTTATTTCCTAAAAGGGCGGATGGTCTGTTGACAGGAGTCCTCGCGGCGCTTGGCGCAGCGCTGCAGCTGGCCGGTTTTGCCTGCAACCGTCAGAATGCCTTTCTTACACAAAAAGAAATTGAACTATTGTCCAAAAATGCAGGAGGTGTCAGGATGAAGGATGCACAGGAAATGCTGCGTTTTGCGCAGAAATACAGGTCAACGGATAAAAAGAATTACCGGGTCGCATTTGCGGAAGTGGAGAAAAATCTAGAAGAAGGCGAGTCCGTGGTTTTTTCAGCTACAGGAGAAGAATATTCCAAAAACGAGTGGCAGATGATGTGGCATACGGTTTTGGCGGTTACGGAGAAGAGGATGTTGATCGGTGGGGAGAGGATGAAAGGACTCCTTCTGCCTTGTTATGAGGCGGAGAGCTATTTATTCAGCGATATTTCAAGGATCGGCCGGTCGGGGTCGGCGCTTGTGATCCAGACTTCCGAAGGGGGGCTGAAGATACATGCAGGGAATGCGGATGCTGCGGAGGAGATCGAAAAGGAGCTTCGGAAAGCGGCGGGGATGGATTAATGCCATCCCTTTTTTGTTTTATTACGTATATATTTAAGCGAAGGAAATTACTGTTTCTTCATGCATGAGTTCGTGATAAAATAGAAGCGATGAGTAATATGAAAATAGCATAGCAGTACGACAAACAGGGGTTGTAGTTGTAAAATCCATCCTATGAAAAGGTATTAAGCATTGCTAGGAATTTGAGGTGGAATTTATGGATAATCAAAAAGAAATTAAAGCATTAGGAGTTTTGGCAAAATCACTTGAAGGGAAAGTAATTTCTGCTGATAGTGCGATAGAGAATCTCCATTTTATCCGTGAAAGTAAAGAATTGGCTCAGACGCATGACTGGCTATATCATTGTACAACTGCTTCTGCGTTGAAAAGTATTTTAAGGAATAGAGAATTTTGGCTATCTAATCTTAAATGTGTAAATGATGATGAAGAAGCTGAACGGATAGATGTTCCGGAATATGAAAATAAATATTATGTTTGTTGTTTCACTTATGGTCCCCGGATATCAGATGAGCATTGGGAAGAATATGGAAGTGAGTCTGGTGGCGTATTAATTGGTATAAAAACAAAGTGGTTTCTTAGAAAAGCAATCTTTATGTGTGGTGATAATTCAAAGAATGATGACAAGTTTACAAAAATTGCCCCAAATTATGATGAAGCGCTCAGCATAAAATCTACTGAACAGCAAAAAGGAAGGGTTGCAAACCCTTTTTACATTAGTTCATTTGACTTTTATCAAATAAAATATGATGATGAACTTGTCAAGAATATATCCGGTATTGGATATATTGGTGGAAATGAGACACAAGGACGGACTTTAACGCCGGAGATAGCCGGAATTATTAAATCGACACATGGGATGTGTAAAAGACAGGGAAAAGAAGCACATGATAAGGATTGGACAACGGAAAAGGAAGTAAGACTTAAAGTGGGGATTCAGCAATTAGAAATCTTTACGAATGGACATGAGATTCATGATGGAATGATAATGAAAACAATCTTTTTCCCCCAAATAGCGGTTCCTGTTTCTGATGAAGCATTTGATGTTTTGAAAATAAGCTTTGCGCCGCAGTTTAGAGATCGAAAAGGATTTTTAGAAGAAATGCGGCAACTGTTGCCAGAGAGCGTAATTGAGGTTATCTAAATGGTAATTGAAAAATTTTGGTGGATAATGAAGAAAGGTATGAGCTGTTATGACGATAGAAGAAGTATTGGAATTTGAGGAAAAGCAGATATTTGATCGTAAGAGTGTCAATATAGACCCGAAAGCGCTGGCGATATCGATCATAGCATTTGCCAATGCTGATGGCGGAACAGTCGCTATTGGAATATCTGATAAGACACGCAGGATTGAGGGAGTAGATTACGATATTCAAAAATTAAATGAGTTTCTTCGAGTGCCATTTGATTTTTGTGTTCCGACTGTGAAAGTAGAAATAGAAAAAGTACAATGTGTGGATTTTAAAGTAAGAGAGAATCATGTGCTTTTGATGTATATTGAGCCAAGTATGGAAGTACATGCAAATCAGGCGGATGAAGTGTTCATGCGTGTGGGTGACAAGTCTAAGAAACTTACGTTTGAAGAACGAATGCAGTTGATGTATGACAAAGGGGAAAGATTTTTGAGGATAAACCTGTTCCAGAAGCAGACATAGATGATATTGATTTAGGCTCCGTGAAAAATTACATTGATCAGATTGGTTATTCCAAGACACCGATGGAATATTTGAAGGAAAATAAAGGATTTGTAAAAGAAAAGAGCGGGAAGATGCAGATAAGTTCAGCTGCGATATTACTATTTGGAAAAAATCCGCAATTGTATTTTCCGAGAGCTCGGGTGCGTTTTATCCGCTATGAAGGAACAGAAGAACACGTTGGGACACAGATGAATGTTATCAAAGATGTTATTTTTGAAGGAACTATATTGAAAATGATAACGGATGCTGTTGCATATTTGGATACACAAATTAAAGAGAAGACATATTTAGGGAAAAATGGACGTTTTGTAACGGAAGAGGAATATCCGAAATATGTTCGTCAGGAAATTATTGTAAATGCTGTTACACATCGGGATTACAGTATTCGTGGAACAGATATCCAGATCAAGATGTTTGATAGCAGGATTGTTGTGGAAAGTCCCGGAAAGCTGCCAGGACTTGTGAAAACAAGCAATATCCGGCATACACATTTTTCGAGAAATCCTAAGATTGCAGAGTTCTTAAAAGCATATAGTTTTGTAAAAGAATATGGTGAGGGTGTTGACCGTATGTGGAAAGAGCTTGAAGCAGTTGGTTTGCAGGGGCCGGAATACAGAGAGAATGCTTTTATGTTGCAAGCAATAGTTAGAAATAATGCTGCGCTTGATAAGAAAGCACTGGTTGGAGAAAAAAACCACTGTTTGCTCGTCGAAAAACCACTGTTTGAAGAAGAAAACCATGGTTTGTCTACTGAAAAATCAAAGTTTGAATGCAAAAAACCACTGTTTCAGGCTATTGATGATGCAGTTTATAGTAAAGAGTTGACACCAATCGTTGCAGGGAATGTAAAAAGAATTGTGGAAACATTTGAACTGAATCAAATCTTTGGACGGAAAGAAATAAAACAGGAATTAAGATATGGTGATTATAAAGCGGGGAAAGCGATTATGGCAATGCAATTATTAAATATTGTAGTTCCTGTACAAGGAAAGGGCAAAGGGAAATTTGTTTTAAAAGAGATGCAGTAGACGGTTTTGGCACGGTTTCATATATTCTGCTTTTGCTATTTGGTGGGCAATGAATATATTAAAAAATGTTGCCATATGCAAATTGATGTGATAAAATATCTTTCAGTGACATACAGATGTACGTTATAGAGATACATTCCCGTACATCTTTTTTGGCGCTATATAAGGAAGCACAGGTGTATGATATGGATACCACGAGCGGTTATTTTGTTGTAAAGAAAAAAGCGGTGCCGGAGGTACTTTTAAAGGTGGTAGAAGCCAAGAGGCTTTTGGAGACAGGCAGGGCGGCGAGCGTCCATGAAGCGACGGAGCGGCTGGGGGTAAGCCGCAGTTCTTTTTATAAATATAAGGACGATATTTTTCCGTTTCATGACAGTTCCCAGGGAACGACGATCACGCTGACGCTGCAGATCAACGATGAGCCTGGGCTTCTGTCGGATGTATTGAAGGTGATCGCGGACTTCAGGGCCAATATTTTGACGATCCACCAGAGCATTCCGATCAATGGAACCGCGTCGCTCAGCATCAGCGTCCAGGTTCTTCCGGCAACGGGGGATATGTCACGGATGCTGGAAGTTTTAGAGCGGCAGGAAGGCGTGCATTATGTGAAGGTTCTGTCCAAAACTTAGTGGAAGGATGACCATACAATGGGCATTCTTTTCCGGCGGGCCCGGTGGGGCGCTGCACACATGGGGCCGGAGGGTGGCTGGCTAAAGGAAAAGGCATTGGCTGGCTGGAAAAAGGTTTTATGAGTTTTATGAAACAAAGCGGCGCAGAAATGAGGAAAAAATGATAAATGTAGCGGTATTAGGGTATGGTACGGTAGGCAGCGGAGTAGTAGAGGTTATTGAGAAGAATAAGGAAGAGATCAATAAGAAATCGGGGGAAAACCTGAATATTAAATATATTCTCGATTTGCGGGATTTCCCGGGCGATCCGTATGAGGAAAAGGTAGTGCATGACGTGGAGCTGATTATGAACGACCCGGAGGTCCAGGTGATCTGCGAGACGATGGGGGGGATCCACCCGGCTTATGAGTTTTCCAAGAGGGCGATCCTGCAGGGCAAGAGTGTCTGTACTTCCAATAAAGAGCTGGTGGCCAACCACGGGCCGGAGCTGATCCGCCTGGCGAAGGAACACAAATGCAATTATCTGTTTGAGGCCAGCGTAGGAGGAGGGATTCCGATCATCCGCCCGATCAATTATTCCCTGACGGCAGAAAAGATCGACGGGATCACGGGAATTCTGAACGGCACCACCAACTATATTCTGTCCAAGATGGCATCGGAAGGGGCAGGGTTTGAAGAAGTGCTGAAAGAAGCACAGGAAAAAGGGTATGCGGAGAGAAATCCGGAAGCGGATGTGGAAGGCTATGATGCCTGCCGCAAGATCGCGATTCTTTCTTCGCTGATGACCGGAAAAAATGTAAAATATGAAGATATTTATACGGAAGGGATTACAAAAATCACGGCGGAAGATTTTATATATGCAAGGGCGCTCGGCCGTTCCATTAAACTGCTGGCTATGAGCCGGGAAGGCGAAGACGGCAGCTTCTACGCTATGGTCGCGCCGTTTATGATTCCGATGAGCCATCCCCTGTACAGCGTGAGCGGCGTATTCAACGCAGTATTTGTCCATGGCAATATGCTGGGAGATTCTATGTATTACGGGCGCGGCGCAGGCAAGCTCCCGACAGCCAGCGCTGTCGTGTCTGACGTGGTGGACTGTGCAAGGCATATCGGCAAGACGATTATGTGCTTTTGGGATGACGAGGATGTGAAACAGATGAATGTGGACAATATCCGGCATCGGTTTTTTGTGCGCACAAAGGCCGGGCTGGAAAAAGAAGCGGTGGATATTTTCGGCTTGCTCCGGGTGGTCGTGGCGGACGTGAAGGATGAGTACGCGTTTGTTACCGAAGAGATGAGCGAAAAGGAATTTAATGAAAAAGCGGAAAGACTGGGCTGTGTTTTGAATAGAATAAGACTGGAAGGCTAGTAGTGTGAGAAGTACTTCTAAAGCTCATGCCAGAGGGCATTTCGCTAAGAAGTACTAAGTCTCACACCGAAGAACGCCTGAAATACGGCGTTCTTCTCATGGATGATTTATGCTGCCGGGAGGCGGCGTGGGGGTTAGCGTGAAATACGGCGTTCTTCCTATGAATGGTTTGTGCCGCTGCGAAGCAGAGGCATGGAGGAGGGGTATGGAGATGAAATATATTATTGTGCTGGGGGACGGGATGGCGGATGAGCCGATTGAAAGCCTTGGGGGCCGTACGCCCCTTGCTTTTGCAAAAACGCCGACGATGGACAGGCTGAGCAAGATGTCGCAGATCGGGATGGTGCATACGATACCGGAGGGGATGAAACCCGGTTCCGATACGGCGAACCTGGCGGTGCTCGGTTATGACCCTGCGGTCTATTATTCGGGACGTTCCCCGCTGGAAGCGCTCAGCATCGGAGTGGCGATGAAGGAAACGGACATCGCCCTGCGCTGCAATATCGTTACGGTTTCGGAAGAGGAGGAGCCTTTCGAAGAAAAAAGGATTATTGACCACAGCTCCGGCGAGATCAGCACGGAGGACTGCGCGGTATTGCTGGAGGCGGTGAGAAAGGAACTGGAAACGGAGGCTTACCGTTTTTATGCGGGAACGAGCTACCGCCACTGTCTGATCTGGGATAAAGGGGAAGTCGTGGAACTGACGCCTCCCCATGACGTGCTGGGGCAGAAGATCGGGCAGTATCTGCCGGAGGACGAAACTCTGCGGGAAATGATGAAGCGTAGTTATGATATATTAGTAAACCACCCGATTAACCAAGAGCGGAAAAAGAAGGGGTTAAATCCTGCCAACTGCTGTTGGTTCTGGGGGGCGGGAACGAAGCCGAAGCTGGATTCTTTTGAGGAAAAAACGGGGAAAAAGGGAATGATGGTTTCGGCGGTGGATCTGCTGAAAGGGATTGCCACAGGGGCGGGCATGGGCATCAGCCGGGTGGAAGGAGCGAACGGAGGCTTACATACCAATTATGAAGGCAAAGTACAGGCGGCTTT
The DNA here is from genome assembly GCA_021772075.1 of Lachnospiraceae bacterium. GTDB lineage: Bacteria > Bacillota > Clostridia > Lachnospirales > Lachnospiraceae > Kineothrix. The sequence continues at coordinate 27,462 of JAETNQ010000030.1, forward strand.
GAAAGCCTTGCTGGAAGATGGTTATGATTTTGCCTATATCCATGTGGAAGCTCCTGATGAAATGGGGCATCAGGGAAGCGTGGAGAAAAAGGTACAGGCCATCGAATATCTGGACGAAAGGGTGCTGAAACCATTGACCGAATGTCTGGACAACAGCCATACGGACTACCGGCTTCTGGTATTGCCGGATCATCCGACGCCCATACGGGTACGCACTCATACGGCGGACAGCGTGCCTTACATGCTGTATGACAGCACGGCGCCTCTTGCCGGAGACCGGGATTATAACGAAGAGGCGGGAAAAGAAAGCGGGAATTACGAGGAGAAGGGATACCGGCTGATCGGGCACTTTTTGGAGCTTTGATCATATAAAATTAGAAAAGGCAGAACGGAGAAAATATTATGAAAAAAGTAGTCAAATTCGGAGGAAGTTCCCTGGCCAGCGCGGAGCAGTTCATGAAGGCCGGGGATATTATTCGCAGCGACGTGGAAAGGCGGTATGTAGTTCCTTCCGCGCCGGGCAAACGCTTTGATAAGGATACGAAGGTAACGGATATGCTTTATGCCTGCTATGCGAAAGCGGAAGCGGACGGGGATTTTAAGGCGGAACTGCAGGATATCGAAAAGCGTTACGGGGAAATTATAGACGGGCTGGATCTGGATCTGTCGTTGGACGGCGAGTTTCAGGCGATTGAGAAAAATTTCAGGGAAAAAGCCGGGGAGGATTATGCGGCATCCCGGGGGGAGTACCTGAACGGAATTATTATGGCGGCGTATCTCGGCTACGAATTTGTAGATGCGGCGACGGCGATCTTTTTTAATGAACAGGGGGAATTCGACTCGGAAAAAACAAACCGTGTGCTGGCGGAACGCCTGGAAGGCGTGGAACGGGCGGTAGTACCCGGATTTTACGGGGCATACGAGGATGGACGGGTCAAGACCTTTTCCAGGGGCGGATCCGATATTACGGGTTCCATCGTATCGCGGGCGGTGAAAGCGGATGTGTATGAAAACTGGACCGATGTGTCCGGATTTTTGCTGGCTGATCCGAGAATCATAGATAACCCTCCGGGAATCGATACCATTACTTACAGGGAACTGCGGGAGCTGGCCTATATGGGGGCGGCGGTGCTGCACGAAGATGCGATTTTTCCGGTGAGGAGGGAAGGTATCCCGATCAACATCCGTAATACGAACTGCCCGGAGGCGAGAGGCACATGGATCGTGGAAAGCACCTGCCAGAAATCCAAATATGTGATTACAGGCATTGCGGGAAAGAAGGGCTTTTGCTCTGTCAATATTGAAAAAGATATGATGAATTCGGAAATAGGATTCGGACGGAAAGTTCTTCAGGCATTTGAAGACTATGGGATTTCTTTTGAACATGTTCCCTCGGGCATCGATACGATGACGGTCTTCGTCCACCAGGATGAATTTATTGATAAAGAACAGAAAGTGGTATCCGCGATCCACAGGCTGGCCGACCCGGATACAATAGATATCGAATCGGACCTGGCATTGATCGCGGTGGTGGGGCGCGGCATGAAGTCTACGAGAGGGACGGCAGGAAGGATCTTTTCGGCACTGGCCCATGCCAATGTCAATGTCAGGATGATCGACCAGGGTTCCAGCGAGTTGAATATTATTATCGGCGTTTCCGACGATGATTTTGAAAATGCGATACGGGCAATTTATAATATATTTGTGGAACTGCAGCTGTGAAAAAGGCTGTAGTCCATGAGAATCCATTTTCATAAACGGCATGGCGCAACCCCAGGTTCCGGTTGCGCCATGCCGTTTATGGAAATGGATTCCCGTGGGCTGTAGTTTTTTCCGTTTATAAGAAAAGATATCGGGAAACAGGGTGAAAGACAGATCAGATGAACCGTAATTTGGGAGCAGGGCTTCAGGGTTTATTAAATCGTGGAGGAAAATACAGTGGCAGAGTTAAGAAAAGAAGATTTGTGGGTGATGGCGGATAAACTCCGCAATAATATGGATTCAGCGGAATATAAACATGTATGCCTTGGGCTTATTTTTTTAAAATATATTTCCGACAGCTTTGAGCGGGCCTATCAGGAAATAAGGCAGGATGAATATGCTGATCCCGAAGACAGAGACGAATATCTGGCAAAAAATGTTTTCTGGGTTCCGGAAGAAGCGCGCTGGGAAACGATCAAAACGAGAGCCAAAGATCCAACGATCGGACAGGTGATCGATCATGCCATGGATATCATCGAGAAAGAAAACTCGTCTTTGCGCGGTGTTTTGCCAAAAGATTTTGCAAGGGCGTCACTGAACAAACGCTCTCTGGGCGAATTGGTCGACCTGCTGTCAGAATTGGAGATCGGCAATGATAAAAATAAAGATACGTTAGGATCGGTATATGAATATTTCCTAGGAAAATTCGCCCGTGCCGAGGGTAAATTGGGCGGGGAATTCTATACTCCCCGCAGCGTGGTCGAGTTGATCGTGGCAATGATCGAACCCCATGACGGCCGTGTGTACGATCCATGCTGCGGTTCCGGCGGTATGTTTGTGCAGAGCAAGCGTTTTGTAGAGGACAGGCAGGGGCGTTTGGACGGCCAGCTGGCGATTTATGGGCAGGAATCCAATTATAATACATGGAGGCTTTGCCGGATGAATCTTGCCATTCGCGGGATTGAGGCCAATTTGGGACAGCAAAATGCAGATTCTTTTCATAATGACCAGCATAAGAGCTTAAAAGCGGATTATATAATGGCAAATCCTCCTTTTAATATCAGCGACTGGGGGGGAGAAAGGCTGATGGATGATCTGCGGTGGAGCAAATATGGAATTCCCCCGGCGGGAAATGCAAACTATGCATGGATCTTGCACATGTTATACCATCTGGCTCCAAGCGGGACAGCTGGTTTTGTACTGGCGAACGGCTCTTTGTCTTCTTCTACAATCAGCGAATATAATATCCGTAAAAATTTAGTAGAGGATGATAAAGTGGATTGTATCGTGACATTGCCCGGAAAACTATTCTCAACGACATCCATTCCTGTCTGTCTGTGGTTCATAGCGCGCAATAAACTGAAAAACGGATATCGTGACCGCCATAAAGAAATCCTCTTTATCGATGCGCGGAAGATGGAAACAGAACCATATGAGGACAGCCGGACGCAGCGGCAGCTTACCGCGAAAACGATTGATGAAATTACTGCGGCCTATCATTCTTTCCGTAATCATGGGGAAAAGGCCGTGAAAGCGGATGGAACAGAAGTAGTTTACAAAGATAAGCCGGGATTTTGCAAAGTAGCGGCGTTGGAAGAGGTAAGGGAAAAAGATTATAATTTAACGCCGGCCAGCTATGTGGGAGTTGTTCCGATGGAAGAAGACAAGGAACCTTTTGATGTTAAAATGGAAAAGCTGACCCAAAATCTTTTCAGAATAATGAAAGAGTCCCGGGATATCGATGAGGAGATAATTGCCAGTTTGGGCAGCATGGGCTGGGACAGATGGTGATAGGGGGACTAAGATGTTTTTGGGAGATTTGATCATAAATCATGACAGCAGACGGATACCTTTATCGTCGAAACAACGGGAAAATATAGAAAAAATATATCCGTATTATGGCGCACAGGGAATTATCGATTATGTGGATGATTATCTTTTTGACGGTGAGTATTTGCTGGTAGCTGAAGACGGGGAAAACCTGAGATCCCGAAAGAAACCGATTGCATCGATCGTAAAGGGGAAATTTTGGGTGAATAACCATGCCCATATCGTAACGGCGAAGGAATATGCAAATCTCCGATTTTTATGCCTGTGGCTTAACAGCAACGATATTTCCAAATATGTCACGGGCTCGGCCCAGCCGAAGTTAAACCAAAGCAATATGAATGCGATACCGCTGCCTGATTTTCCTAAAAAGGTACAGGATAAGATAGCCGAAAGTTTATCAGGTTACGAAGATAAAATAAATGCCAACCTAAGCTGCATTTCAACTTTAGAGAATATTGCCGCTGGAATATATAAGAAGCTGTTTGCCTGTCCAAATTATGAAAATGTGCATAGTTCCATAGAGTGCGGCGGTTCCGGGGGATGGGTGGAATCCAATGTATTCGACCAGATTGTGGAAGTAAAAGAGAAGAATCAGATGGAAAATGATTATCCGGTTCTTTCTGTTGTCAAAGAGGGAGAGTTTAAGGCATCGGAAGATGTTTTTACGAAACAGGTTTACAGTAAAAGCACAAAAAATTATAAGATCGTGCGGCGCGGCCAGGTCGCATACAATCCGGCCAGAGCGAATATCGGCTCGATCGCTATGCTGAAGGATTGGGAAGCAGGGCTTGTCAGTCCGGTTTATGTTGTATTTAAAATGAAAAAGGCGATTATGCCCATATTTTTTGATTATTATATGAAACAGCCAATGTTTTTGGAAATGATAAAGCATCATGCAATCGGGACGACAAGACAGAATTTTCCTTTGGAAGCGTTTCAAATGTTTCCTATGGCGGTGCCTCCGATGGGGCTTCAGTCGAAATTTAAAGAATGGGTAGAACCGATGGAACGGAAAATTGCCAAACTAAAAGAGGAAAACGCAGTGCTGGAGGAAATACGGGATACCCTTCTTCCCCAGTTGATGAACGGGAAGCTGATGGTGAAGGCAGGTGACGAATGATGAATGAATATGAACGTTATAAGGAATATATGGAGGATGAATTGGACGAGCAGTTTTCTGTTTTCAGCGTTTCCCATCTGCTTTCCAAACTCTCCGATTACAATCGCGTCATTTCAGAAAATGAAATACCGGGGACTTTATTATTTCGCGGCCAATCGGATGTGGATTTTGGCGTGGACGGAAGTATTTTCAGAAACGGGCTTCTGGCAAAGGAAACGGCTTTGGTTAATGAGCTGATCCTGCAGGAGCCGTTAGAATTCGGAAACCATATGACGGATTTTGAACAGCTGGTGAAAATGCAGCATTACGGGCTGCCTACCCGGCTTTTGGATATGACCACCAATCCATTGGTCGCCCTTTACTTTGCCTGTGCCGAGTACGAAGATAAGGACGGGGAACTGATCCTGTTTATTGAGTCTTTGCAGCGCCCTACCCAGAAAGAGGTAAGGCTGCTTTCTGCGCTTGCGGAATACGATGGGAAGAGCGAAGGGGACTTCCTGGATTATTTTTCTAGAAAAGGGCTGAGCGATGATATGCAGTCCGGCTTTGACCAGAGATTAGAGCGGTTGAAAATACAATTTCAAAATAAATATGTTCCTGTCGTCGCGCCGAAAAATAACGAAAGAATAAGAAGGCAAAACGGCGCATTCCTCATTCTCGGCATTGATATATCCGCTCCTGATTATTATTTAAAAAATAAATTTGATTTGAGGGATACATTAAGCACGTATGTTGACGAGGGCATTCCAAGATATTTGCGGATACCGGCGGAACGAAAGGCTTCTATTTTGCACGAACTCGATATGATTGGCATCAATGAAGCATTTGTATATCCCGAACTGGAGCATCAGGCGGCATACATAAAGAAAAGGCATTGCGAAAAGGCAGGTGAGTGATATGGCCGCTTTCATAGAAGATAATCTGGAACAGGCGGCGATGGAGTGGTTTCGGGACTTGGGCTACCAGACGCAATATGGACCGGATCTTTCCCCGGGCGGCAGTTTTTCTGAAAGGGAATGTTTTGGAGACGTCGTTTTGTACGACAGGCTATACCATGCGCTAAAACGGATTAACAGGCAATATTCGGACGATATTATTGCGGAGCTGGTAAAAAAAATTACCCGCCAGCAGAGCATGTCCATCGTACAGAATAATGAAAATTTCCAAAGGCTGCTTACGGAGGGCGTTGATGTTGAAATCAGCCGGCAGGACGGCAGCTGCAGAACGGAAAAGGCATACATTTTTGATGCGGAAGATATTGAAAATAATGAGTTTCTGGCAGTGAATCAGTATACTGTGATTGAAAACGGAAAAGAACGAAGGCCGGATATTGTTGTTTTTTTGAATGGTATTCCCGTCGTTGTGATAGAGTTGAAAAATATAGCGGATGAACAGGTGGGGATTGCAGACGGTTTCTACCAGCTTCAGACATATAAAAATGATATTCCTTCTTTATTTTATTATAATGCGTTTATGGTAACAAGCGATGGCATCCATGCGAAAGCGGGGACGATTACCTCTGATCTGGATCGTTTTATGTTTTGGCGGACTATTGACGGCAATAAGGAAGTCTCTTCAGGGCTTTCCCAATTACAGACCATGTTGTATGGGATGATGGATAAAAAGAGGTTTTTGGATATCATTTCGAAGTATAGTTTTTTTGCGCGGGAGGAAGATAAATCATATAAGATCCTTCCCGGATACCATCAGTTTTTTGCAGTCAACAAAGCCTTGTATGCTACTCATTTGGCGGCTTCTGAACATGGGAACAGAAAAGTTGGCGTGATCTGGCATACGCAGGGCAGCGGAAAAAGCTATTCCATGCTGATGTATGCGCGGCAGCTGGTTTTGGAATTAAATAATCCAACCATTGTCGTTATTACGGATAGAAACGATCTGGACGACCAGCTTTTTGCTACATTTGCCAAAAGTGCCGATTATTTGCGCCAGATCCCGAAACAGGCGGATACGAGAAAGGAGCTGCGGAAGCTTCTGGACGTTCAGGCGGGGGGGATTATATTTACTACGATCCAGAAGTTTGCGCCTGATGAAAGCGACCGTTCGATGGAGGCTTTGACGCGAAGGCACAATGTAGTAGTGATTGCCGATGAGGCGCACCGCAGCCAATATGGCCTGAAAGCAAAGGAAAAAGACGGCAAAATATCTTATGGCTTTGCAAAGCATATGCGGGATGCGCTGCCTAATGCCTCCTTTATTGGATTTACGGGAACGCCGATTGAGCTGGAGGATAAGAATACTCCCGCTTTATTTGGCGATTATATCGATATTTATGACCTGACTCAGGCTGTAAAGGATGAAACCACCGTACCGATCTACTACGAAAGCAGAATTGCGAAATTGAATCTTTCGAAGGAATCGAAGCTTAAAATTGATGAAGAATATGATATCCTTGTGGAAGGGCAGGAAGAGGATTATGCGGAGAGCCAAAAGAAAAAATGGACAAGGCTTGAAGCAATTGTTGGAACGGACGGCCGTATCAACGATGTCGTGAAGGACTTTCTTTTGCATTATGAGCAGAGGCAGCGGGCGATTGACGGAAAAGTTATGTTTGTGGCAATGTCCAGGAAGATAGCTGTTAAGCTGTATTCTAAAATAAAAGACTGCCGCCCGGAATGGCACAGCGATGAACTGGAGAAAGGCGTGATAAAGGTCGTTATGACCTCCCGGGCATCAGATCCGCCCGAATTCCAACCACATGCGACGACAGCGGCGCAGAGAAGGATTCTTGCAAAACGGATGAAAAACCCGGACGATGAATTGAGGGCTGTTATTGTCTGCGATATGTGGCTGACGGGTTTTGACGTACCTTGTCTTCATACCATGTACCTCGATAAACCGATGGGCGGGCATCATCTGATGCAGGCTATCGCCCGGGTGAACCGCGTATTTCAGGATAAGCCGGGAGGCTTGGTCGTCGATTATATTGGGATTGCCGATAATTTGAGGAACGCGTTGACCCAATATACTGCTTCGGACAGAAAAACGACGGGCATCGACCCGCAGACCGCAGTCGATTTTATGCTTGAAAAATATGAGCAGATCCAGGGAATATTGCATGGGTTGGACTATTCCGCATATTTGAAAGGCACTGCCGGCGAGAGAGTGACATGTATTGTGTCAGGCGTGGATTTCGTATTGGGAAAAGGAGCGGAGGAAAAGAAGGAGTTCCTTCGTCTGGTTATGGAGATCGGCAAAGCATATGCCCTTTGCGCAACCTCGGAACAGGCCCAGAAGATCAATGTGGAAATCAGTTATTTTAAGGCTGTTAAGTCAGGAATGGCAAAAAAATTGCCGAAAGATGAATCGAAAAAAGCAAAAAACCAGATCGAGTATGAAATAGGGCAATTAGTTTCTAAGTCGGTTATTTCGGAAGAAGTGGTAGATATCTTTGCAGCGGTTGGACTGGATAAACCGGATCTTTCTATATTGTCCGATGAGTTTCTGGAAGAAGTCAAGAGTCTGCCGCAAAAGAATCTGGCATTGGAATTGATGCGCCGGCTGCTCGACGGAAGAATCCGGTCCATTGCAAAAAAGAATGTTGTGCAGGCGAAGAAATTCTCGGAAATGCTGGAGGCTGCCGTGATACAGTACGAAAAACGTTCGCTGGAAACAGCGGAGGTTATTCAGGCATTGGTCGATATGGCTAAGGATATGAACGAGCTTCATAAGAGGGGAGAACAGCTTGGCCTGTCGGAGGATGAACTGGCATTTTATGACGCGGTTTCTTCGAATGAATCCGCAAGAGACTTTTACGAAAATAGTGTTCTGAAGCAAATTGCCAAGGAATTAACGGTCAGCGTTAAAAATAATATTAAAGTAGATTGGAATATTCGGGAAAGCGTTCGGGCACAAATGAGGATCACGGTAAAGCGGCTTCTTAGAAAGTATAAGTATCCGCCTGATCAACAGGCGGCTGCGGTTGACCTGATTATTGAACAGGCAGAAAAAATGTGCGAAAATGAAGTCGGTTAAATATTGGCAGCAAAGGCCGCATTTTCACCCGGTAAGATAGGCAAGAAACAAGTGGGCGATATCCAGATGCTGCCCGCTGAATACAAAGCCGAAAACAGGACTTTCCCCGGTATCGGCATAGCCATTGGCATAGCCATCGGCATAGCAGTTCCATTGCGCGAGCTTTGCGGAATCCGGCAGATAAATGCCCACCGGCACCGGTTCTTCCATAGCGGAAGGATCGGCCGGGTCAGCGGCATCCTCCTGTGGGGAATCGGAATAGAATTCTTCCTGCTCCTGGGCTTTTTGTTCGATAAGAGCCGCATCCACATAATAAAAATAAGGTTCATATTTTTCATATTCCTCTGCATCCAATTCTTCACGCAGATCCTGGAACATCATCTCTTCCGCATAATGGCCGAATATTTCCGTATCGCTGATAAAGGCATCCAAAGCATTGGTCTGCACCATTCCGGCCAGCCGCTGGGAAAATGCCAGGTCGAGCTGCGTCATGGCATCGAGGGAAAGCGTGGAGGAAGCGTCGATCTGGCAGTTATAGGTTTTCGTATCGATACCCGCATAGGCGGCGAAATCTTCCTGAAAATCCGCCTGCTGTTCATAACCATAGGAATTGAGGACAACAGCAGAAAAGGCATCGTCCTTGCTTGTCACCATATCCTTGATAAAAATGCCGATAGCAAACGCGGCAAACAGAACAACGATTGTGTGTACCTTATAATAGTCCCAGAAATATCCCAGTTTTTCCTGGAAACTTTTTCCTTTCAATTTTTGCTGCTGCTCTTTGACTTCATCTCTCATTGCCATGATAGATCCTCCATTCGGTAAACGGTATATCCTTCGTAATAATAACTATAGTCAATGCCTTTCATATAAACGTTCCGGTCGTTGGTCCGGTCGGTCAGCGCCTGCTGCAGGAGATGCTTAATTTCAATATCTTTCACGGGGCTGCGTTCCATTGCCATCAGGTAATCATTTTTATCCACACGCTGCCAGTCTATAACAATCCCCAATTCTCTTTTCAGCATATGATCCAGCCAGATTCGCGCGCTGCGCCCGTTGCCTTCCCGAAAAGGATGTGCCACGTTCATTTCCACATATTTTTCCATAATTTGGTCAAAGGTGGATTGCGGCATGTTTTCGATATTTTCTAAGGCTGCCGAAAGATACATAACGGGGACGAAGCGGAAATTTCCTTTGGCAAGATTTCCTTCCCGTAATTTTCCTGCAAAGCTGTAAATGTCCCCAAAAAGATATTCGTGAATCCGGGCGAGCGTCCGGTAGGTTCCGGCTTCCAGTGTATTTAAATATCCGCTTTCAAATAATTCGAGCGCCTTTTTCTTGCTTATTCGTTCCTCTTCTCTTGCAAGTTCTGCCGAATCGTGAATGCCTAATTTATTTTCGAGCGTCATTTTTCCTCCATTCATTTCGCAGATATTGTGCGTTTGTGAAAACTGTTATAAAATATTATAGCATTGAATATCGGGAATGACAAATGATAAGATGAGAAAGATATAGATCGGAAGATCTTGATAAAGGAGGTGTCTGCTAATGTCTGGCGATATGAACTGTATAAGAAAAGCCACTGTACAGGACGCGTCAAGGCTGGCGGAGATTTTGGTTTTTACAAAAAGAATGAATTATAGATCTATCTTCCGGAATGATAAAGTTTCGTTCGGCGAGATCCAGGTTCTTCCCCTAGCGCAGGAATATATAGAAAATAAGGAAAAACTGGAAAGTATCTGGGTATACGACGATGAGTTCGTCAAAGGAATGCTTCATGTGGAAAACGGCTGGATCCATGAGCTATATGTGGATTCCTTTTTCCAGAACCAGGGAATCGGAGCCAGGCTGATCGGCTTTGCCATCGAAAAGCTCCATGCCAAAAACCTCATGGTATTAGAAAAAAATCATGCAGCCATCCGCTTTTACCGCGCCCACGGCTTTTCCATGACCAAAGACCGGAGGCTGGAAGAAGGGACAGAGGAATTTGTTGTAAGAATGGAACGATAGCTGTTGCCGCCATAGCTTTTTCCCAACTGGTCGAAATGGATTTCCCTGACATGGAAATCCATTTTTGCGGGCGGTAGGCAAGGCAGGGCGGGAAAGAAGAAGGGCGGCGGCAGGAAGGCAGGGGGAGCAGATGGGGAATGGTTTTGCCGTGCCGGCTCCGGGAAATAGATTTTCTAAATATTCCGGTGTCGTTGTACCAGCCGGACGCAACCGTCCGCGATTCGCCATCCAGGCTCATGGTGGACTTTTGATGACATCCTTGTCATCAAATTGCTGCATGTCAAACGGAATATTAAGAAAATCTCATTTCCGACGCAAAGCTGCGTTGCGTAAGGCAACGGCAAAGCCATTCCCCATCTGTTCCCCCTGCCTTCCTGCCGTTGCCCTTCTTCTTTTCCACCCTGCCATGTCTGCGGTCCGCAAAAATGGATTTCCGTGGTTTCCCTGACGTTACCCCTTGAAAGTTTCAGAAATATATAATATGATATTTATGTGTTTCTGAAAAAATATAAAGCAGCTGCAAAAAGGAGCGCGCGCTGTCTGGCAGGAGCGTTCCGGCATGGAGGATGGGATAGATATGATGAGCGAAACATATGTGGAATGCCTGGTAAAGAAAAAAACGAGCACGGGAATGGTATTTCTCAGAATGCTGACGCTGTCGATGGCGGTTGTGTTCATACTGGCGGGCTTTATTCTGTGGCCGGCGATGATCGTGGGTCTTTTGATGGCGGCGGCATCCTATTTTATTCTAATGAACACCGATTTGGAATATGAATACCTTTATCTGGACAAAGAAATCACCATTGATAAAGTCATGGCGAAGACAAAGAGGAAAAGCGTGACCAAATATGAGATCGAGAGCATGGAAATCCTTGCTCCGATCAAGTCATGGCATTTGGATGAGTATAAGAACAGGACGGTAAAAACGGTAGACTATAGTTCCGGCGTGGAAAACCAGCCGGATACGAGGTATGCCATGTATTATGACGGGGGCATTAAGGTTATTCTGGAACCGAGCATGGATATGGTAAAGGCGATTAAAAATATTGCGCCGAGAAAAGTATTTACGGATTGACATAGTGATGTAAGTTTGATAAACTTTTTCAAACTTACATCACTATTTGTTTATCGTATCAAAGGAAAGGACGACAGGAGGATAAGAAGATGGGTCAGATAATTGGCGAAGGAATTACTTTTGACGATGTGCTGCTTGTGCCGAGCTATTCCGAAGTGATTCCAAATCAGGTGGATTTGACGACGTGGCTGACAAAAAAAATTAAATTGAACATTCCGATGATGAGCGCAGGAATGGATACCGTGACCGAACACAGGATGGCGATCGCCATGGCGCGGCAGGGAGGCATTGGTATCATCCATAAGAATATGTCGATCGAGGAGCAGGCGGAAGAAGTGGACAAGGTAAAACGTTCAGAAAATGGCGTTATTACCGACCCGTTTTCCCTGACTCCTGAACATACTTTAAAGGACGCGGACGCGCTGATGGCGAAATTCCGCATCTCGGGCGTGCCGATTACCGAAGGGCGCAGGCTGGTGGGCATCATCACAAACCGGGATCTGAAATTCGAGACGGACTTTACAAAAAAAATAAAGGAATCGATGACTTCGGAAGGCCTGATTACGGCGCGGGAAGGGATCACGCTGGAGGAAGCGAAACAGATTCTGGCAAAGGCAAGAAAAGAAAAACTGCCCATCGTGGACGAGGATTACAATCTGGCAGGGCTGATTACGATAAAAGACATAGAAAAAACGATCAAATACCCTCTTTCCGCCAAGGACGGACAGGGAAGGCTGCTCTGCGGCGCGGGCGTAGGCATTACGGCGAACGTGCTTGACCGGGTAGGGGCTTTGGTAGATGCGAAAGTGGACGTGATCGTGCTGGATTCCGCCCACGGGCATTCCGAAAACGTGCTCCGCTGCGTACGCATGATCAAGGAAAAATATCCTGACGTACAGGTGATCGCCGGCAATGTGGCGACCGGGGAAGGAACAAAAGCTTTGATCGAAGCGGGAGCGGATGCCGTAAAAGTGGGAATCGGCCCCGGATCGATTTGTACGACCCGCGTGGTGGCCGGCATCGGCGTACCGCAGATCACGGCGATCATGGATTCCTACGCGGCGGCGAAAGAATACGGTATTCCGATCATTGCGGACGGGGGCATCAAGTACTCCGGTGATATGACAAAGGCTATCGCCGCAGGCGGAAACGTATGTATGATGGGAAGTATGTTTGCGGGCTGTGACGAGAGCCCCGGAACTTTTGAATTGTACCAGGGAAGAAAATATAAGGTCTATCGCGGCATGGGTTCCATAGCGGCTATGGAAAACGGAAGCAAGGACCGTTATTTCCAGTCCGATGCGAAAAAGCTTGTTCCGGAAGGCGTGGAAGGGCGTGTCGCATACAAGGGAACGGTGGAGGATACCGTGTTCCAGCTGATGGGCGGCCTTCGTTCCGGCATGGGCTACTGCGGCACCAGGACGATCGAGGAACTGAAGCAGAACGGGAGGTTCATAAAGATTTCTGCCGCATCCCTAAAGGAAAGCCATCCTCATGATATCCATATTACGAAGGAAGCGCCGAATTACAGCGTGGACGAATAAAAGGGCATTGGCGGCAGACGGAAGAAAAAATACCGGAATCAACCGAAGGGATAGAGTATTCCTTCGGTTGATTCCATTTTTGTACCAAATTTTATAAAATAGAAACAATATTGGAAAATATTGGGAGTTAGGAAATCGGGGTACAAAGGATAATGGTGATGGCAATGCCGGTTAATTACGTAAAATTGGGGGAAAGGGTCAGGGCGCGGAGGGAAAAAGCAAGGATGACGCAGGCAGAGCTGGCATCGGCAGCAGACATATCGACGCAGCATATAAGCAATATAGAAAATGCGAAAACAAAAGTGAGTCTGGAAAGGATTGTCGATATAGCAAATATTTTGAATTGCTCGGTAGATGAGCTGCTTTGTGACAGCCTGATAAAGGCCAAGGTAATTTATATGAATGAAGTGGCAGGATTAATAGAGTCTTTTTCGGATGCGGAGATGAGGGCTCTGCCCGAATTTTTACGCAGCTACAGCCATATCAGCAAATTATTAGAAAGCCATATACAACGAAACGATGTGTAAAAGTCGCCGGAAGATATCCGCCGGCTGTTTTTTTTGAAAATTTAACCTTTATTAATTGGTTTATTTATGATAGTATAGATATTATTGGTTAAAGATTCATTTTATAATTGTTGGTATGAGGAGGTAATCCCGGGCCGGAGGCGGCAGACTGCAGCGGGAGAAAGCTATGGGTGAAAATGTAAAGACGGAGAATATACGGCAGGAAGGGGAAAAAGAGACTGTATCCAGAAATTTTATAGAGCAGATGATCGATAAGGATTTGGCGGAGGGGGTGTATGACAGGGTGCATACCAGATTCCCGCCGGAGCCGAACGGATATCTGCATATCGGCCATGCGAAAAGCATATTGCTGAATTACGGGCTGGCGAAGCAGTACCATGGGCAGTTTAATATGCGCTTTGACGATACGAATCCGACGAAGGAAAAGACAGAATTCGTAGAGTCCATCAAGGAAGATATTGCATGGCTGGGCGCGGATTGGGAAGACCGTTTATTTTTTGCTTCCGATTATTTTGAACAAATGTATGAAGGCGCTGTGAAGCTGATCAAAAAAGGCAAGGCATATGTGTCGGATCTGACAGCGGAGCAGATGAGGGAATATAGGGGGACTTTGACGGAGCCGGGCAAGGAAGATCCGAACAGGGACAGAAGCGTTGAAGAAAACCTGAAGTTATTCGAAGAGATGAAGAACGGGGTATATAAAGATGGGGAAAAGGTGCTCCGGGCTAAAATCGATATGAAATCGCCGAATATTAATATGCGGGATCCCGTTATTTACCGGGTGGCTCATATGTCGCACCACAATACAGGGGATAAATGGTGCATTTACCCGATGTATGATTTTGCCCATCCGATCGAGGATGCGATAGAGGGGATCACCCATTCGATCTGTACGCTGGAGTTCGAGGACCACAGGCCGCTTTATGACTGGGTGGTAAGGGAGCTGGAATATCCCAACCCGCCGAGGCAGATTGAATTTGCGAAGATGTATCTGACGAATGTGGTGACGGGAAAAAGATATATTAAAAAGCTGGTGGAAGAGGGCATTGTGGACGGCTGGGACGATCCCAGGCTGGTATCCGTGGCAGCCCTCAGAAGAAGGGGGTTTACGCCGGAATCCATTAAAATGTTCGTGGATCTGTGCGGCGTATCCAAGAGCAATTCATCGGTGGATTATGCGATGCTGGAATATTGTATCCGGGAGGACCTGAAGCTGAAAAAGCCCCGGATGATGGCGGCGCTGGATCCGGTGAAACTGATTATTGATAATTACCCGGAAGGGCAGACAGAGATGCTGACGGTGGCCAATAATATGGAAAATGAGACCATGGGGACGCGGGAAGTGCCGTTTGGAAGGGAATTATATATTGACAGGGAAGATTTTATGGAGGAGCCGCCGAAGAAATATTTCCGTTTGTATCCGGGCAACGAAGTGCGTCTGATGAATGCATATTTTGTCACATGCACAGGCTGCGTAAAGGATGAAGAAGGAAATATCCTGGAGGTACATTGTACGTATGACCCGGAGACGAAATGCGGAACGGGATTTACGGGCAGGAAGGTGAAAGGAACGATCCATTGGGTTCCCGCTGCACAGGCAGTAAAGGCAGAAGTCAGGTTATATGAGAATATAATTGATGAAGAAAAGGGCGTGTATAACGAAGATGGATCTTTGAACCTGAATCCGAATTCGCTGACGGTTTTGAAAGAGTGTTATCTGGAACCGGCGCTGGCGGGCGCAAAAGCGTTCGATAGTTTCCAGTTCGTACGCCAAGGATATTTTTGTGTGGATTGCAAGGATTCGAAAGAGGATGCGCTTGTGTTTAACAGGATCGTATCGCTGAAAAGTTCCTATGTACTGCCCAAAAATTAAGTAGAATCAAAAAGATAATAGGATATTGGAGGTTTGCAACATGGGATTGTTATCCGGATTAAGCAGGTTTGGGCTAGGTTCATTGGAAGGCATGGATTTATACAGTAAACCAAAAAAAGAGGAGAAGAAAGTAGAAGAAAAGAAGGCGCCGCCCGTGGTTCATGAACAGGATTTTTTGTTTGATAAGACATATACATGTCCTGTCTGCGACAAGGAATTCAAGGCAAGGACGGTAAAGGTAGGAAAAGCTAAGTTAATCGGCAGCGATATGGATCTGCGGCCTAAATATGAACAGGTGGATATGTTGAAATATGACGTAATTATGTGTCCTTGCTGCGGTTATGCGGCGCTGAGCCGTTATTTTAAGTTTTTGACTTCGCCGCAGATAAAGCTGATCAGGGAAAAAATCTCCATGAATTTCAGATCCAGGGAGGAGGAGCCGAAAGAAACTTATACGTATGACGAAGCGCTGGAACGCTATAAACTGGCTCTTGTCAATGCTATCGTAAAAATGGCCAAATCCAGTGAAAAGGCGTATATTTGCATGAAGACGGCATGGCTCCTGCGGGGAAAGGGAGAGCATCTGAATAAGGAAGAGAAGGGGTACGAGGAAAAGAAGAAAAAGATTGATGAGGAAGAAAGGGAGTTTTTGAAGAACGCCCTGGATGGTTTTCTCGCAGCGAGACAGTCGGAGACATTTCCCATGTGCGGCATGGATGAGTCTACGGTGGATTATTTGATTGCCGTTACGGCGGCCAAATTTGAACAGTACGATGTGGCTATGAAGCTGATCAGCGGCGTGCTTGTTTCCATGAGCGCAAATACGAGAATGAAAGACAGGGCCCGTGCGTTCAAGGAACAGGTCATGAAACAGATCAAGATGAAGAATGCGGCCGGAAGCGAAGGGTGACCTTGTAAATGTAATATGATGCGGCACAGGGCCGGCGGCATGCAGGGGTGTAAGAATGAATGATTTAACGATTGAACTGCGCCAGGACAACGGAAAACATTTATATGAACAGATTTATCTGCATATCAGAAGGGAAATAAGAAAAGGGAAGCTGCTCCAGGGGGAGAAGCTTCCCTCTACTCGTTCTCTGGCAGAATTTCTCCAGGTATCGAGAAGCACGGTAGAGCTTGCTTATGACCAGCTTTTGTCCGAAGGGTATATCGAAGCGAAGCCTTACAAGGGATATTTTGTCTGCCCGGCGGAAGGGCTTCTGGATATGGGGGAAGGGATGCCGGCAGAGGATGGATGGAAAAGCTGGAAAAGCGTGGAAATGGAAAAAAAGGAAGGATATGGGACTTATGGCATGTATGGTTCGGGCAAGGCATATGATTATGATTTTTCCCCCAATACGATCGATATGTCGGCGTTTCCTTATGCCACATGGAAGAAAATAACAAAGGGTATCCTGGTGGATGCCAATAGTGAGATTTTTCTTTCCGGTTCGCCGAAAGGGGATTTTATTTTACGGGAGACGATCGCCCGCTATCTCCATACTTCCAGGGGGGTCAACTGCAGGCCGGAGCAGATTATCATAGGAGCCGGGAACGATTATTTGTTGATGCTGCTGGAAAAGATCCTGGGGAGGCATGTGAAAATCGCCATGGAGAATCCCACATACCGGAGAGCCTATCGGATTTTCGACTCTTTTGCTTACCGGATCAGCCCGATCGCTATGGACGGCAGCGGGATGAGCGCGAAAGGGCTGCGGGAAAGCGAAGCGGATGTGGCTTATGTGATGCCTTCCCATCAGTATCCGACAGGGATCGTTATGCCGATAGGCCGCAGGATGGAACTGCTGAAATGGGCGGGTGAAAAAGAAGGGCGTTATCTGATTGAGGACGATTATGACAGCGAATTCCGGTTTAAAGGAAAGCCGGTGCCTTCCCTGCAGGCTTCGGATCGGGAAGGGAAGGTGATTTATATCGGGACTTTTTCCAAATCCATCGCTCCGGCGATCCGAATCGGTTATATGGTCCTTCCTCCGCCGCTTTTAAAAATTTATGAGGAGAAATGTTCTTTTTATTCCACTACGGTATCAAGGATTGACCAGAGGATTCTGAATGAATTTATCGGGAAGGGGTATTTTGAGCGGCATCTGAACCGGATGCGGAGAATATACAGGGAAAAGCATGATATGGTATTGAATGGCTTAAAGGGCATGGAGAAGGACTTTGCAGTTTCCGGCGAGAATGCGGGCCTGCATATTCTTTTGCAGAACAGGAGGGGGAGAAGCGAGGAGAACTTGGTGGGAGCGGCGGCGGAGGCGGGAGTGAGGGTGTACGGCCTTTCCGAATTCTGTGTGGGGGAAATGGCTCCGCAATGGAAAAGGGATGCGGTCGTGCTCGGCTATGCATCGCTGGGAAAGGAACAGATTGCGGAGGGGATGGAACGGCTGGAAAGTGTCTGGGGCAGATGAAGGGGCAGCATGCTTTTGGCGGCATGCAAAAAACGGCATAGCCGAAAGCTACGCCGTCTTTCCAAGTACGCCTTGCGGCGCACGTTTCTAATTCAGTCAAAGAGAATCAGCAGAATTATCGTCATCGTCATCGTCGAAGAATTCTTCCACTTTTGCTTCTGCTGTTTTCGCTACATCCTTAGCGGCTTCTTTTGCCGTTTTGGCTGCGTCTTTCATGGTATCGGCAGCAGCTGCTGCTGCGGTTTTTGTTGCGTCTTTGGCAGCATCAACAGCAGATGCTGCGGCATTTTCCGCTTTTTCCAGATCGAGTGCAACATAGTTGCGGGCATTTTCATCGTTTTCAGCATCGTTTTCCGGATCGTCATGGAAGTTGTCGTAATCGTCGTCGTCATCCATATCGTCGGAATAAGAAGAATTCTTATTTTGCAAATAATAATAAGCGCCCGCCATAGCAGCTCCGGCGAATGCAGTAAACATTAAAAATTTACCGAATTTTTTAGCCATACATGTACTCCTTTCAATTTCACGGTTATAGGAATATATTAATACTATTTTCTCAAATTGAAAAGAGATTATGTATAAAAAACTGCATTTATTTTTAGAATTCTTTATTGTCTATGCGGCAGAAATATGATATATTAAAATCTGACTCATAAAGTCAATGAAAAATACGGAGAAAAATGGCAAAGTTGTTCCGCATAAGGGCGACAGCAGGGAAAGTACATGAATGAGAAATTTTTTGATTTAAAAAAAGAAAAACAGGACAGGATGATAAACGCTTCGTTAAAAATATTTGCTTTAAACGGTTACCGCCATGCGAGCACGGACGACATCGTGGCGGAGGCCGGCATCAGCAAAGGGCTGCTGTTCCACTATTTTATCAATAAACTGGGGCTGTATTCCTTCTTATATGATTATAGTACGCGTTTCATGATGCTGGAGCTTTCCGGCTGCCCGGCCAAAGGCGAGGAGGATTTTTTTGAACTGGTCAGAATGAAAGAGAATGCCAAAATGCAGGTGCTGCGGAATTATCCGTATATGCAGTTGTTTCTGGACAGCGTCCGCTTCGAAGATGTGAAGGAGGCGCTGTATGCCACGGAGGAAAGAAGGAATATGCTTCCGGAGGCGGAGAAGGATTTTATGAAGCGGGCGGATCTGGCGCGGTTCCGGCCGGAAGTAGATATCGACCGGCTAAACAGGGTGATTTCCTATACGCTGCGGGGCATGATGGAGGACAGCTTTCTGGAAAATTCTTTTCATCCCGATATGATGAATGAGGAGATCGGGGCTTATCTTTCCATGTTAAAAAAACTGACTTATTTATAAGGAGGGAGGGCGGAACCATGAAAGATATCGTCTTGTTATATGACAATTGCTGTATTTACGAGATTGTTATACTGAATTATTTTTTGAAATGTACCGGCAGCGATCTTTTGTTTTGTTCGATAGACGGAAAAAGGATAAGAACTATGGAGGGGTATTCCATCCATGCGGATGCGGCGCTTCAGGATGTCGGCTTAGCGGAGGTCAGAAGCTTTATTGTTCCGGGCGGCGAGATTGCGAATATTGACCAGGAGGCCGTTTATGACTGCCTGAGAACGTTGAACGGCATGGGAGCGCTGGTCGCCGGCATATGCGCGGGCGTGGATGTGCTGGATAAGGCCGGCCTGTTAAACGATATCCGTTCCACGCGTTCCGGGGATTTCGATTGCATCCGGGACGGGAATATAGTGACGGCGAGGGCCAACGCCTATGTGGATTTTGCGATAGAGACGGCGAAAGCGCTGGATCTGTTTGAGGACGAGGCGGATCTGCAGGAAACGATAGCGTTCTGGAGAGAGTTTAAAAGGGCGGAACCATAAGGAAAGAGGTTCCGCCTTTGTATTACAATAAGCCGGCCGCGAAGCATGACGGCGTTTGTTTCTATTTATTCATCTTGTAAGGATCGTCGGCGGGATATCCTCCGGCCAGCTTCTGCATACCGCGCTGTACCGCGTCTTTGGAATTTTTCCAGTCGGCGGCCTGGTTGCGGTAATCGAATTTTTCTACCAGCCATGCCACATCATCGGAAAGCCGTTTCATATTTTCCTCCATCAGCGTAAAAAGCATGGGATAGAATTCGGCTTTTTCTTTATCGTTTAATCTGGTTTCTGCCGCATCGCACAGGTCGCCGAAGTGGGGAAGGCAGAATCCCTTTCCATTTTTCACTTTACTGCGGAATTCCCCATCTTTTTTATACATGACAAAAAAAGTATCCAGGTAGCGGTCATAGGTATCTTCGAACCGTTTGCATATATAGCAGGATTTTTCTTGTTCCTTTGCCCAGATGCCGATGGAACTGCGCTGTGCGGCATTTTTTTTCAGCTTGCCCATCAGCGGCGTTTTCTGAGGGGTAAAGGAACGGAACTGGTCGTGCATCTGCTTGTTCATATGCAGGAAATGGGTTTTCAGAATCCATCCGTTTCCAAGGGTATTGCCGTAATCGAACATTTTTTTAAAATGGTACCGGCAGAACCCGGCTTGGTCCGTAGCTTCACGGACATCGCTTTCCATATAAGAAGAGCCGGAGCCTAGCACAAAGTCCAGCAGATCCTGCTCCACATTTCTTTCGATAAAGCAGAAGGGGCATTCGTCATTGGCGTTTATGGCATCGTTAAGCGGGATGGTATATAATTGTTCTTTCATGGCAGTCCTCCGATTTTCCTGTTCTAGTCGTATATTATTATTTATTATACATGATTTGGGGCGGGATGGACAGATAAAGTATATGCGGAAACCCATTTTGCCAGGCGGCGGCCGAGACGGGAAAGCAGAATGGATTTCCGGTAACAGTTCAGCCTTCCGGCTGAACTAACGGGTATTGCACCGGCTAAAAAATAGCCGGTGTCCCCATAAATAATTTTTTTACATTTTCTATCAACCCCATATTTCTTCTTTTCAGGGTTTCTATGATTGTCAAGATTGCACAGTACATTTCATGTCCGCTGTCTCTGCGAAATCCTCCTGCCATCTTCTGGCGGTTCTTGACTTTTCTCAGACCACGTTCACTCATGTTATCGTCAAATGGCACACTGAAATCATGCAGGAACAAAAGATGATTATGCATGTATTTCTCCAGACGGTTCAATAGTGCTTTTTCCTCTCCCGGTTCATCCCACAGAGCAGGGCTTTC
>JAETNQ010000031.1 GCA_021772075.1 Lachnospiraceae bacterium
GCAACTGCATAACCTTAACAATCTCAATATTCAATTTTTAAAGCAGCCACCGAAAGATGGCTTGTTTGTTGTGTGCTTAAGGTAATGGATACCCTCTACTTTTCATTTTCAATCTTCTCCTTTCAGCGTTCCGGTTCTTCATCCATACCGGTTTCTTCCTGTACTTCATTGCGGGTTATGCCATATTCTTTCTGAATACTGTCCATATCAATCTCTGACAGGTTGTTTCCCAAATAGATTCCTCTGTCCCACTCAATCCCTCTTACAATGCAGTCCTGTGAATAAATTCCTTCTTTCGGATATCTTGCGTATGCCCTTGTACCCTCTGCAATCAGAAACTGTCCGCTTTTTAGCGCCATCAGAAACAGGTCATTTTGATTCAGCACCATAAGCACACTGTAATCACTTCCGTTCAGATTATGCAGTACCTCGCCCTGCCTGAAATCATATTCCATCTTCTCATAATGCAGCGCTCCGATCAGCGGATGGCCCTCATGGTCCATGTTGTAGGCAGTCAGCACATCCAGACATTCTTTTGTACAGCGGTCCTTATCAAAACTGACTTCTGCCGCTGTCATGTCATGGTTTTCCACAAGGAAATCCCGAAGTTCCCATTCATCCCGGCAGAATCTGGCGTGAAAAGTTTTATTTGCCGCCAGATATACTTCTGCACATTGGTTATTCTCTTTTGTCTGACAAAGCTCCTGTACCACATGAGCCAGTTCTGTTTCTGAACCCTCAAATGCCCTAAGCAGGATTGCCATATAGTCCTCCATGCTTGAAAGATACTTATATTCCGTACCTTTATTATTATTTGTAATAAGCAGAACATCCTTTAGTTTCAATCTGTACCTCCTCCCATTTTCTTTTTCAGAGACTGTGCGTACTGCCTGCCATATTTCAGTTCCGCGACTTCATAAAGCATAGCAATCCCTCTTTCCAGCTTTTCTTCTGCCTTGGATTGTCCCTTCACATATTCCCTGTATTGTTTTCTGATTTCTTCAGAAGGAATGGATGCGTCCGTATGCCCCATCAGACGCTTGTAAAAATACCATGCACAATCTCCCGGAACGGCACCCATGATACAGTCCGTGCCGCCCCTTGTAAAAACATAGGGGCATCCCCTGCACGGATGCCCCTGACTCATGATTTCATTTTGCATTTTAATGTTCATATCCTTTATCCTGATTTTTTAAGAACAATTCTTTTTTCGCCTCCTTCGACAGTTCTCCCGACATATCCTGTCCGTCAAGGAAATCTTCTTCCTGTTTCCAAACCGCCTGCGCCAGCATATCAAGAGCCTCCATTATCATTCTGGATGCCAGATATTCTCTGTGGCTCTTTAAGTATGCCTCTCCCCGTTTCTCCTTTTCCAGTCTGCATATCACCTTAACGCCGGATAATACCCGGTTCGCCAGTATCTTCTCCGCTTCCTTTTCAAACTTTTTCTTTTGCTTTGAAAGCCATTCCTCATCCGCAGCATACAATCCCGCCATGCTGCACTTGGCATCTACATACCGCTCAAAGCATTTTCTGATCTCCGGTATCTCCAAAAGCAGGAATTGTACCAATTCGTCCGTCTCTTCCCTGCTCTCCGGCGGTAAAAAAACATATGCAATCCTTCCGTGTTCCAGTATCATAGTCCGAAGTGCAAAGAGCCTCTCTGAAAGTTCCGATAGTATCTTTTTGTCAAAAGAAATTCCCTGTTCCAGTTCTTCTTCCAGCCATTTTTCCGCCGCCTGAAATCTGCCGGGGCTTTTACACCGCAGTTCTTCTTCAAATTCTTCCACCAGCTCATCCGTTATCCGGCGCATTTCCTGTACTGCAAAATCTTTCTCTTTTGCAAAGGCAAGTATCTTTTCCGCAAAAGTGTCCTTTATCATCTGCTTTCGGATGGCATTGGGTATCTGCGGCGGTGTAAACGGATTCTTCACTCTTACAGACTTGTCCCAGAACACCACATGAATATGAGGGTGGCTCTTTTCCCCATGCACCGCAGCCGCCCATTGCAGGTTTTCCCGTCTGATGCCGTTTTTCTCCGCAATCGTCATGATGTGGTTATCAATATATCTCTGCCAGCTTTTCTGATCCTTTAGAAGAAGCTCTTTTGCTGTATCTTCTGCAAAGGACACCACGCTGCGGTACATGAGGATTCCCTTTTTAGAATTGGCATAAGATAGCTTTGCCACATCCTTCCAGTCCTCAAATTCTGTAACCGCTCCCGGCTCCAGTTTTCCGAAAAGCCCATGATTCATATTTTCATTCTTCAAAACCCTTGGTCTGGTTGCGATATACCGGATATGGGCATAGTTAGCTCCCGGTGTATCCTTTTTGTTTGGATGCCGGAAACGCTGCTTATACACTAAGATTGACATTGTTTTTTCCCTTTCTCCGCGTTATTTTGTTGTACTCTGTCACATTATCTGCTAAAATTAGGAGTACAAACCCGCAAAGGAGAATTGCCTTGAAACATACAGCAACATTAGAAGATACGCGCCATTCCTTTGATGAAATGGCTTCCTCATTACAAAATCATTTCAGGCAGATTGATACGGAAAACCCGGAAAACGTCAAACTTGCCAACGAATACTATAAATGGACTTCCTTAAAAACAAATCTGATCCTGAATGAAAAAGCCTTTCAAATCCCCTCCTCCGCCCTGCCCAATGTCATCAAGCCATCTGCATTTGAATGGCTGCACGGCGATAAACAGGCAGTGGTGTCAAAATACTATCAGTACGATAAAGCCACCGATAAATATGTGATTGCCGTCAAAAAAAGCATTGTGCCGGAACCGGATATTGAATTGATTATGCGCTCTCTTGTGCTGATTCGGAAAGCTGTTGTCTGGGTAGATTTCGGTTATAATATCGGCACGGAATTTGGCGGCAGGCATCCGGCAATCATACTGAAAAATTTAAAGGATTCCCTGATTGTTATTCCTTTATCTTCCCAGTCGCCGAAAAACATAGATTATAGCGTTAAAGTAGATAAAGTCTACGGTTTTCCCGAAATGCCGCGCTGGGCAAACGTAACAAGGATTACGCAGATAAGCCTCTCCAGAGTCCACTTTGAGAAGTTCGGTGATGTAAAACCCGCTGTATTATGGGAAATCCGTGAAAAACTGGTTTCATGCGGTATTATTTAGGCTTTTTCTGCATACTTTATTACTGCTACAAAATGTTTGACATCACTGCTGCTTTGTGCTAGTATGATGTTGTAAACGCAGGAGCGATCCTGGTAATTTTGTAACCGTGAAGCCGTCATTTATGGCGGCTTCTTTTCGTACTATAATATATTTGATACCGTTTTCACTGCTTTTCTATTGCTCCCAATCTTCCTCTCCCTGCCGTGTCTGTTCTTCTTCCCTGCACACCCTCTCATACTCCGACATCATTGCCGCATACCGCACCGTTTCCTCCAAAAGACCAGCGATTCCAGTTTTACTGCTTGGTTCTGTACGATCGAACTTCCGGTAAAATTCATACTCTCCACCCGGCTTCGGTGCAAGCATATCCAGGAACTCACGGTAGCCATAAGGACAGCTGCGGTTCACAGCAATGCTTACATGATTGACAGCCCCCAGACTGTCACCATCCTTTATCCGTGCAAGAATGGCCTTTCCAGCTTCATCAAGAGCCTCCATCGTAACTTTTATCTCCCCATTCCCAAGCGCCGGTATTTTTGACATGGACTGTCCTATACCAATACTCGCAAGCTGTACCGCAAGCTTATCCATCCTTATGGGCATCTGCGTATGCAGACAATCCCCCTCACGCTCCACAAATACATCTAACATTCTTATCTCTCCATTTCCTCCGTATCTGCTTCTTCCATCTGAACCGCCAACCGCTCTCCCATTCTTTGCAGTCCTTCGTATATACTCTTTGTTTTCTCATAAGGTGCTGCATCCAAAAGCAGCTCCGGCTCTCCACTTTCATTCTCCTGTATCTGCACAGAAACCTCTCCACTGGATATGAAGATAGCGTTGCAGGCAATCTCCATCCACGGATAGGTAAGACGGGACAGTTCATGGGGCGTGGCGGTCGTCCTGCTGTTCCACGAGAAAAGGTTATGTGCCATAGACAAAAGCTGGCTCTGGTACTCCTCCAGATTTCCTTTACATGACCTTTTGATTTTGTCAAAGGAAATACCATATGGATCCACACATTTTTTTGCTGCCTCAAAAAGCTCCGGTACACTGGATAAAATATAAAAGGCTGCCCGATAGTCAGAATCCAGTTTCTTCCCTTTGGTCAGCCCTACAAGATACTCATATTTTTGTGCATGATTCATCTCTCGTTATCCTCCATTCCTCAAATAAATCTAGGACCATTTTATTTTCTGCTCTTACCCCTCCATATAATAACCTGCTTCCCTATCTTCTTCTAAACTCTCATCTTGTCCATGCATTCCCGACATCTCTGCAATAAATTCCTTTGTCTGGCTGGGTTCTGTTGCCATGGTCAATTTCTGCTGCTTATAATCATAACAATACACTTCATCCGACAGCACCTCTTCCGGATCAACCTGGGTTCTGTTGATTTCCATTACCATACGTTGAAGTTCCTCTGCACTCATCTCTCCATTGTCCTTTACTAAAATGAGTTCGTGGATGCTGCTTGGCAGAATAAAAAAGTTACTCCCCGTTGCCTCTCCAATCTCCTGTAACAGATTCGGATAAAGCATGACCGTTGCACCGTTCATCTTGGCATCATTAGTAAGGACATACTGCTCATAAGGCGAAAGTACTCTGTTTTTTGCTTCTTCCTCATCACGACCTGATAAAATTGTCATTATGTTGAACATATCCGGTTTGAAAAGACTCTCTGTATCTTTTAATGCCTGTTCATACAACGCTTCCTCAGAGATTCCCCACATTTCTAACATATTTTCTTTTACAAGAAAACTTGCCGTTCCTATTTCTTTCCTGTTTTCACAAAGAACCCGCACAACTGCTGTTATGTCAGTATCAGGTATGTCCTTATGTACAGCATCCTTCAAATAATTTTGATTGCTGTCCCTGTTCAATACAGTTACATACAGCCTGCTCTTTACGCTTTCATAATCATCTGCATGGAAAGACAGCCACCCTGCACTCTCTGCCATACTTTCCTGATGTGTCTTTGCAAGAGCAGCCAAAATGCTATCCATATCCCGTCCATTTTGATGCATCTGATAATATCCATCCAGATAAATAGTCGGAACTATTCTGTCCACCGGACGTTTAATACACACTGCCTGAAATTTCTGATCATTATTCTTTGTTACTTCCTGTATCATTACTTCTGCATTTGCATATTCTTCCGGTAGGAAAGACAAAATCTGCTCCTTTACCAGTTCCATAAATTTTTCGTAAGTCATGGTTTACCTCCGATTTTGCTTTTATTGTTTTTCTAAATTTTATCAGCCAGCTCCCGCAGATTCGCTGTATCCTGCAGGAAACTGTTGATCTGAAAATCCTTTTTCTGCATATAATCCACACCCAGCTTGACTGCTTCAGAAAGCATCTGATCGAAATCGTCCTCACTCCCCTCATTGGCAAGGTTCATCAGAACCTTAATGAGAAGAAAGAAGATTGCTCCATTGATCTTCCCTATCTTCATCAGCATCTTTGCAAGCCGATCCGTGTCATGGTCTGCAATCGCCTTGATTTCGTCCACATGATATACTGCTGTAATCTCCTACCGGATGATGCGGGCAATAAAGTCTATATCCTCCCGGCTTCCTTCTATGGAAAGCCCTTTCTCCACATATCCCCGCACCAGTTCCGATGTCGTGGTATGGTTTTTGGCTGCCAGCTTATCCAGCGTTTCCAAAGTCTCCGTTGTAAAATTGATAGAACGCTTCTGTGTCGGCTTTTTGATACTTCCACCTCCCATTTACGGTTCTTCCTGCAAGGGTTCTGACAAGAACCCTACGCATTATGAGATAATCCCGTTGCAGGCTTTGCCTGCAAGCTGTTTTCCGGCGGTGTGGAACCCGCCTATTCCCGCCTTAACCTCCAAGCCAAGCTTGGTGTCAAGGCCGGTGTGCCACGGGCACACCCGGCCGCAGAGCAGCCTTTTCCCATAAAAAGCGGAAAAATAGTCTCTTATGGTTCCATGCCCTCGATCTCTGCCCCGATACCTTCAGCTGCCCTGTCCTGCAGCAATTTAGCAAAATACTCCATCGCTTCCGCTTCTTCCGGTTTCAGCACAAGCTCGACATTGTGCTTCTCATAAGTACACCCACGTCCATTCAGCATAAGGGAACATTCTGCGGCAATCCGGGACATCCAAAAGAATGCGTCTGCACCTTCCTGCAAAGTCTTTCCCGTAGCAAACCGCAGGCTTTTTTGCTCTCCATCTTCATCGCAGTAAATCAGGTCAATATCCAGATAAATCCCTTCACTACCGCCAAAATTAGGAACACACAGGGCAAAGTTGAAGTCCGGCAGCTCCCTTGCTTTCGTCCTCATATCCATATCGTACAGAAAATACTCATCCGGAAGCATCCCTTTTTCTTTCAGATGAGCCTCCAGTTTCTCAAATGTCTCTTTTGCATCCGCCATTCCGATATGCCTTACACGATGCTGTTCATCCGGCTCACTCCACCGTTCTAAATCAAAAGTCTTTATTTTTTCCATTTACCGCTCCATTTCCTCCTCATTCTCCAGATTATCCTCATACGACTCCTCTGCCTGCTCCGGCAGTATGCAAAAATCGTCAACCCCTGGAACAAGCGCTAAAGATCTGCCGTTTTCCCATGCCATGTATAGCTGCCCCTGGTCATCCACATGGTCTACGATTCCTTTTAGTCCGGGCGGCATATCTCTCTCGTCCATATATTCCAGTTCAATTCTCGTCCCTACCGGATACCGTCTGCGGATTTCGTCTACCTCTTTCTGCGTTTTCCAACCATTCATCATGCTTACACTTCTCCTTTCCCGCTATCTTTCTTCCTGAAAAGTCTCGTCCGCTTCCAAAGATGCTGCCAAGTCCTGCCGGATATCTGCTCTGCTCCCTCTCACGGATGTGCCATGGGTGCTGTATTCCTCAAAGAACTTCTCCTCCATTTCCATACTGCAGCAGGCAATCCTGCCACCCCTCGGAAACAGGAAATGCAGCGTATTGCCGGATGTCTCCTGCTCCAAAGGTACACCGTCCATAATCCCATCCACATCGCCTATAAAACACTGAGGGCTGTTTAAGATATTCCGCACCAGATAGACAGGAAGCTGCACCTGCCACAAGCCATAATCATCTTCTCCATGGCGCCAGAGGACATTTACCAGCTCATAATATTCTCCCCCGTCAATCTGTTCCTTGGTATGGTACAGAAACGGATTGTCTGTTTCCATTTCTGTCCGCAAACGAATGATCTCCATCAGCCGTTCCACATCTTTTCTTACATTCTCCGGCACTTCCCCGTCTATGCAGCTGCCGTTTCTAAAGGGATCTGCCACACAGTCAATGTCAACAATCTTAGAATCCATGCCAAGCTGTACCGCATCCGCAAGGCTCATGTCAAAATATTCTTCCGCTTTTTCTTCCGTTTTGCACTGATACAAAAGAAGCCGGGTTAAGATTCCCTTGATTTCCCTCTGCATCTCATCCGGCAACTGGCATACATATACCGGTCTCATTCTCTACCTCCAGTCTTCATCTTTCCAGCACCCCCTCATCCTCATCGTCCTCCGTCATGCTCTGCTGTTGTCTGGGCTGTTCATAAAGCGAAGTCAGCACCTTATTGAAATCTTTCTCTTTGGGTGTCTGTATGGCCACCTTATACCCTAACGACTGATAATGTTTCTTCGCTTCTTCCGCCCTTACCTGACCGTGATTGTGCGGTGTACCGTCTGCAAGTTTCCCATCCACATCATTGTCATAGCAGAACACGATTTCATTAATCCCCGGATGCTCCTCTAAGAACCGCTTCAGTGCACGGTCTGACAGGCAGCCCTCTGAAATCCGGTAATCCTTTCGCCAGTCATATCCCCGCAATTTATATAGCGTGGCATGGCTCATGGCATCAATCGGCGCCTCAAACTCATAAACACGGTTGCTTTTTCCCTCCATAAGAAAACCGTAGGTCTTATCCGAGTTCTCCATGTCCTGCCGGAAACTGCTGTCCGCACTAGGGCCACGCAGGGCGCAGTATCTTGGCGTTCCTGTGCTGTCATACCCGACAAAAGCACAATTCCGGCGTATTTTGCCGGCTATTTCCTGCCTTGACTGATATACCTTTGCCTGCTTCATCATAGCCTGCACAATTTCGGGATCAATCTTTCTTGTCTTTGTGAGATATGCAAATACCCGGCGGTCATCCGTGTCCCTGGGCGGCAGCACCATTTTCCCACGTTCTGCTTTTTCCTGCGGTGCAACGATGTGGGCCGTCTGTTCATAAGCCCTGCATCCCAGTATCTGCTCCATAGCCTCCATCTTTTCCAGTCCCAGATAATTCATGGCAAATTCTACAATATCGCCGCCCCGTTCTTCCGTAAAAGAATAATAGCCACGGCCATGCTTAAACAGGTACAATCCCCCATTGTGCTTCACATGAACCGTGGCTTTATCACTTTTCTCTATCTCAAAACCATTCCTTACCGCAAAATCTATGATATTCGTACTATAAATCTGCCGCATCTGCTCCTCTGTAAAGGGCATTGGTTTATCCCTTTGCTGCACACCCAAAATGTTTCCCTCCTTTTCGTCTACTGCACATTTTCTTCAGAATCCTCGCTTTCCGTTTCTTCCTTATATTCCTCCTCTTTCGTGTACTCCGCATCTTCTCCATATGCCTGATATAAGGTAAATCCCTGTTCCCTGATATTCGTCAACCATTGGTCGAAAAATCCCATCAGTTCCTCTGTCTGCTCCTCTGTTCTGTCACAGGTCTCATAATAGATACCCATGTTATCCTGCGTATAGGACAGAGCATAAATACATTGGACCGTCTCATCCATCATGAACGTAATCTCCGGATCACGCATCCTGTCACCATTCTGCGTATAATAGTGCGCAATACTGTACTCATTCTCCCCAATGGTTTCAAGTACAAGATCGTCAAAACACTCCTGCTTAAATTTCATGTTGGTATAGGTACCCTCAAATAATTCCGATGCCAGCTTATGCAGTTTCCGGTAAATACTGTTCTCATGGCTTTTTCCCGCTTTTTCTGTTCCTTCCTCATCTACGCCCGCAAATTCCAGTTCCAGATTAAGGGACACCTGTTCTTTCAGAAGCTCCGACAGCTTTTCTTCCTCGGAAAAAGGCTTCTCTGCCTGCACTTTTGCCGCTTCATACTGTTCTTTCAGTTCCACGAGTTTCCGTTCCTCATCCTCCAGATACTGCGGTATCTTTTCTGCAAGGTTCTCAAGTCTTGTGATATTTCCCAGTGCAGATTCACCGGCATCCACCTGATAACTGCCCTCCCCTTTCAGGCAGAGCAGTACATCATGGAATGCTCCTCTTTTTAATAATACCTGTAAACCGGCATAGGTTCCGGCCGATACGGTGTCCCCTGTCTCATGTCCCAGATTTGCCATCTGCATCTTCAGATATTCGCCCGCTTTTGCTCTCTCGTCAAACAGTCTGTGATTTAAGGTAATCGAAAACTCCTGCGGCTTTTCTTTCTGAAACCGCCCCGCATCGACTCTCCTTTGTTCAATCCGTTCCGTACACCGCTTAATCTCCTGCGGATAATGGACCGTAATCTTGTTCTGCAAGTCTGTATGCTCGGTTTTCCAAGCCGATTTCAGTGTCTGCAAACGATAGACCTCATTATCCACTTCCATCTTCCTCTTAATCTTGGGATCCGATACAGCAAGAGCTTTGAACTCAGCATACTGAAGCACCACCTCGTCCACATCCTCGCAGCTCCTTAATGCACTCCTGCCGGTCATGATCTGGCTGATATAGCGCTG
The DNA here is from genome assembly GCA_021772075.1 of Lachnospiraceae bacterium. GTDB lineage: Bacteria > Bacillota > Clostridia > Lachnospirales > Lachnospiraceae > Kineothrix. The sequence continues at coordinate 9,908 of JAETNQ010000031.1, forward strand.
TTTCTGCTCCAGTATCTGCCAGAGATAAGCATCGAAAGTCTGCTCCGTGATGTAATTAAAGATGGATACCTCGTCATTTTCATTTCCCTGCCGCAGGATACGCCCATTTCTTTGTGTCAGGTCAGCCGGCCGCCATGGCGCATCCAGATTGTGCAGTGCTACCAATTTATCCTGCACATTTAAACCTGTTCCCATCTTCTCCGTGCTTCCCAGCAGTACACGGACAATTCCGTTCCGTACCTTTTCCAGCAGTTCTGCCCGTTTGGTGTCTGTATTGGCGTCATGTATGAAAGCTATCTCTTTTTCCTCCACTCCAAGCCGCACCAGTTCCTGTCTGATTGCCTGATAGAAATTAAATCTTCCGTCCGCCTTCGGTGTTCCCTTATCGCAGAAAATGAGCTGTGTAGAATGGTTCTCCTCGGTATTATGATAGATTTCTGCTACACCTCGTGCACAGGTATTAAGTTTGGTGTCCGGATCGTTCTCCAGCGTTTCATCCAGGATTCTCGGATCCACGGACAGCAGTCTCGCTTCGTTTGTCAGCTTTAGAAAATTATCTTCGCTGCTGTCCACCTCCTTATTTCGGATTGCCTCTGCACGCTCCACCAGTTCCTCCATGATTGCTTTTTGAGCCGGCGTAATGGATGTCTTTACTACCTGCATCTTTCCTGTTTTCAGTTTCGGAACCGGCAGTTCCAGCATGTCCGCTGTCTTGATGTCTGCCACTAAAAACAGCATGGACATCAGTTCCGGCAGATTGTGGAACTTGGCAAATCTGGCTTTCATCTGATAGCCGGAGCCTTCTGGTTTGATTTCCAGCGATGATTCCACCTTGCCGAAAGTGCTTGCCCAAGAATCAAACATGAGAAGTCCCCTGCGCTTTAATTCGGAGGGCTGCAAGGTCTTTTGCATAACATAGAGTTCCGACATGGAATTAGATACCGGAGTGCCGGTCAGATACACTACGCCGTGTTCATTCGTAATCTCATTGATATACTGGCATTTCATGTGCATATCCATGGCACGCTGGCTGCTCTGTCCTCCCACGCCCGCTACTCTCTGCATTTTGGTGTAACTGTAATTATTCTTATAGGCATGGGCTTCATCCACAAACAGGTTATCCACGCCCAGTTCCTCAAAAGAAATCGTATCGTCCTTTTTCCCCGCATTGTAAAGTCTGTCAAATCGACCCTGTAAGTTATGCCTGAATATCTCCATCTGCTTTAAGGTCCATGTTTTACCGGAGATCATTTTCATTTCATCGATCTTCTCTGTAATCTCATCAATTTCTTCCTGCATGGCGGATAACTGCCGCTCTCTGGAAAGAGAAATCAGTTCAAAAGAACTGTGTCCCATGATGATGCAGTCATAATCCCCGGTGGCAATCCGGCTTACAAATCTTCTGCGGTGCTTTTTTTCAAAATCTTTGTTCGTTGCCACTAAGATGTTGGCGTTCGGGTAAAGCCGCATAAACTCTGTCGCCCACTGTTCCAAGGTATGGTTCGGTACTGCAATCAGCGGCTTGTTGCATACTCCCAGTCGTTTTCTCTCATAAGCAATTGCGCAGGCTGTCATAGTCTTACCGGCTCCTACCTCATGCGCCACCAGAAGATTCCCGTCACTGTAAATACCCATGGCTACCGTATCTCGTTGGTGTTTTCGCAGAGTAATGGCGTCATTCATATCCGGCAGCATCAGGTCATCCCCATTGTATGTTCTGGGACGGATGTTGTTGAAGCGGTCGTTATAAAGCTGCGTAAGTGCAGCCCCTCTCTCCGGCTCCGCAAACAGCCATGACTCAAACTCCATTTTGATCTGTGCCTGCTTCTCCCTTGCAAGCAGGGTTTCCCGCTTATTCAGCACATACCGCACCTTTTCCTCCCCAGTCTCCGGGTCCTCGTACTCCTGTCGGTCACGCACTTCCACCGTTTTCAGGTTTAGGGTGTATTCCATGATTTCGTAAGCATTCAGTCGTTCCGTTCCATAAGTGCTGTTTACTGCAATGGAATCTTTCTCTGCTCCTTTGTTTGTGATAAAAAAGGTTCCAGTATATTCCGCAAACTCAATATGGATACTGCCGTCCCTGTTGTGCTTGCTCGTTGCAAACTTCTCATACATAAAGTCCTGATAATATTTCACCGGTATCCATGTGGAACCAAGCACGAAACTGATGTCCTCCGGCTTTAACGGTTCCGGCTGCACCTGTTCTAATGCCTCCACGTTCCGCCCAAACCACTCCGGGTACTCCTCTGCCACCAGGACAGCCTGCGCCAGTTTCTCCTTCACATGACCGCTCAGATATTCCTCTGCAAGCACCCAGCCGGACGTGGCGTCTCCTTCCTTCCACTTCGCCGGATCCTGATATACACGCTCTCCCAGTTCCTCCAGAATATCCTCCTTGCTGCATATCTGGCCGTCCTTGCGGTACAAAAACTGCATATAATCAAGGTCAAATTTTCCCTTGAAATTTAAGGTAATCCGCAGGGCTTCTTCCACATTGTCAGCCGTTTTCGGCATACTCTTTGGCCGGATTGTGGCTTTCTGGAATACCGCCGTCTTTTTGTACTCGCCTTTTACCTTTTTCCCATGCTCGTCCTTGACTTCCTCCTCAATGGAACGAAGCAGAGGTGCGTCTGCATCTTTGGAAAATGCCATGACATTCCCCTGCGAATTGAGATACCCATATTTCTTCGTATAACCGTCATACTCCCGGTTCAGGCGGTCTAACAATTCTTTCAGCCTTTTCTCGTACTCCACAGTGGGCAGCTCCCATCCCAATTCAGAATCGCCGTGAAGCTGAAAATCCATCAATTCCCGCAAGGCATCCCGGATGCGGAGCATTCCGTCCACCCTCTCTGCCTTCTTCCCCGTCAGCTCCTGACGGTACATACGGGAATCCTCCCGGTAATAGAAAACGTCCCCCACCTTGGTATAACTGTAATTCTTAACATCCGACGCTGCAGGAAGCCACTCTTTGATAACCGTGTCCTTATCGTCCGAAAGTTCGCTTTCCGGTTCCTCATACTGTCCATGGAGCCTGCCGATTGCTTCTTCTAATAGTTCACCCAATTCCCTGTCAGAATAAGGCTTACAGGTCACAAAATCATGTCTTCCATACATACCGGTTTCCTGTGCCATAGTCCCCAGCACCATCTCCGGGTGGTCAATGAAATAACTGTTGTAGGGAATTCCGTTTTCATCCCTCTCCACGGAGAGCCACGGCGTATTCCTCTCGTCCGGAATGATTTCCTGTTCCCGCTTTTTCAAAAATAAGATGTCCGTAGTTACATCTGTTCCCGCTATCTGTCTGAACGCATTTTCCGGCAGGCGGATGGCACCGATCAGTTCCGCCCTCTGTGCAATATATTTGCGCACGGACTGGTTCTCCTTATCCATGGTAAATTTCGTGGTAATGACTGCAAGGATGCCTCCGCTTCTTACCTTATCCAGACTTTTCGCCAGAAAATAGTCGTGTATCTTGAAGTGATAGCGGTCATATCGTCTATCACTGACCTTGATACTGTGAAATGGCACATTCCCCACTACCACATCAAAGAAGCTGTCGGAAAACTCTGTGTCCTCGTACCCCTTGATAAGAATGTCTGCCTGCGGATATAATTTCCTTGCAATGCCCCCTGCAATGGGTTCCAGTTCCACGCCATAGAGTTTTGACTGGTTCATACTTTCCGGCAAAGCGGAAAAGAAATTGCCTGTTCCCAGTGCCGGATCCAGAATGTTTCCTGAACGGAAGCCAAACTGGTAAAGGGCCTGATAAATAAACCCGATGACCTTCTGATCCGTATAATAAGAGGTCAGAGTGGAAGCCGATGCCGACTGCATTTCCTCCTCTGTCAGCAATTCTGAAATCTCACCATATTCCTTTTCCCAGCCTTCCTTTCCGGGTGTCAGGGCATTGGCAAGCCCGCCCCAGCCAACAAAACGGGCTAAAATAATCTGTTCCTCCGCAGTTGCGATACGGTTCTCCTGCTGTAACTGTTTCAGAAGTCTGATTGCTTCCATGTTATTGCGGAACTTTGCTTTAGGGCCGCCCTCGTACAGACAATGCTCCGGCCGATAGTGATAATTCAATGCTTCCGAAAAATCTCCATCCCCTGTGGCCTGCACAACCGCCTGCGCCTCTTCCCCCTCTAAGTAAAAAGGCTGCAGAAGCTCTGCATTTTCAATCAGAGCCACTGGAAGTCTTTCTATGATCTTATAGTCGTGAAGTCCCTGTAGCTGCTCTATATCGCCCAGTTCAACCGTATGGTTATCGTCCAGATACTGAAGCACTTCAAAAATCCGGTCGTCATACGCAATCCTGCTTCCCACCGGAAACGGCATATATCCTGTCTTTATTTCCTCCGGTTCTGCTTCCTCCGGAAGTATCTGGTCGCCCCCTTTCCCGTCATCTGCGTAAGGACCGGGATAAAGTTCAAACAGGCTGAGCTGCCCTTCTTCATCTCCTTTTCTGGAACCGGACTGCATATCCTCTATCTCATCAGGGATGTTGAAATCGCCAATGGCATCCTCTTCCTCTGAGGGCGACTGAAAAGGTACATACTCGCCGTGTTCCATAAGCGATTCAATCACATACGCAATCACATCCCATGACAGCCGCACAAACCCGTCCTCACCGAAAAAGAAGTCTGCCTCATCCTTTCCCGGCATGATGCCATGCGTCCGGTCACTGCTCTGCTGAAATCCGTAATCCAGATAAATATCCCGCACAGCGTCCCGTTTCTGTTCCATAGGTGCATCCGTATGAAATATCTGATTGATATGGTCATACAGTTCCATGGGATAAACGCCGGTATCTGTCAAAAGACTCTGCACAAAAGCCCAGTCCTTATGCTCCCTGATATTCTCTTTTGTCGCTGACTGCGGAATATGAAAAGAGGAACCCTCTGCGGTATGTTCCGCTTCGGATTCCCCTGATGATTTTTCTGTATTCTTTTTCTCGGGTTCAGACTCTGCTGACAGATTTGCTCCCGGTGTTACATCTTTTTCCCGTAATGCACCGGCTTCCGCTATCGGAGCTGATACACTACCTCGTGCAGAATGATCTCCTCCGCCTGTCTGGTTATCATCTCCATATGTCCGGCTCTCTCCAGCGTATCCTCGGTCTCCGGCATCGGCTGTGCCTCCAGAAGCTGCTGTATCAGCTTTTCTTTCTTCGCTTCTGCCTCCCCGTCCACCCTGGCTATCATCTCGTTTATCTGCCCCAGTGCGATCAGCTCCGACAGTCTCTGCGGGTGCTTTGACTTCATGTAGTCCTTCCACCTTCTCCCGAACATCCCTGTCGGTCTTATGTCGTACTCCTTGTTCACGGATATCTGAAGGTTCGGATACAGCATCCCGTCCTCCCCTTTCGTGTATTCCAGTTTCGCTAACGGTTCCCGGCTCATATCTCTGGCTCCTTTCTTCCTTGATTTCCTCAATCTGTTTATGTATCTCTGACAATACCGGTCTTGCTATGGCACAGGAATAATACCCAAGTCCCATGAACAGTTCCAGACTCCCAAAATGGCTGATATTCTCAAAGGCTCCTGTCTCCTCAAAAATCTCTGTCCTGATTCTGCATTTCCTGAAAACAATGTAAGCTGCACTGTCTGATACAAGTTTTGCAAACTCCGCCTGCACTGCCCCGGCAGGAAGCCCATACAGCACACTGTTCTCATCTTTGACCTCCACACGGGAAAGATATTTTTCAAGAAATGCGTCCGCCTGCATACCGGCAAGCTGGCAGAGACAGTTTTCAATGTTATTTTCGTCTGTCCCAAACTGTTTACGGAAACGGTCTAAGATTTCCGGTTGATACTGCCTTTCCAAAGACCAGACGGCACTCATGGCTTTCCGAAATCCCTCATAATCTCCACGGGTATCTGCGAGGTCAAAATAGTAAGCAAGCGTGGCTTTCGGATTGTTCATATCCACAACGCCGATGCCTTTGGAACCAGCCTTCAAATATCTTCCGGTCTGCTTCTCCCAGCCCATCTTCGTTGCAAGAAGTCCCGCATCCGGCCTCTGCACATAAATCAGCACGTTCTTGTCAAAGGACATCTTGTAATACTTTGACACACTGGACAAAAGCCCCATCCACTCTGTCCTGTTCTGTGTCAATGCCTGTACTGACTGACGGTACAGGTCTGCAAGGTAAGTTTCTCTACCCAACCTTTTTCTCCGGATTTTCGCCATTCTGAGCGAAATAAAACTCCAGTGCCTTTACAATCGTATCCTCGATTTCCTTTCTGCTCTGCTCGCTGCCAAAAAATCTGTTAATGACTGTCTCCTTGATTTTGATGGGTCTCGGGCTGCTGCTTCTTGCAGCCTTCGTTTTTTCTCCGGTAATAATCTGCCGCAACAGTTCCTCTGTCAGCTTGCCTTTCTTGGCATAGTCATGGATAAGGGTTGATTTTTTGGTATCTATGCGGCAGTTATCATTCACAATCAATTCCGCAATCACAGGCTGCATTTCTTCTTTCACGAATGAAATATCATAGGCTGCTTCAAAGCCAAGTGTCTTTGCGTCCAGACAATCAAGCAGTGGTGTGATTAAAGTTGCTATCCTGAGATACCGCGCAATACGATCTTTGCTTAATCCATATTCCTCGCTGACGGCTGCCCCTGCATCTGACTTCTTTGGGTTTTCCAACGAAGTCCCATTTTCCCCGATTTCATGCGGGTTTACGAGTTCTTCAATCTCTTTTATCAGGTCATTTCTCCGCCCTTGGCTTTTGATTGCGTCATAGTGCTGTTTCAGGCAGTATGCCTTTTCAGAAGGGCTTAAATCATCAAAGGAGCGCTGGCGCAGATTTGTCTCTGTCGCAATCAGAACCGCATCCTCATAGGTCAGATTTTCCTTGATGATGACCGGACCTTTGGTAAGTCCGGCGATACTTCCTGCGTTCTGTCTGTTATGTCCGCTTAAAATCGTGTTTTTCCCGTCATGCACCCACACAATAAGCGGTTCTAAAATACCGAACTCACGGATGCTGTCTACCATGTCCTGAAGCCGTTGTCCGGTATAAAGCTTGAACTTATGATTTGGAAGCGGCTCCATCACGGCAAAGTCCATCTCCGTGATTCCCGTTTCTCCGTTCTTCTCCTCCGGCTGGCTTAATTCTTCCTTGGTCTTAAAATCAAAGAGGTCGTCCATACCGTCCAGAGACGAATTAAGCAATGTGCTTCTTGCCGGTATCTTTGGTGTTCTGGTCGCCATTTCCCATCAACTCCTTTACAAATTTTTCATAGGCTTTCGCCGCCGGATTATCCGGTTCATACTCACAGATCGTCATACCATACTCCACAGCCTCCGGCACTTTAATAGACCGGGGAATACTGTTTGTAAAAATACGCACTTTTTCCCCAAGTGCCTGCTGTAACTGTGCTTTCACACGCTTTGATACCCTTGTCCGTTCATTATCCATGGTGATAAGGATTCCCTCGATTTCCAATCTGGCATTTGCATGGCTCTTGATTCTGTGGAAGGCCCTTAAAAACTCTGCCATTCCTTCTACCGCCAGTGTTTCCGACTGTACCGGAATAATCAGGCTATCAGCGCATATCATCACATTTATCATGGCTGTCCCCATCTTAGGCATCCCGTCAATGAGGATGTAGTCATACTGCTCCTTAATGGTGTCCACAAACTCTTTCAGCTTGTATTCTGCAAAATCAGTATCACACATCAGCTTGTCAAAGTTATCCAGCTTATTATTCGCCGGAATTAAATCTACCCCTGTCTCCGTCCTTATCATGTAGGACTCCTTGTCCGGCAGTTCCTCATTCATCACGATACACTTCAAAATATCATAGATTGTCACGGAAAGCTGCTCCGGTGCGGTCACTCCGCATAGTTTCGTTGTGTGCCTCTGCCCGTCAAAGTCAATCAATGCGACCTTACAGCCCTCCTTAGACAGCAGATATGACAGGGTTGTGGCGGTCGTGGTCTTACCTACCCCGCCCTTTCTGTTTACAATTCCTAAAACCTTGCCCATTCTATTGCTTCCTTTCTCTTGTTGAATTTGTTATTTTGGTTACATTGGATTCTCATGCAGGCAACGAGCCAAGGTCAGGCTTGCTGAACCTTGGCGACTGCCCATGGTGTCAATTTCACATGACACTTGGATAAAAGCAGGACTGTTCACTTACCTCCTCTGTTCTTGTGCGGCAGCTAAATCAGCCTCTATCCTGCAATTTCCTTTTCCAGCCTTTTCCGGGCGAAAAAAGCGGGACTAAAAGAGCCTGCATAGAAGAAGGCTAATTTAGTCCCACCAAAAATTTTTTGCATTTTGTAGCTTATTACCGCAAACAACCCTCCTTATGTTACATAATTGCTACATCATGCGATTTTACTCCAAAATATGATTATAAACAGGCCTGTCCTAACCAAACTTCTGAATAAAACCAGTATTTTTTATTAGGACTGAATTAGCGGAATCCCCTTTGTTTATGGGCTTCTTACTAACGTAACCTTATTATAACTCCCTCCCCCCACTCCATCATCAATGCGGCCGCTCCCGTTACAAAGGGCGCCGCAAAAGAAGTCCCTGTTACTTCCTGCGTTCCCCCATAACCGTCGCTGATCACAATGCCGACACCCGGCGCCGCCAAATCCGGTTTTACGCTTTCGTTAGCCACCAGTCCTTCCATCCGGTTCTCCAGCAGATAGCCCCGTCCTGAAAAATCCGCATAGGAATCATATACCGCATGATAAGCTCCTACCGTAATCACTCTCCTGGACGTAGAGGGAATCGTGAAGGTCACTTCGGGAGTCGGGGCATAAAAACGCGTACCGCTGTTTAATACCACGCTGCTTGGAAGATAAAAATAATAATTCCCGGTCACGACCTTCAAAGGCTCCAGCAGGAATGTCCAAACCCCGGAATCAATATAATTTTGTTTTGGAATAAAGTCGAAATAAATTTCCTGGTTCACAGAATATGGCGCCGGTTCGCCAATATAGATAAGAAGCTGTGTCTGTTCCATCGACAGGCGTATCGTTCCTCCCTGTTCCGTTTCCACAATTTGCCGTTCCCCGCCGGGCGATATCAGGGTAATACGGAATATATCCGCATATTCTTTCCAGAGCTGTACATTGACTGTACGCTCATAGGGCGCTACCGCCAGTTCTACCCTTACCGCATCTTTTACCTCCCCTGCCGTATGCCCCCCTGCCGCCCCTTCATTGCCGCTTCCTACGCAGATCACGTTTTGTCCGATCTCCGAAACATTATCTATAAACCGTTCTAGCAAAGATGTCCCGTCATGGGAGCCATAGGTATTTCCAAAACTTAAATTAATCGCTGTCGGTTTCGCCAGCTCCACCGATTTTTTTACTACATAATCCAAGGCGCGCATCAATTCCGTTGTCCTTGGGAAGGATTCCTGCCTTGGACTTCCCAGCTTTACAACAATCAGATCTGCTTGCGGAGCCACTCCCGCATATCTTCCTTCGGATGACATTCCGTTTCCTGCAGCAATTTCGGCCACTGCGGTTCCATGCCCTGTCACATCCCGGCTCGGAACTTTACTGAACCGCCCTTCTCCTTCTGCCTCCAGCGCTTCATTGATCTGTTCCTGGTTGAACTCCACGCCGATCTGATACCCCTCCGGCGGACGCATTCCGCTGCCCTCCTCCGGTGTCAGGCTTTGATCCCATAAGAATTTGATCCGGGTACTCCCATCCCTGTTCCTGAAATCCATCCGGGAATAGTCTATACCGGAATCAATAACTGCCACCAGCGTTCCCAAGCCGGTCAAATACGGCTCCCTTACCGTTACCGGCAGAATGCAGGAAGCCTCCTTCCCTCGTTGTATAGAAAAATAAAGCCTTTTCGGCATTTCCACATATTCCACTTCTTCCAGTTCCACAAAAGATCCGATCAGGTTCTGTGGTATCGTGACAATCGCATATCCTGCGATCAGTTCTTCGATACCGATGACGGAGCCGTCCAGCCTTTTTAAGTTTCCATTATACTTTACAATCAGCTCCCAGCGGTCATCCGCCGCGTCATAACCCGTATCCAGCCCTAGGGACTTTTCCCTCTCTTCCGCTGAAGAATCCAGCGCAAGATTCAATAAATTTTCCAATTTTTGTGAATTCATAAGATAACCTTGTATACATATGCTTTTTTTATTATATGCACCTCATTCCTTATAAAAACACTCCATCGCCCGGATCATGTACTCCACGTCTTTTGCTCCCGCCGTCTCATAAGCCGAATGCATCGCCAGCTGCGGCAGGCCGATATCCACAGTGCAAACTGGAACCTGGGTCGCAGACAGATTCCCCAGCGTAGAGCCTCCGGCAATATCCGAACGGTTTGCATACATTTGGCAGGGAACCTCCGCCTTTTTGCAAATATCCTTCATCACCGCCGCGGAAACCGCATCCGTCGTATATTTCTGGCTTCCGTGGTATTTGATGACAATTCCCCCGTTTAAGTAAGGGCGGTTGGTAGGATCGGCTTTCTCCGGATGGTTGGGATGCACTGCGTGGGCATTGTCCGCAGAGATCATAAAGCTGTCCGCCAGCAGCCTATGATAACCGTCTTCCCCAATTCCCATGGCCAGACATATTCTTTTCAGTGTATCCTGTAAAAAGGTAGAAGCCGCTCCCTGCCTCGTCGCACTTCCCACCTCTTCATTATCGAACACAATCATCAGATTCATATATCTTTGCGGCACGGCATGGCACATCGCCTGTAAGGATGCATAAACACACTCTAAGTCATCCAGCCTGGGAGCGCATAGGAATTCCCCTTTCGCTCCAAATGCCCTTCCCTTTTCCCGGTTATATAAAAACAGGTCGCTGCCAAGAATATCCCCGCTTTCCACCCCTGCCGCTCTGGCAATCAGCTCCCGGAAAGAACCTTCCTTCTCCGCTCCCCCGTACAAAGGAAGCATATCCGTCTGAACATTATACTCCACGCCCTTGTTCATATCCCGGTTCATATGGATCGCCACATTGGGAATCACAAATAAATCTTTATCCGCGTCAACATTTTTTACGGCAATATTTCCCCTGCCGTCCGCAACAGCTACCCGTCCGGCAGCCGACAGGGGACGATCCAGCCATGTGGAAAGAATCATTCCCCCGTATTTTTCCACATTCAGCTTCACATACCGGTCTTCCACTTTTATTTCCGGCTCCTCTTTTATTTTAAAACAGGGAGAATCGCTATGGGAAGCAATCATATGGAACCCTGCCAGCTCCATCCCGGCAATTCTTTTCCCGCCGTCCTTCCCTCCCGCTGCTTTTCCTTTGGGAATGGAAAAAGCGATCAGAGACGAACCGTTTCTGGTAACATAATATTTCCCCCCAAAGGAAAGCTCCCATTCCCGGTTTTCCATAAGAGGCACATACCCTGCCTCTTCCAGCTCCTTTTGCACATTTTCCACTGCATGGTAGCAGCTCGGACTCTTTTCAATAAATTCCAGCATCCTTTTTGCCTGTTCCATTCCTTATCCCTCCGTTACCAATCCCTTTTCCATGAGGAATACAGGATCATAGGACAACTTTGCTTTTCTGAGGCCTTCTTCGCCCGTATCCTCTTCCCGGTTGATATATTTATAACCGGAAGCTTCATGTTCCGCAAACTGCTGGTTGATCATCGGATAGGCGCCCTGCACATCGGCAAATGCCTTTTCAATATGCACGACAAACATATCGTCCCCGCATGGCTCTCCAAGAGAAAAAGCAACCACCCTGCCTCCCGCCCGGATCAATCCTCCGCGCAGCCCGAGTTTTTCCCTGCACCGCAAGGCATTAAGCGTTACACAGAACTCATTATGTTTTTCCCCTTTTTCCATGCAGCCGTTCTGCTGACGCCAAATCTCTGCCATGGCGATACACTCTTCCATATTTTCATCCGAAATTTCTTCATAAGACCAGTCAGGGTAATTTTCCTTAAAGCGGTTGATATGGTTCCTCTTCCCATGCAGTTTCTTCCCTGCCAGAGAGATTAACCGTTCCGTTTCATAAACATAATCTGCAGAATCCCTGTCGTAAACTATTTGGAATCTGCCCGGATAAAGCTTTTCCAGCCTTTCAAACTGTGTTGGTGATACCAGGTGCATCTGAAAAGGCATTCCTTTTTCCCTGAAAAATTCCATCAAAACGTCCACCGTCTTCTTCAAATCCCCTTTTCCCAAAGGAAAGCTGACAGACAGCCCATCCTCTTCCGAAAGAAAAACAAGCATGTCTTCCACCACTGCGTAATGTATATCATAAAAAGGAGCCCACAAAAAATTATTGGCATACGTAAACTCACAGTTCCTTACCGGCTCCATATCATAATAATGTTGTATGATCCCTTCATCCTCTATTCCAAGTTCCTTCCATTCGATTTCCATTGTATATCCTCTTTTCCTTTTTCTGTCACAGACCCTCGCCCGTCCTGCCTTATGTATTATGTCCATCTTTCCTTATCCTTTGCAGCACGAAAGAATAAGTTTTCACTTCCCTGCTATACAGTCCAGAAACCTTTCTCCGTATTTTTCATACTTAAATTCCCCGACTCCTGTTACCGACAGCATCTCTCCCTTTGTCTCCGGTTTCACGATGCACATATGCACCAGAGTCCGATCCGAAAAAACAATGTAGGGCGGTACTTTTTCTTCCTTCGCAATTTCCGTACGTAGCATCCGCAGTTTTTCGAACAGTTCTTCTTCCTGCCTGTTAAACTCATAATCCCCGAAAGCCATCCCTTTCCGTTTCTTCTTTGTTTTTATTCTGGCCGGATGTTCCTGCTCTTTTGCCATCTTCATCTCGATCCGTTCTTCCCCGGAAAGCACCGATGCCGATTTCTCCGTCAGTTTTACGATGGCATATTCATCATTGGTCACATTCAAATAACCATATAACTGTAAATGATTGATGACTTTCCGCAGTTTATAAACCGGCGTCTTGGACAATTCCCCGTAATGGGGATTCCCGTCCATCCTGTAATTGCGGATCTTTGCCGTGTTCGCCCCATGCACCGTATCCACGATTACATTGGTTCCAAACCTCTGCCCGCTGCTTTGTACACAGCCCAGAAGGCTTTCTGCAATCTCCGTCACATCCACCGTTTCAAACTGGCTCAGGCAATTTGCGCAGTTTCCACAATAACCGCTTCCGTATTCCCCAAAATACCGCAGCATATAGTCCCTCAGGCATTCATTGGTAAAACAGTAAAACGTCATCTTCCTGAGCCTGTCCCTGTCCCTCTCTTCCACAATCCTTCTCGTTATTTCATCCAGTTCCTGGTTGTCTTTATTGTGGTCGATAAAAAACTGGTTGGTAACCACATCCTGTCCGGCATAGAACAGGACGCATTCCGCCGCCTCGCCGTCCCTTCCGGCCCGTCCGGCTTCCTGATAATAGCTTTCCATATTTTTCGGCATATTATAATGCACGACAAAACGCACGTCTGATTTATCGATCCCCATGCCGAAAGCATTGGTGGCCACCATAATCTCCACCCGGCTGTATATAAAATCTTCCTGGCTTGTTTTCCGTTCTCCGTCCCCCATCCCCGCGTGGTATTTGGCAACGGAAAATCCATCTGCCTTCAGCCTCTCATAGATCTCTTCCACATATTTCCTTGTCAGGCAATAAATGATTCCGCTCTGCCCTGTGTGCAGTTCCAGAAAATTCTTCATAGACGCATACTTATCCTTTGGCGACTGCACGGCAAAATACAAGTTCGGACGGTCAAACCCCGTCGTCACTACTTTTGGTTCCTGCAGCAACAGCAGATCAATAATATCATCCCTGACCTCCCGCGTGGCTGTAGCCGTAAACGCGCTGATCACCGGCCGTTTGGACAGTTTTTTGATAAAAGCCACGATTTTTAAATAACTGGGGCGGAAGTCCTGCCCCCATTGGGAAACGCAGTGCGCTTCATCAATTACAAGCATGGAAATATCCGCATATAATGCAAATTCCAAAAACAAGTCGGTATCCAGCCTTTCCGGCGCTACATAAATCAACTTATACCTTCCCTGCTTCGCGAACTCCAGCGCCTTCCGGTACTGCCCGGCGGTCAAAGAACTGTTCAAATATGCCGCGTGTACCCCCGCCTGGTTCAATCCCTCCACCTGATCTTTCATCAAAGAGATCAGCGGGGAGACCACAAGGGTAATTCCCTCCATAATAAGGGCAGGAACTTGAAAGCATATGGATTTTCCCGCGCCTGTAGGCATAATGCCAAAAGTATCCTTCCCATTTAATATGCTTTCTATCAGTTCCTCCTGCCCTTCCCGGAAGGAATCATATCCAAAATATTGTTTCAGGACTTTTTTCGCCTGACTCCTGTTATGATTGTCCATTAAATCCTCTTCTCACACCATTGTTCCAACACACAGTTTTCACAATGAGCCTTTCTTGCCGTACATACGCTTCTCCCATGATAAATCAGCTGAAAATTGATCCGGTTCCAATGTTCCTCCGGCAGCGTCTTCATCAGTTCTTTCTCCACCTGCACCGGATTTTTTCCTTCCGCCCACCCGATTCTTTTGGAAATGCGGAATACATGGGTATCCACTGTCACACCCGGCACCCCGTAGGCATCAGCCAGAAATAAAGTCGCCGTTTTCCTTCCCACCCCGGGAAGCCCCACCAGTGCATCCATATTTTTCGGCACTTTTTTATCATAATCCTTCCAAAGCTTTTCACAACATTTTTTTATGTTTTTTGCCTTGACTTTGTATAAGCCGATACTTTTGATGGCATTCTCCACCTCTTCTACAGATGCCAGCATCACCGCCTCCATATCGGGAAAACGCTCCCACAGGCCGGGAAGAACCTCATCCACCTGTTTGTCGGTACTCTGGGCGCTCAACATAATGGCAATTAGGAGCTGCCAATCCTCCTGATGGAGAAACCCCTCTTTCGTCGTCCCATATTCCTGATCCAGCATATCCAAAATCATTATTGTTTTCTCTTTTGTCATTTTTCGGTTCCTGCCCTATAATATCGTTTCCATTCCGACTTTCTGCGGTTTTAATCCGCATTTTTCATAGAATTTCATCGCCGCCTCATTACAGCTCCATACATTCAGCGTTACGTTATAACAGCCCTGCTCCTTCGCGAATTCCAGAATCCGGTCATACAACTTTTTCCCGATATGCTGCCCCCTGCATTCCTCGTCCACGCATAAATCATCAATATATAATGTCTTGATATCCGTCATGATATTATCGTTGATATACTGCTGAAAAATACAGAATGCATAACCAAGCACTTTGTCCCTCTCGTCTGCCGCAACAAAAACCGGCCTTTTTTCATCGTTCAGGATCTCTTTGAGCTGATCATCCGTATATTTTCTGTTATGATCCCCTTGGAATAAATCCGGCCGCCCCCTATGGTGGACCAGACATACCTGTACCAGAAGTTCATGTATTCTGTCAATATCCTTTTCCTTTGCCCGTCTGATCTTCATTCTTCCCTCATTTCCGCGTTGTTTTCTGCACAAATTCTCTTTTCCATATACTTCCTGCTACAGTATAAATTATTTTGTCTTCGGATGCAAGTTTGCATTGTGTACAATCAGTATTCGCTTATGGACAAACGCTGCCACGCTCCGCGGGCCAGCTTTATTGTAAAATGAAGAATCAGGCCCGGCTGCAATATATCGCAGCCAGGCCTGATCCGACAGAAAATATATATAAGAAGTTTTAGAGCATCCCCTGATATTAATAAAACTCATCCATCGGCTTTCCAAAAATCATATACAGCCCTAACGGTATGGTAAGCAAAGCTATGGTCGCATCCCCTTCCAGCATTTTCACTGCAGGTATCGTGGCGACTATAAGCACAATGCCCCCTAAACGCCTTTTGATCAAATCCTGACGGCAAGATCTCCATTTCCTTTTCCAACTTTCCATATGCAACATCCACTCCTTTTTCGCTTTTGCAAAAATTTTTTATTTATTTCTTTTCGTTAGTATAGCAAAAAAAGAAGTTCTTTTGTCACATTATGGTATATATCGCCTTTTTCCGGGTATCCTTTGTGCCAGAAAACCTGTTTTCTGCGGAAATCTACCGTTGCCCTTGCCGAAATTTTCCCATTTTCCCACTCCTCAAACATTTTTTCACCCCGTTTTCCGGCACACGAAAAAAATCGGCCCATTCATTTTCGAATGAACCGATCTTTTTTTCTTCCGCCTATTCCTGTTTTTCCCTATTGTCCCCTCTGCTCTTTTAAAAAATTCAAAAAACGTTCCACGCCTCCCCCGATCTGCTGCACGTTCTCCGGCCTTCTGCCGTTTACGGAGGACACGTCGTAAAAATCGCCGTTCTTCGTCTTCTCCGTAATCATAAAGCTGTCGCTCCCGTAAATTCCTTCTTCCAGCCCTACAAATTCATCGCCCCAGAAACAGCATTCTTCTCCTTTGATCTGAAAGCGTTTCT
Organism: Lachnospiraceae bacterium; assembly: GCA_021772075.1. Lineage (GTDB taxonomy): Bacteria > Bacillota > Clostridia > Lachnospirales > Lachnospiraceae > Kineothrix. Next base: position 26,307 of record JAETNQ010000031.1, read on the forward strand.
CCAGTTCGTCTAAAATAGTATCTGCATTATCGCTTTTGTCGCTGATTCCTGCCTCCAGATATTTCGCGTCGCAGGTTGCCTTTATTTCTATTCCACAGTTTTGCCCCGCTTTGCGGGCAATCTCCAGCAGTTCGCCAAGGCCTCCTTTTATGCCATGGGCATTCAAAATTGCCTTTAGCGAATCGATCTCGCTCTCCTGCATAAAAAGCTGGTCCCCCCGATCCGATCCCGCCATAAGATCGATCTTGCAATAATTCGGGCGGCAAAACACGATGTCGGTTTCCAGCCCATGAGCCGCCAAAAGCTCCCGGTGAACTCCGTAAGCCGCGTCATGGATGCGCAAGATCCCTTCCCTGTCGGGTATCCGGTCGGCAAACACCACCGGCTTCCCCTTCTCGAACCGGTAATTATATGCCCCTCTTCCCAGCCCCAGATATAGATGGTCCAATTCCCCTTCCGTAAAATATGTCTCCAGCTTTCCGCCCGCTATATTCTCATAAGTGGTACCGCTCACGATTACCAGATTCACTCCCTGGGCCAGCAGTCCTTTCATAGCGGCCGCTGCTTCCTCTGCCGGCGCTTTGCGGGAAATCACTGCCGTTCCGTCCCAGTCAAAAAAAATCCCCCGATATTTCTTCAATCCACTTTTCTCCTTTTCTTTTCAACTCTTTTTCCGCGCCCCTTGCCATAAAGCATACCGGAACATCATTTTCCAGCTCCACTTCTGTTCCATTTCTTCGGGTGGAAATCTTTAACTGACTTCCCTGATAGGAAATGCGGAACGAATAGCCCTCCCACGCTTCCGGCAGAAAAGGCTCTATCAAAAGCATGCCGTTATATACCCTTACCCCGCCGAAACCAAAGACAATCGCCTGCCAGGTTCCCGCCATATTAGCCGCATGGATGCCGGCATAAAAATTATCGTGGTAATCGTCCAGATCCATCCGCGCCGACTCCGCAAAATACCGGTACGCCTCTTCCCGGTATCCGATCCGGCAGGCCAGCATACCGAAAATACAAGTGGAAAGCGACGAATGATGCAGAGTTACTTCCTGATAAAAATCATAATTCCGCCGCAGCTCTTCCACAGAAAACAGGTCGCAGTGCAGCAACATGCCTAAAATGGCATCCGCCTGTTTTGACATCCGCTGCCTGTAAATAAAAAGAGGATGATAATTTTCGTAAAGCAGATGTCTTTTCTCTTCGGGAATTTTGCTTTCATCCCAAGGTTTGCGCATCATAAACCCATCATCCAGCGGATAGATCTGCCGTTCCCCATCATAGGGAAAATACATCTTCTCTACAATTTTTTCCCAATATTCCGTTTCCTCCCCGGTAATCCCCAAGCGGCAGGAAAGCTCTTCCAGCGCTGTCCGGTTCCTCTTCCCGATTTCTTTCAGCGCCCAAAGGGCATCTTTGATATTCTCCCTCGCCATCAGGTTCGTATAAAAATTATTGTCTACAATGGCATTGTACTCATCCGGCCCGGTCACTGAGCAAATACAATAACGTCCACCTTTGGAAGGAACAAAGCAGCCCACGTCCGCCCATACCCTCGCCGTCTCCACCAGCACTTCCGCCGCCCTTTTCTCCAAATAATCATAATCGCCCGATACATCCACATAAAGCTTAAACGCATATGCAATATCCGCATTGATATGATACTGCGCCGTTCCCAGCGGAAAATACGTAGAAGCCTCCGCTCCGTTAATCGTCCGCCAGGGGTACAATGCTCCTTTTTCATGCCCCAATACCCTTGCCCTTTTCCTCGCTTCCCCCAACGTATTATAGCGGAAATCCAGCAGCGCCTTTGCAAGCGCTGGCTCCGTATAAACAAACACTGGCAGGACATACATCTCCGTATCCCAGAAATAATGCCCTTCATAGCCCTCTCCCGACAATCCCTTGGCGCCCATTCCCGTCCTGCCGTCCCTGCCCAGGGCCTGCATCACATGGAACAAATTGAATCGGATCCCCTGCTGCAACCTTTCATCCCCGGAAATTTCCACATCCGCCTTTTTCCAGAAAGCTTCCATATAAACCTTCTGCTTTTCCAGCAATTCTTCAAAGCCTTCCTCTTCTGCCCTCCGCAGCGCTTCCCGGACAAACGGCTCCATCTTTTCCCTGCCGCCTTCTTTCCAATCCAACGTACTGGTATACGCAATCCATTTAAAAAGAATCAGTTTTTCCCCCTTTTTCCCTTCCGTTTCGTATTCCAGCCATGCTTTCTTCCCTTCTTTTCCTGCCTTTACGTCATATTGCCCGGCGCTGAAAATATGGCCGGCGCCGCAGGCCATAGCAAGTCCGCTGTTTTTTGCCGTGCCTTCATAATAAAGGCTTTCCCCCCTTGCCTCTATCCTTTCTTGCAGCAAGTGTTCCCCAAACGGCCCATAATCCACCAATGGATTTGTTTTCCTCGTATGGTTCTCCACCTCCCCGTCCAAAACCGACACCAGACGAATTTTCCCGGTAAAGTTCAGCGGTATCACTTCATATTCCATCGCCATCAAATTTTTATATACAAAAGAGACCAGACGCTTTGTACGGATAGATACCCGTTTTCCCGAAGGGCTTTCCCACTCCGCCTCCCTTTCCAGCACCCCTTCTTTCATGCGGAGCGTCCTCCGGCTCTTGACCAGCTTCCCTCTTCTCATATCGAACTCATCTTCCCCGAGAAACAGCTTTACCGTCTTTCCATTCGGCAGATTCAAAAGTGTCTGGCTCTTCGTCGGAAAGCCGTAGTTCCATTCCCCATAACGGATCTCTTCGCTTTCATAAAAACCATTGATAAAATTCCCCTCCATCCCCTCGTCCTCGGAAAACGGATACCCTTCTTCAAAAGTTCCCCTTGTTCCGATATAACCGTTGGACAGCGCAAACGTCGTCTCATTCCGGTAAACATGCTCCATCCGGAATTCTTCTTCCGTAATATCCCATGCTTCCACCGGGTAGATCACCTTATTTTCTTTCATCACTTTTCCTCGCTTCTTCTATTTCCCAAAAAATCTCTTCCTCTTTGATAAAGGCGTAAAGGAAATCCGATGCATCCGGTTTTAACGCCGTGACATGTTTTGCCAGCGCCTCTGCTTTCTTATTTTCTTCCAAACGCTTTCCTTTCATGGAATCCGGCACAGGAAAAACAACGCGATCCTCCCACTTCAGCTTCCCCAGCACCTTATCCTTTTCCCTCCTGCCCGCCCAAAGTTCCGGCGAGTCAAAAACAGTCATTCCCCCTTCCCGCTTCGGCCAATTCCCATCTCCCGCCCGGGAATGCACAATGCCGCAGTAAAGTTTCGGCAAATATTTTTCTCCTTTGCACTCCTCCAGCACATCCTTCGCAAAAAAGAACAATCCGCTATGGTCGCCGTGGGTATCCTCTTCCGAAGTCGTAAAAATATGCGCTGGCCGGAACTTCATAAAAACCTCCTTCAAATCCCCCCGGAAACCGTTCCTCGTATACAGGCCGTGTTCTCCATAATTTTCCATATGGAATTCCGCTTTCTCCGGCAAACCGTAAGTCGAAGTGCCGCAATGGGAAGGATGGACTTTTTCCCCGTCTTTTTCATGGTACAGCCCAAACAAAAAACTATCCTCTTCGGGCATCCCCGTATCCGCATACCCGAGGAACACGACCTGCTCCTCCGGCACTCCAAGCACCTTCAGCCCTTCCAAAGTCTCCCGCAGCCTCGCCCTGCCGTCCGCGCCGTCCCTGCTTCCATAGTCCCCATTAGTCGCCACCACCACCGTCAATTCCACCCCATGCTTCACCGCATTTTCCATAATTCCAGCACACATCAAAATCTCATCATCCTCATGCGGCACCAATACCATAATACTTCCGAACTCTTCCGTAATTTCCCGTACTTCCATTCCTGATCCCTAGCCTTTCACTGCCCCGGCCGCTACGCCCGCAATAATATATTTCTGCATAAACACATAAAAAACCATCAACGGAGCCACGCCCAGCATCAGCATCGGGAATAACGCCGTCCAGTCCGTGGAAAATTGCCCGATGTTCCGCGAAACCTCCTGTAAAATCACATCTTTCTCCCGGCTTTGCAAAAACAGCAGCGGAGTCATGAATTCATTCCAGACATTCAGCGTCACGATAATAACCACCGTAGAAATCACCGGCTTTAGCAAAGGCAGCACGATGGAAAAAAATTTCCTCCCTACCGAACACCCGTCGATTTCCGCCGCCTCTTCCAGCTCCTTTGGAATCGTTGATTCGATAAATTCCTTAAATAGGAACACGCCCTGCGGCGTATTGATCGCCACGTTGACGAGAATTACTGCAAACGCGCTGTTCATCAGATGAAAGCTCTTTACGATCTTATAAAGACTTACGATATTCATCTGGAAAGGCACGATCAGCCCTGCAAGGAAAAAGAGGAAGAACCGCATCCCCCACTTTGTCTTTGTCCTGGCCAAGGCATACCCCGCCATGGAAGCGAAAATAACGATGAAAAAAACTGCCGTTGCCGTAATAAACAGTGTATTCCCAAATGCTCTCGGAAACTGCATGTTCTGCCATGCCGTCACGTAATTTTCCACCAAAAACACTTTCGGCAGCGCGAGCGGGCTTGCCGCAGCCTCCTTGGGGCTTTTCAATGTCGTTACAATCAAATAATAAATAGGGACAAACCAGATAACCGCCAGAAAAATCATCACGATTTCCGTCACCACTAAACTTCTTTTCCGTTTTATCTGATATTTTATCTGATATTTTATCATGATATCGCCTCACTCCATTTTCCCATCAATTTTGTCACCAAAGCACTGATTACCAGCACGATTGCAAAGAAACATACGCCGAATGCCGCGCCGGTGGAATAAAACCCGTCCGAAATGCCTTTCTTCATCATTACCGTCATCACCGTCTCCGTAGCGTTGCCCGGCCCCCCGGAGGTCATGGAATAAATAATATCGAATACTTTCATTCCCCCGATCAGCCCTGTCACCACAATAATTTTTACCGAAGGACACATCAGCGGAAGCGTAATATAGAAAAACCGCTGCAGACCGCTCGCTCCGTCAATATCCGCCGCCTCATGCAAATCCTTGGAAATACTCTGTAAATTGGCAAGATAAATGACCATCGCCCATCCCGTCCACTGCCATACCTGCGTGAATATTACGGAAAACAACGCCCTGTTGGCTGTAAAAAAATTAAACGTTTCCAAACCCATCCGGTGGAATAAATTATTTACCAGCCCGTAATCCGAAGAAGACATAATAAAATTCCATAAATACCCGATAATCAGGGAACTGAACACCGCCGGGAAAAAATAAACCGCCCGCAGCAGATTCCTTGTTTTCAGCTTCTTATCCAATACCACCGCCAAAGGCAGCGCCAGTATCGTTTGAAAAGAAGTCAGCAGTATCGCATAAACCACCGAATTTTTAATTGCCGTCGTCATCAGCGGCGTATCAAATACCTTCCGGTAATTGCTGATTCCGACAAAATGCAGATTTACCGGATTCATATCCGTATAATCCGTAAAGCTGTAAAACACCGTATATAAAAACGGCACGATGCTAAACAACAGATAAATCAAAAACGCTGGCAGAATAAATAAAATGAAATAATACCCCAGCGTTCCCGCTTCCCTCTTTTTAACGCCCGTTTTCCTCATTTTCCGCTCCTTCCCATCTACACTTGTACAAAAAAAGCGCCCCAAACTTCTTTTTTCATTTGAGGCGCTTCTACTGACCCGGCGATTCTTCGCCGGGATGCCGCTTTATATACAACCCTATTTAGACAGCAGTTCCGCTACCGCCGCATCTACATTCTGGAGCGTAGTCGGCAAATCCTGCGCCCCAAGAAGATAGCTCTGCATCTGGGTGCCGTATTCTTCATGCGCCGGTGCTGCCGGGCCCCATTCGTTCCAAGGGCAATATACATTCCCTGCCGCCAATGCTTCGGATACGCCGTTATATGCCGCCGGAAGGTCGAAGGATGCTCCTTCCAAATAGGAAGATCCGCCTTGGTTATTCTCCCACATAGCCGCCTGCCCTTCCACGGTGGAAATAGCCTCTACCACCTTCATTGCCGCTTCTTTGTTCGCCGAATTCTCATTGACCGCAAACCCGCATCCCGGCCTGCCGATCAGCCAGCCCGCGCTTTCGCTCTGTCCATAAAAAGGCATCATATCAATCTGCAGATCCGGATTCTTCGCCATAATCGCATCCAAGTCCCAAGGTCCGGAGCAGAACATGGCAGCATCTCCCATAGCAAACTGTTCCAATGCCTGATCGTGGTCGATACCCGTCATATCCGTTGTATAAATACCTTCTGTTATCATCTCCGACCATTTTTCCAGATAAGGATTCCATGTGCCGTCCAACGTTACTTTTCCTTCCCTATAGTCGCTGCCGAAATTCTTCCCCGCATCGGTGGAAAGATATTCTGCTGCCACAAAAGCCATGGAATTTTTCAGCATCGGCTCCCAGGATTTCAAACCTGCTGCCAAAGGAGTAATCCCCAGCTCCTGAAACTGTTTGCATACTGCAATATACTCGTCAAAAGTCTTGGGCAGTTCAATATTGTTGTCTTCAAACAACTGCTTATTATAGAAAATCCCTTCAAACCAGCTGATTCCAGGAAGCGCATACACGCTTCCGCCATATGCATACACACTTGTTCCCGCGTCCGAATATTTTCCTGCCAGATCATCCAAAGATGTCAAATACCCAAGCCTTGCATGTTTTAACGCCGAACCCGGGGATTCACAGATAATATCCGGCCCTTCTTCTGCCGACAGCTGCGTATCCACAATCGTGTCATAATTGGAATTGTCTATAAACAAATATTCGATCTCCACATCCGGCACCGCTTCTGCCAGATAATCCAGCATCGCCGACATCGTATCCTCGCTGTTCCAATAGCTCATGCGTACCACCGTTTTTCCGCCGGCGCTTTCTTCCGCCGCTCCTGCGGCTGCTCCTGCGGTTGCTCCTGCGGCTTCTTCACCGCTGTCTGCCGGAGCAGCCGCCTCCTGGCTTTCCCCATTCGCCGACTTGCTTCCGCATCCGGCCAGCATCGACGCCGTCATAGCCGTACACAACAAAATGCCCAGTAACCTTCTTTTCATTCCTTACTATCCTCCCTTTCCTTTGATATACTCATTCTAAGGTTTTTCCCCCGGCATTCATATAATACATTTTTTAGAAATCTGTTCCTTTTTCATGTAATGTTCCTATTCCTTTTTCTCCCTGATCCGTACCGTAAAACAAGTATATCCCTCCTCTGTAATCTTCACCGAAAGCCCGCATCCTTCCCCATAATAAATAGCAATCCTCTGCTGGATATTAAACATGCCATATCCCTTTCCCGGCTTTTCCAAAATCTCTTCCAACATCCCCACATCCATCACCGGACCGTTATTAGAAACCGAAAAAACAAGCAGCTCCCCTTCTTTGCAGAACTCCACCGCCACCATCCCCTCCCCCTCATCTTCCCCTATATAATCAATCCCGTGTTCTATCGCATTTTCCACGATCGGCTGCAAAAGGAAATTCAGCATCTCGCAGCCAAGCCCGCTCTCATCAATCCGGTATTCTACCGCAAACCCCTTCTCCTTTGTCATCTGTAAGATTTCCACATATGCGCGGACATTCTCCAATTCTCTTTCCACCGTAGTCACCGGCTGCCCATTGTTCAGCATCGTCCTGTAAAATTTAGCAAGCAGCCCCGTAATGCCGCTGATTTCCTCCTCCCCTTTCTTCAACGCCTTCCACTTGACGGAAGAAAGCGTGTTATAGAGGAAATGGGGATTTATCATAGCCTGCAGCGCTTTCAGCTCTGTCGCCTTTTTCTCTATCTCGATTTTATACACCTGATTGATCGTTTCATTCAGCCGCTCCGTCATCTGCCCGAGGCTATTCGTTACGATGCCGATTTCATCCGTATCTTTGGTATAACAGGGATGTTCCAGGTTTCCTCCGGAAATGATTTCTGCCTGCTCCTTTAAAGCAAGAAGCCGCCTGCTCAGCGTCCGGGAGAAAATACTGATAAAAACAACCACTACCATCATACAGGCAAGTACGACTACTAAGGTGGATATCAAAATGGAATTGGTCTGCCCGGATATCATCCCTTTTTCCACATAATAGTAAATCCTCCAGCCGGTGCTTTCCAATATCCCTGCCTTCATAATACAGCCGGGCACCGTTTCTTCGATCGCATCCTGTCCTTCTACTTTTTTTGCCATTTCCAAAACCCGCTCGTTGATCTCCTTATCCGGCGACTTCTTCCAATCGATGACCGTCCCTTCCCCATCTATAATTAAAATTCCATTTTCCAGATAATCCATGTTTCGTACCGGTTCCATCATCCGGTTCAAAAAAAATTCCGTCCGCATCACACCGATGGGCCGGCTGGTAGTCGCCGTATCCAGCACCGTCCTTGTCGCATACAGACTCTCTCCTTCCACCGTCCATTTCGTCCGGAAGTTCTCCTGATGTTCCTGGTACCACGCCTCTTTTTCATATATCCCGGAAGGTTCCAAAAAAGATCCTACTTTATCCTTTACATAAGGCGTTACAATACGGATATTCTTTATATTGGAATCGCTGCTGATAAAATACCAGAAAATAGGCTCCACTGTCTTATTCATCACTTGGGCGATCTCCACATTGTCAAAAGGATTTTTTTCCAAAGTTTCCCGGAAAGAAAGATGATAGGCGAGAAACTTTGTAAAATCTGTTTCCCGCCCAAACCTTGCTTCCATTTCCATTACCAACGTATCCAAATTATTATCTACTGTCTTTTTTGTCTGCTCCAGCAGATTCCGGCTGGACACATGGAAAGAATATACCCCTAAAATAAAAATAGGAATGGAAACCAATGCCGCAAAGCTGATAATCAGCTTTTTCCTTATGGAAGCCTTCCCCGTAAACCAATGCCAAAACTTATATATCATTTTTCCCATACCAATCCTCCATGCCGTCCTTCGGCCCGTCTGCTTTATGTCGCACCTTCCCTGTATTGTTTTGGCGTTACTCCAAAATGATTTTTAAACAACCGGTTAAAATAGGACTGGTTTGGATAGCCGCAGGCCTTTCCCACGTCCACAATCTTCATCTTCCCCTGTTCCAAAAGCGTCTTTGCCTGCTGCATCCTGTAATCCGTCAAATACTTAATCAGGCTCACCCCTGTCTCCTGCTTAAAAATATAACTGACATAAGCCGGCGTCAGGCATACTTTTCCGGCAATCCCTTCCAAACTCAAATCCTCCATATATTCATTTTTTACCATCCGAATGATCTCCGCTACGGTCTGGCTCACATCTGCCGCCTTATCCTGCTGCATGGAATCCGCCTTTTCCATCACGCGGTAAAAGGCCTCCTCTACTTCATCCAAACCGCTGCATCCCATAATCTCCTCCGTCGTTTCAAACAGAATGCCTTTATGGTAAATCCCATATTCCTCATACAATGCCTTTACAATATCCAAAAAAGTATATTTGGCATACATGGCGCTGGAAGATTTCTCAACTTTCAAACAGCTTAAATAAGCCGCCATCTGTTCCTTTACCGCCGCCAAATCCCGGTTCCTTACGCTTTTCAGGACCTCCTGTTTCATCCGCTCTGTCTGTGTCAGCCGTTCTTCCTTTCCCCTATGTACTTTTCCTGCATAAATCACACCGGAAAAACAACTGAACGTATCTTCCCGGAGCCGCTCGATTTCCTGCATATTCTTCCCGAAATCCTTCCACCCCAGACAGCGTTTCCCTACAATCATGGACACCTTCCCGTTTCCCGGCCTCGTCATCTCCCGATATATTTTTTCTGCCGTCCGTTCGATTCCCTCCTGCTCCATCCGGTTCCCGCCATAAAGAAGGATATTCGCCAAATTAGGGTATTGGTTAATATACTCATAACCCATAGGAACTGATTTTTCCAATATTTTCAAAAAATCATCATAGCAATGCTCAAAATAATTTTCCTCCGTCTCAATGCAAATCACAGCCATATACTTATTCTGCAAATGTACCCCATAGGCTTCCAGGCTTTTTCCAATCTCCTCGCAGGAAGCTTTCGGACTCATTAACTTAAAAAGCAGCAGACTTTTATCGGCCACAAGCAAAGATTCCTTTTTCTCCTCCCATTGCCTCCTTTCCCTGCAGATAGCAATCACTTTCTCCATCACCTCGCGGAACTCTTCCACTTCGATCGGCTTTAATAAATAATTCACCGCATTGACCTCGCAGGCCTGTCTGGCATACTCAAACTCCCCATAAGCACTGAAAACAATAATGACAAGACTGCTGTTATACCCATTGGCCGCCCGCGCCAGTTCCAGCCCGTCCATATAAGGCATCTTCACATCGGTAAGAAGGATATCCACCGGATGTTCCTTGATATACTCCAGCGCTTTCTTCCCGTTGGACGCTTCTGCTACTTTTAACGGAAAATTGAATTTATCGATTAAGAAGCGAATTCCCTCCCGTTCCGTTCTTTCATCATCCACCAAAAGAATCCTTAACATCTTATGTACCCCCGCCAAATGATACTTTTCTTATTTTATTATAAATTCATGGTCCGGGAAAGAAAATAGAAGATTTTTGGGAAAAAATTGTACTTTTTTATGAAAATATCCTATACTGGCTTCCAAAAACCAATATAGGATATCGTTGTTTGGCGGCTCTGGCCAACCGACCAGGCCGTTTTTTAATTTTCTCCCATCTTCAACAATTTGGCGGCTCTGGCCAACCGACCAGGCCGTTTTTTAATTTTCTCCCATCTTCAACAATTTGGCGGCCTGGTCGGCGGCGATGCAGGCGTCCAGGATCTCCTGGATATCTCCGTCCATAATCTTATCCAGTTTATACAATGTCAGATTGATCCTGTGGTCCGTCACCCTTCCCTGGGGGAAATTATATGTCCTTATCTTCTCCGAACGATCCCCGGTGCCAATCTGGCTCCGGCGCAATTCAGCTTCCGCATCATGGGCCTTCTGCTGTTCGATATCGTACAGTTTTGCACGAAGCAGGGCAAATGCCTTTGCTTTATTCTGAAGCTGGGATTTTTCTGTCTGGCTGTAAACCACAATGCCTGTAGGATAATGGGTCAGGCGCACGGCGGAGTCCGTTGTATTGACGCACTGGCCTCCGTTGCCGGAAGCCCTCATGACATCGATCCTTATATCTTTCTCATCGATTACCACATCCACATCTTCCACTTCCGGCATAACCGCTACCGTAATCGTGGAAGTATGGATACGGCCGCCGGATTCCGTCTCCGGCACACGCTGTACGCGGTGTACGCCGCTTTCATATTTCAATTTGGAATAAGCTCCCTGCCCGGAAATCATAAAATTGACCTCCTTCATGCCGCCGATCCCGATCTCGTCCACGTTCATCGTTTCTACCTTCCAGCGCTGGCTTTCCGCATAATGCACATACAGCCGGTACATTTCCGCAGCAAACAACGCCGCCTCGTCGCCTCCGGCTCCTGCCCTGATTTCCACGATCACATTCTTGTCGTCGTTCGGGTCTTTGGGAAGAAGAAGAACTTTCAATTCCTGCTCCAGTTCTTCCACGCGCTTTTTAGAAGCATTTAATTCTTCTTTCAGCATATCGCGCATATCTTCATCATTTTCTTCTTCCAGCATCGAAAGGCTGTCCTCAATATCCTGCCCGCACTTTTTATACTCTTTATAAGCTTCTACGATAGGGGTCAGGTCGCTTTGTTCCTTCATCAGCGCCCGGAAACGTTCCTGGTTGTTTGTTACCGTCGGTTCCCCGAGTTCGCTCAATATTTCTTCAAAACGAATCAATAAATCTTCTAATTTATCAAACATGCTTCTCCATTCCTTTCCATCCATAGACAACCCTGTCCAGTCCGGCAAAATCTTTCACAACCGCAATATCCCGATATCCGTTTCCTTCCATTATATGCCTTACTTTTTCCGCTTGGTCGCATCCGATTTCAAAAAACAGATATCCCCCGTTTCTCAAAAAACGATATGCCTCTGCCGCTATCTTGCGGTAAAAGAAAAGACCGTCCTCTTTTCCGTCCAAAGCCTCCAAAGGCTCATAATCCCTCACTTCTTCCATCAGCGAGGAAATAACTCCCGTCGGAATGTAAGGAGGATTGGAAACGATCATATCATAGGTTCCCTCAATCTTTTCAAATAAATCGCTTTTTATCCATCGTATCAATGAATGATCCGGCGAATCCGCCGCGTTTTCCCTCTTTCCGGCCAAACGCCCGGCATTCTTTTCTGCCAGTTCCAGAGCTTCCTGCGATATGTCGGCCCCCACGCCGGAACAGCCGTTGGAATAGTGCAGAAGACTCAGCAAAATACATCCCGAACCGGTACACATATCCAGTATATCCATTCCGTCATGAAGAAAACGAAGCGCTTCCTCCACAAGAATCTCCGTGTCCTGCCTTGGTATGAGTACATGCCCATTCACTTCAAAAACAAGCCCCATAAATTCCTGCTCGCCGGTAATGTGTTGCAAAGGAACATGCCGCTTTCTTTTTTCTATATATTCCAAATAAATATTTTGATCCTTTTCCGGCACGTCACGCTCCCCATGGACGAGCAGATCATTTCGGTCCGTATGGCAGACATGCTCCAGCAGCAGTCTTGCATCCAACATGCTTTCCGCTATCCCTGCATCCATTAATTCACGAACACCATAATCATATAATGCTTTATACTCCATCTGCGCTTTCTTTCTGCTCTTCTTCCTCTTCGCTGCCGTCAGCCAGCCAGGAATCATCGATTTCATAACCAAAAGTATCTTTTAGATAGGCTTTCCAGTCGAATACTGCTTCTACCGAAGCTATCGCTACCCGGACCATATCCTCATCCGGCTCCTTGGTCGTCAGCCTTTGTAAAAACATGCCCGGAGCCGAAAGGATATTCACCAGAATATTATCGCTTCTGCCCGCCAAACGGATAATTTCATAAGAAATCCCTGCGATGACCGGAATCAGCACCACCCGGAGAAGGACGCGCAAAGCCGGCTGTTCCGCCCGGATAAAAAAGAATACGATAATGCTGACAAAAACTACAAAAAACAGGAAACTGGTTCCGCACCTTTTGTGGAGCCGCGAACTGCGCATCACATTATGAACCGTCAAGGGTCTTCCTTTTTCAATGCAGTTAATGCATTTATGCTCCGCGCCATGGTATTGGTACAGTCGCTTGATATCCTTCATCGTCGTTATCGCCACAATATACCCGATAAATATAAGAATTCGTATGCCGCCCTCTATGATCGCCATGACCGATGCGTTACGGATATATTCCTCAAACAAAGAACTGATAAAATAAGGAAGTACCATAAAAATTGCGACCGCCAGCAAAATCGAAACTGCTGTTATAATGCCCATCATCACATTCTCTGCTTTTTCTTTGAAGACCTTTTGAAAAACTTTGTCCGCCGCCGTCTCTTTCGCGTCCTCATCTTCGTAGAAAGAAACGGAATGGTTCAACGTCCTCATCCCCAATATCAAGGAATCGAGGAAATGGAAGACTCCCCGGGCAAACGGAATTTTTTTCCATATGCTTCCTTCCATCACGCCTTTATATACATCCACCTCTATATCGATTTCCCCGTCCGGTTTCCGTACAGCAACGGCATACTGTTCTTTATTTTTCATCATTACGCCTTCCAGCACTGCCTGTCCGCCAATACCGGAATAACGGCCACCTTTATCCTTTTTCATATCTTTCTGTTCCTGCTAATATTCCTTTTAAGTAAATAAGGTTGAGATATGCACCTCAACCTTTTCAGCCAATTTTTATTCGCAACATCTTAACGACGCAACCCTTAACGGGATTAATTCTGTCCAACGCCGTATTTTCTGTTGAACTTATCAATACGCCCGTCAGCCCTTACTGTCTTCTGCTGGCCAGTATAGAATGAATGGCATTTTGAACAAACTTCAACATGAATCTCCGGTTTTGTAGAACCTGTTACAAATGTGTTTCCGCAGTTGCATGTTACCGTTGCCTGATAATACTTAGGATGGATTCCTTCTTTCATCTTTTTCACCTCTCTATAGTAAATTAAGTCGTTCTGCGTTCTTATCTATGCATCTAAATAAGCCTCCGCCGTTGACTATTAACCAAACAGCTTTTTTATTTTAACACAGCTTTCCTTATCATGCAAGCAGTTTCTCATAAAAACTTGATCTTTTTCACGATCTGGACAAACTCTATGTTGTTTCTCGTTTTGGAAAACATATCCAATATTTTATCTACCGCTTCTTCCGGCTTTAGCCCGTTCAGCGCCTTGCGCATAATATTAATCGCCTCCTGCTCTTCGGTCGAAAGCAGCAGATCTTCCCTCCTCGTGCTGGACTTGGGGATATCGATCGCCGGAAATACCCTGCGTTCCGATAATTTGCGGTCCAGAACCAGTTCCATATTGCCGGTTCCTTTAAATTCCTCGTAGACTACATCGTCCATTTTGCTCCCGGTCTCCACCAAAGCCGTCGCAAGAATCGTCAGGCTTCCGCCGCCGCGCATATTCCTGGCCGCTCCAAAAAAACGCTTCGGCATATGCAAAGCCGCCGGGTCAAGGCCGCCGGACAGCGTCCTCCCGCTGGGCGGAACGGTGAGGTTATAAGCCCTTGTCAGCCGGGTAATGCTGTCTAACAATATCATAACATCTTTTTTATGCTCTACCAGGCGCTTCGCCCTTTCGATCACCATCTCCGATACCCGTTTATGATGTTCCGGCAGTTCGTCAAAAGTAGAATATATGACTTCCACATTCGGGCCTTCAATGGCTTCTTTAATATCCGTCACTTCTTCCGGCCTTTCATCGATCAGCAGGATGATCAGATGCACCTCCGGGGAATTTCTTTTCACCGACTTGGCCACTTCTTTCAGCAGGGTCGTTTTCCCCGCTTTCGGCTGGGATACAATCATTCCTCTTTGGCCCTTGCCAACCGGGCTGATCAGATCCATAATACGCATTGCCACGGAAGCACCCGGCGTTTCCAGGTTCAGGCGTTCATTCGGAAAGATCGGCGTCATATCTTCAAAATTACATCTTCTTACTGCCACATCAGGACTATAGCCATTGACCGTCTTTACATATAATAAAGCGCTGAATTTTTCGCTTTGTGTCTTAATTCTTGTATTGCCCTCCAGAATATCCCCTGTTTTCAGGTTAAAGCGCCGTATCTGGCTCGGTGCCACATAAACATCATTCTCCCCCGGAAGATAGTTTTCACAACGGATAAACCCATAGCCGTCCGGCATGACTTCCAGAATGCCATGCGCAGTAATTCCGCTGTCCAGATCCGATGGATACTTTTCTGACGGAACCTTTTCCGACGGAACCTTTTCTGAAGGAGCTTTTTCCGACGGAACTTTTTCCGATGGAATCTTTTCCGACGGAACTTTTTCCGGCTGGTTTTTATCCTGTAGATTCCTGTCCGGCTGGAATCGTTCTTCCTCTCTTGGCGTTTCGCCTTTATATTCCCGGCGGGGCTGTCCTTCCTGCCGGTTTCCCCCGGCTTTTTTCTCCTCCGGCAGATTCTTTTGGAAATTTTTCGCCGCCGTCTTCCTTGCCCGGCCAGGCTTTTCCGAAGCCGGAGCCTGGGCCTGGCGTTCTCCTGCCTCCTTTTCTTCCTCATCCTCTAAAAGCATGGCCTCGATGATCTCCGCTTTTTTCATTCCGGATGTCCCTTTCATTCCTCTGGCTTTCGCAATCTCTTTCAGATCCACAAGCGCCAGCGATTCATATTTTTCTCTCATAAACTCCTCCGCATTCTTATCCGGCGGGAAACAATCTATCTTTATGTAACAGCAGACACTTTGCCTCACCGCAAATATTAAAATTATTTCTTTCGTTTCTGGGGTTTTATAGCTGATATGTGAATGGAATTGCTAATAAACACTATCTGTTGCCCCCATTATACAACAGCTTTCCTAAAATAGGAAGTCCTTTCTTGCAATTCAGTTTTAAATATTATATGATAATTCCAGCATAAAAAGCGCCGGGCTGCCAAAGCCGCGCGGAAACGAGGTCAATGATGAACATAAATGAAAAAGCTCTATTCCTTCACCAACAATGGAACGGCAAGCTGGAAACCGTATCCAAAACACCCGTCAAATCAAGGGAAGACCTTTCCCTCGCCTATACTCCCGGCGTTGCCGAACCGTGCCGGAAAATTGCGGAGGATAAAGAAAAAGCTTATACTTATACAATAAAATCAAACACTATCGCCGTTATTTCCGACGGAAGCGCTGTCCTTGGCCTTGGCAATATCGGTCCCTATGCGGCCATGCCTGTCATGGAAGGCAAAGCCGTTTTATTCAAAGAATTCGGCGGAGTAAACGCGTTCCCTATCTGTCTGGATACCCAGGATACCGAAGAAATTATCAAAACCATTTCCCATCTGGCTCCCGGATTCGGCGGCATCAACCTGGAAGATATCAGCGCCCCCCGCTGCTTTGAAATCGAAGAACGGCTGAAAGCCATGCTGGATATCCCCGTTTTCCACGATGACCAGCACGGCACGGCGATCGTCGTCCTGGCAGGAATTATCAATGCATTAAAAGTAACCGGAAAAAACAAGGAAGCATGCAAGGTCGTCGTAAACGGCGCGGGAAGCGCCGGCATCGCCATCACCAAGCTGCTCCTCACGTATGGTTTCCCGAATATTATCCTGTGCGATAAAGCCGGCATCATTTCCAGGCAGAGCGAAGGACTGAACTGGATGCAGGAAAAAATGGCGGAGGCAACGAATCCCGCCAATGAAACCGGCAGTCTTTCCGACGCTTTAAAAAATGCCGATATTTTTGTAGGCGTATCCGCGCCCGGCATTGTTACGAAAGAAATGGTGGCTTCCATGAACGAAGATTCCATTCTTTTCGCTATGGCAAACCCGGTACCGGAGATCATGCCCGATCTGGCAAAGGAAGCGGGAGCCAGAATCGTAGGAACAGGGCGCAGCGATTTCCCCAACCAGATTAACAATGTTGTTGTTTTCCCGGGGATTTTTAAAGGCGCCCTGGAAGGACGCGCTCCACAGATCACGGAAGAAATGAAACTGGCGGCTGCAGAAGCCATCGCCCGCCTGGTTCCGGATGAAGAACTGAACGAAAACAATATTATACCGGAAGCTTTTAACCCTATCGTGGCCGAGACGGTGGCAGAAGCGGTAAAATCCCATATCAAGCGGTAAAAGGTAATCTCAAATGGACAGAACAGCAACATGGCATGGAAGACGTTATTATTCCCTGGATGCTTATTTAAAAAATACTTATGGAAGGAAATTCAAAAAAATCGCCATCGATGCCGGTTTCACCTGTCCCAACAGAGACGGTACGCTGGATAGCCGGGGATGCATTTTCTGCAGTACGGGAGGCAGCGGCGATTTTGCCCTGCCCTATGGATCGATCACTGCGGCAGAACCTTATATCGCCTATTTCCAGGCCTACACCTGCACCTATGCCCCCGTTGCTTCTTTAGATCAGATTTACCGAAGCGCTCTGGAAGACCCGCTCGTGGCAGGAATCTCCATCGCTACCAGGCCGGACTGCCTTCCGCCGGAAGTCCTCTCCCTCCTGTCGGATCTGAAAGCACAATATCCCGGCAAATTTATCTGGATCGAACTGGGGCTGCAGACGATCCATGAAAAAACGGCCCATTATATCCGGCGCGGTTATTCTCTGGATTGTTTTTCCCATGCCGTACGGCAGCTGCACTTTTTAGAAATACCTGTGATTGCCCATGTCATTCTTGGGCTTCCCGGCGAAAATGAAACTATGATGCTCCAAACTATCGATTATCTCAACGCAGTCTCCGTATCCGGCATCAAGCTCCAGCTTCTTCATATATTGGAAAACACCGATCTGGCGCTGGACTACGCAAAAGGGCTTTTTTCCGCTCTTTCCATGGACAGCTATTTAAACCTCCTTATCCGCTGCATCCGCCGCCTTTCTCCAGATACCGTCATCCACAGAGTGACAGGAGACGGGCCGAAAGAACTGTTGATTGCGCCTTTATGGAGCCTCCATAAAAAAAAGATCCTGAACAGCCTCCACCACCGCATGAAGCAGGAGGACGCATATCAGGGAAAAGATTGGAAAGGAACAGAAAATTATGACACAAGAACCTTTGACGCTCTATAAGCTGATCGTCCTTTATATGCTGAACCAGGTTGATTTCCCTCTCACCAGCGCGCAAGTGGGCGATTTTATACTGAACAAAGAGTACACTTCTTTCCTTACCCTGCAGCAGGCAATCTCCGAACTGAATGAGGCGGATCTGATCGCCACCCGCTCCATCGGCAACCGGACTCATCTGCTTATTACCGCAGAAGGCAAAAGTACCCTTTCCTTTTTCGAAAACCGCATCAGCGACACGATCAAAAAAGAAGTTGTACAATACTTAAAGGAAAAAGAAATGTTTCTCCGGGATGAAGTCTCCATCACCGCACAATATTACCGGTCCACAACGGGCGAATACGATGCCCGCCTCACCGCAAAAGAAAAAAATACGACGCTGGTAGATATCACGCTTTCTGTTCCCACGGAGGAATCCGCCGCCGCCATCTGCGATCACTGGCAGCAGAAAAACCAGGAAATATACCAATTTCTTGTCGAACAATTATTTTAACGTTTTTTGATGACCTGGCTCCAATCGGAAATTCCAATCAGCCCCTTTGCAAAACCTGTATATTGTTCTTCCTGTTCCGTGTCCATATGTTTATATACCTGATATGCATATTTATGGGAGCCGTCCAAACGGTTCAGACCCATGGCAAGCCCCTGGGCTATCTCCTCTGACGCATCCGTCTGCCTGGAAAATAAAATGGAATCGATATGCTGGTTAGCCTCTGCTATCTTATAGGCGTATGCGATAGCCGCTGCCTGTACCTCTTCCCCTCTCAACGAGGTATACCCCAGTTCGCTCAATATAACGGAACGCACCTCCCCTTCTTCCGTCAGAAAACTTTCCTGTTGCAAGTAATCGGTTACCACATGGATATTTGCCATTGTCACCATAGAAGTATCGGCAGAATCCCTCACCCATTTGGAAGGATTCCACAAATACGGCGTCGTCAGCGGCGCATTATAAGGATGGAATGCCAATCCCCATGCAATATCTCCTTCCGCTTTGATCTGCCGGTTAAATTCGTCCAGAATATCCCTTCCATTATAATTTCCTGAAGAATTGTCCCTGTTCCATTGCTGGTCCAAGGAAATATATACTCTCGCCGAACCGTTAGTGCTTCGGATCGCATTATAGAATATGCGGAATGCCTTTGCGTATTCCCGTACATAAGTCTCCAAATCCACATATTCCATATAATTCCATTCTTTTCTTGCATTTATTTCATTGCCGATTATCCAGTTTTCGACCAGCCCTCTCCCGCTCGACGCGCTGGAATACCTTTCTGCCAGAAAAGCCCCGACTGCCGCCAGGCATTCCGTCCCAGGCCCGTCGCTGGCATTAAAAGCATAATAAGGCGCCGACCCGATTCCCTGCCTCGACAAGGGATGTATCATCTGCGGATAAGAAGCGGATACATCATTTAAAAGTATTGCCGTAATTTCAATTCCTTTTGCCGATAAAATGCTGAAAACCAGATCATATTCCGACATAACCTGTCCGTTAAAAGAGTAGCTCTTTCCGTTATAATTATAATGAATGGTAGGATGAATACCGTCGGTGGTCTGCCCGAGAATCCTGGACACCGGAATATTATATGCTGCATGTTTTACGCCAAGATCGTCCAATTCCTGAGAACGCAGCTTATTGGGATCCACCAGAAGCCCCTTCTTTGTAGACGGCTTCTTTCCGTCGGAACGGCGCTTTGCCGCTTCCTCCGGATTCGTAATATAATGCGGCCTGCTGACCTCCACATATTCCCCGTCCTTTTTTACCGCCACCACAAACTTATGGAATACTTCGCCCCCCGTTCCCGTAAAATTCTTCTCCACCCGGAACTCCACCGCCTCATCCTTATACTCCTGCTCCAGATATACGCTGTCCTTGGCAATCCCTTCTTCATAGGATTCCACCGCGAACAGATAATAGTATTTATCATCGCTGACCGGAATTCCTTCTGCGGAAGCCTCCACCACGATCTTTCCGTTTTCTCCGTCAATCCGGCAGGAGCCGATCCGCGCAAATTCCCTTCGGTTTTCCTCCGTCAGATCCACCAGCGGCGGACGCATTCCCAGGGCTTCTTTGACTTTTCCGGCAGACTCTGCAAAAAATCCCAGTATTTTGTCATCCTGCTCCTTTGCCGCCCGGTCCGCCGCATTTCTTTTCTCCTCTTCTTTTTCCTTGTCCTTTGTTTCCCTCTCCATGCGGGCCGTCTCTATTACCGCCATTTTCCGATCCTGAAATATTTTTGCCGTAAAGCCGCCCGCCGCCAAAACCAGCAAACCGGACACTGCCGCAAGAACGGCTATTTTAATCTTCTTCCTGTCCATTCGATTTTGCCTCTTTTTTTATCCTCGCCATATGTTCCCGTATTTTTTTCTCGTATCCGTTGCCAGAAGGCTTGTAAAATTCCTTTCCGCTTAACTCATAAGGAAGATACTGCTGCTCCACATAATGGTTCGGATAATCATGGGCATATTTATAGCCCAGCCCCCGCCCCAGTTTTTTCGCCCCTTTATAGTGCGAATCCTGCAAATGCACCGGTACCGGAAGATTTCCTGTCTCCTCTACGGCCTTCGATGCCTTTCCGATCGCCTCCACCGCCGCATTGCTTTTCGGCGCGCATGCCACATAAGCGGCCGCCTGGGCCAGAATAATCTGCGCCTCCGGCATTCCTATCCTTTCTGCCGCCAGGGAAGCGCTGACCGCCACCTGGAGAGCTGCCGGATCCGCATTTCCTACATCTTCCGACGCGCAGATCATGATCCGCCTTGCAATAAAAGTAACACTTTCCCCCGCATAAAGCATCCTCGCCAGATAATAAACGGCCGCATCCGGATCCGATCCCCTCATGCTCTTAATAAACGCTGATATCGTGTCATAATGGTTATCTCCCGACTTATCATAACGGATCACCCGCTTCTGAATGCATTCCTGCGCTACTTCCACCGTAATATGTATCTTGCCGTCTTTGCTCCGCTCCGTCGTCATAATGCCAAGCTCTACTGCGTTTAAAGCATGTCTCGCGTCCCCTCCCGACAGATCTGCCAGGAAATCCAACGCGTCTTCATCGATCTCCGCCTCATATGCCCCCATTCCCCTGTCTTTATCATACACCGCACGCTTTAACAGCGTCCGTATGTCTTCC
Source organism: Lachnospiraceae bacterium (assembly GCA_021772075.1). Lineage (GTDB taxonomy): Bacteria > Bacillota > Clostridia > Lachnospirales > Lachnospiraceae > Kineothrix. The sequence goes on from JAETNQ010000031.1 coordinate 47,553, forward strand.
ATATCCAAAGGTTTCAATTCAAACACGACGGATCTGGAAATCAGCGCCCCGTTTACTTCAAAATAAGGATTTTCCGTAGTCGCCCCGATCAGAATGACCGTCCCGTCCTCCACGAAAGGCAGCAGATAATCCTGCTGTCCTTTATTGAATCTGTGGATTTCGTCGATAAACAGAATCGTCTTCTTTCCATACATCCCCTGCATGTCCTTGGCTTTTGCCACCACTTCTTCCATATCTTTCTTTCCGGCAACCGTCGCGTTGATCTGGGTAAACTCCGCGCTGGTCGTGTTGGCTATCACCTTTGCCAGAGTGGTCTTCCCCGTTCCGGGAGGCCCGTACAGAATAATGGAACTGAGCTTGTCCGCTTTGATCGCCCGGTACAGCAGCTTATCCTTTCCTATGATATGCTGCTGCCCCACTACCTCGTCCAACGTCCTCGGGCGCAGTCTGGCTGCCAGGGGCGATTCCTTTTCCATATTCGTATTCCGCATGTATTCAAATAGATCCATTTTTATTCTCTCCTGTTTCGTTCCTCATCCCATTATCCATCTTGTTTCTTTCTTAGTCAAACAATATTTCATCCACTGTCACAAATTCATAACCTTCCTTTTGCAGCTCATCCACTACTTCCAATGCCGCCGTCACTGTGGATGGATAATAATCGTGCATCAGAATAATGTCATTTTCCCCCGCTTTGGATATGATTTTCTGTTCAATACGTTCCACATTTGTCGAACACCAGTCCAGAGGATCTATCGTCCAAAGCACCGGAAACATGTTCAGTTCCGTTTCAAAAGATTTATCCCAGCTTCCATAAGGAGGACGCACATAAATGACCTCCTCGCCGGTAATCCCTGTTATGATCTCGTTCGTTTTGATCAGCTCTTCCTTAAAAACTTCTTTATTTCCTGACCGCAGCTGGATATGGCTGTAGGTGTGGTTGCCGATGAGATGGCCTGCTTGTGTCAAGGTAATGACACAAAAATCAGCCTTTTATTTCTTGACAATTCTTTGTTTTGTGGTAATATAAAATTAACATCTCCCTCAGGCCTCTGTGGAAACACATGCACACTTGAGGGCGTTTTGTTTATAAGGAGCTATATAT
>JAETNQ010000032.1 GCA_021772075.1 Lachnospiraceae bacterium
CTGCAAGCAACGGGGTATCAAACTTGCAACGCTGCAGAGCAGCGGGGTATTTGACCCTCGCGGCAGTCGCCAAATGTCTGCAAGCAGCCACTTGGCTCGTTGCTCGCGGGAATAAAAATTCATAATTTTGCTTTGCCGCCAGCCTGTGGTTGATATCCCCGATATCGGAATATATCTTTTCCGGACATTCTATATAGCCGCCCGCCCAATTATCATCCAAAAGCAGCTCCATAAAATCAATACTGCGTTCTTCCCCCTCCGGCAGATATGATGTATAGCAAATAATTTCATCCATAAAATTCTCCCATTATCTATGAACAGACTTTCTCTATCGCAAATACCGCATGATCCCCATATCCATTCCGGTTCAATTCTTCTGTCAACTCCAATATCTTATTCAATTCCTCCGGGCTGAAATACTTCTTTATCACATCATTATCCTGTTCCATATAAGGTATTCCCTCCCGGTACAGCAAGCTGGTAATGAACTGCAGATCCCCCGCATTATACTCAACGTTTTTTATTTTCAATCCTGCCTTCCCGCAAAGATATTGCATGCTTTTTACGGAATGTATAAACAAATGCCTTGGAGCATCCCATTCATACCAATCCTCTTTAAAAGCATCGTATGCCGCATTGGGAAAAACCGGCATGCTGATCAGGCATAACCCTCCTTGCCCCAGCAAACGCTTTATGCTTACCAATGTCTCATAGGGGTCTGCCATATGCTCAAAGGAATCTTTCAGCCTTATGAAATCAAAGCATCCTTCCATCTCATGTATTGTACATTTTTTTATATGTATGCACGGTTCATAATTGATGTCTTCATCTATAAATAAATCACAGCCAAATAAATTAACATAGCCTTTGGCCTGTTGCTCCATCAGCCATCCCCCTGCCCCGCATCCCACATCCAGAATTCTCGTCTCAATCCTTCCGCATGCTGGCGGCATACGCATTTCCGGCCTCTCAAAACTATAATATTTCTGCCCATAGAACTTCCCCAGATCCTCGGGTGCCTCCACAATCTGCAAACATTGGCATTTTTCACATTCAAAATATTCAAACTCCTGCCTTGTTCCAAAATACATTTCTTTTACACGGTAAATCTTATGGTCCGCCCTGCTGCCGCATATTCTGCATTCCCCATAGATAGTTGTATGTTGTTCTCTCATAGGTTACTCCTGTGTTATATTTTTCAACGGATTTTATGAATCCCATAAACCATGCAGCATATGTATCGGCTTTATTTCTTCTTCAAAGCAGACGCATTCTTCCCTTTCCCCCGCATAATGCGCAATCAGATCCATAATATCCGAGGCGCACCTTCCTACATTTCTGAACACCTCTTCCGCCCTGTCCACTTTCTCCCCCATTTTTATCCTATCGATCATCTGTTCCGCGCATTCCCCCAGCTGCGCCTTCGAATCATACAGTTTTCCAAGCTTCCCAATATATTCTCCTCCCAGTGCATAGCGAAGCCCAAAAAAAGAAAGGCATCCGAAAGCCCATGGTTCATAATATTATATGTAATGTCGGGGAACCATCCGTCCTGTATGTGCTGCACAATACTCCCTTTCTCATCCACATGCCGGCCCAGGCAGAAGCCCCCGTCATATCCCCGGTTCTTTTCCAAATATTCCACCATCCTGCAGATTTTTCCCGGTTCTGATATTATATCGTTTTCACAAATCACGGCAATCTATAGCGATTAACATTACTTTTGGCTGCATCTTAACATCCTTTCTCAAACTTTCGATACGTCAGCTATAATTTCAGATTCGTATTTTTCGTCCTGAATATCCTCTACTATGTAGCCCCCATCATATTCATTGTTATATTTATACTTCACGGCCGCCATCTCTGAACTTCCGGTTCTTAAAAACCATTCGTACGCCAGGTCTGCGTGTCCGATGTCAATCGCATGATAACCCGCTTTTGCCAAATCATAGGCTAATACGCTGGCTGTCGGCCCTAAAGCAATAAAAACTGTTTTATTGCAGGAAGTTTTAAGTGCTTCTTCCAAAATTTCATCATATTTATCAAATGCATTTTCTGAAGGACATAAAATTCTTTGGATTGATTTTGCGTTATCGAATAAGTCATTTCCTACCCCCATTCTCGTTTTATCTCCTTCAATAAACAAGCACTCTTTATTATCCCACATTCTTTTTTGGTTTCTTACCTTTTCTATGGTTCCGCTCCTCGATATGCATGCATGTGCATATACTCGTTCTGTATTAAGGACTTCCATATGTTGTGCGCGGATCTGTGGCGTTATATACGACCTGATGCCGGCAGCATCATACTCCGTTTTATGGGATAAGTCTCCATAAAAATCATTCAGCCCTATTAGTATATTTTCTTCATCCGTTGTAATCACTTCTCTTAATCTTTCTGCAAGTTTGGCATCGTCTCTTTGAAAGCGCCATCGCGAGTTGCCAAACATAATACTGAATTCCCCGTCTCCAAATCTGCAAATCGACTTCCTGTTCTTTACAATTTCATCAATTGTTTCCTCTTCCGTCATGATCTTTGGTATATCATATTTATGCCTATATCTCGGGCCAAATATTTTATAAGGCAGGTTATTTAATCTTTGGCTAAAAAAAATCTTTTATTATCCCGTTTTCTTCTATAAACTTAGAACAAAATTCATTATTATCCATAACTTACCGTATCACTTCATTTAATATTTCACTCAATTCTCTATTGGCTTCTTTCAGTGCATTGATTTTTTCTTGTTCCATCATTCATCCACGATCCTTTCCGCATCTGCTAATTATCTTCTGAAATTATTTTTAAAAATTCTTTTGCCCTGTGAATCCAAAGATGCTCTTCCATCACTTTTTTCCTTCCTTTTTCTGCTATCGCCCGTAGTTTTTCTTCATCCGAAAGCAGTTCCCTGACCCTGCCGGGAAGGGTCTCTATCCGTTCCAAATCAAATAATATAATATCTTCCCCATCTATAAATTTTTCTTCTAAATGCGTGCTTCTATCTGATAATGCCACTGCTCCGGACAGCATGCTATTCAGGACGCGCTCTGTAAAGCCGTCTTTATGCCAAGACATAATATTCAATGAGATCTTTGCTTGCTCCATAATGTTCAAACTCTCTTCTACATTCATCCCTTGATGGCGGACCAGGCATTTATGTTCTGCAAAAGGCGCTCTGTTCCAGCTGTCTCCATACACATGTATCTCTATCCCCGCATCCAGAAACATGCGGATTATCTTTTCGCGATAGTAACTGGAAATGCAGTCGACTACATGCTTGAACATTTCCAGCAAATTCAAGAAATCATCTTCCTTCAGACTTATATCATAATATCCCAAAGCCTTTTCTAACGCCTTTTCTGCCGGCTCATTGGGATTTCTGCGCATAACATCCAAAAAACGCGCCGCAAAAATACGGTATGAACCGTGCAGACTATATAACAATTCAAGAAAATCCCGGTAATTGGGATAACTTCCTATAAAAATAACGTCATATTTCTTTATTTCATACCAGTTTGTACAATTTCCCGATGTCCCCCACTTCAATAATGGAATGGATGGCTGTATCCCGCCGGGTGGAAAACAAAAACAATCTTTCACTCCCGGCCAATAGGATTTGATAAACCTCTGGTAATTACGGTCATGAACCATCACATAATAATTATCGGGATGATTTTCAAAAAGCTTTCTCAAGCCTATCGGATGATCCAGAATCATATTATATTTTGGTCCGCCAAGCAAATCATGAAAATATCCTTCCAATGCCGCAGATAAAAACATCCGGGTCTGTATTCCGACCACCGCTTTAAAGCGCAGCCCTGCAAATTGAGCCAATGCGGCCTCGTTTTCCACTACATCACAAAGAATCACCCGTTGTCTGCAGAGACGCAATGCCTCTGCCAGCCCCTCAGCAAATGACGCCGGAACATGGCGGCAAAAATCGTTATGCTGATAAATAAGAATAGGGCTGGTATCATCATCTATCTTATCATATTCGGATCCATGGGAAATCATTTCATTTAACCAGCCAACCGCCTCTCCTGAATCAGCAAACTTTAATGCTTTTTCCATCAAGTCTTTCATCACAATAGGATAATATCCTGATTCAGCCAGTTCCTTCTGGTATTTTCCTGCAATATAACAATCCGCCCGATATCCATTCCAAGATTCATCAACACAATCCGAAGCGCTGCTTTCAGTCCCAATCCCTATCGCTTTCAGCGGATATCTTTGGACTGCCCGCAGTAAAAATTCATAGTTTTGCTTTGCCTGTAATTTTCTGTTAATATCCCCGACATCTGAATACACTTTTTCCTGGCATTTTATCGTCCCCTCCGCCCAGTTCTCATCCAAAAGCAGCTCTAAAAAGGAAATATCACGCTCTTCTCCTTCCGGCAGATAAGGTGTATAGCAAATTATTTCATCCATAAGGTTCTCCCGAAATATACTTTCTTCCTATTACTTTATGACAATTATACCGCACTTTTATGAACCTATCAAATAGATTCCCTTCATCCTGGCACCTTGCAAAATCACTTTCCGGCCGGCATCTTATGCCCTAACTTTTTGTTGCCAAAAAACTATTCTTATTGTACAATTTTTATATATTTTAGTTCTTTTATTGTCAAGGACATTTTAAATTTTTTTAACATTTCCTAAGGAGAAAAAAATGGATCAATCATTATTAAAAGAAAATTTACAATCTGTCATTATACAAAGCATCTCTCTGGCTCCCCAAACAACATATAATAGCTTGAATGTTTATCGGAACCATTTCGGTGCCGATGATTTCTTTCATAAGGCAGCCTTAACTTTCAGCCAGCAAGGCCCCTTGGTTTCCCTCCTATGTTTAAACTGTGCTGACAGCGATATCGACGAATTTCTTTCACGCCAGTTATATGCTAATCTGGAGATTGTCAGAACCACGCCCGATGATTCCTTTGCAGATATTATTGATTACATTTCATCGACAAGCAGTAAATATCTCTGTTTCTGCGAGCCGAACCACCGCTATGATTCTTCTAAAATTTTTGATATGGTTTACTCTTTAGAATCATTGCCCTCTGTCGACATACTGATTTCTGCACGATATTACAGCGATAAAGCAGGTAATATAATTGCCCCTTCCGAACTGCCATATTCGGAAGAGCAGCCGGATATTATTATTGATGGAACTCTTTTATTACAACATTCCATTAATGAACACAGAAACTTATTTGGTAATTTATCTACGCTTATGTGTGCTACCTCATACTCCAAGAAGCTCTTATTTGATTTGCCTGCTACTCAGTTTAATGCCATTAACTCGCTTTCTTTTCTTTTTCATATGCTTATCGGTGCAAGAATCCATATCATGCCAACTCCTCTTGTACTTACATTGCTTCAGCCATATACGGACGATGCACCAATGCTAAAAGCCTATCAGGAATTTGCAGACTCCTTTGCAGCTAAGAATTCCATTTCAATTTCCCCCTTCTGGAAATCGGACTCCTCTTCCAAACCGCTGCTGATTTTTCCTGAAATCACTTTCTTTTATACAGACATGGGAGAATATTATAATTTAGAACCGATCGCAGCAGAAGCTGCCCGCCGGGGATATCAAACCGTATTCACCCAGGACATAAAACAAAAAGCGGAAATCGGTATTTACTGCCAGCATCAATGTTATCCTGAAAATTCCAAGTTCTCCGTCATATTGCTGCACGATATGGCGCAAGGCCATAATCGTTGGCCCAATATATGGTATGTAGAACGATGGAACAAATTTGACCTTGGAGTCGTGCCGGGCCAATTATGGAACTCTCTTTGGGCACAATGCGCCTGCCAATACTATGCCAATCCTAGGCATGGCGTTTATGAATTGGGATATCCTAAAAGCGACTTGATGGATTCTCCTCCCCTGGAAAAACACATACAGGAACTACGCGCGCAGTTTAACTTCAAATATAATTTCTCTATACTTTACGCTCCCTCCTGGGAGTATGACGGGAAAGAAGACGACTTTGTCTGCGCCCTCGCCTCATTGCCCGTAAATTTACTTATCAAACAAGCTCATTGGCCGGCCGGTTATGAACATATTAGCCATAATATCGAACAAATGCGTGCTATGCATGAAAATAAATATGATAATCTATATTATGTGGAACCGACGGAAAGCATTATAACAGCATTAAAACTATGCGACATGGTCGTATCCGATGAATCCAGCGTTATGGTAGAGGCTTTGATGTTCCATAAACCGAGCATCGCCGTCATCGACTGGCTCATCCCGGATACAACTCCTGCCCGCCATGCCAGTGTTCCTATGGATTGCGTCGTGAAATGCAAAAAAGTGCAGCTGCGGGAACACGCCGAAAAAATGTTATCCAATCCATCTTACTATCGTTCCGTATTGGAAAAAGGCTCCCAATTTTTTTCCAATCAAGGATCTGTCTGCAAGGATATTATGGATGCCATTGAATATTATACGGAAACAGCAAACGATTCAAACAAAAAAACAGATTGCAAATTTTTAAGCAAAAAAGTTGCTCCAAAATATGCAGCCTGTTCTTTATGGAATTAACCAATAAGATTATACTTCATCGATCAATGTAATAATATCACTGATGGGCATCAGCCTGTCTTCCGCTTCTTTTGCCCTATGGTATTTTAAAATAGTTTCAGCCGTTTCCTGCATTGCAGGAAACGCACTCCTCGTAAGCTGGTTCGCATATATGACAATATTTACACCGTGGTTCTGCAACTCTTCCTCCGTTACAGAATGATACGACGTAGGCACTGCCACCAAAGGAGTTTTCCCATCTACCATTCGGAATCTGTCGCAGAATTCAAACACTTCATCAGGTTCTTTCTTCCTGCTATGGATCATAATGCCGTCCGCGCCGGCATCTACATATGCTTTTGCGCGTTCCAAGGCATCTTCGATCCCTTTCTCCAGAATCAAACTTTCTATTCTTGCAATAATCATGAAGTCTTCCGTACGCTGCGCCCTTTTTCCCGCGCTTATTTTTTCACAGAATCTTTCTATGCTGTCCTGCGTCTGCTCCACATCCGTTCCAAACAAGGAGTTCTTCTTCAATCCTGTTTTGTCCTCGATAATTACGGCCGAAACTCCCATACGCTCCAAAGTCCTCACATTATACACAAAATGCTCTACCAGCCCTCCGGTATCCCCGTCAAGAATAATAGGTTTTGTTGTTACTTCCAGTATATCGTCCACCGTTCTTAACCTGGACGACATATCGACCAACTCTATATCCGGTTTCCCTTTTGCGGTTGAATCACAAAGGCTGGACAACCACATAGCGTCAAATTGGTCAATCTCGCCATTATTGGCTACAAGCGTCTTCTCAGCAATCAATCCGGTCAGCCCGCTATGTACCTCAAGGGTTTTCACGATCGGGCAAAGCTCCAGCAAAAGCCGGAGGCGCTTCCTCCTATATTCCGGCATGGCCGTCTTTTCCTTCATCACTGCGTCAATGTTCCTGACTTTCTCATTATAAGTATACGGAATTTCAATTAACCGGCCGCCCCACCCTCTTAGGCTGGCAATGACATTTTCCCGGATCGTCCGCAACGGCCCTTCGATCCAATTGTCCCCATGGATCACATAATCTGGTTTTAACTCACGCAGAATCTTTTCATACATTACCTCATTCTGCACAATCACTTCGCTTACTTCCGGTATCTCCTCCAGCATCTGTTTTCTTTCTTCCAAAGACAGAATAGAGCATCGGTTATACCGAACCATCGCTTTATCACTCAAAACCCCTGCAATCACTTTCCCATATTTTACTGCCTCTTTAATAATATTCAAATGTCCCTCATGTATGACATCTGTACAGAAACACGCGTATACTGTCTTCATTTTCCACTCCAAAGCATCGTCTGATTTATAGTAATTTTAATACATTCTTCCTAAAAATATGTTTATTGTTTCTTTCCATCAAGATCCCGACATAATAGGGATTCATTACCATATCAAGGAACAGCTGATTAAGCTCTATAAATGCATCCAGGCATTCTTCCATTTTATAATGCTTTATAAATTCCGTCGCCGGGATAAAACTTTCCATTTCAGGCATAGCAGTATAAGTGTCCACCATTGCCCTGTATAAAACAAATTTTACCGGAATATAATCCAAAGTCCATTCCTGGTCGAACCATAACAGCTCATCCCCGTCCACAAAGCAATTCTTAGGTATCATATCCACATATCCCTTACGCAGGATTTTCCCGTACTTTTGATTTCCTTGATATTGATCCAATTTCAGTTCATAAATTATACATTGATCTTGTTCCGCTTCTTCGGAAGAAACATCAATCTTTTCCAATATGCCATCCCAAAGATTCCAGATTCCTTCCTCATCACCTTTCGATAACGCATCCCGAAAATAATTTTCCAGAAGCGGCAGTTTGACAAAGTCCATTTCCAATTCATTTTGCTGGTTTACTCTATAAGGCAGGGTTTTTAATCCTCTGCTTCTGATCTCCTCCATATTATCCAAAATCTGGGACAATAAAAAATGATTGTTGGCTGTATTCTCCAACGGAAACTTTACTACTTTGCCGGAATTCTTGATTAATGTCCCTAACCTATATTCTTTCTGCCTCCTGCTGTTCAATACCGCGAAAATTACTTTTTCTTCTTCCCCCTGATCAAGCGATGACGAAGAACATTCCACCAGAAAGGAATTGGCAAAGAAAGGAAATACATTATTTTTCACGATATCCCTGTATAACCCTTTTTCCCTTATTAATAATGTCCCGTCTGACGGTATATAATAAGGGGCCGCATTTTCCAGATTCTCGTTCTGCGGCTTATATTGGTCCGAATAAACTACCGTCGGCAGTTTATAGTCTGGCATCGGATAATAGAAAAAGCAATTGGAATAACCGCTTTCCTTTAATAATTCCGTCAATTCCTCCCTGGCAAAAGTACGAGTTTTCTGGCCGCCCAGCTTATATTGGTTCAATCCGTCGAAGGGAACGCCCGTGTGGTCTTCCCCTGCGCCGCACCAATATTTCACGCCATATTTATTCTCTATCGCGACCAAAAGTTTTCCATCATCTTTTAAAAGAGATTTTATTTTTACGAGGAAGTCCTTATAGGGACTGTCTGAATCGGTATATGTTCCCTGATATTCCAGCACCCCGATCAATGTAATATAATCAAATTTTTCACCGAATTCAATATCATTCAGATTCCCCACAATCACTTCCAGATTATCTTTTTCCCGGCAGCGCAACTGTGCAGCCGTCGCCCGGCGCTTGGATAATTCTACTGCCGTTACCTTTTTGCATTTGTCGCAAAGCAATCCCGTTAAAGCGCCGCACCCGGCACCGATCTCCAAAACAGACGCTTCTTTTTGAAAAGGATACCAGTTCAGTAAATTTCTCCTTACATTCGTAAGATGGTAATAAACCGCCCAGTCCAAATGCTCGCAGACTGCTTTATCATAATCCTCCGGTTCATATTGCGCAATATATCTGATAATGTCAGCTTCTATATCACCGTCGGAATACCGGTCTTCGTTTTTATACCATTGCAAATTGAGTTTTTGAGCGGCTTCCTCTACCTTCGCTTCCCATTCTTGCTTTTCAAACATTGCCTTCTCCTTTCCTCGGACTACTCTCTTTTATATATGTAACAGTTAAATGAATACTCATTATTCCAATAGCCTTTTACATCTAAAGCAGAAAACTTTATATCCGCATGATGCTTTGATGCAAAATCCAGGAAAAAACTCTTTGGATAAAATAAACAATCCAAATTCTTGTATCTTTCCTCATAATTCTCTATATTATTTTTCCGAAAAGCTATATAATCTTCCTCTTTCTCCTTATCGCGCATATCCGTAAGGCCTATTGCATATTTTGCTTTCTGATACATTTTTTCAAGTACTTCCCATGCATATTCCGCGTTCGGAAAATAATGGAATACACCGTTGGAAAGAACCACATCGTATTTGAGGTCAACAGGCATATGAATTGCCTCTTCACAAATCAGATCATCCGAACGAAGGATCTTCTTTGCACTATCCAAAAGATTCTTAGAATAGTCTATTCCGCCGCACTGTATTCCCTCCTTCTCGAATAAATACAAGTTGGCTCCGCTTCCGCACCCGACTTCATATACACTTTTTATCGCTTCTATATTCCGATTCCCTGGATAGAATAGTTCCTGCTTTATTTGCGTAAACATTTCTATCCACCATTCATATCTCCCCCCCCCAATTACATCATAGCCATTGCTCCTTTTCAGTTCCATAAAAATTTTTTCTTCATCTTTTCCCTGAAGAATATTCCCATCCGCACAATGCTTTTCCCAAATTTCTCTCCAATTGTTATTCATTTCTAATCCTTTCTCCTTATTCGCTTACTTTAGAAACAGCTTCCGTACATTTTCCGCATAAATGCCATCTCCGCTTTTTTCCGTAAAATCATCCAGTCTATTGACCTCCTGTATCGTCCCTTCAAATAACTGGGTAAATGAATCAACCACCTTCAGACAGTCATACAGCCCATACCTTTCCAGCAATTCTTCTCTTGGAATCAGATCTGCCAGTTCAGTAACCCTGTCATAAGTAATAAGCATCCCCCGCAGCAAAATAAATTTACTTGGAAGGTGATCCAGTACCCATTCCTGATCAAACCAAAGCAATTCTCCATCCTTTACAAAGCAGTTCCGGGGAATCATATCCAGATACCCCTTCCGTAGTATTCTTCCATAATCGTTTTCTTTCCGGTATTCATCCAATTCCAGTTCATACATGATGCAGTTCTTTTCTTCTACCGTATCCGAAACCATCTCGATCTGCTTCCATAATTGATCCCACCACTTCCAAAGCGACTCTTTATCCTTTTTGATCGCCGCATCGCGCAAAACCTCTTCCAGCGTCGGAAGTTCTGTAAAATCAGTAAGTATCCTGTTCCCTTCCATTTTATGCGGCAGCGTCTTCAGCCCCATGCTTTTCATCCTGTTTGTATTATTCAAAACTGCCGCCAGATGATGGTTCGCATCCCCGTTCTGCTCCAATGCAAACTTTGCCACTCTGCCCGTATTTTCTATTAAGGTTCCCGTTCTGTACTTATTCTTTCTATGAGAATTTAATAATGCGAATATAACTCTTTTCTCTTCCTCCCCTTCGGAAGCGGATGCCTTACATTCCACCAAAAACGAATTAGCCATAAAATCAAAAACATTGTTTTGGATAATATCTTTATACAGTCCCAGTTCTTCAATGACCAATGTCTTATCGGACGGTATATAATATGGAAGCATATTTTCCATATATTCATTTCTTGGCATATATTTTTCCGAATAAATCACTGTCGGCAATTTATAATCCGGCAACGGATAATAGAAATACGAATCCTGATACCCGCTTTCCTCCAATAAATCCACCAGTTCATCCTTCGCAAAAGTGCGTACCTTTCCCCCGCTGAACTGATATTGATTCAATCCGTCAAAAGGAATTCCTGAATGGTCTTCTGCCGCTCCGCACCAATATTTTGCCCCGCATTTATTTTCTATTGCAATCAGAAGTTTTCCGTCTTCTTTTAAAAGAGATTTTATTTTTACCAGAAAATCCTTGTATGGATGTTTTGAATCCGTATAGGCTCCTTGATACTCCAACACTCCTACCAAGGTAATATAATCGAACTTCTCTTTAAACTCTATATCGTTCAGATCTCCTACAATCACTTCCAGATTGTCCTTTTCCCTGCATCGCAGCCGCGTCGCCGTCGCCCGGCGTTTCGACAGTTCTACGGCAGTTACTTTACTGCATTTATCGCAAAAAAGGGCAGTAAGGGCTCCGCATCCACAACCGATCTCTAGCAGAGAGGCTCCTTCCTCAAACGGATACCAGTTTAACAAATTTTTTCTTATATTCGTAAGATGGTAAAAAACCGGCCAGTTGAAATGTTCCGTTATTACCCCTGTATAATTTTCCGGCTCATTTTGGGCAATATATCTGATAATATCATTCTCTACATCGCCATCCGAATATTTATCCTCGTTTTTATACCACTTTAAATTAAGTCTTTGCGCTGCTTCCTCTATTTTCTGTTCCCATTCCGGCCTTTCAGTCATCATGTTCTCCTTTCTTCGCTTTTATAATATATTGGAATGCTTCATACATAAACCGTTCTGCCGTATTTTCTATGCTAAGCAAATGATCTATTATTTTCTTCTGTCTGTCGCTGATGCAATGCCCGACATAGCCCATTTGACAGATATCATAACCCGCTTCCCAAAACATGCGGACGATCTCATTGTATGTAAACAAATGAATATGGGTCTTATCCAGCAAACCCGTTTCCTCATATGTAAAGTTCCCTTTCAATAGTTCCTCTATAACAGAAATATGCATTACATTCGGTATGTTCGCTATTACACTGCCTTCCTCCTTTAAAAAATCTTTGCAATATATCAAGGTTGCCAGCGGATCATGCAAATGCTCCAATACATCGCCAAAAATAATATAATCAAACATTTTCTTATTAAAAGGAAGGTTCCGATCTTCAATATTATTTATCTCTACCTCTGCAAAATGCGCCGCAATCGCTGCCGCCCCCGCATTAATTTCCGTTCCGTATATTTTTGCATTTGGATATCGGTTCTTAATTTCCAGTATCGTTGCCCCCAGGTCACATCCAATCTCTAACACAGCAATTTCATCATCCGGCCCAGCATCTATCGAGGAGACTGTATTCTTATTATAATTTTTATTAAAATAATGCATTCCCCATTTATTTTCCAAAAAGTGCTTTTCCCATATCTTTTCATGTGAACACATATCGGAAGAGCGACTATTCCAAAAAAAGGCATTATCACAAGTTATTAATTGCCTGTCCGCTTTAATCATGCGAATACAATAATCCTCTGCCGCCAAAGACCATGACTCCACGACTTCTTCAAATTTCCCCAGCTCATCCATAGCCTCCTTTTTCCAAAGTATCGCGCCATGATGCAGTCCTATGGTTCTTCTTCCTTTGGCCGCTTCCTCTTCCCCAGCCATCCCAGCCACTTGTTCATAACTTTCTTTTCGGTTACACTCTCCCCCAACCGCTCCCGCCGATTCTTCCCGATGCAATATGTCCTGCATGCGCAATAAGCCATTGGGCATCAGCATATAGCCGGCTTCCACAATAAGCAGATCCGTGTTGATCTTCAATTCCTGCTTGGCCATATTCACCGCTTTTCCCCAGTTTACAAACCCCTCGTCCATAAATATGTAAGTCAGGTCAGTCTGTTCCGATGCCCATTTCGATAAACCGTCTGTCGATCCATTGTCAAGGATAATCAAGGAAATATCCACATCATGAAACATCCTGAAATTTTCTACCGCTCTTTCCACCATATCCCGCTCATTATATGCCAGCATTATTACCGTTATCATAGCCTTATTCTTCCTTTTTCATATACTCTTTCATGAATATCTTTCTATATTTATTATAATTTTCCAGCGACAAAATTATTTTATCATCATGATTGAACCATATATGGTTCTGTACTGGCACTATAATATGATATCCTTTTTTCCTCATCTCGCAGCTTTGTGATAAATCATAAAAATCCCAGCCGTCAAACAGGTCTTCCCTCCACGGAACATCATATTGCGTTGCCATCAGCAGACCATCCACGCCCTCCACTACCCAAAAGCCATCCTCTCTTTTATAACGGTAGTCGTTCCATGATACTTGTTTCACCCCTTTTACTACCCGGCTTCCGAACCACATCATGCAATGCTCCGGTATTTTTCTGCTGCCCACCAGCCCTATCATACCGATACTTTTATCAAAACGGAAGAGTGAAATGATATCATAAATGAAATATCTGTTTATAAGAAATACATCCTGATGCATATAAACTTTATATTTCGCATTGCTGCTGCGCATTCCTTCGTTATATCCTGATGTCATTGATTTTGCGTCCCTGATTTCCAGAAGTTCCACTTCTATTCCTTCCGGAACTTCCAGCCAATGAATATAGTTTACGCACTCCCGGAAAAACAAGTCGTCATTCACACATATGATAAAACAAATTTTATTTTCATCTATTGCCACTTTTATGTCCTCCCTAGCCCGACAACCCTTTCAAAAGATTCTCTTTATCTGGAATCTCTATATGGTTATCCTCCCCAAGAACCCTAAGAAAAACAGGAAATAGCTGCCTTCCTGTAAGATAATCCAGAATTTCATCCGTTACATTTAGACCATAGGCCATCCTCCTTACCATAAATACCATCCGGAAATAAATTTCTGTCAATTCTTTCATATTATGGATTGCCAAAACATAAATTTCCTTATTGCTTACATTTTGCATTTCTTCTTTAAAAATCTTTATCATATTTTTCAGGATCGGAAATTCCCAATAAACATTTACCATTAATCCCTTCTTTTTCATCACTTGGTACCATGTCATAATTTCCAGCCAGGCCGTCGGCTCCCCCCGTCCCAGCAGGATATCCATCTGACGCATAAATCTCTGTTTCAGCCGCAAATTAGCTTCCTTTTCGCGATCTACGCCTGCCAAAAATATTTCTACTTCCTCGCTTTCATTCTGCGGCTTTTCTTCCGGCGCTGTCATCTTTAACTGCTCAAGTTCCCTGGCAGCATCCAGAATATCCCTTTCTTCCTGAGAAAATATACATTTTAACGTACTTTCTTCTTCCGGATTCTCCACATAATATTTTATTTTATCTATCAAATT
This sequence comes from Lachnospiraceae bacterium, assembly GCA_021772075.1. Taxonomy (GTDB): domain Bacteria; phylum Bacillota; class Clostridia; order Lachnospirales; family Lachnospiraceae; genus Kineothrix. The sequence continues at coordinate 14,717 of JAETNQ010000032.1, forward strand.
AGACTTATCATCAACCATCTCTTTTTCTCCCAATCTATTGCCCTGTTTTAGGCATGTACAATATGAAAAAGCGCATGGTCGCCATATCCCAACTCATTGCATTGAATGGCGCATTCCCTGAATTCCTCCAGCCAGTCCGTATTTCTGGAGCAGCAATCATTTATCTGCTTTTTCACCTCTTCGTAGCAATATCCCTTTTCATAAAAATAACTGACTGCAAATTGATATTCATTTGAATTATACACAATGCCATCTATTTTCAGCCCGCATTTTTCACATAAATATTTCATGCTTTCTCCTGAATGCAGAATAACGTGCCTTGGTGCATCCAGCTGATACCAATTTATGCCAAAAGCATCCCATGCCGCATTCGGAAACACTGGCATATTGATATCACACATACCGTCCTGCGCCATCAAATCCTTTACGCATTGCAATGTTTCCAGCGGATTGGCCATATGCTCGAAAGAATCTGCGAACCTGATAAAATCATATTTTCCCTCCACCCCGCTTATCTCACACTTTTTAATATAAACCCGGTCTCCGTAATGAATATCCTTCTCAATAAAAGGATCACATCCATATAAATCTCCATACCCCTTTTCTGCCCATTGCAGCAGCCATTCGCCTGTTCCACATCCTACATCCAAAACCCTTCCTTCCCTCTTCATCTCCCCTTCACAGACATGGGGTTTCCTTTCCTTCAGGCTGTAATAATTATTTGCATAATACTTTCCCATATCTTCCGGTACTTGGTCGATCTGCATGCACTTACAATGCTCGCAGGAAAAATATTCAAACTCTTCCTGAGTACCGTACATCATTTCCTTCACCTTGTAAACTTTATTTCTGCCATTTCTTCCGCATACATGGCATACTTTCCACTCTATCCGGCAAGGCTCCGCTTTTTCTGCTTTTTTTCCCATGCTTTCCATATTCTCTTTCCTCCCCCGGCCGACTTACAAATCAAGGTCTTTTATATATTCCTCTACAAATATCTTCCTGTATTTATTATAATTCCACAATGCAAGCGCCGCTTTATCGTCATGGATAAACCAGATATGCCTTTGTACAGGTACCACAATATGATACCCCCCCCGTTTCATTTCAAAGCAGTGTGCTAAATCGTAAAAATCCCATCCGTCAAACAGATCCTCCCGCCAGGGAATATCGTATTGCGTAGCCATAAGCAAACCGTCTACCCCTTCGACTTCCCATCCTCCGTCCTTTTCCATATCATACCGGTATCCTTCCCACGGAATCATTTCGGTCCAGTTACCCACTCTTCCTTCCGACCACATAACGCCGTTTCGAGGCACCTTCACAGAACCGATCAGCCCGATCAATCCTACTTTTTCCTGACTTTTAAAAATAGCTATAATATCATGGATAAAATATCTATTGATAATAAATACGTCCTGATGCATATAAACCTTATACTTTGCATTGCTTCGCATCATTCCTCTTTGATATCCCGATGCCATGGACTTCGCATCCCTTATTTCCAATATCTCCAATTCCATTCCTTCCGGCAGTTCCAGCCAATGAATGTACTTTACGCATTCTTCATAAAAAAAATCATTGTTTACACATATAATAAAGCAAATCTTTTTCTCGTCTGCCATTCTTTCTAACACCATTCCTCTATTGCCTTGATTACTTTTTCCTTATTATAGATTTGTGCCGTATCTACAATTCCATGAATAAAAACCATGGACAATTTTTTATTTTCCATATACCCAATAATTTCATCCATAGGTTCCACTCCATATTCTATCCGTCTGCATAAAAATATCGTCTTCAAATAAGCATCCGTCAATTCCTGCATATTATGCAATGATAAAACCGATATCCTGTCCACTCTTTCCTCAACAAACGCGCCCAGCTCCCTCATAAATATATCAATAACCGCTCTCAGGGCAGGAAATTCCCAAAAGTCCTCCACTAGCATTTTCTTTTCTTCCAGCAAGGAATACCATATCATAATTTCCAGCCAAGCTTCCACCGTCCCCTTCGACAACAAAATATCCATTTGGTGCATGAATTGTTCTTTCAGCAAAAAACTGATTTCCGCTTCCTGCTCTGCTCTTATAAATGCTTCTACTGCGCTATTCCTTTCGGCATCCTTCTCTATTTTCCGCGTTACAAGGCAATCAAGGGTCTCTAATTGGCAAATAGTTCTCAAGACCTCCCGCTCTTCCGGCAGAAAGAAATGCTCTAGCATCCCTTCATCCTTCGGTCTTTGTCTCCAATATTGTAATTTTTCATTCAGATCCATTCTATTTGTCAGAAAATATTTCAGGAAAATATTTCCTCTCCTCTCAGTTTATTATTTCTAAAATCGTGTCTACACGTTTTTTATAGGTATGGTTTTCTTTGACTATATGATAACCGTTGCGGGCAATTTCTTCCCGTTCTTTATCATGGGTCAAAAAATATTCTGCCTTTTTCCTCAGATCCTCATAATCTGTATAATAAACATAATCCGTACCATTGTTGAAGTATTCCTCATATTCCTTTTGGTAATTACTTAACAGAAATCCTCCATTTCCCATAATTTCAAAAGCCCTAAGAGGAATCCCCGTCAATATGCTTTTCAGAGATATATTCAAATTAATCTTGGAACACCGATATATCTTTGATGCTTCCTCCATTACTTCTGCCGTTCCCCGGTTTCTAACTTCCGGAAGTTCCGGTGTTGGATCATAAGTATACAGATCCACCCGATGCCGCTTTGATAAAAGCTCTAATATTTCTTTCCTTTCCAAAGCCGTAACTTGTCTTGCAAGAAAATAATGCGCATAAACCCATTCCAGTCTTTCAAATCCATCCTGGTTTACTCTCAGCGGGCAATGCTTCATTATATCTTCCATAATCTCAGGTTTGAGCATGGATTCCAATAAAAATCCTCCATATATCAGCTTTTGCATCTGGATGCACCCATCCAAGTACCCCTTTGTATATCCGCCGATATCGCCCAGCCTTTCATAAAACCGATTTTTTTTCTCATGATAAGTAGAACCGATGAAAGAAATCTCTGTACCATAATACTCCCTTTCTTCCTCTGACAGTGTATAACTGTCATACCTCTCCACCGGTGCCGCCATAGGAAGGTGATATACTGTCTCTATCCCCTGCCTCCACAAATCTTCACAAGTTCCCCTGTCGAAGATAAATACATAGTTGTACGAAAAACCTATTGTATTCGAATATAACTGGATGAACGGGCTGTCAAAAGTCCACGACACATACTTTACCCTACAGGCATTACAAGCAATCGATATTACAGGAAAATAGTTAAAAGAAAAAACGAAATCATATCTTTCGGATGCAATACACCGAATTAACTTCTCACATAATTTATTGTTTAACCTAGTATTATCCGTTTCCCTCGGAAACGGATAATACCTGACTTCCCATCCTCTTCGTTTAAATTCTTCCGATAAATCCGTCTGTCCCAGGCTTTTCCATTCCATGAACAAAATTCTCATATACTATCCTCTTAAATTTCTTCATGGGTATCCAAGTCAATACCATTAACTCTAAAATAAGGATTCTCATAAATAAATAAATTGCAGATTGCAAATGGAAATTTATATTTCCAGGACATATAATTAAATACATTCCCGATAAACAAACGACCCTTTTCCACTTCTTTCCACCATTTCTCCATCATGCCGCATAATTCTTCATCCCTATGATCCCTTACAATTATTCTTCCGTCAATCAGCCCGTTATGCTCAGGATATCCTTCCTTCCGATATTGCATCATCATCTTACGGATCATAATATTCAAGTCATCCGTAGCCATCTGCATGATAGACATATCCTCATAAATGCAGTCTTCCATCGGGCTCGGAAAACTCAAGAATGCCGTATTTCTTCCATAAACTTCACAGAATTTCAGAACATCCCCTACTATAATAATATCCGGCGCCACCCAGATGCTGTAATCATATTCCTGCAATATCTTATGCGGCATTATTTTGCACCAGCTCTCCAAAATCAGAAGCTCTTCCTCCTCCGTTTTCCACGTTTTTTCTGGCTTTTCTATTTTACAATATTTCCATGCGCCGTCCTTCTTCCCCCATTTATCCTCATCATCTGTAAAACAAAGATAATCTATTTGTCGGTTTACCTCTCTGGGCTGGTTTAATACGCCTTCCCCCAGCAAGCAGGTATACACCGCACCTTTTCCCTTTCTTGCTATATTTCCTTTCCCTTTTGGCAATTCTTTCTGCCGCTCATTATGCAATCGATACTGAACCTGGGAATTAATTGTTCCCAGATCAATGATCATCTGCCGGTACGGCCTTTCCCTGAACATTTTCTCCTCTTCGTTCAGCGCCGTATAAAATGCCTGGTAAGTACATTCGAACAAACGTAATATGCGTTCGCACGCCTCCATATCCTTTCTTTCCAATGCCCCTGCAAGGCACTCTTTATATACATCGGGCATATTTTGAAAACCATAGCTCGCACGGCTTCCGATACACTGCCAAAAAGATTCTCCCAACGTACACTCTATTAAATTCAATATTTCATCCATTGGAAAAGCATCTGCCCCTATCCTGCCGTCCTTTAATGCCCTGCATATCTTCTCAACCAAATCAATAACTTTATCATCCAATCTGATCATGCTTCATCACCGTCCATTTGTTCTATATCCATTATTTTTATCATTTCATCAAACCGATTCTTATAAGTATGATATTTTTTTACTTTCTCATATCCGTTTTTTGCCACAAAACTGCGTTCTTCTTCGTGCGTTAAATAATACTCTATCTTAGCCAGCAAATCATCGTAGCTATCATAATAAGCAAAATCAACTCCCGGTTCAAAATAATCCAAATAATCTTCCTGGTAATTCGTTAGAAGAAATCCTCCGCTTCCCATGATCTCGAAAGCCCTTAACGGAATTCCTGTCCGAATCGAACGTAAAGTAATATTTAAATTAATCTTGGAACTTCGGAAAATATGGCAGGCTTCTTTAAAGCTCGCCGCCGTTCCCCTGTTAATTACATGGGGCAAAGACGGTGTCTTCCTATGGGTATATAAATGACATGGATATCTTTCCGAAACAAGAGCCAATACTTCCTGGCGTTCCATAGCAGTAATATAATGGGGCAGCACCACCTGGCCGACATATTTCTGGCAAGTAAACAGGTCATTAGGCTTGTCGCCGCCGTATATTTCTTTTAATTTATCCATAATATCCGGAGTAAGCATTTCTTCCAAAATAAGACTGCCATAAGTTTTCTTCTGTGCCATCGCCAGACCATCCACATAGCCTCTCGTATAATCATCCAGCCAGTTTAAGCCTTTATAAAAAGTAAACTTGTTTTCTGTATAAATAGAACCAATAAAAGATACCGGCGCGCGATATGCTTCCTCAATCTCTTCATCCGTTTCATAGGTATCATAACGTTCCACGCTGGCCGCCAGAGGCAGATAATGTACCGTAGGAATTCCTTTTTTCCTCAGCTCCAAATAATCTGCTTTATCAAAAATAAAAATATAATTGTATGGAGACACGACCGTACAGTGCCACAGCGCCCGCAAAGGGCTATCGTATATCCAAGCGGCATAAGGAGTCTTGCATACGTTGCAGGCAATAGATACAACCGGAAGATAATTCCATGAAAACACAAAATCATATTTCTTTTCTGACATTATATTTATTAATTCCTGCTCTATTCTTTGGTTGGAATCTGTATTTTCCTTACGGCTCACACGATGATGATCCACTTCATAACCGCGTCTGACGAGTTCCCTGTGTATATCTTCGGTCGCAAACGCCTCCCATATAATGTATAATACCTTCATTTTTTATGGCTCCTTTATTTGCGTTAAAATCGTTTCTATTCTGTTCCGATAGGTATGTCCGGCTCTCATCTTGGCATGTCCATTCCTGGCAATCTGCAAACGTTCATCTTCATGCAGCAGGTAATAATCCGCAAGCTTCACTAATTCCTCCCGGCTGGAATAAAAAACATAATCCACACCCGGTTCAAAATAATCTAAAAAATCTTCCTGATAATTGGTCAGCAAAAAACCGCCGCATCCTATAATATCCATAGCCCGCAGAGGAATCCCTGTATGGATGCTGCGCAGTGTCATATTCAGATTAATTGCGGAATTTTTAAAAACAATAGGCATCTCGTTGACATAATCTACAGAGCCGCAATTCATCACATGCATCATATCGTCTGTCCGCTCGGAAGTATACAGCTTTACCTGATGCTTTTCTCCCAAAAGCTCCAATTGCTCTTTTCTCTGTTCACCTGTTAATTTTCTTGCTAAAAAATAATTTGCATATATCCATGCATCCGATTCCCATTCATCCGCTCCTTTCCGAAGCGGACAAACTCTTTGCAGTTCTTGGAGAATATTATCTGTCAACAACTCTTCCAATATAAAGTTCCCATATATCTCTCCCTGCATCTTTATAATTGCCCTTAAATATCCCTCTGTATACTTATCCACTTTGTTGATATACTTATAAAAATTCTGTCTGTCTTCATTATAAGTAGAACCAACAAAAGAAATATCCGCCTTATATTTTGTCCTCTCTATTTCTGTCATCTTTATATGGTCATAATAATCTACGGGCGCTGCCATAGGCAAATAAAATGCATGTTTTAAACCATATTTTTTAAAATCATAGAATAGGGATTTGTCGAAAAAAAAGATATAATTATTTTCAAGCATCGTATATTTCGAATAGAGAAGCAGAAATGGCATATCATAAATCCATGCCACATATTTTATACTACAATCGTTGCATACTTTTGCTGCAACCGGAAAAAAATTAAGAGAAAACACAAAATCATATTCATTTCCTCTGATCGTCTCTGTCAGACTTTGCTCCAACGATTCATTTTCACGCATATTTTCCTCAGCGAACGGCCATATAAAAATATCGGTCTTACAGTCAAATCCGGCAAACGCCTCAATCACGTATTCATGGGCAAAACTGTCCCAGTTTAACATCAAAATATTCATACCGCGTCTCCATGCTATAGAAATTTCCAGATGAGAAAAGAGAGCCGGAAATTCCAGCTCTCTCTCAAACACTTTATAAAGTGCTGTACTTCGCAAACATCTAATAATTTACTGAAGTAAGGATAATACACCCTGATTTGTCTGGTTAGCCTGTGCCAACATTGCCTGGCCTGCCTGAGCAAGGATCTGGTTGTTGGAATAAGTAACCATAGACTTAGCCATGTCTGTATCACGGATACGGGATTCAGCAGCTGTCGTGTTTTCAACAATGTTATCCAAGTTGTTGATGGTATGATCCAAACGATTCTGCATAGCACCAAGTGCGGAACGCTGAGAAGCAACTTTTTCAAGTGCAGCGCTGACAACATCAATAAAGCTTGCAACTTGCTTATAGCTTGTAGCTGCGCTCCATGTCTGGTTCTTCAAGCTCTTATTCAGGAAGGAAGCCTTCATGTTGGAAATCTGAATGCTCAGAGTCTCATTGGACTCATTACCAACCTGGAACAGGAAGCTCTTCGGATTACTTACAGTACCGTTCTTATTAGAACCCTGCAATACCTTCTGGTCGTTGAATTTCGTTGTTGTTGCAACACGATCAATTTCGGAAACCAGCTGGTTGATTTCGTCTGCGATATACTGCTTCTGTGTTGTAGTATATGTGCCGTTCGCAGCCTTAACGGTCAGCTCGTTCATTCTCTGAAGCATGTCGTGAACTTCATTCAAAGCGCCTTCTGCGGACTGTACTAAAGATACGCCGTCCTGAGCATTGGTAGAAGCCTGATCCAAACCTCTGATCTGACGTCTCATTTTTTCGGAAACGGAAAGGCCTGCCGCATCATCTGCTGCACGGTTGATCCTGTAACCGGAAGCCAATCTCTCTGTCTGCTTTGCCTGTGCGTTCGTTGTGATACCTAACATTCTGTTAGAGTTCATAGCTGTAAGATTGTGTTGTACTACCATATTCTATTCCTCCTTGAATATTAAACGGCTTCCCTGCCGTTCTTGTTTTATGCCCGGTCCGGCCCTAGGTTTCCTTACCGGTCATTTGTTTGCTAAGTAATTTGCCTTACTTGTATATTATATCGGAATGATTTCCGAATACTTTATACCAAATCCAAAATTTTTTTATTTTTTTTTGTCCATGAACTGCGGGGAAACCATCTGTGATTTATTCATGTTACGATAATAATCCAATGCCGCTTTGGAACTTTTTCGTCCCTTCTTCAAATCTTCCCTGGCTTTTAAAAAATACTTTTCAGCCAGTTTCTGATTTCTCGCCTCCTGCGCTCGAATCGCCACGCTCTTTTCTGTCACTTCTGTAATTCTTTTCTGCAAGGCAGCGATCTGCGTCTTATAATTTTCTTTTCCTTCCGCAAGCTGTTCCTTGACATGCCCGTAAAGAGTTTCAAAACCTTCATCCAGCTTCGTCAGTTCATCGATCAACACTCCTTTTTCCTCAATACTGCTGTCAAACTCTTCTTCCGAAACGATATCCCCGTTCAATATCTGTTCCTGACTGACGCAGAGTGCTTCTATCCTCTCCAGCACATCCAATTTTTTGTCAAGGCTTTCCTCTAAGACCTGAAGATAATTCTCCATCACTCCTTACCTTTCTCTCTGTTCAAACGCATGACTTCCTTCCACGTATCCCTGACAGAGCGGAGATGTTCACAGACTTCCTCTAAAATTTCTTTATCCTTTTTCATATTGGCTTCTACCAAACGCCGGTTTAGATATACATATATATTTTCAAAATCCCGGGCAACCGGATATTTCATATCCAAAGTGTCCCTTAAATACTCCACAATCTTTTCCGCCTTCACTATGTTCTTATGCGCTTTTTCCACATCTTTCTGTTCTATGCCCATAATCGCAATATTGCAGAACTTAACAGCTCCTTCGTAAAGCATCAGCGTCAGCTCCGCCGGCGAAGCCGTCATAATCTTATTATTGCTGTATTGTTCATATCTGTTTGGTAGAGCCATAATTTTACATTCCTCCTAATAAGCTTGATACCGCGCTCTGGTTCGACTGTAATTTTGCCAAAGCCGTCTCCATAGCCGCAAACTTATTATACCATTTATCCTGCATAGCCGTCAATTTATCTTCCTGCTTTTTGATTTTCGTCGTATAATTTTTATACTCATCCTCCATACGCTTATCATCGTAGAAGGATCCAAAGCTCCTGACACCGTCTATACTGCGGGACTGTTTATCCAGTTCCGTATACAGATTCTGTGCCAGCTGCGAAAAGAAGGAAATAACTGTATCCGGATCTGCCGCGATAGCTGCTTTCAGATCATTTGCCTTTGAACTTACCGTTGCGTCATCTTCATCACCGTTAATATGGTATGCGTTCTTCTCGTTTTCTGCAGAACTGAAATAGCCCAATGTCTCAATTCCAAAGTTGGATAAATACATCTGCTTTCCGTTCACGACCGCGCCCTGCAGCATAATATTCTTCATCGCGGAAGAGAGGGATGAAAGATTGGAATCCCGCCGCAAAACGGAATCTTTGATCTTGGTCTCCCATTTCTCGATCTCCGTATCGGTCAGTTCATCCTTTTCCGCATCGGTAAGCGGTTCATAGCCCTTTGTCGATTCGGCATTATACATCTTATCCATCTCATTGATAATGGCATTGTATTCTTTCAGAAAATTTTTGACAATATTATAAACGCCTTCCGTATCACTTCTGGTTGTCAGCGTCGCTACTTCATCGCTTTTCTGAAGCGCCGTAATCGTCAGTCCGTTCACCTCAAAGGTATTGCTTTCCCCTTCGTACTCCACGCCGTTCAGTTCAATCGTTGCGTTTTTTCCATATTGCCTTTCTATGCCGCCCAAGGAACCTGGCGTTGCATTTACAACCTTTTCCGCTTCCTCAATCTTTTTCTTCCATGCATCCTCAACTTCCGCTGTCAGCTTAGCGCCCGCCTTGGTCGGATCAGCAGGATCCAGATAAGATTCCACATCACTGAGAGACTGTGTCGTAGCATCCAATTCCTTTACCCTGCTCTCATAATTCTCCACAGCGCTCAACTTGCCCTGCAATTTTGCCAAATTTTCTTTATCGCTCTCCGACGCGCTATCGCCATCTGCTTCGATTTTAGCCTTTAAATCATCAATGCTCTGCTTCAAAACATCCTTATCCACATCTTCCACGTTCTCCCCATACTCCGTAGAAAATGCCGTTTTGCCCTCATTCAGAGCTTCGGTCTGCTCTGTCTGCTTCTTCAGCAGACTTTCCCTTTTGCTTATATAAGCCTCTAATCTCTTTGCAATATCCCCGTCGATCGCAGCCTGTTTTGCAGCCGCATTCTCCGGTTTATTCAGGTCTGCATATTTCTGGTAAACCTCTTTTTCTTTCTCGCCATAGCTGAGTATGCCCAGCTTGCTCAATGCATCCGTGCCTTCCGCATTGGAAGCAGTAATCAAAAAATCATTGTCTTTCCCGCTTTTTGCCGCAGCAATATGAAGCCTCTTATTCTTTTCATCATAATTAGCCTCTACGCCGGCACTCTTTAAAGATGCTACAAAACCTGCGAGCGTTGTATCTTCCGAAATCCTGATATCCGTTTTTTTACCGCCCGTCTCAACCGTAATCGTACTTCCTGCCTCAATTCCCAGATCCTTCAGCAGGGTTTGCTTCGTTACATCGATTGGGTTTCCATCTTTATCTTTCTCTAATTTTGCCCCTGTCATATACCCGGTACTAGCCAGTTCCTTTACTTTCAATGTCTGGGTAGCGTCCATGGCTCCATCGCTGCTAATAATCTTTGCAATCGACGGATTGGAAATATCCGTCACTTTTTTACTGAAATCCGTAGCCAGCCTCATATTGCCAAGCGTGTTCTGGAACAGCTTATAAACCTTGGCATTCAGTTCCTTCCAGGCATCCTGTTTCCACTGGTGCAGCGTTTGTTTCTTTTTTATGCTGTCCACTTTCGTCTTCTCTGCCTTCACCAGTTCTGTAATAATAGACTCCGTATCCAGCCCCGAATTCATACCCGTAATTCTAATCGGCATACATTCTTCCTCCTACTCTTATTCACCGGCTTAACGCCTCTCATCAATCATAATTCCAGCCAGTTCCCATACCTTTGCAATCATATCCAAAGTCTCTTCCGGCGGAAATTCCTTAATTACTTCCTTGGTATCCTTATCCACAATCTTGATCGTGACCCTGTTGGTTTCATCGTGGATTCCAAAGACAGCTTCCGAATGGGGCATGTTCTTATTCAGCTGCTCAACAGCCTTCTTAATCTTTTCGTTCGCATTCTGCTGCTGGTCTGAATTCTGACTGCCTGCATCCTGCCCGTCCTTGCCGTCTGCCTTTGCTACGGATACTGTAACTGGGTCTGCATTTGCAACCTGTGCAGGAGTGGAAACCTCCGTGTTTTCCGCTGCTTCGCTTGTTTTGACCGGTTTCTGAACCGCTTGTGACTGAATTGTCATTACACTTCCTAATGGTTCTATAGCCATTGTCGATCACCTCCGTGTGATATTTAATATGTTATTATTCGATAAGCAACATAATGATGCTTATCATTAACGTCTACCTATTATATCGGATAAATTTTGTAATAATTTACCCCTTTCCCCCGCAACTTTACTATTTGAAGTTCAATTTGTTTCAAACTTTACACTTCTTCCCATTCCTGTTATAATAAAACCTACAAATGAAAATCCTTTCAAAAAGGGAGGTGCATGACATGCCAACGCATGAAAAAGAAATTAATTGCTATTTATTCGACCAATTAAGCATTTTAGAAAGAATCGAAGCGGTCACTGACGATGAAAAAGCATTAAAGCAAATAGCTATCGAGCGTCGGCAGATCGAACGGAAACTTTACCAGCAGCCGCCTCTGGTTCAAGGATAACTGATCCAAAGAATATAACCGGCAATCGTCTCATTTGCCGGTTATATTTTTTATTATTTATCCAACATCTTCTTCAAAGCCCCCATGCCTGCGGCATTGCCGTCGGTATGCACAGCTTCCTCATTGGCATTCTGTATCTGCACATAGACTTCTTTCCGGTATACCGGGACTTCTTTCGGCGCCGAGATGCCTATCTTCACCTGCTCGCCCTTAATCTCCAAAATTGTAATTTCTACATTATTATTAATAATCAGGGCTTCATTTTTTTTCCTGGATAAAGCTAACATCTATTCACCCGCTTTCCTTGCCTGCAGAATATCATAAATGGGGAATTTTACTTTATACTCATCTCCTTCTACGATTACCTGGCATGCTTTTCTGTTTGCCCCATTGATTATGATAGGTCCCTTCAAGTTTACCGTCATCTTTTCCAATTCCTGCGGAACAGAAACCGTAACGAGTACCAGCAGTTCATCCTGTCCCCACTCCCCAAGAACCTTCAACAACTCATCTTCTACCTCCGGATTATAATCTTCTTTCACAAGAAGAGGATCCATCACAGGCATGGCAAATCCCGGTTCCTGCAGCGACTGCAGCCAATGGATCGTGTCAATCCCGTCATCCTCGTCCTGAAGAAGCGTAAACTGGGTCAAATCGGGGAACCCGATAATCCCGCCCGGAAAAGTAATTATTTTTTCTTTATCAATCGTAACCTCTCCGAATACTTTTGTTTGTATTGTCATACCTTCTCCTTATTCTTTTACCGCTTTTACTTTATTTTAAATATAATTCATTAGCGAATTCTGCAGAATCTTCCCCGTCGCCATCAGCGCCGACTGGTAGGAATAATCCATGCTGGTCAGCTGCACTGTCACTTCTGTGACATCAATATCCTCATTTGCCGACTGCAAAGTCTCGAACGTGCTTTTCTGCGTCATCAGACGGTTGCTGATCAGATCAAGGCGGCTTGCCCTCGTACCGTTATCGGTAATTGCCAGACTGGTGAAATCCGAAATCTTCTGCGTCTTGGTGATCAGCCCTTCCATCATTTTCTGCATATTTTCACGGATATAAGTATGCGCTTTTTCTGCCGCGTCATAAGTAGCTTTCAGATTCGCATAGTCAGGGTGCTTCGGATCCATGCCGTCCAGCATCCTATCCAGGTCTTTCTTGATCGCTTCGATTTCTTCCAATTTCGCCAGCGCATTCTCCATATCATCAATATTCCGGTCCATATCCATGGTGAATACTTCATTTGCCGTCGTATTGACGCGGATTCTCTGGTTATATCCTACATCATATTCTATAAATTGCGTCACCTTGTCGCATGGGATAAACTTTGTCGTAACAGGCGGATTTACCGTACTATCCACATACTCCGCATGGTTATACTCGATTACCTTATTCGGATCGGTCGTATCTTTACATGCGAAATAGTGCTGGGGCTGCATGTCGCCTTTCTTCCAGCTGTCCTTTTCATAGGTAATCCTGATTTCCGTACTCGGCTCCATGCCTGAAATAGCTGGGACATTATTGTTATACATATCCTCGCCGATCAGCAATTCTCCGGTTTCCGGTATCAAAACCGCCTTCCCCGGATTCGCCAGCACATAATCATAAGGATTGGGGACTGCCGTAGAAGAAACCACTTCCATATCAGCCGGGGCAATTAAAACCGTTTCTGCCGGCGGCGTTCCGTTTAATGCCGCAGCCTGTTTATCCGCCTCCGTAATGACAGTAATCGTCGGCTTATTATTATTATCAGCCTTTATCGCGTCATAAGAAAGTCGGATACGATGGATATCGGAATTGGTAATATCCGCTTCCTCTTCCGCCACTCCGTCTACCCCCGGATCATAGCTTTCCTTCGATACTCCTTTCAAATCGCCGATATGTGTATAATTAATCGTATCGATCGCAGACACATCCAGCTGTTCGGTAATCTCAAACTTCCGGTAAGCCGAATCGTCCGGATTCTCCGGCAGATTCTCCATAAAAGTAAGGGGCGTATCGGTTCGGTATCCGGTAAACATGTATCTTCCCGCATAGTCCACATTGCCTGTAGAATAAAATTCTCCCTTTAACTCTTTCAGCTGCGCAATAATAATCGCTATATTGCTGGCATCAAAATCCTTCACGGCGCCCTGTGTACAAAGCCCTACCATGCTCTTTAAAATTTCCGATGTGGTTTCCAGCGCATCGCCGGTCACCTTCAGCCAGCTCGCCCCGTCTTTCGCATTTCTTTCATAAAACTGCGTCACCTGGGATACGTCGCTGCGCAGCCTCAACGCGCGGATGGCGACAACCGGATCGTCCGACGGCCTGGTAAGCTTCTTCTTTGTGGACATCTGTGTACTCAGCTTATTGGTGAGTTCTTTATTATTGTTAATATTATACAGGGAATTATTCTGCATAATCTTATTGGTCATTCTCATAGAACAATCCTCTCCTTTCACAGCCGTTCATCAGACGCCTGTTTCCAATATCAGCCTGTCATAAATCTCTGTCAGCGTCTGTATCATTTTAGAAGAAAGAGTAAAAGAATTCTGGAATTTCACCATGTTTACCGCTTCCTCATCCTCATCCACGCTGGAAATCGACATTCTCTGGTTCTCAATCGTCACGGCGATGCCATAATAGGTATCGTAAAAATCGTTAGCATTTCTGGCATTCAACGCCACATCGGACAGCAATGTCTGTAAAAATTCTTTTGCTGTAGCATTCCTGAAGCTGAACTTCGACTTATCCTCCAATGCCGCTATCAGTTCCTTCAACTGGCCATTCTCTTCCACGCCGGTTTCTGACATACTTTTTGTTCCAAGCAAATCGGGATCCGCCACCAGCTTATCATTGATTTCAATGTTAAAAGCTGTCAGTTCATAATATTTATCCGCATCCAGGAAATCTTCCATCGCATACTGGGAATCCAAAATGCTGTTTCCCGCCACAGGCTTTCTCGCCGTAAAAAACATGGCTCCCGCATTCCCTTGCTTATCATAGCCGCTGGTAAAGATTTCGTTCACTTTAGCGGCAAAAGCACGGACAAATTCATTCATCTGGGAAAGGTAATAAGGAATCCCCTGATAATTAATATCCACGCCTACTTCCGCTTCCCTTCCGATTTTACTTGCAGTCACTATGGAATCGCATTTTTTATCATCCATAATAAACTTAAAGGTACCGTCGTTCTCGTTATATTCCCAATCCTGGTAATAATATAAAGTATTTCCTATTACAATGCTTCCGCCCGTATCCGAGAGCGTGCATTTATTCATATTAGAAAGGAAATCCCGCGATGCCTTTATAGTCACTTCCGTCCCAAGCTGTCCTTTTCTGACCGCCTGCACGATTCCCTGGAAAGCTTTATTATTATTTCCGTCACGCATTGCCACAAGTCCCTTTAAGGAACCTCCCATGGACGCGTTGTTCAGGTTGAAATCATTGCCGTTGTCCCAATAGATATCATACAGTCCGTCGGCATCCGATTGGTTCACTTTTTCATTATCCGCCCTGGAACGGCATTCCAGTTTATGATAATCTCCGCCATCCACGATCGGCTGATTGCCGGCAATTCGTACGATAAACCTCGTACCTCCTGTCTCTCTTTCCGGATCATAAGGATCGGTAACCGGATATTCCTCCGTTTTGATATCCACGATCTCCGACAATTCATCCAGCAGCAAGTCTCTTTTATCCCTTAACTGATTGGCCCTTGTCCCCGTCATTTCCACCACATTAATCTGCTTATTCATGGTAGCGATTTCGGAAGTCAAGGAGTTAATACGCTCCACCCTCAGCTTAATCTCTTCGTTCACGTCTTTCTGCAGCGCCTGCAGGTTTCCCGCCGTCGTATTAAAATACTCTGCCAGCTTCTGCGCCGCTGCTATAAAGGTCGCCTTGTAATCCCTCTGGCTGGCATTATTCGAAACATCCTGCAGACTACGCATAAATTCATCAAAAATAGCAGCAAACCCTGTTTCTCCATCGTCATCCAAATATTCCTCAATTGTCCCCGTATAATATTTCTTAATATCATATTCGCCCAAGGTCGAATTATTATTGCGGAAACGCAAATCATAAAATTCATCCCGGACACGCTCGATCGCCACGGTATCCACGCCGGCTCCGGCACAGCCGTAAGTTGTAAAAAGCCTGAGGGCATCCGCCGCCTCCTGCGTTACCTGCTGTCTGCTGTATCCGTCCGTATGGGTATTGGCAATATTGTTGGCCGTGGTGTTCAATGCCGCATTAGCTGCCCTGATACCTGATGACGCAATCGATAAACCAAAAAATTGTGATGGCATTTACTTCACCTTACCTTCCTAATGTGTTGAGGATATGTTCTATCATTTCGTTGATTACATTCACGTATCTGCTGGAAGCGTTAAACGCATTCTGGAACTTGATCATAAACTCCATTTCCTCCGAATCAGAGACGCCCACTATCATTTCCCTTGCAGAAAACGTTTCGTTCACTACTTCCTCCTGCAAGGCCGAAATTTCTTTATTTGCCTCTCCCGTAATCGAAAGCTGGTCGATCAGGTTTCCATAATAGCCGATCAATGAGACTTTCGTCTCCAGGTTCGGGTTCAGCGTATGTGTCTCTTCCGAAAACGCCGCTTTCAGCCTGGCCGTCGTCGCTTTATCCTCCGACCCGTCCTTCAAACGGAAAGAAAGCGTTCCCGGCTCTCTCTTCAGGTCTTCGTTCACAATCATATTTCCAATCGTAAAGCCCTTCTTCGGATCATCGGAAATCAACTCGAACATCTGCAGCGCGATGGGATTGCCCTGCGCATCCGTCAGGACATTGCCGTTCTCGTCCGTCACTTTCATGTAATCCGTATCCGGCTCGCTTTCCGCCGCCTGACGCAGAACATCGTTAATTGCCGTTACGACTTTATTCACCAGCTGGTCAAATTCCGCCTGGACATTCATGATCAGCGACTGGGATATATCCCTGTTGTATGCTTCAATATTTTCTTTTGCCACGTCCTGGTAAGTCGCCCGTTTATCTCCCCTTGCATACATCAACGCCCTCAGAGATCCAATATCCGTATTCAGCGAAGAACGGATTTCCTGCGTCGTATCAAACACGGTGACGGAATCCAGAATCGGTATCTTCTCGCCCCATGGCGTTGTATTATAATCGGCAAGCTGCGGCCAATACGGCGTATAAAAGCCTGTATCCGGATCCGCATAAACAGCAATTTCACTGACGGACTCGGTTCTGACAAAATCCACGCCTTCAAACTTCACGGTTACGGCGCCGTAAATATCTTCTTCATAGCTGATCTTTCCGATCTTGCCCATCTCGTCCAGAATATAATTCCTTCTGTCGCGCAGATCGTTGGCATTCTCCACATCCCCTGCTTCGGCTTTCATAATCTGCTGGTTGATCTGCACCAGCTCTTTGCCGTAATTATTCAATTTATCTACGCTTTGCTTTATCTGCGTATTCAGGTTATCCTGCATATCGCAGAGGCCGGTATATACCAGCGAAGCTCTTGTCAGGAATTCATTGCAACGGGAAACAAGAAGATTCTGGTTCGTCAGGTCACAAGGATCTATATCCAAATCCTGAATCGTCTTCCAAAGATTCTCTAAGGAATTTGAAAATTCCACCCCCTGGAACTCCCCAAATAAATCTTCCATTTCATCAATGACCTTTACATTGGCTTCATAGAACGCGCTGCGCCCTGATTCCTTACGGTAGGTCTTATCCAGGAACATATCCCTGACCTGCCTTGTCTGGGCATAATATACGCCTAAGCCGTACTGCTGGTAAGCAACGGCAGAAGCATTAATAGAAAGTGTCTGATAAGTCCTCGTATTCAGCAGAATCTGCTGCCTTGTATAACCCTTTGTATCCACATTCGTCATATTATGCGCTGTGGTATTCATCGCATTCTGGCTGGTCTGCAAGCCGGATGCACCTATATATAAACTTCCAAATAATGGCATGATATCACCTCTCCCTGGGATTATTGTTTTGCGTCAAACCCATTTCTGCTGACTCCGATCACGCTTCCCGCGCTGTAAGCTCCCTTATTATAGTTTGCCGTCTCGGGAGCCGCTTTCATCGCCTGAAACATGTTTATGTCAAACTCGATCATTTCCAGTGCATTCAATATCAGATCCCTGTTCTGTTCATTGACCTGCCTTACCTGATGCACCACTGTTTTAAGCCTGTCATGTACTTTCGCCAGCTTTTGCTGTTCCGCCGGCCTGGGCTCCAGCATTTGAATAATATTCGTCAATATCAAATCTTCAACATCCCTGTTTACTACGTTGGCAATATCCTGAATCACTTCCCGCCTTTTATTGTCCAAATGATTGATTCTGCTTGCAACGATTTGTTCTTCATCCGTGATTTTTGATAATTCTTCCAAGTCGCCGGAAATAATGACCGGTTTCTTTTTTGTGGACAGCTCCAGCAAGTTATCATATTCGTCACATATACCACCTAATACCGTAATCAGGTTCTCCATCAAACTTGCCACGAAACTACCCCACTTCTTTCATTTTTTGTAATAATCTGTCAGCAAAGTCTCCTGCTTCCACTCTATAAGTACCTGCCTGAATACTGCTTTTGAGAGGAGCAGTTATCTCTTCCCTGATATCGCCGCTTGCAGCTACCGCCTGCTTTGCCACCTGATACTCCCTTCCAATACTGGAAATCTCAAGATGGTCTGTTGCGCCGGCACTGGGCTTTCTTTGGCTTTTATCAGTTTTTGACGTTTTATATATCTGCTGAACCTGTGTATATGCCTCAATACGCATTGTCCACTCCTCCTTTCACGAGTCCGCTGATGTCTTATTATTATTATCGGACTTTTGGGCAATTACTTTAGAGTTAATTTTTTTTTTGCCAAACAGCAGATATCCGGCGATCCTCGTATCCGTTGTTCTAAATCGAGCAGGGGAATGTCCTTCTCCACTACTCGCCTCGCGCCCCATGCGTCACGTCAGTGGCATATTTCATCTGCATGGGGCTGCGCATCAAAAAAGACGGCGGCAGGAATATCCGCCTGCAGCCGCCTCTCTTTTCCTTTATTTGTCTTCCGTCGTCTTAAAAACCGTCAAAGCCCCTTCTAATTCCGCCATTTTCGCTTTCAGTTCCGCACTCGCCTGTTTCAGCGATTCCACCACATCCATCTGCTTCTGGGAAATATTGTATACTTCCCCCGAGGCGGTGGCCGTTTCTTCCGACACGGCCGAAATGCTGCTCACCGCATCCAGCGTATCCTTCCTCTGGCTGTCGATGCTTTCAATGTCTCCCGCTATCTGCCGGATAGCATCCAGCATCTGTCCTGTGCTTTCCGCAATATTGCGGAAGTCTTCCGTCGTATGCTTTACCAAAAGCGCCTGTTCCCCTACAATTTCTCCGGCTCTCTCCGCCGTGGAAACCGCATCCCCTGTCTGTTTCACAATCTCTTCCACTACCTTGCTGATCTCGCTGGCCGCTTCGCTGGAACCGTCGGCAAGTTTTCGGATGGCTTCCGCCACTACTGCAAATCCCTTTCCTGCCTCTCCGGCTCTTGCCGCCTCTATGGATGCATTCAGTGACAGCAGATTAGTTTCTTCCGCGATATCATTAATAGTTTCCACAAATTCACCAATGACCATGGATTTTCTTGCCAGTTCTTCAATATCCACTTTTACCTTATCCGTCACTTCTATCGTCGCTTCGGTTTTCCCCGACAGAGCTTCCATCGTCTCGATGCTTTTCTCCACAATCTCCTTTGTCGATTCCGAACCATGCGCAGCCTGTTCGATGCTGCTGCCGATTTCTTCTATCTTTTTAGAAAGGGAATCCATTTGGTTCAGGCAGTCTCCCGCATCCGAAGCCTGCAATGATACTCCTTTGTCGATCTCCGCCAAAGTCATCTTAATTCCCTGGGACGACTCTTCAATCCTTGCAGACACTTCTTCCACGCCAAACGCCGCATTTTTTACCAGCATAGCGATCCCTTCCACTTGCTGGATCAATCCCTTCATATTCGTAATTACATTCATAATATATTGGGACAGCACGCTGAACTCGCTCCTGCCCTTCGTTTTCAAACGCACAGTCAAATCACCGTCCGCCGCTTTCTTCAGCCTCTTGATAATCCCGCCCATGCTGGCGCTGATATTCAGCGAAATCAAAAGCCCGATGATGACTGCGACGATACATGCCACAACTACCAGGACCACCGTGATTCTCTTGATGGACTCAGCGCCTTTGGTCACATGCCGCAAAGGCACCAGATATCCCAGAACCACCCCTGTTTTTTCGCTTTTCGCAAAAGTATAAAAATATTTCTGCCCATTCAGCGTTATATATTCTGTCCCCGCCATTTCTTCCGCCTCAAGGCAGTTCCGAAAAAATTCCTGTTCGTAAAATTGGAATTCTTTTGTAATTTCCCCATCCTTGACTACCAGCTCCCTGCCGTCCGCTGTCACGAACCCAAGAATAGAGCCGTCCGAAGTATCTATTGCAGACAAGCTTTCCGTGACCGCTTCTTTGCTGATGTCCACTACATAAACCGCCGCCCTGTTCGGAAATGCGCTCATATAAGATATCACATAATCCTCCGGGTTATAGCCCGTCATCTCATCCATCTGCGGATGGCTCCCCACCCAGGGGACTGCCCGTCCCAGCCAGTCCGCCATATTTTTTTCATATACGATCCTTTGCCCTTCTTCCGTTTCAGCCCATTCCTCGTAATAGCCTTCCGCGCTCTGGTTCGAGGATTCCAGTGTACTCATCACTTTGCTCCCGCTTTTCGGAATAATATAAATGGCGTTAATTAATTCATTGGATTTCTGCCTTACTTTAATATTAGATGCATTTTTTCTGTATACAGAAGAAGCCTTGGAAAGATCCTTTTTAAACAAGCCATTTGCCAGGCTTTGGAGTTCCGTGTCCAGCCGCATCTGCATCGCCTCCGCGCTGACCATGGACATGCCGAAATCCAAGTACTTCATCTGTGTCTCGATAGAAGTCCTGGCCGATTCCTCAAAGTTGGAAACCATTCCCTCCTCTGCCTTCCGGGAAGAAATAACTCCTACTAATATGACAAAAAATACTGGAACCAAAAAACCGACCAACAACTGTACTTTCATATTCAAATTCAGCTGAAAATCCATTTCTTTCCTTTTTGTTTTTTTCCTGATCCCGGTTTCTCTTTTTGCCTTTACACTGAAGGATTTCTTCTTTCCTGCTGTCGTTCTCATGGCTTATTCCTCCTATCCACGTCAATTATAGCACTAATATAATTTTTCCACCACCGCTTTCGACGTTTTCTTATTATTTTCCCGGGAAATTGCCAGATTTCTTCTGTAATATTCTTGAAATAAAATATCAATAATATAAAGCTGACTCATTTTCACGCTCATGGATCCGCCCTCCAGCGGTCCTTCGTTTGCACCGCATGTCAAAAGAACATCCGTATAATTTGTAAGGGGGGATTTTAAGAAACGGGTAATCCCTATAATTTTCGCCCCAGCCTGACGGGCTATTTCCGCCACATATACGTTATCTTTCGTGGAGCCGGAATAAGATATAATGAAAATCAAATCATCCGAAGACGCCATGGATGCGGACATGGCCTGCATATGGGGATCTCCGATACAGCTTACTTTATTCATGATCCGCAGGAATTTATTGCGCGCCTCCTGCGCCGTCAGCAGGCTGTCCCCAATGCCAAAAAAATAAATCCTTTTTGCCTTCTCTATCATATCCACCGTTTTCTCTATCGCTTCCACGTTTAATAACATCCGTGTCTCCCGCAAAGCATTGACATGCGTTTCCAATATGCCATCCAGCATGCAGGAAAGCGCATCCATTCCCTCTGACTGCTCTTCCCCCGGCTTTTCTGCCGTCTCGCCTGCTGTAAAGCTCAAGGAAAGCTTCATTTTAAATTCCTGATATCCTTTTGCCCCCACCGCCCGGCAAAAGCGATGCACACTGGCATCCGCCACATCACAAGCATCCGCCAGATCGGTAATGGACATAAAAAGAACTGCATTAGCATTCTCCACCACGTAATCGGCAATCTTTTTTTCCGTTTTCGTAAATTGGTTATATAGTAATTGAATATCTAGTAGTAAACTGGATGATGACACCATATTCCTCCCTTTTGCCGCACCTGAATACAAGAGAACCTCCGCGTATCACAGAAAGAGACATGGGCAAGCCATGTCTCCTATGTCAGGTTAGCAATATTTCTTCACTGCGTCCGCAATCATCTTTGCGCATTCCTGCACGATTCCTTTATCCGCTTCCACTAATTCTGCAAGAGGCGCCCTGACACTTCCCACGTCAGGCCCTCCTTGGATACGGATAATTTCCTTGATTGCAGCATACATATTTCCATGCGTGGAACACATCTTATATATAATCCTGCATATATCGTTCTGGACTATTCTTGCATCCTCTGCTTTTCCTTCATAAAAAAGCTCTCTCGCCTTAATAAACAATTCCGGCATAGCCGCATATGTGCCGCCGATCCCTCCTACGGCTCCCGCTGCAAGCCCCGAAACAAACTGTTCATCCGGTCCGTTAAACACAATCACATCCTCGTCCCGGAACATCTGGATATCCTGTACGGGCATGGAAGAATTCTTTACTCCGATCACCCTCGGATTCTTCTTCATCTCCTTCAGCAGCGACACTGTCAAAGCCACCCCGGCCAGCTGCGGAATATTATAAATAATAAAATCCGTATCCGGCGCCGCAGAAGAAATATCATTCCAGTACTTCGCAATCGCATGTTCCGGCAAATGGAAATAAATCGGCGGAATAGAAGCAATCGCATCTACTCCCAGGCTCTGCGCATGTGCCGCCAGTTCCATGCTGTCCGCCGTATTATTGCAGGCAACGTGGGCGATCACCGTCACTTTTCCTTTCGCCTCTTCCATTACATTTTCCAGCGTCAGTTTCCGTTCCGTTACGCTCTGATAAATACATTCTCCCGAAGAGCCGCCTACATAAAGCCCGGTGACTCCTTTTTCTATCAAATATTTTGCAAGAGCCCGCACCCGTTCCGGGGAAACTTTCCCTTCCTCATCATAGCAGGCATAAAATGCCGGAATAACCCCCTGATATTTTTTTATATCCATAATAACCAATCCTCCTCCTACCTTTGCCATGAACCTAAATTGCTAAAGCTTAAATTGCTAAAGCTTAAATTGCTAAAGCTTAAATTGCTAAAGCAATTAGAAGTTCTGCTCACACTATCCTTTGACCGCTCCCATGGTAATACCCTGTGTAAAATATTTCTGGAACAACAGGAATATTGTAATAATAGGAATAGCGCCAAGTGCCGCACCGGCCATAATCAATCCGAAGTCATTGGACATTTCTGCCTGCAGCTTGGCAATACCAAGAGCGATCGTCAGGTTCTTGCTGGAATTCAGCATGACCAACTGCAGGAAATAATCATTCCATGTCGTAATAAAAGTGAAAATCGCCAAGGCTCCGATGCCGGGTTTTACAATCGGCAGCACAATGGTCAGAAACGTCTGTATCTCCCCGGCGCCGTCAATCCTTACTGCCTCAAGCATTTCCGTCGGAATCGTCTCCGAAAACTGTTTCATAAGGAATACACCGAAAGGCCAGCCGACAGTAGGCAGGATTACCGCCCAAACGCTGTCATGCAGTCCTAAAAACGACATTTCTTTCAACAGAGGGACAAGAACCACCTGCTTCGGCAGCGCCATAGCGCACACCAAAAAGGTAAACAACATTCCTCTTCCCACAAATCTCTTTTTCGCCAACGCATAACCCGCCATCGCTGCCGTAATACAAGTCAGAGCCATGGACATAAGCGCAATAAATATGCTATTAAACAGCCATTGCATCGCCGGCTTGTCAAAAAGCCTTACATAGTTATCCGTCGTAGGATTCTTAGGAAACCATTCCGGTATCGCCGCATTGATCGCCGCCGCATCTTTAAAGGATCCCGTTACGATCCAATACACCGGGAAAATAAATAAGACAGCCAGAATAATCATAATAATCATTACGATCACATCATAAGCAGTTGTATGTTTTACTCCACTATTCATTATTTATTCACCCCCCTAATCTACGCTTCCTGATTTGGTTACTTTAAACTGCAGCGCGGAGAAGATCGCAATGACCGCCGCAAGGAAGATTCCCATTGCATTGCCATATCCATAACGATTCAGTTTAAATGCTTCATAATAGATATAATACATGATCGTATCCGTAGAATGCTTCGGCCCGCCCGATGTCAACAACTGGATCAACGCAAAACACTGGAAAGAGTTGATCGTTGTAATAACCAAAACGTACAATGTGGTCGGCATAATGGAAGGCCATTTGATCTTCCAGAAAGTCTGCACATCGGTCGCCCCGTCCACTTCCGCCGCCTCTACCAGAGAGGGATCTACATTACCCAAAGCGGCAATATAAAGCACAATCGGCTGTCCGATGGACGTAGTAAACAGAATAAGGATAATACACCAGATAGCCGTTTTTTCATCTCCCAGCCAGCTGACATTCTGGTCGATCGCGCCTACGCCGGACAGGATCGTATTAAAAAGTCCCGTATATTTATTAAACATCCATTTCCATACTACCGCGACCGCAACCGTACCGGTAACGACGGGCAGATAAAAGATACAACGGAAAAAGGATCTGGTAACTGCATGCATCCTATAAATTGATGAGCCCACCCATAATGAAAATATTGTTACCGTAGGAACTGCTACGACAACGATAAGCACTGTATTCCAAAATGCGCGCCGGAAAATTTTATCCTGGAACATTTCCACATAATTTCCAATCCCCACAAATTTGAAATCGCTCATTGTATAATTAAAAAAGCTGGTAAAGAGGCACATAAACATAGGAATAATGACAAAACCCACAAAGAAAAACAAACTTGGAAGAAGAAACAAATAAGCAGACCTGGTCTCACGCATAACCAGTACTTTGCTTCGTGTCGTCATATTTTTTTTCCTCATATCAACATTCCTTCCTGAACTAATCTTGTGAAAAAGACTGCTGCACCTCTGATTTTCCAATCATTGGTGCAACAGCCCCTATGAAATATCAGCCAACTAAAACCTGACTATCTTTTTAGTTTGCAGAAGCGTCTGCTGTAGCTGTGTTGCATGTCTCTACATAAGCATCTGCCGCTGCCTGAACATCTTCGCCGTCAAAGATCTGCTGAAGCATATTCCACCATGCGGTACGCTGCTCTGCCCAGCCCAGCGTTACATTATAGTAATCGCCCAGCCACTGCTGGAAGCTTGCATACATTTCCATACGTTCTTCATCTTCTGTTCCTGCATAAATGTTGCCATAAGAGGAACGTACCGGGAAGAAGCCTGTATTTGCTATACTGATCGGCCCCTGTGTAGCATCATCGCAAATGAATTCAATAAAGATCTTGGATGCTGCAATCTTATCCGCATCGCCGTTATCAAAGATACCGAATCCCCAGATACCGCCGCAAAGTTCAGGCGTTCCGCTCTCGGAAGGGAAAGCTACCGGATAAGGAGTAAATGCTGTTTCTGCCGCATATGTCAGCTGGTTTGCCGCATTCCAGCAGAAGCTCATTGCGATTGTTTCATTTGCAAATAACTGGATTTCATCGGATGCAACCGCGCCTGCATCATAGCTTAACAGTCCTGCATTGCACCAGTCAACCAGCTGCTGCAAGCCCTTAACGCCCGCTTCGCTGTTCATCGTCCACTCTGTGTGATCCGCATTTGTAAAGTCTGCATTGTAAAGATTCATAGCTAATGCACGGGTACCCTGATCGCCGCCCTGGCCGCCGCAATATACAACGCCGGTGGTATCAACGCCGTAATCCTTCAATGCCTGTAAAGCTTTTTCAAAGTTCTCGGTCGTCCATGTACGGTCGTCATTTATGTACTGCATAGCATCCGCCGCTTCAAATAATTCCTTATTGATCGCCATTGTATGAGTCGTCATGCAAAGGGGATATTCATAATAAGCGCCGCTCCCTGATTTACAAGCTGCAACTACTGCTTCGCTGGTTGCGGAGATGTCCGCCAGCGCTTCCTCATCCCAAAGATCCGTAAGGTCAACCATCTTGCCCTTTGCGCCCCAGTTGCTTACCAGACGCTCCGGTCCTTCCATAATAACGTCAGGCGTAGTTCCCGCCTCGATCGCTGCCGTCACCTGGTCATCGCCGGACTGGTAATCCAAATATTCTACCGATACATGAATATCCGGATATACTGCGTTAAATGCTGTAATAAATCCATCCACTGTCGCCGAATCGCCGAACTTGCCGATCGGATATGTCCATAAAGTAATATCCGCCGCTACGCTTTCTGCCGCCGGAGCTTCTTCTGCGGGAGCCGCCTCTTCAGCAGGCGCTGCTTCTTCTGCCGGAGCCGCCTCCTCTGTAGGAGCCGCTTCTGCGGGAGCCGCTTCTTCTGCCGGAGCTGGTGAACTGCCGCATGCCGCCAATGAAAACGTCATGACGCCAGCCAAAAGTAATGCTACTAACTTTTTCATTTCCTTTCCTCCTTCAAATTGTTGAAAATTATGAATTGCTTTCCATAGCTTAACCGCTATTTGTTAAAATTGTACAATATACCTTCTCTGTTGTCAATATATTTCCAGGAAAAATTTTTTTAAATATTTTTTTTCCAGAAATTTATTTTCATTTTAATGACATAAAAAAGCGTATATGGTATAATCAATAAAAAGTTATGAAAGGATCTGATTACGATGAAACAAACTCTGGAAGAAATTTTAGCAGCAACCCGTCATTCCATTATCGTTTCCTGCCAGGCGCTTCCCAGCGAACCCTTATATTGCGAAGAAATGTCGCTTATGCCTTTTATGGCGAAAGCCGCGCAGATGGCAGGCTGCAAATGTATCCGAACCAGCAGCGTAAGAGACGTGGAGGAAATCAAAAAAACAACCGGCCTGCCCGTCATCGGACTGATCAAGCGTACTTATGAAGGCTACGACGCGTACATTACGCCCACCATGAAGGAGATCGACGAACTAGTCGCGGCGGAATCCGATATTGTCGCATTGGACTGCACAAACCGTACGCGGGGCGACGGAACTACCATTAATGAGTTTCTGGCGCAGATCCGGGAAAAATATCCGGATATCGCCCTGATGGCAGATGTTTCCACTTACGAAGAAGGCGTCAACGCATGGAAATGCGGCGTCAATCTGGTGGGAACCACTTTAAGCGGCTATACTCCATATTCCCCCAAAGTTGACGGCCCGGATTTCGAACTTGTTTCCCGGCTCGTCCAGACTGTGGAAATTCCCGTCATTGCCGAAGGGAAAGTACATTATCCTGATCAGGCGAAAAAAATGCTGGAACTCGGCGTCCATGCCGTAGTCGTGGGCGGCGCCATTACCAGACCCTTGGAAATCGCGCAGCGGTTTTATAAAGCCATCGAGTAGCGGTCAGCATCGGAAAGGAGAACTGTTATGGTTTATGATAAGCTTGCCAATATCGGCCGGTATAAGGGAATGAACAAGCATTTGGATACTGCCATCGACTATATTCTGGGCAGCGACCTTTCCTCCCTCCCTTTGGGCAGGACGGAACTGGACGGCGACAATGTGTATATAAATGTAATGGAGGCTGAGGCCGGCCCCCTGGAAACAAGAAACTATGAAATTCACAAGAATTATATGGACATACAAATCGATCTTTCCGGCACCGAATCCATTCGGACCGGAGATATGGAGGCCATGTCTATCGAAAGCTTTGATGCCGCATCGGATTTTGGCACAGTCCAATGTCCCGATCTGGCTTCCTGCACACTGGGACCCGGCAATTTTATCCTGTGCATGGCGGGCGAACCCCACAAACCCGGAATCGCCGTATCGGATGATATCCATTTGAAAAAATGTGTGTTTAAAGTACATATATGATTTAAAAAATTTATCAGTCTGGAAAGGAGACGGTTCTTAGTATGAAAAATCTCGTATTTGACATCGGCGGCACTGCAATAAAATATGGCATTTGTGAAAATGATAAACTGCTCCAGGTAAACGAAATTCCCACCAACGCTCTTATGGGCGGGAGGCACGTTATGGATACGCTGACCGGCCTTATCAGATCCATCGCCGGAAACACGGAATGCGATGCCATCGGTATCAGCACGGCCGGACAAGTAGACTCCTCCAAAGGATCCATCATTTACGCCAACAGCAATCTCCCTGATTATACGGGAACCCAGATACGCCGGGAACTGGAAAATATTTTCCATCTTCCGGTCGCGGTAGAAAATGATGTCAATTCCGCAGCCATCGGCGAAGCCGCCTATGGCGCAGGACAGGAATATCCTGACTTCCTCTGCCTCACTTACGGCACAGGAGTAGGCGGGGCCATCGTCCACAATAAGCAGATCTACCATGGCTCCAGTTTTTCCGCAGGGGAATTCGGCGCCATAGTAACCCATGGAGCCGCCAGAACTTTCGGTTCCGATTTTTTCGACGGCTGTTATGAACGTTACGCATCTACTACAGCCTTGGTCAACTCAGCATCCACCTTTCATCCTTCCCTGACTGACGGGAGAAAAATCTTTGAACGAATTGGAGATGAAGAAATCAAGGCAATCGTAGATTGCTGGATCACCGAGATCCTTTTCGGCCTGACTACCCTGATCCATATTTTTAATCCTTCCTGCATTATCCTTGGAGGAGGCATTATGGTACAGCCTTATATTATAGAACAAATCAAGTCCAAAATCGGCCAAAGCATTATGCCGAGCTTTGCCCATGTGGAAATCAAACCCGCGGCTTTAGGCAATAATGCCGGATTATTAGGCGCAAACTATCTTGCAGCCCAATATAAAAGCCAATGCGGAAATAAAGAAATATAATTCCTGCCGGATCTTCTTTCCGGCTCCGGGCAGCTGGTTTTGCCCGGAGCCGGAATTTTTGTTGCAATAAGCTGGCTCGCGAAGCGTGGCAGCGTTTGTTGCAATAAGCCGGCTCGCGGAGCGTGGCAGCGTTTGTTGACATAAGAAACGCCGGCCCAATCAGCAATTACCTGTAAACACATTTTTCAAATGCTTCTTTGCCGCCTCCGCAAGCCGATATATCTGTCCTACATCCGTAGCCTCCCTGTCCGCCACTCGGTACTGCGGGAAGAAACGGCTTACATGCAGCGGAATTTCCGTTCCGCCGGAAATTCCTGCCAAAGTGCTGATAGACGCGATCCATTCCGCTTCCTCTTCCATCTCTTCCATACTATCATTCTCTCCAGGCACGACCAGCGTAGTTAATTCTACATGGCAGTCTCTGGCGGCACGGACAATAAACGCCTTTACCGTTTCCAGATCCCCTCCCAGCTTCCGGTAATAATTTTCCCGGAAGCCCTTCAAATCAATATTCATGGCATCGATAAAAGGAAGAACCTCCTCCAGCACCTCTATGGAAACCGAACCATTTGTCACCAGCACATTATCCATGCCGGCCTCTTTTACCAGTTTCGCCGTATCCCGCACATATTCCCAGCCGACCATCGGCTCATTATAAGTAAAAGCAACCCCGATATTACCCGCCGGCCGGCATTCCAGCGCCTTGTCCGTTAATGTTTCCGGCGAAATATAGACCGCGCCCGTCGTCTCTTCCGCCTCTTGTCTCCCTGCCATGGATATTTCATGGTTCTGGCAAAATGGGCATTTCAAATTGCAGCCAAAACTTCCCACCGACAAGACCAGGCTTCCCGGACGAAACATTTTCAGCGGCTTTTTTTCTATTGGATCCAGCGCCAAGGATGTAGCCATCCCATAGTTATCGCATATCATACGTCCGCCTTCGTTTTTTCTCGCCAGGCAGATCCCTCTTTGCCCCGGCGCCAGACTGCAGTGGCGCATACATGTACGACATGTTATTTTCATAGAAGAAGTTTCCGCAAGCAATGCTTTCATGGCATTTCCCCTTTCCGCCCGGCTCAATAATGCCGGACTACCTCAAATCTTTCCAGTTCCACTTCCTCCCCGGCCCCTATCCCTGCCTTATCTTTTGCGATCGCTATCTGCTCCTCCACAGTATCCACGCCGTCCAGGTCCGGGAGCAAAAGCCCCCGCTTATGTCCTTTTGTCACAACGACCCCGTACCTTTTCACATCCAGTTCATCCGGCGAGGCGATCCGCTCCATATCTCCCAGCACATCCACGCTGATGTCAAGCCGGTCCAGTTCCTCCGGTTCTATAGGCGGAAAGCGTGGATCCCTGGAAGAAGCGCTGACCGCGTTTTCTATGATTTCTTCCGCGATAGAAGTCTGCACCGCGCGCACTGTCCCGATACATCCGCGCAGTCTTCCTTCTTTTTTGATTGAGACAAAGGCTCCCGCCTTTTGGTTATACATTTCCCCGGGCAGCCCTTCCGGCGTTTCTATCTTTCTTCCACTACGTATATACTCCTCTATCGTTTTCCTGGCCAGACGCACATAGGCATCCTCTTTTTCTCTCCGCTCCTGCATCCGCTCCCTTTCTTTTTCCTCATACTGTTCCCCGAAATTTCTCCCCGGATCCTCTCCGCAAGGCTTATAACAGCAGATACCATAGCCGACGCCAAAAGGTCCTTCATAAGACAAGGTTTCCGCCGCAACCCCTGTCCGGTCCAGAGCCCCTGCCATCATAGTAAACGAACGATGTCCGCACTCTCCTGCCTTTTCACAGAAATCTTCCGGAAATTCCAGCAATTCCCCAAAAGCCGCCCTCCCCATGACATCCATCACGCGGCTGTCATAGGCCGGCCCTTCTTCCCGGTAGCCATAAGGCCCGTCTTCTTTCAGCCTGTGGGACAAATCCCCGCTGCCGACCAGCACCGTCTTTCTGTCCAAAACCTCCGCTGCCCTTTGGATGCACTGACCAAGCTCATAATGCCGGATCAGCGGCAGACCGGAAAGGCCGATCCTGACCAGCCGGTATTCTTTCCAATACTGTTCCACAAAATATAAAGGCACCATCGTTCCGTGGTCCAGCCTCCTGTCCCTCTCTCCCATCGTTCCCGCCGGAAGTTCCCTGATATCCGCCAGCCTGCACAGCTTTTCCACAAACTCTGTGTCATAGGAAACTTCTAGTTTTACTTTTGCCGCCCGGAACTGTCCGAAATCACCTTTTGCACCTTTCCCCGGCGATATATGGAAATAATCCGCATACATCGTCTGGTGGGGGGAAACCAACACGATTGTCTCCGGCTTGATCTCCCCGATCCTTCTGGCCGCTTCCTGATAAGCCCGGACCGTATCCCCTATCTTCTTTTCTTCCCCTCTGCCCACATCCGGCACGATCAGCGGCGGATGCGGAACCATAAATGCTCCTGCAATTCCCATTTTATCCCAACTCCTTTTCTGTTAGATTCTCCTGACATGCCCGGCCTTCGCCTTCGAATATAGGAAACGCCAGTCTGCCCGCCTCTCATTCCTGTCTCAAAAAAGAAACCAAAGGCATAATATATTCCTTGGAAGAAATATCAAAAGAACTTGCGATCAACCGTTCCATTTCTTTTTCATTATCGTTCTTATCCTTCTTCTTTTTCATCATCATGACCATAAACTTCATCATGCCTTTATCCATCAAAGACATTTTCTCATAACAGAGGCCGCTTTGCATATAGAAATGCGGTATTTTTTTCATTTCTTCTTCCGTCAGGTTATTTTTCCAGAATTCCTCCACCACATCCTTCTCTGTATTCGGCGTCGCCCCCGTTACAAACAGGATCCATTTGCCCACGGAAGCTTTCCGAAAGATTTCCCTGGCTTTTTTATACCCGTCAATCCTGCCCGCGTGCGCCCTGCTTCCAAAAACCACCGTATCGTATCCGGACAGCGTTTCTGCTGTTACTGTCTTAAAATCCGCCAGTGCGGCATTTATTTCCCCTGCTATCATTTCCGCGTATTTCTTCGTAAATCCCGTGCTGCTCTTATAAATGATGATTATCCTTTTTTCCATCCGAATCACCAGTCCTTTCTTCTAAGATCTGCTTCACAAATGCCTCATAAGCGGTTTCCTGCTGTTTCCATATTTCATCCGGCGGAATTCCCGGCGTCGTTACCGCCAGGATGGTACCTATGCCAATGGTATAAATCAGCATATTCATGTGCAGCTTCCTGGCCTGGTCCGCTTCTATCCCCAGCTGCCCGGCAATCGCTTCTGCAATCTGCGGATCGGATTCCGCCCGGTAAAGGTCATCCAGCGAAGCGATGTTTTCCCTCTGCCCCAAAACAAATATTTGAAATAATTTCGGCTCTTCCTCCGCCAGCCGGATATACGCCCTTCCTGTACTGCGAAACAGGTCAGACGGGTCAATATGCGTTTCTATATATTCTTTTATAAAACAGCGCGTTCTTTCCGCCACGTCACGCCGCAGCCCTTCCATATTTTTGCAATAGCTGTAAATAGGCTGCACGGAACAGCCTATCTTACCGGCAATATTTTTTACCATCACCTGCTCCATGCCGCCGTTTCTCGCGATTTCAAAAGCGGCATCCACTACCATCTCTTTTGTGATCCTCTGCTTTGGCATCTTTCCCTCCTGATAATCCATTTATATAATTTATTTATATAAATGGATTATATAATAAGAATGGACTTATTGTCAATGCCGTTGCATGGATTTACGAATTGCAGAGAAAATAAAAGAATAATCGTTCTTAACAGCTCATCTTCTCTCATAAACCAGCTCGGTAATACCATTATAAATCTGTGTTTTTGTCAGCCGCAGTTTTATTCCGTCTTCTATCGCTTCAAAGAGCCGGATACCCTTTCCTAAAATAACCGGAATGATGGAAATGTAATAAACATCGATTAAATTTTCCTGCATAAGCTGGCGGACAATGGAAGCCCCGCCGCAGATCCAAATATTTTTTCCTTTTTCCTGCATCAACTGCCTTACTAAACTGCACGGATCTTCCTGCGTAAATATAATTTGGCCGGCAGAAGGGATATCCCTATGCGTAATCACATAACTTGCCAAATCGGCATATACCCATTCCGACGGCGACAGCTCCGTAACCACTTGATGATACGTCTTCCATCCCATAACGACTGTGTCCACATCCTCTATGAAAGAAGAATACGAGTCGATGTTTTCCGCATTTTCATCCTGGCCCTCTAACCAGCCCACGCCGCCGTCCTTATCCGCTATATACCCGTCAAGGCTCATGGCAATCAAAGACCCCGCTGCAAGCAACGGGGTATCAAACTTGCAACGCTGCAGAGCAGCGGGGTATTTGACCCTCGCGGCAGTCGCCAAATGTCTGCAAGCAGCCACTTGGCTCGTT
>JAETNQ010000080.1 GCA_021772075.1 Lachnospiraceae bacterium
GGATCAAACTCTCATGTTTGTCCTCCGCCTGCTGCAGGTCCCCCTGCTGGCTTTACTGTTTTTTTGGGTCCGTGGCTCCCGCCACGGATTCTGTCCTCTTTGAATTTCCTCTGAATCTTCCGCCCCGCTTCTTCGGGGCCTTCGGAATTTTCAGGGCTGCATTGCTGTTCATTTGCCAAGGTTCAATTTTAATGCTTTCTTTGATCTTTTCTGCTATATGATATGCAAAAAGATCAAAACGGAGAAGGAGGGATTTGAACCCTCGCGCCGCTATTAACGACCTGCACCCTTTCCAGGGGTGTCCCTTCAGCCATCTTGGGTACTTCTCCATACTGCTTACTGCTGACAAAAGCTGATGCTGATATCTGCCGCATTGTCTGCGGCATTATTTATTTTCCTCATAATGGAGAAGGTATCTCCAGCGGAGAGGGTGGGATTCGAACCCACGCGCCCTTGCGGACAAACGGTTTTCAAGACCGCCTCGTTATGACCACTTCGATACCCCTCCATATTCATACACTGCCATTTTTGATCAATGTTTATGAAGTGTTCCTTTACAGAGAAATGTATTTTCTTTCCATATTCCCCCGCAACGCAAAAATTATTCTAACAAAAAACCTGAAAAGTGTCAACAACTTTTTTTAAAGATTTTAGGAATAATTTTTTATGGAATTTTTCAACGCTCTGGCGATCTCCAGATCCCCTGGAGTCGTTATTTTAATATTCTCATAACTTCCTTCCACCAGCTTCACTTTCCGATCCGTAAAAGTCTCTACCACCATCGCGTCATCCGTAATCCTTACTGATTTTTGCAGCAGTTCCTGTTCCTTATCGATCAATGCCGAATACGCCTGAAAAATCAAATCATAAGAAAATATTTGGGGAGTCTGTACAAGCCAGACCTTGTCACGGCCTGGAGTAGATGCGGCAAAGTTGTCAGCATCAGCAATTTTAACCGTATCTTTTGTCGGCATTCCTACGACACATGCATCATATTTCACCGCACATGCATAACCCCTCTCTATGATTTCCTCCGTGACAAAAGGACGGGCTCCGTCATGGATAAATACATAATCACACTCCACCGCTTTGAGCCCTTCATAAACAGAATGGTATCTTTCCTTTCCTCCTGCTACAACAGCCGCCACTTTTCCAAAACCATACTTTTCTACAACGTTCTTTTTACAATATTCTATATCCTCTTCCGAAACCACCAATACAATCCGGTTGACAAAGCTGTCCTGGAATGCTTTTAATGCATAATAAATCACAGGCTTGTCTTCCAGCATAAGGTATTGTTTCGGAATCCCGCTTTGCATCCTTTTTCCCTGTCCCGCCGCCAAAATAACTGCCGCGCAGTCTTTTTTTATCATCCCTTCCAATGTATTTTCCTCCACGCCGATACAAAGCTTCCTTATTATTCCGCCAGTTCCCAGCCATAGATCTTCCATCGGCCGTTTTCGTCTTTTCTTAATAAAAATTGCTCCACCGAGTTCAGTATTTTCGTTTCCTGCCGCATATTCAGCGTACAATACATCCTCGCCCATTCATATCCTTCATTGGAAAAATATTTTATATCGGTGCTGCTTGGCAGGCCATAACTGGTAATGGTTATCCCATTGCTCGCCATAGAAAGGACTTCCAGCTTTACTTGTTGCAGATATTCTTCTTCCGTCTGGTTTCCCGCCAATTCGGCATCATATAATTCCCTGATCTGCATAGCCAGCGCCTCTACTTCCGCTTCTGTATGGGTTTCGTTATAGAAACATTGGGTAATATCGCAATAATACTTCACCACTTCTTTCGGGGAAGGCGGATAACTCGTCTCCAAGTTCCTCATCAATACCTGCTGCGACTTCGTTATTGTCACATCGTCTTCTTTTTCTTTTGCATCCTTCTGGGAAAGATAATAATAAAATCCCACGATCATAGCCGCCAGAACCACGAATATAAGCGTTGTTTTTACTATGCCGCTTCCCTTCTTCTTATTTTTCGCCATAACATCAATCCTCTTCAAACATAAGATCCACGCTTTTGCCGTCTTTTCCTGCCTCCGCACGGGGAAATATCTTTTTCACATCCCGCATATAATCCTCTGCCCGGACAAGGGACGGACTGTAATGGGTCAGCCACATTTTGGCAACATCTGCCTTTTTTGCAAGCTGCGCCGCCTCATAAAAGGTCATATGCTTATTTTCCTTCGCCTTCTCTTTCTTCTCCGGCTCTCCGTACATTCCTTCGCAGATAAAAAGATCAGCCCCTGCGGCGTTCCTTACGATTCCTTCCGTCGGTCTCGTATCCGTACAGTAGGTAACCTTCAGTCCCTTCCGCGCCTCCCCGAGCACCATATCCGGCGTATAAACTTTCCCTTCCAATTCTACCTTCTCTCCCTTTTGGAGGCGGTTCCAATATCGGCGGTCTATTCCCAGACCCATGGCTTTATCCACCTGAAACTTCCCGATACGGTCAACTACAATACTATATCCATAGCATACCACATTATGGTTCACACGGAAAGCTTTTATTCTGAAATCGCCGAATTCAAAATGCTGTTCCGGCTCCGTAATCTCCAGGCATTCAATTTCAAACGGGAGTTCCGGGGCAATTACCCGCAGAGCCCCGACTACCCGGCTCAGTCCTTTCGGCCCCACTAAAAGAAGCGGTTCTGTCCGTTCCGCATTTCCCATCGTGAGAAGCATTCCGGGCAGACCGCTGATATGATCCGCATGATAATGGGTAAAGCAGATCACGTCGATCGGTTTCGGGCTCCAGCCCTTTTCCTTCATAGCAATCTGTGTTCCTTCCCCGCAATCGATCAATATACTTTTCCCATGGATTCTCGCCATCAGGGAAGTCAGCCAGCGGTACGGCAGCGGCATCATCCCCCCCGTTCCAAGCAAACAAATTTCTAACATATGACTCCTATCCCGACCGCCAGAGCATAGCAGATGCCAGCACAGCCGCATTCGGTTATGCGGCAAACGGCATTGATTATAAAAACTCCGTTGCCTCCCTGTCCTGCACAGGCACTCTGAACCTGGCGATCATTTTATCATAACAGTCTTCACATAAATCAAAGCTGTGAATCTGTCCGTCTTTTTTGCTAAAGTAACCGAAAACCGCATCCGCTTCGAAGCAGCCTTCTTTTAAAATTCCGTTTTCTACCAATAAATGTTTTCCGCATTCATTGCAAACCACGGACATTAATTCATTGCTGTTTTCATCCAGATATTTACGCATAGTCTCATCCTCCCAAGATGCACTAAATTTCATCGCCATATCTGTTATTATACATGAACTCCGCCGGCAAAAACAGTGGTAATTGTTCCATCCGATTCCTGCCTTTTCCACATAATGAGGGCATCTTCCCTGGGTTTTTCATAAAAACCCCTGCGTACCCCCTCCCGTTTAAAGCCAAATTTTTCATACAAACGTATCGCAGGAAAATTCCCGCATCTGACTTCCAGCGAGAAAGCTTTTATCCCCAGCCCGGCTCCATCCTCCAGAATCCTTCCCAGCATGGCAGCGGCCACGCCCCTCCGCCGGTAACGGCTGTCCACCGACACGTTGGTAATCTCCCCTTCCCCCGCTATATTCCGAAATCCGCAGACGCCTATCACGCCATTTCTTTTTTCCGTTTCCGCATCCACAGCCTGCCCTGTCATCCCTTCTTCCGCCACATAGTAGAAAGCATAATCCAAGCACAACGTTTCTAAAAATGCTTTCTCCGTCCATGGATCAGAAAAATTCGCCGCTTCCAAGGCTGCCGCCTGGCGGACATCCTTTTCTTCCATTCTCCTTATGTTCAACATCTTATGACCTTCCGCCCCAAATCATTCGCCGTCCCCGGAATTTCTTCTTCCGCGCTATAGCTTGATTTTCACTTTGGAAGGAGGCATATGCGTCGAAATCATCTCGACGACTCCCTGCGCCAATTCCCCCAAATCCTGTTTGGGGAAAATAGAGGCATTCACCCGGGAAGTATATACAATCAGGCTTCTTTGCGTAGAAACCGCCCGATTCATATCCTCCCATCCCTGCTTCTGCACTTCCCCGCCTTGGGAAACCTCGATCCCTTCTTCCGTCAGCTTATAATGAAGCGGCTCCTGGAACGCCGGAGTACCCAGCATCTGCCGCCGCGATTTCAGCCAAAGCGTCCATGGCAGATATCCCAAGATCACCAGCCCGGCAATCAGGAAAATCACCTCGCCCCTGAAAAAAAAGCACACGATCATCAGCGCCCCCACGATTGTCCCTATCAAGCCTGACGCGCTATAATAAGTATGCCTTAACATATAGTCATATAAAATATTCGCCGTAATCCTGACATCAAATTCTAATTCCATAACATCACCGCTGCCTTTCCAGATATCCTATCGGCTATTTTATCATTTTCAATTATATAAAGTCAAGAAGCAGGACAGCCTCCCGGGAAAATCAATTTTGTCGGGCCAGGGGCTGGGCGGGAAGGAAGAGGGGCGGCGGGAGGAGGGCAGGAGGAAACGGCAGGGGAAGGACAGCGGGGGAAGGTTGGGAATGGTTTCGCCGTGCCGGCTCCGGGAAATGGAT
The DNA here is from genome assembly GCA_021772075.1 of Lachnospiraceae bacterium. Classification (GTDB taxonomy): domain Bacteria; phylum Bacillota; class Clostridia; order Lachnospirales; family Lachnospiraceae; genus Kineothrix. The sequence continues at coordinate 4,570 of JAETNQ010000080.1, forward strand.
TTTCTAAATATTCCGGGTAAAACAGTATCAACCGGACGCAACCGCCCGCGATTCGCCATCCAGGCTCATGGCGGGCTTTTGGTGACATCCGTGTCACCAAATTGCTGTTTTCTGAACGGAATATTAAGAAAATTTCATTTCCCTACGTGAG
>JAETNQ010000081.1 GCA_021772075.1 Lachnospiraceae bacterium
TAGAAAAAAGAAAGAGAGGGCTTTTCGATGAAGGAGTTTGTAAATGTCATCCAGTGCGGGTTTGCTGCCATGGGCGGATTCTTCGGATGGGTGATGGGAGGATTTGACGGTTTTTTGTATGCGCTGATTGTGTTTGTGGCGGTGGATTACCTGACCGGGTTGATGGCTGCGGCAGTGGAGAAAAAGCTGTCCAGCGCAGTAGGTTTTAAGGGCATCTTCAAAAAGATCGTGATTTTCTGTCTGGTAGCAGTTGGCCATATTGTGGATATGCACATCATTCAGGCAGGGAGTGCGCTTCGGACAGCGGTGATCTTCTTTTACCTGTCCAATGAGGGGATCTCCATTCTGGAAAACGCTTCCCGTATCGGGCTTCCGGTGCCGGAGAAGCTGAAAGCGGTATTGGAGCAGTTACGGGAAGAGAAAGAACAATAGGAAATTTTAAAATACAGAAGAAGAACAATAGGAATATGGTGTGCGGCATCGGCAGAAGTAGCTGGTGCCTTTTTTCATGTCTAAAAATCAGAAAGCGGGGAAGGTTGATATGAAACTGATTCAGAATTACCTTACAAAATCAGGATGTTATAAAGCAGGAAGGAAGATTACGGTAAAGGGGCTGATGATCCATTCTGTGGGCTGTCCACAGCCGAAGGCATCTGCTTTTATCAGTAACTGGGACAAAGCGGATGCCAATGCCTGTGTCCATGCCATTGTGGAACCGGGCGGGAATGTCTACCAGACTTTACCCTGGAACCATAGGGGATGGCATTGCGGCGGTGACGGGAACAACACGCACATTGGCGTGGAGATGACGGAGCCTGCTACTATCCGGTATACAGGCGGAGCCAACTGGACAGAAACCGGGGACAGTAAGAACACGAAGAGCCATGTGCTTGCCACTTATCAGTATGCGGTAGAGCTGTTTGCATATCTCTGCCAGCAGTACAAGCTGAACCCTCTGGCGGATGGAGTGGTGATCAGCCACAGTGAGGGATGTAAGAGGGGGATCGCCAGCAACCACGGGGATGTGGAGCATATCTGGAATAAATTTGGATTGACTATGGCACAGTTCCGTAAGGATATCAAAGCGGCTATGGATGGCGGTGCGGGCAGTCCTGTGGATAATGTTTCTTCCTATACAAAGATCATGGGAAGGGCTGTGGCAACTACAGAGCAGATGCAGGAGTATATCAAAAAGAAAAATCCGGAGGTGGCGGAGTCAGTTCTGGATATGATTCCCTTGTACCTGTCGGAAGGAGAGGCAGAAGGTGTGAGGGGAGATATCGCTTTTGCACAGTCCTGCCTGGAGACCGGAAACTTTGGTTTTTCCCAGTCTGCGGTTACGTTAGACCAGAATAATTTTGCCGGGATGGGTGTGACGCAGAACGGCATGAAAGGGCTGTCCTTTGACACGCCACAGTGTGGCATCCGCTGCCAGATTCAGCATCTGAAAGCCTATGCCAGCACGGATGCACTGGTGAATGAGAATATTGACCCAAGATTCAAATATGTGACCAGAGGTTCTGCACCTTATGTAGAGTGGCTTGGCATCCAAGAGAGCCCGCAGGGAAAAGGATGGGCGGCTGATGCCGGGTACGGCACAAAGATTTTGAATATTTTGAAAAACATTATTGGAACGGCGAGAAGCGATGGCGGAAATGGAGAAAAAGCGGAACAGAATGTCAAACCGCTCTCTGGTTTTGTGAAAGTGTTCTACAAGGGCAAGGACGGACTGAATGTGCGGACATCTCCCTGCATGGGCGATAATGTAGACCAGGTGGTGTATGACGGCATTTATACGGTGACAGGAATTAGTGAAGATGGGCAGTGGTACAGGCTGAAATCCGGGCTGTATATTACAACCGGGAAGGAATATGTGCTGTTTATGGAGAAGCTGCCGGAGCAGTCATCCTATTTGGTAAAGGTAACAATTCCCGACCTGAACATCCGTAAAGGACCCGGAACCAATTATGACAAAACGGGCGAATACACAGGAGCTGGTGTGTTTACCATCGTGGAGGAAGCGGATGGTGAAGGCGCAGAGAAATGGGGACTGCTGAAATCTTACCAGAAAAAACGTGATGGATGGATCGCTTTGAATTTTACCACAAGAGTGTAGATGAACGGAGCAATATGGGATTTGCCCGGTGGGGAGACCTGCCGGGTATTTCTTTTTTGCCTTTGAAAACAAGTTTCCGCAGAGCAGAAAGAAAAGGCGTGGAAACCGCTTATCTGCTTGACTTATCAGGCGTTCAGAGTGATTAATAAACTACCCCAAAATCCTGATTTTTATAGGAAGGGACGGGGCAGAAATACATGGAGGTGAAGGCAGCATGGTGATATCGGAAAGAGTGAACCAGGTGGCATATTATTACCGGACAACACACCGTGACCATGGATATGAGAAATATATAGAACCGGGAAAAACAGCATTGGAAGAACGGTATGGCGCGGTTAAGAAAAAAGAACATTTCTTTTGGGATGAAGGCTCCGGCGCGGACGGCAGCCGTAAAGAATTCCGGCGTCTGATGGAAGAAATTAAAAAAGGGCATATCCATGTGGTAGTGACCAGGGATGCGGCTATGATTGCCCGTGACTGGAAGCAGTTTTTGGAATTTATGAAAATTTGTGACAGGTCGAATGTGGATGTGGTAAGCATCAGCAAGGAAGCGGATGCGTGGGAGCAGTACAGCCGGATAAGGCAGTTTATGAAAGACTATTTTGGGGAGGAGGCGTTTGCATGAGGATACAGATGATCGAACCGAAGAAGAATGCAAGACCAAAGCGGAGACGTGTATGTGCATATGCAAGGGTTTCCACAGACAGCAGAAAACAGGGCGAATCTCTGGAAAACCAGATATCCGCTTATGAGCGTTCCATTAGGTCAGATCCGGCATATGAGTTTGCTGGGGTGTTTGCAGACCAGGGAATTTCCGGCTACTGCGGAAACCGCCCGGAATTCCAGAGAATGATACAGAAGGCGAAGGCAGGGGAGATCGACCTGATTATTACAAAGTCCATCTCCCGGTTCGCCAGAAACACAGCCGTGCTTTTGGAAGTGACACGGGAACTCCGCCAGTTGGGAGTTGCTATTTATTTTGAAGAACAGAATATCAATACATTATCCGGGGATGGTGAGATGATGCTCACTGTCCTCGCTTCTTTTGCGGAGGAAGAAAGCAGGAGCATATCAGAGAACAATAAATGGTCCATCCGGAAGAGGTTTGAGCGTGGGGAATATATGATCAACACCAGCCGTTTCATGGGATATGACAAGGACGAATTCGGGGAGCTTATCATAAATCCGAAAGAGGCCATGGTGGTGCAGTTCCTGGCGGATATGTATCTTTTGGGAGTGGGGAGCAGCCGTCTGGCGCAGTTAATGGAGTTTCTGGAAATCCCTACAATGAGTGGGAGAAAATGGACTGCCGGAACGATTACCGGAATGTTTAAGAATGAAAAATACAAGGGTGATTTCCACCTGCAGAAATATTATACACCGGAAGGGAAAAGGAACCAGACTGTGCGGAACCGTGGGGAAGTCCAGAGTTATTATATGGAGGACAGCCATCCGGCGATTTTAAGCGCGGAGCAGTGGGACAGGCTTCAGGAGAAGATGAAAGAAAACCGCAGGGATGGAAGTAGCACGCAGGATAATCCTTCGAAATACCAGAACCGATATCCGCTGACCGGAATGCTGTACTGCCCGCATTGCGGACGGACACTCCGGCGCAGGCAGGGATACAAAAAGAGGATTGAGTGGCTGTGTTCCACTTACATTGAGGAAGGAAAACAGGCGTGTCCGGGGGTAAGGATTCCGGATGAATCCGCATCCCGGCAGAATATCAAAGAGCCAACGGTGGCAGAGGAGGTTGTAAAGGATGGCAAGAAATATTACCGTTATACCACCAAAGAAAAATTCGACAGCAGGGAAAGGGAAGAAAGCACAGCGCCGGAAGCTCCGGGTAGCAGCGTACTGCCGGGTGAGTACAGACCAAGAAGAACAGCTATTAAGTTATGAGAACCAGGTGCGGTTTTACACGGAGAGCATCAACAGCAATCCGGAATATGAATGTGCCAGGATATACGCGGATGAAGGGATAAGCGGCACCAATACGAAGAAAAGGGAAGAATTTAACCGGATGATCGCAGACTGCCGTGCCGGGAAGATTGACCGGATCATTACAAAATCCATTTCCCGGTTTGCCCGGAATACGCTGGACTGCCTGAATTATGTCCGGGAGTTAAAGGCTCTTGGCGTTGGCATCACATTCGAGAAAGAAAATATCGACACACTGGACGCAAAGGGAGAGGTGCTGCTGACAATCCTTTCTTCTTTGGCGCAGGATGAAAGCCGCAATATTTCAGAGAACAGCACCTGGGGTATCCGGAAACGGTTTGAAGTCGGGCAGCATAAAATGAGTACGGCACGGTTCTTGGGGTATGACACGAATGAAGCCGGGAAGTTGGTGGTGAACAAGAAGCAGGCGAAGATCGTGCAGAGACTTTATATGGAATTCCTGCATGGGAAGACTACCGATTATATCAAGCGGATTTTTGAGAGGGAAGGCGAGGTAAATTGGAACGGCAGCACAAAGTGGCAGGCCACCACGCTTGCCAGTATGCTGGAGAATGAGAAATATAAAGGGGATGCCCTTTTGCAGAAAAGCTACACGGCGGATTTTCTGACAAAGAA
>JAETNQ010000033.1 GCA_021772075.1 Lachnospiraceae bacterium
CAAACTTAATCCTGCCTAAAACTATTATAAAGCAAGACAGGAAACTAAAACAGTAGCGGAGCCAGTCCCCTATTTTCATTACAGGCTGTGATAACCTTTCATGATTCGTTGAAAATACAATTCGGAGAAGACCATATAGAAAGCTATTTTGCTATGCGGATTTTTACGGTAGAAGCGGACGAAAAAGGCATGATGCGCTTTTGCCTGAACCATGCCCCTCTCTTTCTCCATGGGGTGCTGGACCAGGGCTACTGGCCGGACGGCCTTTACACCGCCCCTTCCGACCAGGCGCTGGTCTATGACATCCAAACCATGAAGGAATTGGGGTTTAATATGATACGGAAGCATATCAAAATAGAGGCGGCCCGCTGGTATTACCATTGTGACCGTCTGGGCATGATCGTATGGCAGGATATGGTCAGCGGAGGCTCCAGCTATTCCCTGCCCTTAGTCTGCTATCTGCCCACCCTCGTCCCGGATATTTCCGGACACTTGAAAGACAATAAATATAATCTGTTCGGACGTTCTTCCAAAAAAGGGCGGGAAGAATGGACAAAAGAATGTCTGGACACCGTCGATTATTTATACAATGTCCCTTCCATCGCCGTATGGGTTCCCTTTAATGAAGGCTGGGGGCAGTTCGATGCCAACCGCATCACGCAGCTTATCCGCAAAAGAGACAAGACCCGCCCCATCGACCAGACAAGCGGCTGGTTCGACCAGGGCGGGGGAGATTTCAAAAGCGTGCATAACTATTTCCGAAAGCTGGATGTCGTCAAAGATCCCCGGGCTTTTGTCCTGTCCGAATACGGCGGCTATGCCTGCCGCATCGAGGGGCATTCCAGCGTAGAACGCATTTACGGCTATAAGAAATTCTCCACGACGGAAGAATTCTCAGCGGCTTACCGCAGGCTTCTTGACAAGGACTTAAAGCCGCTGATCCAAAAAGGCCTCTGCGGAGCCGTTTATACACAGCTCTCTGATGTCGAAGAAGAAGTAAACGGCCTTCTCACCTATGACCGAAAAGTCTGCAAGCTGACCCCCAAGCCGTAAGAAACCATCCTCCGCTTATACTCAGCTTTCGTATATCTTATCCAGCTTCTTGCGTACATGGAAATAAGCCGGAATCAGAAACGCGTCTGCAAAAATCCATGCTAACGGGCTGGCAAAGCAGACGCCGATGAATCCGAAAGCCGGCACCAGCAATGTCCCTGCCAGGCTTCTCGCCACCATTTCGCAAACGCCGGCCATAATGGCAAGAACGCCGAATCCCATGCCCTGGATCAGAAAACGCACCACGTTTACCACCGCCAACGGAATATAGAAAATTGCATTAATGATCAGAAGCATCCTGGCATCGGCCAAAAGCTGCCCGTCGGCTCCATCCACAAACAACGCGGACAATTCCGCGCCGAACAGATATAGGATAAGCAGCGCGGCTGCCGAATAAACGGCGGCAATGACCATGCTCGCCTTTATTCCCTGCCCCAGCCGCTCCGGCTTTTTCGCCCCTACATTCTGCCCGCCATAAGTGGCCATCGTAGATCCAAGGGCATCGTAAGGACAGCAAAAAAACATCCCTACTTTTCCTGCGGCGGTCACGGAAGCTACAGCAGACGCTCCCAGCGTATTCACCGCCGTCTGAAGGATCACGCTGCCGATGGCCGTAATGGAATATTGCAGACCCATCGGAACACCCATCCCGCACAGTGTCCCCATATAATGTATATTGACTTTCCATTCCCCTTGTTCCATATGTAAAAGGGGAAATTTTTTTATCATATAAACCAAACAGAATATGCCGGAAACAGCTTGCGAAACCACTGTCGCTACCGCCGCTCCCGCAACTCCCATATCCAGGCTGATAATGCAGATCAGATCCAGGGCGATATTCAAAAACGACGATAAAGTCAAAAACACGAGCGGCGTCTTGCTGTCCCCCATAGCCCGGATGATCCCGGAAAGCATATTATATAGATAAGTAGCCGGAATCCCCAGGAAAATAATAAAAATATAGCTATAGGCATAAGAAAAAATATCCTCCGGCGTTTTCATTGCCGTCAGCATCTCCCGGCAGAAAACCGCCGTTACAACAGTCATTACCGCCGAAAAAAGAATGGACAGCCACATGCCGTTCGCTACGAAGCGCCGCATGCCGGAATAATCCTTCGCGCCAAACTTATGCGCCAAAGGAATGGCGAATCCGTTGCATACGCCCATACAGAATCCGATGATCAAAAAGTTCAGAGACCCTGTGCTTCCTACCCCCGCCAGCGCATGAACGCCCAAAACCCGTCCCACGATAATCGTGTCCATCACATTATAAAACTGCTGGAACAAAAAGCCGAACAGCAGCGGAATGGAAAAGCCTAAAATAAGCTTCATCGGCGAACCCTGCGTCATATCCCTTGTTGTATCTCCTGCCATAATATTTCCTCTCCTTACATTTTTTACGCAGCAAACACCGCCTCGCTTCGCGGAGCGGCTTATTGCAGCAAACACCGTCTCGCTTCGCGGGCCGGCTTATTGCAACAAAAATGTTATCAGCGCCGTCGCCGGCACTGATAACATTATCCCAATCTCTTCCTTTTTCTTTCAAAACCGCCCTTTTCCCATTTCCCCTGTAGAGCCTTGCTTATAAGTATAATCCGGCTTATTCCATTTCCCGTACAATCTTCCTGACCGGGAGAACGAAAGTCGGCGTTACAGACAGTTCGTCCACGCCCATTCTTACAAATTCTTCTGTCAACGTAGTATCCGCGCCCAATTCTCCGCAAATACCTGCCCAGATGCCTTCCTTATGGGCATTGTCCACGACCATCTTGATCATCCGCAGGATTGCTTCATGGTGGGAATCATAAATATTATCCAGCTTTGCGTTCTGCCTGTCGATTGCCAGCGTATACTGCGTCAGATCGTTGGTTCCTATACTGAAAAAGTCCACTTCCTTGGCCAGCAGATCGCTGATCATAGCTGCGGCCGGCGTTTCTATCATAATGCCCTGCTCCACATCTGCAAAAGGAATTTCTTCTGCCGTCAGTTCTTTCTTTACTTCCTCCACGATCTCCTTGATCTGCCTTACTTCTTTTACCGAAATAATCATCGGGTACATGATGGAGATCGTTCCGAATATGCTGGCCCTGAACAACGCGCGCAGCTGGGTCTTGAAAATATCCGGCTGGTTCAGGCAGATACGGATCGCGCGGTAACCCATCGCCGGGTTTTCTTCATGATCCAGCCCGAAATAATCCGCTTGTTTATCTGCGCCGATATCCAGCGTACGGATAATCACTTTCTTTCCTGCCATTGTCTCAGCCACCTGCTTATATGCCTGATACTGCTCTTCTTCCGTAGGGAAGGTATCCTTCTCCAGATAAAGGAACTCGCTCCGGAACAGGCCGATGCCGCCGGCATCGTTCTGCAATACGTTCGCCACATCCGAAACTTTTCCGATATTCGCGTAAATATTGATCTTCTTCCCGCTCTTCGTAACGTTTTCTTTGCCTTTCAGCTCCTGGAGCAGTTTGCGTTTTTCCACTTCCTGCTCATATTTGTTCCGATATGCTTCCAGCATCTCTTCTTCCGGCTCCACGATCAGTTTTCCTTCGAAACCGTCTACCACCGCCATTTTTCCATCTATCTCATCTTTGTAGTCCACACTGATCAACGCCGGAATATTCATCGTCCTTGCCAGGATCGCCGTATGGGAATTGGAAGAGCCGAACCTGGTAACAAAAGCAAGCACCTTGCTCTTGTCCATCTGTACCGTCTCGCTGGGCGCAAGGTCATCCGCCACCACGATCGTCGCTTCGTCCGTTTCCAGCCCTTCTCCGTCTCCGCCCTGCAGTACGCGGATCAGGCGTTCCGAAATATCCTTTACGTCCGCCGCCCTCGCTTTCATATAATCGTCGTCCATCTCGGCAAACATTTTTGCAAAATTATCCCCGGTCACCGCTACCGCATATTCCGCATTAATGTTCTGCGTTTCGATCATATTTGTAATGGAGTCCAGATAATCCTGGTCATCCAGCATCATCTGATGCACGTCGAAGATCATAGCGCCCGATTCCCCGACTTCCTTTACCGCCTTTTCATACAAAGCCTTCAGCTGCCCAAGCGCCTTTTTCTTCGCTTCCATTACCCGCGCCAATTCTCCGGCCGTATCGTCTACATGAGTCCTCTTTACGCTTTGGTCGTCTTTTTTCAATATTGCAATCTTTCCGATGGCAATCCCGGAAAACACCGGTTTCCCTCTAAACTCTGTCATGTGAACCTCCTTACCGCGATATTAATCTTTTAAAAAAGTACGCCGTTATTCTACCTTTTAGTTTAATGCATAACGGATAAGAAGTAAACTAAAAAATTGTTTTTTCTGCCATAAATTGTTACGGCATTCTGTTCCTATATAATTGCTTTCAGATCGAATAATTCATAATTCCTTCCCGCTCCGTCTGCCGTCTGGCCAGTTCTCCGACCGTAACGCCGTCCACGACCCGGTTAATGGCTTCGTCCAGTTCCCGCCAGACAGCCAGCGTCTCGCAAGTATCGCAGCGCCTGCACTGGTTCACTTCATCCTCCAGGCATGCCACGGGACAGAGATTCCCTTCTGTCAGGCGCAGGATCATGCCTACTGTATAATCTTCGGGATCGCCGGCAATACGGTAGCCCCCCTGGGCTCCCCTCGTGCTTTTTACATATCCCGCCTTATTCAGCACCGAAATGATCTGCTCCAGATACTTTTCCGATATTTCCTGCCGCTCCGCGATCTGCTTTGCTTTAATATATTCCCCCGTATTATGCACTGCCAGATCCAGCATCACCCGGACTGCATACCGTCCCTTTGTCGAAATCTTCATCCCGTCCCTCCGCCTAAAACTTATCTATAATGCCTTTTACAAAAATAAACAATATCAACGCCGGAAGAATTATCTTCAAATAAATTTTCAAAGCCCTGGCCACCTTCAGCCCGCTCCCCGTGTTCGCTTCTTTCAGGTAGTTGTCAAATCCCCATCCCTTTTTCGTCACGCAGAACATCAGGTAAACAAAGGAACCGAGCGGCAGCAGCAGATTGCTGACGATAAAATCTTCCAGATCCAGCACATTGCTTCCTTCTCCAAAAGGCATAAACCCGGACCAAAGATTAAAGCCAAGCACGCAGGGCAGGGAAAGCACGGCAAGCAGGATTCCATTGACCAGACATGACTTTTTGCGGGTCAGCCCCCACATATCCATGCCGCAGGAAATAATATTTTCAAATACGGCAAGCACTGTGGAAAATGCCGCAAAGGACATAAATACAAAAAACAACGTCCCCCATATCCTTCCGCCGGCCATATTGTTAAATACATTGGGCAGAGTCACAAATATAAGGGAAGGGCCGCTGTCCGGGCTGATTCCGAAAGCAAAGCATGCGGGAAAAATGATCAGCCCTGCCACAATAGCGACAAACGTATCCAATACCGCAATATTGACTGACTCTTTTAAAAGAGTATGCTCCTTTCCGATATAGCTCCCGAAAATCGCCATGGAACCGATGCCGAGGCTCAACGTGAAAAAAGCCTGGTTCATAGCCCCCACCATCGTCTCGCCGATCCCCACCTCCATCATCCTGTCAAAATCCGGCTTCAAATAAAAAGCAAGCCCTTCCGATCCGCCTTCCATTGTCAGGCTGTGTACGGCAAGCAATACCATGATCCCAAGAAGGGCTGCCATCATTCCCTTGGTAATGCGTTCCACGCCGCTCTGAAGCCCTGCGGAACAGATGCCGAAGCCCACCGCCACCACCAAAAGCATCAATCCTGCCATGATCCCCGGCTTCGCCAGCATATTGCCGAACATCTGCCCGACTTCTTCCGCCCCGGCCCCTGCAAAACGGCCCGTCAGCATAAGGTAAAAATAATACAGCATCCAGCCCGCCACGGTCGTATAGAACATCATCAGGCAGTAATTGCCCGCCAGCCCTACGTACCCGTGCCAATGCCATTTCGTCCCCTCCGGCTCCAGTTCATGGAAACTCTTAATAATACTCTTCCTGCTGGCGCGCCCCACCGCAAATTCCATCGTCATTACGGGCAGCCCCATGATTGCCAGAAAGAACAGGTAAAAAAGCACGAAAGCCCCGCCGCCATACCTTCCCGCTATATAAGGGAATCTCCATACGTTTCCTATTCCGATCGCGCAGCCCGCTGAAAGGAGTATAAACCCCAGGCGGGAACTCAGCTTTTCTCTTTCCATTCCAATACCCCTGTCCTTTCTATTTATCCAAGTAATTGATAATGCTCCAACGCCTGGTAAACGCCGTCCTTATCAATATCAGCCGTCACATAATCCGCATAAGATTTCAGCTGTTCGTTCCCGTTTCCCATCACAATCCCTATGCCGCATTCCCGGATCATTTCCAGATCGTTCATGCTGTCGCCGACGGCAACCGCATCTTCCATACCTCCGCCATAATATTCCAACATTTTCCGGATACCGCCGGCTTTATTATTTTTTACGGAAATCACTTCTATGGAATGCATCCGCCCTCTTTCCGGCATACTGCTGACAAACTGATATTTGTCCTTAAATTTCCTTTCCACCTCCTGCAAAGCCTCCGCCTCCAGGCTGTAAAGGCAGAACTTGTAAATCACTTCCCGCTCCGGATCGTACGCCTCCATGCCATGTACTGCCTTCTGTTGGAAAAACTCATGGCCGGAAGTTTTTTTCCCTTCCCCCTCCAAGTAATAGTCCCTGATCTCCGAATGCATATAAATTCCTTCTTTTCCTTCCAGAATATAGGAGACCCCTTTGCTTCTTCCGAATCCCAGAACCAGCTTCAGCTCTTCCTCCGGTATGTTGTCTTCAAAAATAATTTTCCCCTCTGTCTCCGCATAGGCTCCGGCCGCCGCAATGACTCCGTCAACGGCGATTCCCTCCACATGATCCAGCAGACAGCAGGAACGCCCCGTACAGATAAACACCTTATGCCCCGCCCGGCGCGCCAGTTCCACCGCGCGGCGCGCGCTTTCCGGTACGGCATATTTTTTATGGTCAAACAACGTTCCATCGATATCCAAAAAAATATATTTCATTCACAGCTCCTTACTCAAATGAGGGTGCCGCAAAAACATGCCAAACGGCGCTGCCTTTTACACACCCTCAAACTCCCTGTTTCTTTCAAAAAAGTCTCCGTTTATTGAAACGGCACTACAGAACCCTGATATTTATCGTTGATGAACTTGCCGATCTCCTCCGATTTTAATACCTCTACCAACGCCTTTACTCCTTCGTTTTCTTCATTCCCTTCCTTCACCACGATGACATTCACATAAGTCTTCGCCGCTTCGGAATCCGAAGTTTCATAGGCCAGCGCGTCCGTCTGCGCATTCAGGCCTGCCTGCAATGCATAGTTGCCGTTCAGCACGACAAAGGAAGTCTCATCAATTACCCGCGCCACCTGTGCTGCTTCCAGCTCTATAATTTCCACATTGTGGGGATTTTCTGCAATATCATTTTTCGTAGCTTCCATTCCCGCGCCTTCTTTTAAGGTAATGATGCCGTTGTCCTGTAAAAGAAGAAGCGCCCTCGCCTCATTCGTCGTATCGTTGGGAACCGCTATCGTCGCCCCGTCCGAAATATTCGCAAGATCCGATTCCGTCCCGCCATAGATACCAAGAGGCTCGTAATGAATCTCGCCCACATTCACGAGATGAGTGCCTTTTTCCGCATTAAACTGATCCAGATAAGGGGTATGCTGGAAATAATTGCAGTCAAAATCACCCGCTTCCACCACCTCGTTCGGCTGTACATAGTCGTTAAATACCGTTACTTGCAGATCCCAGCCTTTCTCAGCCAGAATCGGCTTTGCCGCTTCCAGTATTTCCGAATGGGGTACTTCCGTAGCGGCAACCGTAATCGTCCCCCCGTCTCCGCCCTTGGAACCGCAGCCGGCCAATACCCCTGCCGCAAGAACCGCTGCAACTGCTATCGAAACAATCCTTTTTTTCATAACTTTTATCCTCCTCTTAATGAAATAATAATAAAAATATGCCCTAATTCGTAATCCGCTTATCCAGCCTTTTGGAAAGCCGGGTTCCGATCAGCTGCAATATCTGTACTAATATAATGAGCAGAACCACAGTGACGATCATGATATCCGCCTGATAACGGTAATACCCGTAACGGATCGCCACGTCTCCCAGCCCGCCGCCGCCTACCGCCCCGGCCATGGCGGAATACCCCAATATCGTTCCAAGGGCGATCGTCGCCCCCACGATCAGGGAAGTCCTGGCCTCTGCCAGAAGCACTTTCCAAACAATCGTCCCTGTTCCGGCCCCCATGCTCTGCGCCGCCTCGATCACTCCCCTGTCTACCTCCAAAAGAGAGGATTCCACCAGCCTCGCGATAAATGGGGCGGCCGCTATCGTAAGAGGCACGATCGTCGCCGTAGCCCCGTAACTTTTTCCTACTACAAACCGGGTAAACGGGATCAGCAGCATCAACAAAATCAAGAAAGGAATTGATCTCGTCACATTGACGACCACATCCAATATCTTATAAACCGCCGCGATCGGCCTCAGTCCGTCCTTCGCCGTGACCACCAGCAAAATCCCCAGCGGAAGCCCGATCACATAAGCAAAAAGAGTCGATGTCAGCGTCATATATAGAGTTGTTCCCGTTTCCTTCGCCAGCATCATAATCGTCGCGCTATCCCACATAATTATCCAACTCCTCCACTTCCAGCTTTCTTTCTTTTAAATAACTGATCATCTTGCCCGCCACGATGTCATCCTCCGGAAGCTGCAGGATCATCTGGCCGTGCGCCACCCCTCCGATATCCTTCGTATCCGCCAGCAGGATATTGGCCGGCGTCTTGCATTCCAGCACCATATTGGCGATTACCGGTTCGAAAGAAGAATTCTCTTTAAACACGATACGGATGCAATGTTTTCCTTTCATTTCCTGGTAATTGCCTCCATTCTGGAACACCAGCCTCTTAGCCGCCGAAGTTTTCGGCCTTGCAAACACTTCCTCCACCGTACCTGTCTCGGCCAGGCTTCCGCCGTCGATAATCGCTACATGGGTGCATATTTCCTGCACAACCGCCATCTCATGCGTGATAATGACGATCGTGATCCCATATCTTTCATTGATTTCTTTCAAAAGAGCCAGAATGGACTTCGTCGTCGTAGGGTCTAACGCGCTGGTAGCTTCATCACAAAGCAGTATTTTCGGATTGGTGGCAAGCGCCCTGGCGATCGCCACCCGCTGCTTCTGTCCGCCGGAAAGCTGCGCCGGATAAGCTTTCGCTTTTTCTGACAGCCCTACGATCTTCAGCAGTTCTTCCGCCCTCCCTCTGGCCTCTTTTTTCTTCTGTCCCACAATCTCCAGCGGGAAACAGATATTATCCAATACCGTACGCTGCATCAGCAGATTAAAATGCTGGAAGATCATCGCGATCTGCGTGCGCATCCGGCGCAGTTCCTTCTCCTCCAGCACCGACAGGTCTTTCCCTTCCACCAGCACCGTCCCCTTCGTAGGCTTTTCCAAAAAGTTCAGGCAGCGCACAAGCGTGCTCTTTCCCGCCCCGCTCATGCCGATGATCCCATAAATTTCTCCCTTATGGATATCCAGGTCGATCCCTCTTAAGGCTTCTACCGTATTTTCTTTACCGACAAATGTCTTGCTGACATCCTTGATCTGTATGATCGTTTCCATAACCGCCATCCCCATTCTTCCGCCCTTTAGAAATTCTCTTCGCGCTACGTATCATATCACAGACTGACAATTTCTGCAAGGCAATGTTCAGGGAAATCATTCGTCGGGCAGGGGATAGGGGCGGCAGGAGGAGGGCAGGGAAAAACAGCGGGGAAACAGGCCGGGAATGGCTGTCATTTATACGGGGTGGAACATTTCCGTAGAAAGATACCGGTCGCCGGAATCCGGCAGCAAAGCTACGATTGTCTTTCCGGCGTTTTCCTCCCTTTTCGCCATCTGCACCGCCGCCGCCAGCGCCGCCCCGGAAGAAATCCCGGCAAGAATCCCTTCCTTTACCGCCAGCTTTCTTCCTGCCTCAAAGGCATCTTCGTTTTTAATCCGGATCACTTCGTCATAAATATCGGTGTTTAATACGGAAGGAACGAATCCTGCACCGATCCCCTGGATCTTATGGCTTCCTGCCTTTCCTCCGGAAAGCACCGGAGATGCATCCGGCTCTACGGCCACGATCTTTATCTCCGGATTTTTTAATTTCAGGAATTCCCCCACTCCGGTGAGCGTTCCTCCGGTTCCCACACCCGCCACGAAAATATCTATTTTCCCGTCCGTATCTTCCCATATTTCGGGCCCGGTAGATGCCGCATGGGCGGCCGGGTTGGCCGGATTGTCAAACTGCCCCAGAATCACCGCCCCCGGAATACTTTCTTTTAATTCCTCCGCCTTCTCAATGGCCCCTGTCATTCCCTTTGCCCCTTCGGTCAGAACAAGTTCGGCCCCATAAGCTCTGAGAAGGTTTCTCCTCTCCACGCTCATCGTATCCGGCAGGGTGAGAATCGTGCGATATCCCCTGGCCGCCGCCACAGAGGCAAGTCCGATCCCTGTATTCCCGGAAGTAGGTTCGATAATGGCAGCGCCCTTTTTCAGAATCCCTTTTTTCTCCGCATCTTCAATCATGGCAAGCGCCACCCTGTCCTTAACGCTTCCCGCCGGATTCAAATACTCCAGTTTCGCCAGGATCAGCGCGTGATCCGCCCCCTCCGACCTGGCAAAATTGCCGACCTCCATCAAAGGCGTCCTGCCGATCAGTTCCGTTGCATCTTTTTTAATATTCGCCATTTTTCCATTCTCCTCTTTTAATTCATAGTATCCTACTAGGAATTTTATGAATTAAATATTATCACCATAGGCAGAATATGTCAACCCTTAAATTCCGGCAAAAGATTAGAAAACCGGTAGAAAAATCCACACCTGTATGCTAGAATGAATGTCAAAGGAATGGGGATAGTTTCAGGGAAATCCCCGTTTAGAAAGGAACAATAATAATATGAAAAAAAGAGTTGTCGTATCTCTCGGCCACCAGGCTTTAGGCTATACTACTCTGGAACAGCGGGATGCCGTACGGATCACCGCCAAGGCCCTCGCCGATCTGGTGGAAGCCGATTACCAGCTTACGATCACCCATAGCAACGGCCCCCAGGTCAGCATGATCCACAAGGCCATGACAGAACTGCGCCGCGTCTATATCGATTATACCCCGGCTCCCATGTGCGTCTGCTCGGCCATGAGCCAGGGCTATGTAGGTTATGATATACAGAATTCCCTGCGCGCGGAACTCCTAAGCAGGGGAATCTCCAAAACGGTCAGCACCGTTCTGACCCAGGTAACGGTCGATCCTTATGACGAAGCATTTTACGAACCCACCAAAATTATCGGGCGTTACATGTCCAAGGACGATGCGGAAACGGAAATCAAAAAAGGAAATTACGTCATAGAGGAACCGGGCAAAGGCTTCCGGCGCGCGGTTGCCGCCCCCAAGCCCATAGATATCGTGGAGATCGAAGCGATACGCCTCCTTGCCGATGCCGGACAAGTCGTCATCGCATGCGGCGGCGGCGGTATTCCCGTCATTGAGCAGAATCATGTGTTAAAAGGCGCTTCCGCCGTCATCGAAAAGGATTCCATCGCCGGAAAACTGGCGGGAGACCTGAAAGCAGACCAGCTGATTATCCTGACCAGCGTTCCCTGCGTATACAAAAATTTCGGCTCCGGCCGCCAGGAAGAAATCCGCTGCCTGACCGTCCCCGAAGCTATCGCCTGCCGGGAGGAAAAACAATTCGGCGAAGGCAGCATGCTTCCTAAAATAGAAGCCGCCATCGCTTATCTGAATGTCTGCCCGCAAGGCAGCGTGTTAATCACCTCTTTGGACTGTGTCAAAGAGGCCCTGAAAGGCAAAGCCGGAACCATTATCCGTTCCTAAGAACTTGCGGCGCGCAAAAAGCCGCGCAGAAATGAGGTGGAAAATGGGCGACCATATATCCATTCGCCAGGAAATATTAGAATATGCATCCGCAGCATACGGCACGAAGCCGGAATACCTGTGGCGGGATTCACCGAACTGCGCCGTCCTCCGCCATTCCAGCAACAACAAATGGTACGGCCTCATCATGGACGTGCCGAAAAGCAGACTCGGCTTTCCGGAAAACAACGACAGCGGCAGCCTCATCCATCACCGTACCGACGATGCTGTCGTTGATATTTTGAATGTAAAGTGCGACCCGGATCTGAGCGGCTCCCTGCGCATGCAGGACGGTTTTTTTCCTGCCTATCATATGCACAAAGGACACTGGCTCTCGATCCTTCTGGACGGAACGGTGGAGAAAGAGCGTATTTTCCCCCTCCTCGACATGAGCTTTCTTCTTACCGATGCGCGGAAGAAAAACCGATAACGTTTACGACGAAGTTCCTGCCAAAGCGGCCATCAGCGCCCCGATGATAATCCCAAAATCCGACAAATTAAATACAATACGGGAAAACCGTTTCCCTCCAAAGCCGAAACTGAAATAATCCACCACATATTTTCTCCTGAGCCTGTCATACGTATTGCTGAATCCCCCTCCCAGCAACATAGAAAGCCCGGTCTTCAGCATCCTGTTTCCCTGTCCAAGAGACAGAATAAACGCCGCCGTCACCCCGACCATTAAAAATACCGACAATACCGCCACTGCCAGCCTGTTCTTCTGACCCGCATTCAATACCGCTCCTTTATTATGATGCAGCCGAAGCAGAATCAAGCCTTTCAGCCTCTTTTTTTCTTCCCCGTCCGCCAACGACTGTTCCATATGATTTTTGACCCAAAGGTCGCCTATAAAGATGATTGCTGCCATACATAGATAAATCATTGTTTACTCCATTTTTACGCACGCCAAATTTGTGGATGCCGCTCAGACACAAACTTGTATTTATCAATTTTCGATCTTCCAATGCCCAATTCTAATTCCATCTATAGATTTATATTATATATGATATACCCGCTATAAGCAAAACTTTTTAGCCGCTGCCATTGATGTTTTTTTCCGCGTCCGCCTGTCCGTCCATATTGCAAATTTTTTCCTGAAATGCTATGATAATCCAAGGAATATTACGATTGATGGAGAAGGTCATGAAAAGAAAAATCAACACATTATTTTCGGCCCTTTTATTGGCCGTATTATTATCTGGATGCCGACACAAAGACTCCGATCCTGTCCCTTCTGCAACAAACGCGGAACAGGAAACGGAGGGGATTTCCGATTCTGATACAGTCGCTCTGACTGTCTGGGGCGCGGAGGAGGATGAAGAACTGCTCCGCCAAATCATCGACGGATTTCAAGAAGAATACCGTGACCAAGCAAATTTTCTCATTACTTATATGCCGCAGAGCGAAAGCAGCTGCACCGATGCCCTTATGGCTGATCTGGAGAACGGCGCCGATGTATTCGCATTTGCCGACGACCAGCTGAATACGCTGGTGGCCGCCGGCGCGCTGGAACCGGTGGAAAACGGGGAAACCGTCCGGGAATCAAATCTTCCGGAAGCCGTCCGCGCGGCCTGTGTGAACGATACGCTGTACGCCCTGCCTCTCACCGCGGATAATGGATATTTCCTTTATTATAATAAACAATATTTTTCTGAAAATGATATTGCATCCTTGGACCGGATGCTCGATATCGCAGCAGAACAGGGAAAAAAAGTTTCGATGGAATGGTCTTCCGGCTGGTATGTATATTCCCTGTTCGGCAACACCGGACTCACTGTCGGACTGAATGATGACGGGATCACCAATTACTGTACCTGGAACAGTGCCGACGGGAATATCAAAGGAACCGACGTGGCACAGGCCATGCTGGCTATCGCGGAACATCCCGGATTTCTCAGCACGGACGATGCCGGATTTCTGGAGGGCGTAAAAAACGGCACGATCATCGCCGGGGTCAATGGCGTATGGAATGCAGTTGCTGTAGAAGAAGCATGGGGCAGGGGGTTCGGAGCCGCAAAACTGCCTTCCTACACATGCGCAGGACAACAGGTACAAATGGCTTCTTTCTCCGGTTATAAACTGATCGGGGTAAACGCCTATTCCGATCATCCGCAGTGGGCCGCAAAACTGGCGGAATGGATCACAAAAGAAGAAAACCAGGAACTCCGCTTCCAGCTGCGCGGCCAAGGCCCTTCCAATATCCATGCCGCCGCTTCGGCAGAAGTGCAAAGTTCCCCTGCCATCGCCGCATTGCTGGAGCAGTCGGAGTTTTCCTGCCTTCAGCGTATCGGCGGCAATTTCTGGGAGCCTGTCACTGCCTTTACCGCCGACATCCTGGCAGGAAATATGAAAGGAAAAAATCTTCAAGAGCGGCTCGACATCATGGTGGAAGGAATCGTCGCGCCATAATGTCCCCCCATATCGATATCAGATATCAAAGGAGTACCCGTTATGATGAAAAATATCAGTTTAAAGCATCGCCTAATTATACCGATTGCCCTTCTTGGCATAGTTGCCCTTTTGTCAAACATTCTTTCCATCATCAATATACACAACGTCAATGCAAATGCCGCCAATATCGCCGATAATTATATGGACGGCAAAAGCCGGCTGGCAGAGATCTGCCAGTCTTCCATGGATATACATAAAATGGCTCTGAGCCATATTGTCGCCACAGATTACGAAACTATGATCTCTCTTGTCCAACAGATCAAGGAACAAGAAGCCCTTCTGGACGATATGCTCGCGGCATACGAAAACTACTTGATTCCTGAAGACCAGGCAAAATACGAAGCCCTTCTGTCGGACTATGCTTCCTTCAAACACGCTCTTGTCCATCTGGTCTGCGCCAGCGCCAGCCATAAGACGCAGGATGCCTATGCTCTTGCCAACGGCGACGTAGCCTCTTATGCCGATGCCATGGAAAACGATATCGATGCCCTGGCCGCTTCCATCAGCGACCAGACCGCCGAAGCCAGAAACCGGCTCTCCGCCGTATACCTCCTGTCCCTGGCTGCGGGCATTACAGCCGTTATCATCTGCACTCTGCTGGTATTCACGGATCTGAAGCTGATTACTAATTATGTAGTGACCCCCATTAAGAATATCCTGAATACCATCCAGGAAAGCTCGGGACGCATCCATCATATGACAAAGGAAGTATTAAAAAGAACACAAGCATCCAAAGGAAGCGCCGCCGGCCTCTCCGCCCTTGCCGGACAGCTGTCGGCATCCATCCAGGAAGTAGCAAACAATGCGTCTCTGATCAACGACAATACGGGCAGCGTCCGTCTGGATGTCCAGAATATCGCCGAAGAATGCGGAGCTATCACGAATTACACAGTTCATATGAACGCCCGTGCAGATGCCATGCAACAGTCTGCCCAGACCAGCGTGGAAGTCACCAGCGCCAAGGCGGCGGATATCCTCCGCTCCCTGAACGATGCCATCGAAAAAAGCAAAAGCGTCAACCAGATCAAGACGCTGACCGGAGAAATCCTTGCCATTTCCCAGCAGACCCGGCTGATCTCTTTGAACGCCTCCGTAGAAGCCGCCAACGCCGGAGAAGCCGGCAGAGGCTTTGCCGTGGTTGCCGGCGAAGTGCGCGATCTCGCCCACTCCAGCCAGGAAACTGCCAACCGTATCCAAGAGATCAATGACGTGGTCACTGCGGCCGTTTTTAATCTCTCTGAAAATGCCCGGCACCTGATCGACTATATGAACCAGTCCGTTCTCACGGAATTCCAGTCATTCGTGCAGTCCGGCAGCCAGTACAAGGAAGATGCCGCTTATATCCGCCATACCATGGACGAATTCCACGAACAGACGAAACGCCTGACCAATTCCATGTCTGGTATTGCAGACTCCATTGATGCCATCACAAAAGCTATTGATGAAAGCGCTGTCGGCATTGCCGGTGTCGCTGACAACACCAGAAACCTTGCCGGCGATATGGAAGATATCGCACAGCGAATGGGAGTCAACCAGGAAGTCGTGGAAGGGCTGGAGAAAGAAACGGTCGTATTTCATCATCTGTAGGTAAAACAGGATTACCGGATTTCTTCTTCCCAAAAATCCTCCATACCGATCTGCGGCATGGATTTGATATCCAGGCCATGATGGTTGGACAGGGAATAAAGCTGTTCGCGGATCATACGGTATTCCCGGATCATATCGTGTGCATCTTTTTGGCAGAGGCATTCTACCATTTGCCGGAACTGCCGCCGGAAGTACCGGTCCAGCAAGGCCGAATTGTCCAGAAGCCAAGCCGCAAGCGGATGATCCTCTGTAATTCCCCTGCGAAAGAATACCGTCCTATGGCAGATATATTTCCTGCTCCGGCTGCTGGCTGCCTTACAAAACATCATCGGCGGGAAATGATCATATATGCCTTTGTCCCCCTTCTCTTCTTTTGGAGCAAACGTAATCACCTGCCCCCTTTCATAGTTGATCGCCATGGAATAGTGGTCTTGCAAATATGCCATGGCATATTTATATAGGATTTGTTTTTCATTATTGACACGTATCAATAACGACAAACTATATCGATCTTCTTCCGTTCCTGTATATTCCCGATATTTTCTCATAATTTCTTCCGCATAGTCCCGTTTGTTCCGAACCAGCCATCGCCCTACAGGAGAATTCCGCACCGCCCGCCATTCCCTTAAAGCCAGGTTGTTCCAATCCGCCCATTCCAAAAGAAATCCCATATCACCCAACATTTCATGCTCATCCGCAACCCCCGCGATTGCCACCAGCGGTTCCAAAGGCAAACCCGTTATTCCCGAACGGCTTATCTCCGCTGCCGGCTTCCATTTCCCGCCCAACAACAGCAGCATACTATACCCGTCCCTTAAACTCCTGCCCGATATATTTCTATCCGCTATAACGCCTTGATAAACACATGCCTCCTTGCCCATATAACGATTATCAAATATAGAGTCCAGGCTCTCATACCCGAATTCATCCAAGTTAAAAATAATACCTCTTCCCTCTTTATCCTTTAAAAAAGCATTCCAAACTGCCGATAGCTCCACATGGCCTTCAAACGGAACCCAGACTTCTCCCAGTCCTTTTTCCGTTTTCGGGCAGGAGCCAGCCGCAGATAATCTATTTTTTAACTTCTCCGTTTCCCTCTGCCCGAATTTTTTCTCTAAATCACACCAGTCCAGCCCGGTTTCCACATAGCCATCCATTCCTTCTGTCTGCGCAATCACTTCTTGCCTCATCCAACATTCAAATCCACTCTTTTTCCCATCAAACGAAGGCGATATTTCAGCTGCTACCATATAATTCTGCTTTCCGCTCTTCCACCATAACTTCCGTTCAAAACCTACTTCGTACTTCACCAGCACCCCCGAAAAATCCGGCAAAACCCGGTTTTCCCCTGCATCCAGCGGTATCACCGTCTGCACCAGCCTGGGATAATTCCCCCGGACAGCCGGAAAAGTTTCATCCAATTTTTTCTTTCCTTCCGAACTTAACTCATAAACCCTCTCTCCCGCCAGGCCATGGACGATTTTCATCGCCTCCCCGCAAGTCCTTCCCAGCCTCTTATGATTATAATATACAGGCATTCTGGCCCCGCAGAGATATTTCCTCACCGTTTCCTGCAGATTCAAAACCCCCAGCTTCCCCGGATCCAGCCGAACCGCGATGGAAGTACCCGGTTTTGCCCTGTAACCATGCCGCTCCAGGAAGCCCTGGTTTTCTTCCCCGAAAAAATCCGGCCTTGGAAAGGAATCCTCCGTCCTATGCCTCTCCGCCTGGCTCCTGATCGTATAATATCCCTTCAGCCCCGTTACCTGGAGCCGTATGCCATAGCTTGTCCCCTGCGCATATCCCGCCGATGTTCCCTCGCGGCGGTTTTTCCCGGGGTCAAAATACAAAGTGGAAACTTCCACAAAATCCCCGCAAAGAAAACAGGACAGAAAACCGATCCCAAAGCGGCTGATCCCGTAGAACTCTTTCCTCTGCCCATGATCCTGCAAATCCCTCTTCATCTCCTGTGAAGTATAGTAGGAATTACCGACCTTCAAAAAATAACGCTGCAGCATTCCAAGAGTCATCCCGGTTCCATAATCGTCGATACGGAACCAGACATTCCCCTCCCTGTCGTTCCACTCCCAAAAATCAATACGCGCTTCCTCCGATATAAACGAAGCATCCATCTCGCCGCGCAGCAAAGTGGCATCGATCGCATTCTGCAGCAGTTCCCGCACGAATACATCCCGGTTATCATATAGGTTTTCCCCCATCAGGAGATGCAGTATCCGCTCCTGGTCCATCGTAAGACAGAAATCGCCGCTCAAATACCCTTCCGATTCGATCTCTTTGCGCAATACCGCCCTCGGAAACGGAAATTCCTGCCTCCATCCCGGCCTGCAATGCCGCTGCAGGCCGGCGCACTGATACAATTCCTCATCCACCCAGTCCAGAAAATGCCTGACCGCATGTTCAATCACCGGAGTCTTACAGCGAGCCTTATACGGCAGTTCTTCCCTGGAAGGGGACAACGGATAAACAAAGCCCGCAGAGGACTGATGCTTCTGCCACTCCTCACGGCTTTTCCCGTGATGCGCGGCATAGCCGTAAAGCACCCTGGGCGCGCGGGTATCGTCAAAATCCAGCAGATCGGCCAGCCGCAGCAGCAACGTACAGAACAGCGGATCCGCATCGCTGGCCGCCAGATATTCCAGATTCTCATGGATGGGGAGTTCCCTCGGTTCCTCCCCATGGGCCTGGCAGACCGCCAGCACACACTTTTGCGGAACCGCCCGCATCGGCCAGCCTTCCACCAGCTCCCGCCACTCTGTATTTTGCAGGACCTCCGGTATGCGGAAAGGATGAAGCGTGCGAAGATACCACTGCCTCATATCCTCCGGCCACTCTTCCGGCTCGCATCCCAATAATTCCGGGGCATATTCCCTCAAAAATTCCTGGCAGGCTCTTTCATTGGAAAAGGCAAATTCCTGCTCCTCATCCGTATACACCATTCCAAGGTCATGCATACAGGCCGCCAGAATCAGCAGTTCCATTTCCCCCGCCGACAGCTTCCCGATCCAATCCCCAAGCAGGCCGCCCATGGCATCCAAAACATTTTTTACATGGACCCCGTCATGCAACGTGTAATTTTTAAATATCCGGCGCACATCGCCCAAATACGCCACGGATGACTCATATATATTTTTCACCCATGCCATTCTTCCCTCGTCCGAAGACATTTTCTCCCGGTATACCCGCCATAATGCGGTCGTTTCCAATCCCTGAGACCGTTCCGCCATAATCCCCCGTCCCCTTTATCCTTGTTGTTTTTTACCAAATCTTTTCCTGTTTTTTATTATAGTCCATGACTTACCAGTCATTCAACCGCTTTTTCCCCGGTATTCTTTCCTACCCCTCTGCCAGCACACGGAAAGTACCCGCAAGATCCAGCCTCCCGAACCCTTCTTATGTCAAGTTAATGCCACAAAGTTTTTTCACTTTTTTAAGGGAAAATCCCCGGAAGCCGCATAACTTCGTTGGGGTTATGATAAGTTAATGTCAACTCCGGGGAAAATTAATGGTAAGTTAATGTCAAGTTGTTTTTGCTTTATATTGTCAAAGGTTCCGCCAGTCTCTCTACCTCTGCAATATCCAGCCCTGAATATTTTGCAATCTTATCAATCGGCAATTCCCCGTCCTGTAGCATTCTGAGGGCAGTTTCCTTCTTATTTTCATTCTTAATTCTTCTTGCTTCTGTCTCAATCAATGCTCCGCTCATTATTCCACCCACGCCTTTCTGCACATTTTCATACTTCTGTGCAATTTCCTTAATTACATCACCAGAAAGTTCTATGATTGTACGTTTATCAAATGCTCCAATAATTCCTTCCTGTTCCAATTTATCAAGCCTATCCAAAATATTCTGATATTCTGATTTTAATTCTTCTAATCGCTTCTTATCTGTATTATACACCACAAAATCCTTTTCATGTGAAAAAATATAAAATGGAATCAGCAGCAGTAAATTTTTTGAAAAAATTTCATCCAGAGAATATTCCTGCACTTTCATAATTGGCACATCATACTCTACCATACCACCGGGCGTCCTTATCACATACCGCATTTTGTCAAATGTCTTTTTATATGTACGCAGATATAACACTGCTGTATTCGGGAATGTTATAGTCAGCGTTTCATGGGTAACCTCACCCTCATCCAATGCGATCTGGGCATCATACTCAAACAATCGGATTGTCCTTCGTCCATCCGGCAGACTGCTCTCACATTCAAGGTGGTATTTCTTCTTTTTCCGTCCGAATATTGTAAAGTTAGTGTCTGTGATTCTCTCCTGATTCGGCGCAACTTGTTGGTCAATAAAATGTTCATTGGGATGAAACTCAATTTTTTCATTTCCTTTATAATCTTCCCCGAATATTTCATTAATTACTGGTATAATAAATTGCCTGCAATCATTTAAAATTGTTCGGAATACCCCATCATAGATGTTCCCCATACTAAATCCTCCGTATCTCTTATTTCAACAATACTCTTACCGTTCTTAGAAATAGTTATAAACGTCATAACAAATTATGCTTCCCGAAACTTCCACTTAATCTCCACCCTCTTATCCTTATAAACATATATCCTTTCAATAAAAGCATCCACTAATTCCTGTGTAAGTTTCTCCATATGGGAATACCGAATGATCTGCTTCATATCTGCATCCACTCTTTCCAGTTCCTCTTCCAGCACAGAAAGTTCCCCCTGCCATTCATGCAACTGCTCAGATAACAACTCTGCCTGCTGATTCAGTTCATTTGCTCTTTTGCGGTATTCATCTGGTGTCATGCCGCCTGACACATACTCCTCGTACGCTCCGTCTTTGGAAGCCTGTATCTGTTCTTGCCCTCGCTTCAGATCTGAAATCTGATTTTTTATGACAGAAAGGCGGCTCTTTCGCAATGCTCTAAATCCTTTCCCCTGACTGCCCGCTTCCCCTCTGAACATTAGTTCTTTATGAATCATAGTCAAAACCAGTTCCTCCAGCACACCCACATGGAAATAGGTACAGCACTCCTGAATCTGAAGCAGTGCATGTTTACTGCACTCAAACCGCCTGTATTTATTTTTTTCACGCAGCGGCTTGTATACCATAGCATATTTACACCCACCACAGTATAATTTCCCGGTGAGCGGATGTTTTTCCCTTTTTCTGTCCGTCACATGGTCTGACCGGAATGACGACACCTGCCCATAGACTTCCGGCGTGATCAGCGCCTCATGATGGTTCGGAATCACCTTCCATTCCTCTTTTGGTATTCTTACAGAATTTTTGCTCCCCACTGACTTACATACTGTTTTCCCATACGCCATTTCCCCAAGATAAAAACGATTATTCAAGATGTTCCTAACTGCTGAAGTACTCCATGTACGAGTTTTCCCCTCCTTTTGATCCTTGTCAGGCTGCCGCATCTTCATAATTGTGGGAATCCCTTCCTTACAAAGCTGCCTTGCTATCTGCGTACTGCTTTTTTGCTGCATTGCAAGTGAAAATATATGCTGCACAATTTCCGCTTCTTTCTTATTAACAATGACCTTATTTTTTTCTACAGGGCTTTTCATATAGCCAAAGGGAACCTGGCCAAAGACATATTCCCCATTCGCACACTTATTTTCAATAGACGCTTTTACCTTGACAGAAATGTCCTTGCTGTACAGGTCATACAGAAGCGTTTTGAATGCAGTATCAATCCCTATGGCACTCCCATTATCCTCTCTGCTGTCGTAGTGGTCGCCCAATGCAATAAAACGAATGCCCATGAAAGGGAAAATCTGATTTAAATAGGTACCCATTTCAATGTAATCCCTTGAAAAGCGGGACATATCCTTCACGATAATACACTGTATTCTGTTTTTCTTTACATCGGCTAAAAGCTGGTTCAGCCCCGGCCTGTCCAGCCCTGTGCCGGACCAGCCATCATCACAGAACTCCTTTATCTCATATTCCTTTAATTCTGCATCCTGTCGGATAAAATCCCTGATCAATAGTCTCTGGCTGGATATGCTGTTGCTCTCATCCCTTTCGAAATCCTTTTTATCCTCCATCGACAGCCTTAAGTACATCCCTATGATATTCACCCGACCACTCCTTCCAACATCTCATTTACATACCGAAACTGCATCTCAACCCGCTTTCCCGGATAGACATAAAGCTTCTCTATCAGTGCATCCACAAGTTCTACAGTCAGTTCTTCTCCCTTTTTCTTCAATAAGCCATCCTGCATGGCAGGGCGGTGTTTGATTTTCAGCAAGGAACGCACCGCCTTCAAATACTTTTCCTGTACTTTTTCCAGACCTTTCCGTTTCTCTTCTAGTTCTTCCGCCAGTTTTTCCAGTTCCCGCCTGCTAGTCTCCTGCTCCGTTTTAAAACATACATATTCTTTCTGCGGCAGCTTTCCTTCCCGGTAGTTCCTATATACCTCTGCCTCTTTTTCCTCTATTCTCTGCCTTCTGCCATGGACAGCCTTCAGTTCCTTTTCCATCTGGAACGCAGCTGTACGCATCTGCTCCTTTCCTGCTTCCATAAAGCGCTCCGGCTTATCCAGATAAATACCAAATTCCTTATGAAATACAGCCATCAATATACCCGCCAGTTCCTGTTTGGAAATATGGTTTGGCTGCGGGCAGATCTCTACTTTACTGCTGCCTCCATTCAGGCAGTAATATCCTTCCTGCCTTGCCTTTTTCCCGTCTGCATAAGTTTTTGCATGGCTATATCTTGTCATTTTCTTACCGCAGACGCCACAGTAAAGCACATGATGAAACACATTTTCCCCAATAGGAATCCCCTCCGCAGGGTGTTTGTGAGATGCGGATTCTTCCTGTTTTTTTCTTCGTACTTCCTGTGCTTTATGATAAAGTTCCATACTTATCAACGCTTTATGGACATTTTCTTTTACCAGCCATTCCTCTTTTGGCTTATGGATACGGTTTTTTTCATTACGGGCGGTTATTGTACTTTTTCCCTGCACCAGTTGTCCGACATAAGTACTGCTTTTAATGATCCGTTCCACAGCTCCTCTGTCCCAGCCCCTATATTCCATATCTGGCGGACAGTATACTTCCTTTGTCTTTGCATAGACTGCCGGGGGATTGATCCTCCTGCGGTTTAAATCATCCGACACTTCTGTGCAACTTTCCTTTTCCACAAAAATCTTGTAAATATGTTCCACAATTCCCGCAGTATTTTCATCCGACACTAACTTCCTTACTTTCCCTTCCCAGACCGCTATATAGCCATAAGGCGGCAACCCGCCTACATAGGAGCCTGCTTCCCTGCGCTGCCTAAGTCCAGTCTTTGCTTTTACGGAAAAATCCTTCGCATACATATCATTGACAAGGTTCTTTATTTCTGCCGCCATAGCGGTTGACATCTGCCTTGTGTCATTTCCCTTCTCCCCTGTGTCATATCCGTCAGAAACAGCGATGAACCGCACTCCAAGAAATGGGAATATCTTTTCTATGTAGTTGCCTGCTTCAAGATAATTCCTGCCGAATCTGGACAAGTCCTTCACAATTACACAGTCAATATCCCCCAGCCGAATATCCTGCAGCAGCCGATTAAAACCGTCCCGGTTGAAGTTGCTGCCCGTCTTTCCAAGGTCACAATAATACCCGACTATATCAATTGCTTCCTTATTTTTCTGGTTGAACTCTTTCACGAATTTTTCAGCAATTCCTCTCTGCACATCGATGGATTCATTCTTTTCATCTGCATCAGCAGAAAGCCTTGCATATATTCCGGCCTTATATCTTTTCTGCCCCCTGGCTGCCGCATTCTCTACTCCATTGGACCTGCCTCTCTTTGAAATTCTTCCCATCTTATGCACCCCTTTCCGCACCATGCTGGACCGGCTGCCGCATACTGATCCCCAGCATGACCTCGTACTGATCCATAAAATAGTATTCAATTTCAATCCGCCTTCCTTCGTATACATAAATGCGCTTCACAAGGCTGCTCAGGGTATGGCGGTCAATCTCTTTTAACTCCACACAATCCTGAAATGCTTTCAGTCTTCCGGCAGAGAGGATGCCCTTTTTAAACATTTCCCTGATTAAAGTTTCCTGTCTCTCCTGTGCTTCCCCTAATTCAATAGCTTTCTTTTCAAAACCGGCATGGAGCCGCCCGAACTCTTCCTTCGTCACAACTCCTTTCCTCAGATCATCATGCAGTCCCGCGCAGAGGCTGTAGTATCTGTCCTGTTCTTCTTTCAGGCGCCGCAGTTCCCTGTCATATGCTGAAACTTCTGAAAAACTGCCCGTCTCCTGCTCCTTTGCCTTATCAAAAAGGCGTTTTCCCTCAAAGAATGCGTTGGCATACTTTTTTACCGTATTTTCCACAAGCTCTTTCAGCACCTCTTCCTCTATACTATGCCTGCTGCATCCGTCTCCCCGGTTCTTTGTGGAACAGATATAATAAATCTTTTTCTTCCCTTTATAACGCACTACCCGGCGCACCATCTGCTCCCTGCAGTCGCCGCAGAATAAAAGCCCTGAAAACAAACCGGACTTCTCCATTCCCGGCCCCAGCCTGCTGTCTGACTTAAGAAGGTTCTGCACAATCTGGAAATCATCCTCCGTAACCAGCGCCTCATGGGTATTCTCCACACATACCCATTCCTCCCTGGGCTTTTCCACGATCTTTTTTACTTTATAATTGACCTTCTGTGATTTTCCCTGCTGGAGGTGCCCTAAATAAATCTCGTTAGTCAGTATCCTTTTTACAGAAGCATTTCCCCAGAGGGATTTTCCCGCTCCTTGGAATCCCCCGTTGTAATTAAGCCCAAGGGATTTCTTATACTCCTTAGGCGAAAGGATACCCAGCTTATTCAGCTTTTCCGCTATGGCTGACACTGCCATGCCTGCAATCTTCCACTCAAAAATATGTCTCACAATCCCAGCCGCATATTCATCTACTACAAGATGGTTCTTATCTGTTTCATCTTTCCTATACCCATACACTGCAAAAGCGGAAATGCACTCCCCATTCCTGCGCTTCACTTCCAGACCGCTCTTTACCTTCGTGGAAATATCCCGGCAGTAAGAATCATTAATAAAGTTCTTTACCGGCAGTACAATAGATCCGGTTCCCGTATCTGCCGAAAAACTGTCATAGTTATCCGTCAGTGCAATAAAACGCACGCCAAGAGCCGGGAAAGTTTTCTGGATATATCTTCCGGCCTCAATATAATCACGCCCGAAACGGGACAGGTCTTTTACAATCACGCAATTTACCCTGCCCGCCTCAATATCACTCATCATTCTCTTAAATTCCGGTCTGTCGAAATTACTGCCCGAAAATCCATCGTCAACATAGATATCATACAATTCGATATCCTGCTGCTCATGGATATAGGCTCTGATCAGCTCGCGCTGGTTCCCGATACTCTCGCTCTCGGTCTTTACAGATGCCTGCCCTCTGCTGTCTTTTGCGCTGCCGCCACTGGCAGTATCATCCCGCGAAAGACGAAGGTACATAGCCGCATAGAATCTATTTTCTTTCATATACGCATCACTCCTGACTTTTATGTTTGGCTCGCATAAAAAACCTTAAGCCAGGTGCAACACTGATTTAGTCCTGACTATATATTATCATAAATTTTCATTTTTTCCAGGCCGGTTATACATAAACTTCTGCAAGTCTGCGTATATATTCTTCCATCTTCTCATCTATGGTGGAACCTTCTTTCTGGTAACATACTTTCACCACATAATCCCCAATCCTGTTAACATACAGGTTTCTGGTCTGTTTTGCAAAAGAGGCCAGTTTCTTTTCCACCGGTGCCTTTGTATCTATTACTATATCCCTTAAATCCGTCAATGTACCAATGTCCACTGTCCGCACATCTACCGCTGCCATCTCCCTTAGTTCCTCTGGTGTAAGCCCTGCCAGTACCCCTGCTGCAAGTCCCATAGCACAATCATCTCCTTTCCCGTATCTCCCAGCTTTGTGCGAAGCTTTAGAATTTCTTGGTCCGCGTATTTTTCGGACTTAGAAATTCTCTTCGCACTTCTATCCTATTCCTTCATCTGATTGTCCTATGCCTGCACCTGTTCTCTTATTACTATGAAGCAAAGCAGAAACCCGGTGAAACTGCGCTTTGCTGGGAATTGAACAAAATCGCTATGCCACAGCCTTTACAGGCCATCGCGCAGCGATTTTGTTCAATTCTAATTTGCTTACGATCCACACAATAAATACGCAGACCTACTAAAGAGTTATGCAATAACATACTTTATATCAAATTCAATGCCCTTTCTTATGTCTTCCGGTATGGTATCTGTCTTTTCCTGCAATATATCACAAATTTCCTGTGCTTGTTTTGTCGATATTCGTACATACATATTCCGTGTGCTGATTGCCCCTTGCAAAGCATTTTTTAAGGATTGAGGCAGATTTTCTTTTCCATATAATCGTAAAACAAATGGAAGCCGCTCCCAAGATGGCTCTCTTAATAGCAGTTTCAGCAAATAATACCCTAATTGTGTATTTTCTTTCTCCAAATAAGCCTGATACAAAGTAGTCGCTCCATAACAGATATTATATTTCTGAATCATCCGATAAGCTCTTACTGAAATCATCTGACGACAATCAAATAAATACTTCCAATAAAGTTTTTCGCCTTCCTGCGCTGCCAGCCTTCCATATGCCTGCAAGGCTGCGGCAACAATATGATCATCATCTGCTCCTAAAAATGTTTTGATAAGCTCTATTTCCTGTCTGTTTCCATACTCACTGATACCAAGAATTGCTATACTGGTTACTTTTTCTTTGAGTTTTTTCTTATAATAATCAAGAATAGAAAAATCCGAATGCTTTTTCAGCAAATAGCTTACATAGTCCCGTATTCTTCTGGACTTATCCATCAGCATAACTTCTATTCCAGACCAAATATTATCCTGTTTTTCATATCGGTAAAGCAAAGCATAATAACGAATAATTGGACTCTTGCTCTGTAGATACTGCTGTATCTGTTTCTCATCACATTCATAATGCTGCAAAATACCACGAATCAATAGCGTCTTACCATAGCCTGTCTTTTCCAGCACAAGCAAATGCTTCATGCTATGCGCATCCAATATTCTGTTTTTACTAACAATACGATAAATAGCATTCTTTATGTTTACATCATAGGTATGTATCTCATCAATTGGCGTAACAGATATTTGGGCAGATAGTATTGACTGAACCTTTTTCTCTATCTGCAGCATATAATCATCACTTCGTCTTCTTGAATCTTTTACCTTTGCAAACATGGGTAATGCTTCAAATAATTCACATATTCCACATGACTCCAGCTTTTTTTGTACCAACACAAACGCGCTCTCACGAATAGGGCTTACCCAGTCGTTTAATCGCAGCATAATAAACGAAAGCGTTCCCTCATATGACGCCAATGCTTCCATACATTTCTGTCGATAGTAGCCATTACCATGAAAAGTTCCAAGCTTCAATACGGTCAAATATTCAATATCATTTAGTCTCGGTAGCTGTTTTCTGCCTATGTTTACCTTCCGCCAATCTATATTCCATGCCATATCAATATCGCCACGCCACCGTTCTCCCATTCGAATCAGTTGTTTGGGCGTGATATCTGCAAGCTGGCTTGTATAGGTTCCTGCAATTTCATATGCATATATGGTAAAATTCTCTTGATTCTTTTTAGAGCCTTGATTCCATATCATTTTTATCACCTTTATAATTCTTAAATTACCTGATTCTTTCGAGCGAATCATAAAAAAGAAATTTCATGTCTATTACCCCTCAAATCCCGACTTGTCACTCCTCAACATAGCACAAAGCAGGCAATAAATATATCGGAATCATTTCAGAAATCGATTCACCTGCCACTGCTTCTTCCCAAAACAAGCTAATTTAATCGACAAGCATGGACTTAACGATTCTTATGTCTTCTTCCGAAACCGCTGCATCAAGAAGATATTTTTCTGCATCTCCCCATTTTTTCTTTAAATAGTCGATAGCTGTTTCCATTTGAAAACGTTCCGAAGAAAAAGCACTATCCGGCACATCTATGCCATATTTTTCTTTTATCATAACTTTTTGTTTTTCAAAAACTGTATGCATATTGCTTTCTGTAACTTCATAATCGACTAAAATTGTTTCACTGTCAACTCCAGCAAGATTCAGAAGCAGCATTGCGGTCACACCAGTTCTGTCTTTACCGGCTGTGCAATTAAAAAGATTGGTACTATCTTTATGTTGTGCAAAAATATGAAACATCTTACCAAAATCTTTGTGGGAATGGTTTAATAAATCAATATAAACCGTTCCCATATTATCCGGCATTTTACCATGAAACCCCTGTGAAGTTGTCTGGTCCAGCATCGGAAGTGAATAATAGTCAATTTCCGGTATGAACCTTAAGGCATTTGGCATGAAATTTACTTCTGCTAAACTTCTTAAATCAACAACACACCGGACTCCATAATCCAATAAAACTTTTTTGCCGTGATCCGTTATTTGCGCTGGTAAATCAGAACGAAGAAAAGCATGCATTTTCGTTGTTTTACCATCTTTTGTTTTGTATCCGCCCAAATCTCTCGTATTAAAAGTTGTATCAATTTTAAGCGGCTTTGAAGCCGTAATTTCTGTATCCATATGAATGCTTCTCCCTATAAATATCCAATTCCATTGATATAATCATCATCTGCTTTCAGCAGGCACGCAACTCCCAAAATCATCTGTATGTTTCATGCTGTGAAAAAAGGATTTTCCTCAAGTCCTCTGCCTGATTTGACTGCCCGTCTGCCGCATAAATATCAATCCTGTGTATGTCGCTGCTCCTGTCCTTAAATGCCGGGAACAGGAAACCGCACTCCGGCTTCCCTGGTTCATAATCACCATTTACCGGACAGACCGCACAGATCAGGAACTGATAAACCTCTTCCGATTCCCACAGGCTTTCCTTATCGCTGGCTTTCAGCGGCACGTCATAACTGCCATGGAAAAAGTAAATGGCATAACTGCCATCCGTCCGGTATCTCTGCCCAAACTCCTCATAGAATACATCCAGCATTGCATCATTTTTCAGCCCGCATTCTTTCAGTGCCATAAGCAGCTGCCATATGCTCCCCGGTTTCCTGTCCGCTTCCCCGAGAACATACTCCCTAAGCTGCACATTTGTATCGGAAAAAGGAACTGCCTTTGCTATATCAAGATTTGCCTGCTGGTCTTTTTGTGACAGTTTCTGGAAATGCTTGTTAAAGGTTCCGTCCACAAACCCCTCTTCGTCCAGATATGCCCCGGCGATCCTGTCAAAACAGTTCCGCTTCAAAGTCATGCGTCTGGTCAGTTCCAGCATATCTTCACGGTTGATCTTTCCCATATATATCCATGCTCCCTGTAAAATGCCGCCGCATATCCGATCCGACATGCGGCAGGCCTCTTCATACTGTTTTTTACTATGGAAAAATTATACTGTAATTCCTCTGAAAAGGCAATGACCATGAAAAAGGAATTTCCGCTCTTTGTCTGGACGATAAGGAATCGAGTAGGAGGGGGATTTGATAATCATAGCTATCGTGGCACAATCCAAGAGAAATCTGCACCACCATAAATGAAACTATGCAAGCGATAGATTATTGAAGAAGAACTTCTTTCTGGCAGCGTTCCGGTGTTTGCGCCCCGCCTTATTCTGACCGGTTAGAAGTTTCATAAATCAGGCTTCGTATTTTACATACTTTTTACATACAGTTTATCCAATATTGGTAGTGCTTTTATGATTGATTCTGTAAAATCAGATTGGAGGTGGAAAAATGGGCAAAAAGAATAAAAAGAAAATTTTAAAACAAAAAAATTTTGTACTGAAGAAAGAAAATAGACAATTCTTCACAGTATCTGATTTCGCTTGTAAATGATATTTTGGATATGAGCCGGATTGAAAGCGGAAAGATGTCTGCAAATTATGAACCGTTTGATATACGGAAGGTTATTGACAGGTGCGCTCTGATCACAGAAGGACTGCTGACGCAGAAAAATGTGGAGCTTGTTAAAGAATTTGCCGCATTTGAACATCCCCTGCTGATTGGCGACGAACTGCGCTTGTGCCAGATACTTGTCAATATTTTAGGAAATGCCGTTAAATTCACTCCGAATGGAGGGCGGATTTATTTTCAGGTAAAAGAATATTCTGATAAGTCCGGTAAATCACTCTGCCATTTTGAGATAGAGGATACCGGAATCGGCATGGAATCTTCTTTTCTAAACAAGATATGGGAACCTTTCATTCAGGGGAACGGCAGAAGTCATAATGAACCTGTTGGCACAGGTCTTGGGATGGCAATTACCAAAAGGCTGGTTGATCTAATGAACGGCACGATAACAGTGAAAAGCGCGCTGGGAGTCGGAAGCAAATTTACAAAGGTATATTTCAGTAAAGACACTGATAAAACCTTTAAGGACAGAGTGCAAAAGCTGATTATTAATGATGTTGTCAATATTAGTTAACACTTTTTTTGCAAGGATATCATGCCTAAGCAGTATCCGAAGATTCATAGCGATATTGTCCGTAATCCATGACAGGAATTAAATCACACTGTTTCTGTTTACCCGGTATTGCTTGTTTCAGCTCCCAGAAAATGAATTTACTGTTAATTTTTCGTGCAGAATATTGTATTTTCCGTGCAGACAGCATATACTGTAATCATCAGCAAGAAAGGAGATGGTTATGTGGCTGGCTCTACTACAAACATCAGCATCCGCATGGATTCAGACCTGAAAGCGCAGGCTGACAGGCTGTTCGGGGAACTCGGCATGAACCTGACAACGGCATTCAATATTTTTGTCCGTCAATCCCTCCGTGAGGGGCGGATTCCTTTTGACATCTCCCTCAATCAGCCCAACAGCGAAACGGTTGCCGCCATGCTGGAGGCAGAAAGGATTGCGAAAGATCCGGCAGTAAAAGGATATACCGATCTGGACGAACTGTTCGCAGACCTGAAAGCATGAAGAACGCAAAGTATACCGTCAAGCCCACCACACAATTCAAGAAAGATTACAAGCTGGCAATAAGACGCGGGCTAGATATCAGGCTGCTGGAGGGCGTGATCGCCGACCTTGCCATGGGGATCCCCCTCCCGGAGAAAAACAGGGACCACGCCCTGTCCGGGAACTGGATCGGACACCGTGAGTGCCATGTGCTGCCCGACTGGCTGCTTATCTACCGTATTGAAGATGATGTTCTGGTGTTAACCTTATCCCGGACCGGATCGCACAGCGATCTGTTTGGGAAGTGATTTTATCTGTCTCCGTATGGGGTGTTTCCCTGTACGGCGTTTTTTCTGATTTGTAGTTATCACCCCTTTTTGGCACACGCTTTACAACACCAAACGGCTTGATGGTATATTAGTGTCAAGTTGCTTGGTTTTCGGTTTTCTGGTTACAAACAGGCCCGTCCTTATCTAATTTTTCCATTTTCAATATGTCGAAAATATTTGCACGGCAGTTTTTTCATAGGACTAAATCAGCGGAAGCCCTTGATTTTACTGGCTCCTTGCTAACTTGACACTATATTGCCATACGCCCCCCAGGAACGGTTTGGATATATGATATCCGCGCTGCGGGCCGCCCCCCGCACAAAATATGCTTTCACCTCCATGCTCTGGGCAAGCACATCATTTCCTTCGATCACCGCCCACTGCATAAACTGAGCTGCTCCGCCCGCCGTAATAGCGGCGGCCATACAAGAGCCGGTCCGCGCCCCCAGTACCGTCGATACATCGACTCCCGGAGTTGCAATATCCGGCTTCAGCCTCCCGCCTCTGGCAAACCCTCTGCCCGAATCGATATAAAAGCTATTATTGCCCGCATCATAAGCGGAGACCGTGATCACATTATCCGCCAGAGACGGTTCCGTCAGCGTCACATACGGCGTGGAATTCAGGAAGTATACGTCGGTCTTCAGAAACGGGGTGATCGGCAGCCACATATTGATATAGCCATAGCCAATGCTCCCTTGTATCTCGATACGAAAAGTCCATACTCCCGCAGTCGGCTGCACGATCCGGAAGACCACCAGCTCATCCCCCCCGCCCTGTTCTACCAAAATATGATCCACCGCAATCCGCGTTTTTTCATAAATAAAGCTGAAATTCCTTGTTTCCCGGCTCCTGAAATCAATATACGGAATGACTTCCCCGCCCGGAGAACGAATCGATACACTCATCGTATTCGGGACGGTTCCCCACAGCTCCATCACAAAACCCGGTTCGTCATTCCCCACTCGTATTTCTGCCGTCTGCATTACCGCAGCGCCTTCCATGGGAAAAAGCCTTTGGAAATGATGTCCCGCATTTCCCTCGTTCCCTCCCCCCACCACTACTACCCGGTTCCGCTTTCTGGCAATCCGGTCCAAATATCTTGCCAGCACGGAATTACCGGCATGATCTCCCCAGTTTGTCCCCATGCCGATGCATATGACCACCGGCCTTTCCCTCACTTCCGCAAACTGATCCAGGTATTTCAATGCCATGCCGATATTCGCATCGCAATAAGCCGGCACGCCGTCCGGTATCAAATAATAATCCCTCAAATATCCCTTTGCTTCCTTGCATTTTACCATCACGATATCCGCATCCGGCGCTGCTCCCCCAAAATTTATTCCGAACCCGGCACTGCTTCCCGCCGCCACGCTGGCTACAGCCGTTCCATGGCCGTCCGTATCCGTAGAAGGAACCACCGACAACGGATCATCGCTTCTGACCGCCTCGTTGATCTGCTCATTCGTATATTCCGTCCCAAAGGAAAAACCATCCGGCGGGGTTCCGTCCTGTATCGTCTGGTCCCAGATCGCCAATATTCTCGACGTACCGTCTTGATTCTTAAAAACATCCAAATTATAACGTATCCCCTCTCCTGTCAAGTGTCTGCAAGCAAATTTTTTATCTTTTTTCAAGGTTTTTCCAGTCTTACTGCTCCAAAAAGATACCTGCTGTTAAACCATTGCTTCAATATCCGATCTTTCTTGTAAAATTACTGCAAAACATTTTTGCTGGCAGGTTTCAATCCTGCACTTTCTTTCCAGTAGATTTCCATATGCTGTTCATCATAGACTTCAATCTTGTCAAGATACTTCTCTACCATCTCTTCTGACAGCTCCGCAAACCGGCCCCCTGAATACTCCGCTTCCCTGCCACACTTTATAGCGGAATGCTCGGCTTCCACTTCCTGGAGCCTGTCATTTATGCCGGCTAATTCTTCCTCCATTGATTTTAACATCAATCCGTCAGATTGAAACCTCCCTGTTTTCCCACTGGCATACTCCTGATAGGCTTCAAAATGATTCTGTTTCATCCTTTCTATTCCGGAGTGCAGAATCCTTCTTTTCTCTTTCAGCTCCCTGATCTTCCCGTCCAGCCTGGCCATTTCCTCCATACGGAGTTTTTCCAGTTCCCCCTCTTCCTCCAGTTTCTCCTGCATCATCAAAAGAACATACTGTTCCACAAACATAGCGTTTAGCTTCCGGACACAGTTTTCCATGTTATTTGAATAGCTGTAGTGGCAATTAAAATATGGGTTCATCCCCCTGCGGTAACGTAGATTTTTCTTGCAGCAGCCGCACACCAGCTTTCCCACAAGCGGATGTGTCTGGTTATGCTTTGGGGTTCTTTTGTTCCCCCTGCTCTCCTGCACCTGATCAAACGCTGCCTTTTCAATGATCGGTTCATGGTGCCCATAGGAGACCAGCCAGTCTTCTTGGGAATTCAAATGATTTTTTCCGCCCACAAAATCCTTTGTATACTTTTTCTGCACAATATTCCCGATATAAATTTCATTCCGGAGTATCTGGCATATGGTGCTGCCGCTCCACAAAAATCTGCCCCCTTTTGGTATCCGGTTCGTTCTTCCCTTATCAATCTTAAATTCAATCGGTGTCTTTACCCTTTCCTTGTTAAAAAGCCTTGCGATCTGCACCGACGTCCACCCATCCAGCGTAAGGGAAAATATCCGCCTGACTACCGCCGCTTCATCTTCGGCAACCAGCAGCGCATGCCTGTCCCCCGGGGCCTTTTCATAACCGAATGGGCTGTTTGCGCTTACATACTGCCCCTTTTCCTTCCTTATGGAAAGGGAAGAGCGCACCTTGCCCGACAGGTCCCTGCTGTACAAGTCATAAAGCAGGTTCTTAAAATTCATGTCAATATCAGCAGCGCCACCCTGCGCTTTGGCGCTGTCATATCCGTCATTGACAGATATAAAACGAACGCCAAGAAATGGGAAAATCTGCTCAAGGTAGGAGCCCAGCTCAATATAATCCCTGGCAAACCTTGAAAAATCTTTTACGATGATACAGTCAATCTCACCGTTTCTTATCCTTTCAAGCATTTCCTGCATGCCCGGGCGGTCAAAATTGGTGCCTGTATAACCGTCATCACAGAACTCAATGATCTCATAGTCCGCAAACTTTTCTTCTATGTATCTTCTTAAGAGGATACGCTGCATGGCGATACTGTTACTTTCTTCTTTCCATTTGTCATCCTCTTTGGACAGGCGGAGGTATATTGCGACCAGGTATCTTTTCATAAATTAAATTCCTCCTTTCCTGCCAGCAGCTCACTCTTCTTAAAAGCAAAGGTTACTTTTACCCTGTGTTCCGGATAGACCTCTATCTTTTCAATCAGCGTCCTGACAATCTCTTTTGTTAATTCACCCTTTCCGCTGCCCTTCATCAATGTACGCAGAAAATGGTTTTTCCTGGCCGTTTCGGAATCTATCTTCCGGAGTTTCTCTGAAACAACCCTGCTTTCTTCACGAACGGAAGCGGCGTTTTTATCATTCTCTTCCTTTTCCCTTTTAAAGCATGCTTCATCCATCTCTCTCATCCGAAATCTCAAATACTGTTCACTTCCAAGTTTCGTAATATCCTCCAGCTTCCTGCCAAGCATGACAAGCTGTGCTTTCCAGCCTTCTTTCAGGGCTTCCATTTCCCTGTTATTCATCTCCACAAGGTCTTTCGGACGTACCCCGGACAGTATAAATTCCTGCCGTATGGTTTCTTTTACGATATCCATAAGGGAATATAAAGTAATGCTCTTCCCCTCACATTTAAAGCTGTCTATCCTGTCAGTTCTGGGGCATTTATAGCTGTATGTCCTGATCCTGTCCTTTGAATGGAATTCCCTGACTGCTGAAACCCTCTTCATCTTAGAACCGCAGTCACCACAGTAAAGGACGCCAGCAAAAATATCTTCATCTACGGGCACTGTTTTTGAAAACCCATTTCTATTACAATACACGGACGATTTTTCAAATTTTCCCGCCGCCTCAAAAAACAGATCTTCGCTGATTATGGCTTCATGGGTACGTTCCTTTACCGACCAGTCCCCGGAATCAATATCATGCCTCTCCCGCATCATATAGTCCTTCCCACAGGTACGCCCCTGAACAAGGCATCCCATATATACCGGGTTTGTAAGGATCATTTTGACTGTTTCCCTGGACCACTGCTCCAATTCCCCTTCTCCCTGCCAGTAAACCAGCCCTGTTTTATGGTACTGCACCGGCCTGGCAACCTTATTTTCATACAGCCATAGGACAATCTCCTTCCTATTTTTTCCCGAAAGAAATAATTCAAATATCTTCCTAACAATGCCCGCTGCAGCTTCTTCAATAAAAAGACACTTCTTATCTCCAATCCATTCTGCCCTGTAACCATAAGGCGGTATGCCGCCTGTATAACTCCCCTGCTCCCACTTTGCCTTCCTACTGGCTTTTACCTTCACTGCAATGTCCCTTGCATACATCTCATTGACCAGATTCTTCAGAGCCGTTCCCATATCCGCACCCTCATTCTGTCCGGATATATCCATGCTGTCAAAACTGTCAGTGACAGCGACAAAGCGCACCCCCATAAATGGAAATATCTTCTCAATATAATTCCCGGTTTCGATATGGTTCCTGCCGAATCTTGACAAATCTTTTACCACAATACAGTTAATCTTCCGCAGCCTTACGTCACGCATCATGCGCTCAAAACCTTCCCGCTCAAAGTTCGTCCCGGTCTTTCCAATGTCCGTATAAATATCATACAGCTCCATGTCAGCCTGCCGCCCGACAAAATCCTTTGCGATCTCCACCTGTGTCTCAATGGATTCATTTTTCCTTTCACCGCTGTCCACGGAAAGCCTTGCATAGATACCAGTGGAATAGATTTTTTCAGGCTGTTCGCCGGTCTCCTGCTTCTTCCTGGATTTCCTTGCCATTTATACCGCCGCCCCCTCTCTGCCTTCCGCCTTCGATGCCACATAGTCCTGCAAAATAAGCATCTTATGAAATTCCTCTTTCCCGCGGAATTCCACATAGACCTTTTTATTTTCGAACACTTCAATCCGGCTGATAAAACAAAGCAGCGTGTCACGGTCAAGCTCCGTCAGCTTCATGGCTTCTTTAAACCGCTCCAGCTTTACGCCGGACGCCACGCCATTGCGGAATAACTTTTTGATCATCTCTTCCTGCTTTTTCAGGGCTTCCTTTGCCTCCTCATATTTCTTTTCATAAATAGCACGGAAATTTTTAAAGTCAGTCTCTGTGATCAAACCGGTCTTTAAATCCTCATGCAGCCCTGCCCGCAGGTCCAGATATTTTTCCTGTTCTTTGCGGAGCCTTTCTATTTCCTTGTCAAACCGGGCAACCTCTTCAAAATCCACTTCCATTTTCCGGATATGCTCCAGCTGGCTGCACATATCAAGGAATACGGCTATATGTGTCTGCAATGTCTGGAATACGATCTCCTTCAGCTCTTCCTCCGGGATGCTGTGTCTGGTGCATCCCTGCCCCCTGTTCCTTGTGGGACAGATAAAATACACTTTTGATACGCCTTTATAGCGGTTTACCCTCCGGTACATGGACTCTTTGCAGTCCCCGCAGAACAAAAGCCCCGAAAAGAGGTGGGAACAGGTTCCGTCTGCCTTTGCCCTGGTGTCAACCTTCAAAAGTTCCTGCACGATCTCAAAATCCTCACGGGCAATAATAGCCTCATGGGTCCCTTCCACCCGTACCCACTCTTCCTTTGGCTTTTCCACCGTCTTCTTTACCTTGTGGTTGACCTTCCCGCTTTTCCCCTGCACCATTACCCCGGTATACACTTCGTTCGTCAGTATCCGGTTCACTGCCACCGCCGACCATTTCGCAGTGATATTCGTCCGGAAACTGGTGGAATAATGCTCCCCAAGGGATTTTTTATACTCCAGTGGAGAAAGCACTCCAAGCCCGTCAAGCCTTAATGCGATTGCCTGTGCGCTCATCCCATCCAGCTTCCACGCAAAGATATTCCTGACGATCTGCGCCGCATATTCATCCGGACACAGCTTATTCTTATCC
The DNA here is from genome assembly GCA_021772075.1 of Lachnospiraceae bacterium. GTDB lineage: Bacteria > Bacillota > Clostridia > Lachnospirales > Lachnospiraceae > Kineothrix. Next base: position 37,377 of record JAETNQ010000033.1, read on the forward strand.
TCCTCTGATTTCCGGTAGCCGTACACCGCAAAAGCCCCGATAAATTTTCCCTGCTCCCTTTTGGTTCTCTGGCTGCTTTTCACTTTCTGTGAAATATCCCGGCAGTAGGAATCGTTGATAAAATTTTTCACCGGGACAACAAGGGCTTTCGTACTGTTATCCGCAGTCTGGCTGTCAAAGTTGTCTGTCAGCGCGATAAAACGCACATGAAAAGCCGGGAAGGTCTTCTGGATCAACCGCCCGGCTTCAATATAATCTCGTCCTAATCTGGACAAATCCTTTACGATCACACAGTTTACATTTCCCGCTTCGATGTCCGCCATCATCCGTTTAAACTCCGGCCTGTCAAAGTTGGCTCCGGAATACCCGTCATCCACATAGATGTCGAATAATTCCATATCCTCATGCTCCCTGACATAAGAACGGATCATCTCCCTCTGCGAGCTTATGCTGTTGCTCTCCGCTTTCGTGCTGCTGTCAATATCGTCCCTTGACAGGCGGAGATAGACTGCAACATAATAAATAGCTTCTCTCATTCCACGTATCTCCTAACTTTATTATTTTCCAAGTTAGCAAAACCTGTCCTACGAGGTCTGTATCTTTTCATAAAGTCAGGATTCCGTTGATTTTTGTCCTTTCTATAGATTACCACAGTTCCTGACGCCTGTAAAGGCTTTTGCTAATATTTGATTTCAGCAACTTTTCTGGTATACTGCTTCATCCGTTCGTTTAGTGTCCCTGCCTGGTCCGAATAGCCAATCTTTACCACATACTCCCCCACCCTCACAAGAAAAGGGTTTCCCACTTTCTGCACATATTCCTCTACCCTGGCAGGAACAGGTTTCTTCATGTCAATCTCAATCTCGCTGATATCCACCAGTTCCTCCGCCACAGCGTCCCTTATATCCGCCTGCTCCATCTCCTGTAACTCTTCCTTTGACAGATGCATATGAAGCCCTCCAATACTACATTATATTTGACACAAAGTATGTCCTATTCCCCAATGTATCTTATCCTGCCTGATATGCACTCTTTATCCGGTATTTCCTGCCATAGTATCTGCAAACACTGTTACAGCAAAGATTATGTATATAGCCATTCCTTCTCAAAAATCTGTAATTTTCTCTTTCTTTCTCCTCGAAGTAATTTCCCACACGCCATGCCGGATGTCATGCTGCACATACGCACAGCATATCGCCTGGCACGGTTTTTCATTTCCCCTCCCCCGGCGTGGGCCGGAATATGCAGGACCGCCCGGCAAAGCTGCCTGATACCTTACAGCTCCCTTTCCTGCTGCAACATACCCCGGACGCCGCTCCGGCTGCCGTGTTCTCCGGCAGAGGTATCATTATCACCCGGATTTTCAAGGCAGAATGCCGCCGCTGCCCCATGCCGGGAATGACGCTCATATTTTTCCTTCTTCTGTTACGATTCCTTGTTTTACCTGTACAAAAGCACTGCCACCTGCTTTCCACAGACAAATATTTCTCCGCGAAGCTCTCCCCTCATCACCTGAATAAGTGTTCCGGATGTTTTGTGTCCTTACATACTGATATTCCATTCCGGCAGATATAAAAACTGCCGGGATATTTATTGTCAAGGTTCCACGCCTGCCAATGGCATTTATCTTCATTGCGGTATCCTTTTCTGCTTATAGCCGCCGTACAGTTATTTCAGCCCAGCTCCCTCAGGTCATGCGCCATGTATTCCAATACTTTTACCAGGTACAATGCCTGCGCCTCCGTGCTTTCCAAAAAAACCTTCTGCGCCCTTGCGGTACATTCCCCTTTTACCGTCCCGCCGGCGTTGTTTATGACAATATCCACCTCCAGCACTGCTATCATCCTCTGGTACGTCTTTATCCCCGGCTGCCTGATCCCTGCCTCAATCTTTTTCAGGTGTGATTCACTGATTCCCACTGCAGCCGATAATTCCCCCAGGCTCATGCCCTTTGTCTGCCGCAGCTTTTTGAATGTGATCCCCATATTTGTACCTTCCATACTTATCATCCTGTTCCTCCTGACCGGTGTATTTATTATAGGTTCATCTCCCTTGTTTGAAAAGTGACTGGTTGTGTCCTTTTTTTCGTAAACGAGACATTTCAGTCCTTTCAACAGTTTCCGCCATTTTTCGCTTACAAAGTCTCTCCCTTCCCGACACATTTCTTTCATTTTCACCGCTTCTTTGCAGATTGTGTCGAACGTTTTTTTATAATTCTGTCGCCTGCCCATAAAAAAGCCCCTCTTTGACAGGCCCTTCATTTACCGGACCCGCCAAAAAGGAGCTGGAGCATATCCGTTATTCTTATTTTCCTTCTTTTTTCTTTTTCAAAATGGCAAATACCCCTGCGCCGATTCCGGCAAGGGCAATGATGCCCGCCATAACAAGACCTGTCAAATCCCGGCTCCGGCTCTGCCCCTCTTTAGAGCTTCCCACGGCCGTTTTGCTGTTCCCGTCTGTTCCCTCCTTTTGCTGTGCGCTGTCAGTGCCTTCCGGCTGCATACTTCCCACATCTTCGTTCCCTTCCCCAGTTCCTGTATCTATCGCAATCACATAGTCTGACGCATGGGTAAAGGCAAGGGATACGGTGCCGTCCTCTGCGACTTCGTCAGCGCAGATAAATTCAAGTTCCCCGGTGCTTTCGTTGTAATAATACAGGCTTGCCGTATATCCTGCGTTCTCTTTGCCAAGCCCTATGGAAAGCACAGCCGTAAATCCGAACTCCCCTTCATATGCAAGGCTTATCTGGATGCTGTAATTCTCCCCGGTGACGTTATTCACGATATCCACCGGCACGGTGTTTACGCCCGTCTTTACAGAAAAATCTATATCCTCCGCCTTATCCGTTGTGATGCCCTTTCCGTCAACGCTCCAAATAATGCCGTTCCCCATATCGAAGGTGATGGTGATATCCTTTCCTTTAATGCTGTCAAAAATATCTCCCGGAACCACCACGGAGCCGTTCATATCCACGTTGATGGTGCTGCCTTCCTGCGCCTGTTCTTCCTCGGCACGGATCACGTCCCATCCGATCTTGCCGTCCGCTCCCTTGATGAATGGCTGTTCTGTTCCCTGTGCGGCTGTTCCTGTGCCGCTGCCCGGAGCGGTTCCCGGCTTTACTGTATTTCCGCTGCCCGGATTCACCGGCGTTGTCCCTGTCCCCGGTGCGGTTTCATTACCCGGATTGGTATTTGTATCCGTGGGCTGCGTCACGGACGGCTGCGGCGTGGTGTTTCCATTGCCGGGATTCGTGCTGCCGCCTCCGCCATTATTTCCGTTACCGCCTGAATTTCCACCGCTGTTATCTCCGTTCCCGCCGGAATGGTCTCCGCTGTCACCGCTGTTTCCGCCGCCGGAGCCTCCCCCGTCTTTCTTCGTGTAGGAAGCTGCTGCAACGGCGCTGTCATTCAGCCCGTCTTTTATGGCAACCGCTTTTACCGTTGCCGGAACTGTCACCGTAAACGCCCCCGTATATCGTGCGGAGCCGCGGCCGGGCGTGCTGCCGTCCGTGGTGTAATAAATCTCCGCATCGGTTGAACCGCAGGTAATGGTCACGCTGACGCTGCCAGAGTAACTTCCCCCTGCCGGGGAGATCACGGGCGTCTTTACCGTGAACTTCGGCATTGTCTCCTTTGCGGATACCGCACTGCTGGCATTGTAATCATCGGTCTCCTTATACCGCTTATAGCCGGTCACTGTCTCCCCGACACTGATGCCGGTCTTTACATTGACTTCCGACCATGTTACGCCGTCAAAGCTGTACTCGCAGCCTTCGGTAGGCGGTATGGTGACGGTATAGTCCGTCTCCCCGTTTGCCTCCACTTTAAGGCTGAATGCGGGCGGTGCTTCCCTGTCCTCTTTCGCAAGGTTCACCGTCACGGTCTGCGCCGGTGACTGGTTATGGGTGTCCGTCCCTTTCAGCCGGATGGCAAGAGTCACGGTATCCGATGTGGTAAATCCGCCCTGTTCATTACTCTCCGTCCATGTTTTTCCGCCGTCAAAGCTGTACTCCGCCCCGCTTACCGGGGTGATGGTGATCTTTACATCCGCCGGATTGGTGCGGTCCGCCTTGTAGGTGAGCGCGGGCGCTGCCGGGGTAAGTTTCGGGAAGTCCACCGTGATGTACTTTGGCGTCCCTTCCTTATGGTTTTTGTCCTCCGGCATCATTGCATAAAAGGTCACGCTCGTTCCCGGTGTTATGCCCTCAAATACATTTCCCTCCTGCCATTTGCCGTCATTTCCCATACGGTAGACTGCACCCTCCGTGGGCGTCACCGTGTAGGTATAGGTCTGCCCGTTATCGGTATAGCTCCCGCTTACGTCAGACACTTCACGTCCGGGCGCTTTCCCTATGGTAAATGTCCTTGTCACCGAGCCGGTATAATTCCCTTTTCCGGTGATGGTGACGGATGCTGTCCCTGCGTCCTTATTATTGCTGTATGATACTGTGAAGTCATTTGCGGTAAGGGCTGCCCCGCTGTCAGAAATAGATATCCCTGACGTTGGCGTCCCGGTATCCACTGCCACAGGCGGCTTGATTTCGGAGCCAGTATAAGTATAATTCCCTGCCACCTCCGATACCGTTACACCTTCCGCATTCAGGTTCCTTTGGCTTACCGTCAAAGATGCCTGCACCGATACGCTGTCATAATTTGCGTTGCCCGGCGTAAAGATAACGGTTACTTCCGATGTCCCTGCGGATGGTTTTTCGTTTTTGTCTGCATCGCTGACAGTCCATGTACCCGCAAGGACGGTGCTTCCGGCCTGCGCCGTGCCGCCTGTGATTGCCATTTCTCCCACGCTCTGCCCGTAGGTTCCGGCCACTGCCGGAGTCTTTGTGATGACAGGCAGGGTTTTCTTCGTGGTAAAATCTGCTTTCTGTACAACTGCTATGTTCCCTGCCGGTGTCCCTTGCACCGAATCTGTAATATCCACCGCCCTGTCAACCGCCGTTACATAAACCGTGTATGCCGTATTAGGCGACAGGTTTTCAGCCTCCACAGACACGCGGGGGGTATCCGCTGATACCGCACCGCTGCCCTTTGAGACTGTGCCCGCAATGACGTTTCCTGTTTTGCCCTCCGGCAATGCCCCTCCGCAGGTCTCAATGATGTCCTTTGGGTCAGGGTCGGTGCTGCCCTGCGGCAGGACCACATAGTAATAGTCTGCCGCCTCGCTTACCGTAAAGGTAACGCCTGCCGTCACATCTTTTTTTGTTTCCTCCGGCACGGCAAGCTCGCCTATTGTGGGCGCTGTGCTGTCTAAAAGGATGCCGTCCGTGCTGATGTAGGTTACATTTCCGACGTTGTCCGTCAATCTGGCATAGACCACATACTGGCTTGTGTTTGCAGATACAGTAGGCCTATTACTGCTGTCATACTCCTTCCATTCTGATTCCTGCACTGCCGATGTCAGTGCGCCGACATCAGTATACTGGCTGCTTCCTGTCACGATGACATATTCTATTCTGCTGATGTCGCTCCCGTTTTTATCCTCCGCTTTTATGGTCACGGTGTATTCTTTTGCCGCATAATTCCCAAAGCTTAAGAAATGCAGGACATTCTGCCACCATTTTGCGCCTACGGCAATCTCCCCCGTGGGAGGCGTCAGGTCGAATTTTACCGTTACCTCCACGCCGTCCGACATATGCCCGGCTTCATCCTTAAAATACAGTGTCTTTGTCACCGTACCCTCCTGTGCGGATATGGTATAGGAAGGCTTATAATCTCCGCCCAATGTATCGGAAACCGTATAAGTATGGCCGTCTGCCGAAACTGCCTTAACAGCCACATCCCTGTTGTAATAGTCTTTCTTATCACTGTCATTATATTGAAGTCCGGGAGCATCCATATAGGAAATGGTCAGCGTTCCCGGCTGATAGGTGATATTGTAGTTTGCCGTTACATCTTCGCCGCCGCGCTTGATGACTGCGGCGGAGGGAGTGATGGTCTTATCCGCCACCGCCACCTGATCGCTGCTGGCCTCCAGGGTGACGCTCTCCAGCGTGTCGCCGCCGACAAGACCGGTCGGTGTCACCTGATCCGTACCTGTGGCAATGTTCCCGCCGTAGGTGATGACCTGGTCGTTGGCCTTGACGGTTAAATCAGCCCGATTGATGGTAAAGGTCGAACTGACAGAGCCGGAATAATTACCTGTTTCTGTGGCGGTGACGGTCAGCGTGGC
>JAETNQ010000034.1 GCA_021772075.1 Lachnospiraceae bacterium
ATTTCCGAACCGGAGATGCAAGAGAAAAACTGATATCACTGTATCCTACAAGCATAACTTCCACCCCTTAAATGGGGTGACGGTTATGTTGAATATCAACGGTACAGTACACTAGTGGCAAAACACAGGATCATCCATTTATGTCTGCTCTAGGCTGTCGGCGTCAAAATCCGCCTGTTCTCTTCCACATACCAGACCCTCCCTCTGCAATCTAAAAATCACTCCAGTTCATATATGCTCCACAGCCCCCTTTTTGCGATCAGCTTCCTGCTTTCCAGATTTGGATTGCCCTCCTTGAGCATATCCAGATTCTCCTCCTGCATCTCGTGGTCCGCCGCATAAACGATCACCTTATCGCTGCCGCAGATCGTTTCATCCGTAATTTTCTCCGGGTTCTCCTGGCTGGCAAAATATACTCTGTCATATTGCATCAATTCCTGGGAGCGCCACCAGACATGGTACGGCGTCGCGTCGTTATAGAAAACAATGACCGGCGCATGCCTGTTTTCCCGGGCATAGGCTACATCAGCCCTGTCTTCTTCATAAAGGAAAATCACCTTCCCGGATGCCAGTCCATAAACATTTCCCAGAAGAAGCAATACTAAGAAAACAATCGCGCCTCCCTTGAAAACTTTGGCAAAACTGCTGCCTCCTTCCCTGCAAAACAGCCATGCGGCCCGGTTCCAAAGCTCATACACAGCCGCCATTACCAGAAACAGCAGAATGCCATAAATCGGATGCTGGTACCGGTTGGAAGTCTCATAAAGCAAAAGCGCCGTTTTCGACACCGTCAAAAAATAACCGGCCGACGCAAACAGCAGCAGGAAATATGGAACCGCCTCGATACGGGATTCCCCGCCGTTTCTTCCCGTTTCCGCCCCTTCCCCTGCCTTTTTCTTTTTTACTGCCGCCGCACATGCCAAAACGGCGATCAGGATCAGCCAGAACCACAAATAACCATTGAACAAATATTCATTCACCAATCCGGCAAAAAATCCCAGCCTTCCCCAAGTATTCGCGCTGTCCAGGAATTCGGAAACCGCCCCCGTTCCCCGGTATCCCCTGAAAATGTGGGAAAGGCAGGCCGGATAGCTGGCTGCGGCGAGCAATAAGGACCCTCCGCAAACCGCCCCGTAAAGGATGCAGTCTTTCAGCTTCCTGTTTTTCCATAGATTCCAAAAACAAAACCCGGCTCCCATAAAAAACAGAAAAATAATATAATAATACTGGGTCAGGAAGCCGAGATAATTCACCGCCATCAACGGAAGCAAAAATGATTTCTTATTTCCTCCGTTCTCCAGCGCCGCCCTCACATGGAGGCAGGCACAGAGCAGCACGAATACCGCCAGCCACTCGTACATCCGGATAAACATCACGCCGGAAACTGCGGCCGCATTGCATCCATATACCGCCGCGACGGCAAAAGCCAGTTTTTTATTCCTCCCTCCGGCCATAAAGGCCAGCCAGGAGAGCAGAGCAAAATGAATGGCAAAAGCGGCGATATTCACGCCAATGCCCAGCCATTTGCTGAATACCCCGGGGAACAGGGAACAGGCCGTATGCAGAAGAAAATAAAAAAAGGGCGGATGCACGTCCCATGACTGCACTTCGGCCACCAAGCCATAACGGAAACCTTCTCCTTCCAGTACAACAAACTCATTCCGGAAAGAATCCCTCTCCACCCATTCCCTGTCCGGTTCAAATAAGCCGGCGGTACGGTTAGTGGAATAATAAGAATAATATTCGTCCTCATGAAATCCCGCTTTCCGGTTCCCGAAATAAACCAGCAGCAATATTTGCAGGCATAACAAAGCAAGAAAGGCGGCTGACCAAAACCGCCCCTTCTGAAACGCATCGTTTTTTATCATTGTTTTTTCCGTCATTTGTCATCGATCCCTCATTTCCCAACGGCTTTTTGCCCAATTACCTCGTTCCGGCGCCCGGTTCGCCGGACAACCTCATTTTCCAGCTATGGATCCGCCGCACCGTCTTCGGGGCAGCCGTCAGCAGCAGCAGGTATCCTTTATTCTTGGGAGTCAAAAATGGATTTTGAATCGTATCCCTTATATGCTTCCTTAAATATTTTTTCACCGACCGGTAAAAATCATCCTCTTTTTTCATTTTTTCCACCGGAATATGAAGCATATAATCCAGCCTTTGGTAAAGCCCGAACCGGACCGCCTCCCGGCGCAGCGCCGGATACCTTTCCTCCACAATCCGTTCCGCCATATCCGCGTTGTCCACAATATCCATAAAAACGCGGGAAAATTCCTTTTTCGTTTTCTTTCTCGTATTGCTTCCCGTCCGGTAAAACACGTGGTAATCCTGCTCCGGCAGAATCGCAATTCGATCGGTTTCCCCAAGCATCTCCACCAAAAGATGGAAGTCTTCATTCAGCACCCCTTCCGGGAACCGGTGCTTTTCGAACAATTTCCTTTCTGTCAGCTTCGTACAGTAGGAGCAGTCCCCTCTATGGAGCAGCAGCTCCCGCATAAAATTTTCCCCGCTGCATAAATAAGTCTCCTTTGGCGGCTCGCAGACATCGGGAAGACGGTTCCCGGATTCATCGATTTCATCCCGGGAGATCTGGGCAATGGAAACCCCCGTTTCCCTGATACACTCCATCAGCCGTTCATACATCTTCGGCCCGATATAATCGTCGCTGTCCACAAACCCCAGATACTTCCCTTGCGCCTTGCCGATCCCCATATTCCTCGCGGAAGAAGATCCTCCGTTCGGCTTATGGAATACCCGGATCCTCCCATCCTCCTTAGCCAGCTCGTCCGCCAGTTTTTCCGTTCCGTCATCGGAACCGTCGTCCACCAGCAGGATTTCCAGATTCGAATATGTTTGCCTGCAAATGGACTCCACGCATCTTCTGAGACAATCCTGAATATTATAGATTGGTACGATTACGCTGATTAAATCCTGCATACTCCCCGCCCTTCATCCGTCTTCCGCCTATATATGAAAGAATTCTATCATCTCATTCAAAGTAGCTGCCTGTGCCGAAAGTTCTTCGCTGGAAGCGGCACTTTCTTCCGACATCGCCGAGTTATCATTTACTACGCTGGATATCTGGTCGAGTCCTTTTTCCACCTCTGCCAGACTGTCTTTCTGGCGATCTGCAATGGATGACAATTCATGAATGGAATCCGTCAGATGCACGACTCCCTCTACCGATTCCGAAAGCCGGTCAGCCGCGCTGCCGACCAAATTCATCCCGCGCTTCACGGCATTCATGGAATTCTGGATCAGTTCCGTGGATTTCTGCACCGCAAGAACGCTTTCCCTGGAAAGATTTCCCACTTCATTGGCAACCACGGAAAAACCTTTTCCCATTTCTCCAGCTCTTGCCGCCTCAATCGACGCATTAAGGGAAAGAAGATTGGTCTGATCCGCAATTTCTTCTATGTTCGCAATAATCGCGCTGATTGCGTTGGAGCATTCATTAATTTCTTCCATCGCGTTTACCAGCTGCTTCATCTCCTGGTTGCTGCATTCAATATTGTTTTTCACGCCGCCGGCATCTGCTGCGGCATTTTTTGCATATTCCGCATTTTTACGAACCTGCCCGGATATATCCGTAACAGTGGCCAGCAGTTCCTCCACAGCCGTCGCCTGGTTCACCGCGCCTTCCGCAAGCGCCTGGGCCGCCTGGGCGATCTGCCCCGCCCCTCCGGTCACCTGGGTCGCCGTAGCATCAATTCCCTCAATAGTTTCCACCAGCCTGCCGGAAAGGTTTTCCATCCCCTCTTTTATTTTGCCGAACTCTCCTGCATAGTCCTGCTTTAAAACATAGTGGAGATTCCCGTTCCCGATCTCGCCCAGTATTTCAGCAATCTCATCAATATATTCTATGTATTTTTTCAAACGCTGCACGGTCTTATCCATCGACACTGCCACCTCGCCGATCTCATCATTGGAAGAAATCCTGACTTCCACGTCCAGCTCTCCTCCGGCTATCTTATCTGCCGCGCCATGCAGCTCATGTATAGGACGCACAATCCCCATAGCGATCTGCGCAATCAATACACACAGCACACCAATAATAACAGCAAAAAGCAAAATGCTACTCCCCGCCAATTTATAAACAGGCAGATGATATTCCAGACTAGGCATACCGCTTAGAACTACCCACTGGCTATCCCCCGCCCGCGTCATATACCCGTAATTTTTCGTTCCCATGTACCGGTATTCGTAAGCCCCGTACTGTTCCTCCGCAAATCCTTTCTTTATTTCTTCCGCAATTTCCAGATCCCGGAGAGGCATATGCAACGCCTCCTGGTCATCCGTATACATAACCGTTCCTTCCTTTGTCAGCAAAAGCAGGAAACCGGTATTGCCCAGCTTCTGCGCCTCCATCATATCCGTCACCGCTCCCAGGGAAAGATCCAGCGCCGCAACGCCCGTCATTTCCCCCGAAGCATTAAATACCGGGGAAACAATGCTGGACACCATTTCGCCGGTGGAACTGTTTTTATAAGGTTCCGTCACTATCGTTGTTTTTGCCTCCAGCACCTGGTCATACCAGCTCCTTGAAGCAATATCCCATTCGCCGATCTCGCTGATATAGCCGCTGTCTTCTATACACTGGCTGGAATCCACATCTGCCGCCCACATAACCAGAATGTTCTTTTCGTCTGTTTTATGCATGTTTTCCATTGTCGCAATAACAGAAGCATACTGGGGCGCTTCCGATATCTTCTCTCCCGGTTCCAGCCCGGCAAACAGCTCTGCCAATTCCTGGTTGGCCCCCAGCTGCCTTCCTATTTCCATATACTTCGTAAAATACTCGCTGATCTGGCAGGATGCATTCATGGAACTGTCTTTAATATTCTGGTTATTGAGATTCTGAATCTGGCCGCCAGCTATCATGGAAATCAAAATACCTGCAATAACCAGCCCCGCTACTGTCGGGGTAATCGTCCTCGCCAGCATTTTCTTTTTGATCGACTCCCGTTTTCCACTTACTTCCTTCCACATTCCCTTACCCATTATATTTCCTCCTTCTTCCTCCGCATTCCGCAGCCCTGCGGCGGCTCCGTATCTCTCTATATAGTATAGCGCATCCCCGGTTTTTGGTCAAACATACTGCCTCAGACAACGCCGCTTTTCCATTGTATATACTTGCCGCCCGCAGCAATCACGGCATCCCCGCAGCCGCTCTTCCGGGCTGCAGTATGCCGGCCTTGCTCAAAGGTCCCTCTTCGGCGGGGAAAATCCGGCCGCTTTCCATCCACCGGCCGCAAAAACGAAGCAGTTCCTCCGCCGCATGTTCCGCATTCCACAGACCTGTAATAGTATCATAAGCTGCCTTTCCTAATTTTTCCATCCGTTTCCTGTCGGACACCAGCCCCTTTACCAGCCCGGCAAACTCCTCATAAGAATCCTTATGGTAAATTAAGCCGTTCTTTCCGTTCTCGATCAAAAAAGGAACCGCTCCGGCCTCGCCGCTGGCAACTACGGCACACCCGCTGTTCATGGCCTCGTTCACGACAGCCCCCCATCCTTCCAGATGATTGCTGGTAAACAGGTGGATATGGCATTTTTCCATAATATGCCGCACGTTCCCCGGTTCCATATAGCCATAAAACGTAAAATATTCCTCCAGACCCTTCTCCCTGACCATTCCTTTGATATCCGCTTCCAGTTCTCCGCCTCCTGCCATATGGATATGAAACGGTTCCCCCGCCTTTTCCAGATCTTCCCCGATCCTGACCGCGAATTCCGGGTGCTTCAGGGGCATAAACCGTCCCGCCCAGACAATATGCACCCTTCCGTCTTTTTCCTTCAATGACCGGAATTCCTCCTCCGTATAGCGCACCGTCTCCGGGAAATAACCGAATTTCAGCATTTTCCCCGGATATGCCCTCACGATATGGAAATCCGATGCCACATAAGCTCCGGCACACAACAGACAAACCTGTTTGTTACGGAACCTCGTATGATCTTTATATTTTTTCCAAAGCCCCTTGGGGGAAATCGCCTTCCACTGTCCTTCCCGGTACAGCCTTTCGCTCAGGCGCAAAGACAATTTTCCGCTTTTCTCCCTTTTTTCTATGATATCTGTCACATCCAGCAAATCTTCCCTGCGGATCCATCCGAATATGGCGATATCGCTTTCCAGCATCTTCTTCCGGCAAATTTCTTCTTCCTCATAAATGCAGCGTACATAAGGAGGCCGCCCGTCTCCTCCCCATCCCATAGCCAGCCGTTCCTCTTCCATCGGCTCCGTCTGGATAAAGCAATACCCCTCTCCCAGCTTCCGGTAACAGGCATCCGAAAAAGGAATCTGATGATGGTTGATATAATTGGATACAAAAGTAATCGTCATTGCACAATCTCCTCATAGATCGCCAGCAGCCGCTCAAAATTCCGTTCCCCGTCATGGGCCGCCAGCGCCCTGGTCCTCGCCGCCTCCGCCCTTTGGAGCGTTTTTTCCTTTTCCTCCCATGTCCGAATCACGCAGCGTGCCAGCATCTCCACATTTCCGGCCTCGTACAGCAGCCCTTCCTTTCCGTCTTCCATCATGCTCGGAATCCCCCCGGTATCCGCCGCTACTGCGGGTACTCCCAGAAGCATCGCTTCTCCCAGGGAGTTAGGGGAATTTTCCAGCGAAGAGGGGCAAATAAACATGCTGCTTTTCAAAAGCCTCTCCTTCATCCCATCGGCCGAAAGCTTTCCCAGCGCCTTTACATGTCCCTCCAGGCCCAGCGTTCCGATCAGCTCCAGAAGATATTTTCCATAAGAGGACAGCTTGATTTTATCTTTGACAGAATCCTTCCTCATCACATCGGCTCCTGCCACATACACGCATGCCCGGGGGTAATGGCGCAAAATTTCCGGCAAAGCCCTCAGCACATAGTGGAAGCCCTTCAGCGGATAATCCCCCTGGCTTAAAAAAATACTGTACGGCGCACAATCCTCCGCCTTCCATCTCCCGCTGTAAAATACGGGGCGCATCGTTTCATTCATAAAATGATACGTCGCCTTCCCGTTTATTTTCTCCGTCTCCCTGCGGTCAAATTCCGTCCGCCCCGTAATGTGCGCCGTTTTGCCCAGCGCTTCTTTTTCCCGTTCCCCCCGTATCCTGAATTTCTCCTGTTGTTGGGGAATACTGTCTTTCCGCAGCCAGTCCCGGAATGTTTTTCTTCGGATGACCCGCTCCGGCAGATCGGCCATATAAGCCTCCGCACAGGCAAAACAAAGCCCCTGTATCCCGACCAGCGTCCGTTCCGGCCTCCCGAACGCCCTGACCATAGCCAGCGTATGGGGGAATTCCGTCCCGAAAATATGCACCATATCCGGCTTAAAATCTTCCAAAATTTCTTTCAGCCGCCCTTCCAGCCTGTCGTCATATACTTCCGGAGCTGCAAGATTTTCCACGAAACCATAGCAAAGGCTGCCGCTTTCTTCCAATCGGAATCCCCCTGCCTTTCCCTGCCGCTCCACGGCGTCCGCCGTCTTTTCGTCCATAGGAAAGCAGATTCCCAGTTCTATCCCTGCCCCGGCTTGGCCGGTTGAGTCATTTCCGCTGCCTGCGGCCCGCTCTTTTGCCCGGCAGATCCTTTCATATATTCCCGTCAGCCATCCTTCCCGGTTGCTGTAAGGCAGTTCCAGCTCCCGGGCAATCGCTGGAAGCATAATGTTGCATAACCATAATATTCTCATCGCTTTGTCCAGTCCTTCCCATCGGCAGCCTATAAGGCCGCTGTATCGTTACCGCCTGTACAGGCTTCTCTTCAGCTGCTGGTAAATATGGGCCGTCGCCTTATTTTCCGCCAGCCGGGTGCGCAGCCGCGACAATGTCAGCAGCATTGCCGCCCTATATTTGAAAATCTGCCCGGCAGACATATATTTTTCCGTAATTTCCTTATGCTCCGCCGCCGATACCCGGCGGTTCTCCTTTGTCTCCGAAAAACCTCCGCCCTCATAATCCGCGATCAGGAAGGGCATATAAACCGTTCTTGCCCCTCCCCGGAAAAAACACCAGAGAAAATGTTCATAGTCCGCCCTTACCTTATATTTCACGTCAAACTTCTTTTCCTTCATCAAAGGGTTCCCATAAAAACAAGCCTGATGGCACGGCACGTTCCGGTAACAGCCGAAGGCATCCATGGACGGGTTGGACATGACCCGCTCCCCGGTCAGGCGTTCATAAATATCCCCATAAAAAATATAACGCCCGGCGTCCCCCCCCGCTCCTTCTTTATTCCGCGAAACCTTCCCGATCTCGTTTCCCACCCGTTGCAGCACATCCTTATCGTAAAAAACATCCCCGCAGTTCAGAAAATAAATATATTCTCCCCCTGCCTGTTCCACCGCCTGGTTCATCCCGTCATAAATACCCTTGTCCTTCTTCCGGAAAACCTGTATCCGCCCGTCTTCCGGCAGTCCGTCCAGACAGCCGTCCGAGGACATTCCGTCTTTTATGATGACCTCATAATCCCCGCAAGTCTGCATCAGGATGCTTTCCACCGTCCTCTTTAATTTATTCCCTGCATTCAGGCAGACTACAATGATACTGAACTTCACCGCGCACCTCCTAATTCACATCCGACAAAATCGGCACCATATCATGGAACATAAAAGTCTGGTAAGGCAGCACCCGGATTCCGTCGTTCCCGGCCCGCAGGAGATAAAGAACGAAATACCCTGCCGCCGCCAGCCCGATCGCCGCGCTCCAGAACCTCCTCTGCCTCTTATCCCCGATCTTCGCCAGCACCGCCGGAATAAACAGGATCTGCGTCACATTCAGATAATAGCCGATCCGCGTAATGATCGGCAGAAACGAGCAGCATGTGTACAGCACAAGCGCCCCCAGATTGCAGAAAAAATAAAACCGGTTCCTCCTGCTCCCCTCCACCGCCTGTTTAAAATACAAGAGAGAAAATACAAGCACCCCCAGGCACCGGAGAATATTGAACCAGCTGATCCCGCCCTCCAGATATTCCGTATCCTCATAGGACGGATATAAAAAAACAACCGCCTTTAAATAAAAATCCTGCAGAAAGAAAAACGTAGTGCAAAATAAAGCCATCAGCCCCATCTGCCATTTTTTCCATGCCAGCGAGGCGAGAAAATAAAGGGGGATCGCCACCAGCATAGACTTATGGAACAAGGAGCCGAGCAGGACAAGCAGGATAAACTTGCCCCATTCCCCCTTCAGTACATATTTTATGGAATACAACGCCAGCGCCAGCGCCAGATAATACCGCACCGTATTAAACGTGGAAAAATAAAACCCGAATGCCATAAACAGAAAGAAGCTCCACCCAAAACTGTCGCTCTGCTCATACATCGCTTTCAAAAACAGCCAAAGGGTAAAAAAAGCGAATACCGCGAACACCAGCAGGAAATTTTCGCCCCCCGCCAGCCGGTACACCGCTGCCACCAGCAGATTAAACCCTGCCTCGGTGGGGACATATTCATATGCGCCGCAGGCGATCAGATGCATGAACTCCACATATTTTGCATAATCGTTCCCCACATTCATACGGCATGCGGACAAAGCAAACAAGACGATAAAAACCGTAAACAGGCACAATCCGTTACGGACCTGCCGCCGGCTTCCCCGGACTTCCCGATATCCTGTTCCCCCTCCTGCCGGCGCCGTTTCCACCAACGCCGCCAGCGCCGCTGTTCCTGCCGCTATCATCACATATAAAACCATACGTTCCCTTCCCGCCGCGCCCTCACCGCGCCTTTCCTATGCGGATTCCTTCCGCCATAAGCCCATAAGCCCGCTTCCATTCCATTTCCCCGCACATCTCTTCCTTGTGCGCCCATAAAAACCGAAGGGCAAAGGGAACTGCCATTCTGCCATACAAAAAATGATACAGCACCCCCCTGTCCCTGAAAAACTTATCATTGTATCCGTGGAACCATGTGGACTCCCTTTCTTTCTCTTCCCCGATCACCTCCGGCGAAGCCATAATCTTAAGCCCCTGCCGCAGACAGTCCCGCAGAAAAAGGCTGTCTTCCCCGTTGCTATATCTGGCTCCCCCTCCGAATAAAAGGGAAAAGCCCACATTCGCCCGGTGCAGGGACTCCGTTCTGGCCGCGATGCTGTAAGCCGGATATCTGCCGTAATTATACCAATGAACGCGCTTCTTTGCTTCATTCCAATAAGTCCTTCTGGAAGGAGCTACTTTTACATTGAAAAGTATCATATCCATTTCTTTGTTTTCAGCGAAAGCCTCTTCTATCTTTTTTTCGTAGCCGTCTTCATATACGATATCCTCATCGGCAAACACGGAAATCTCCCCATCCGCCCGCATCAATGCGTTGTTGCGGGAAAGGCCGACCCCCCGCTCCGGAAAGCTGTAACACCGGATCTTATGGGATCCCCGTTCATACTCCTCATAACCGAAAACGCCGCATTGGTTGACAATCACCGCATCCGTCCTTATATTCATCCGTTCCGCCAACGTCCGCACATCCTGGCCAACTGCGGATACCAACATCTGTATCTTCATACTAACCCCCATGCCGCCTCCCGGCGGCACAAACACAAACCATCAACTGGAAGAACGCCGTATTTCTGGCGTTCTTCGGTGTGAGAAGACTTGCGAAGCAAGTCTAGAACTTCTTGACGAAGCACCCACTGGTGCAAGTCTTAGAAGTTCTTCTCACACTAACCTCCACACGTTATTTCGAACGCTTATAATACATCCTCAAAAAATCTTCCTTCGCATCCACGATCACCGCGCCAAAAATCTTACAGTCCTGTTTCCTCAGATTTCCTATCAGCCGCTCCATCGCTTTCCCATTCTTCCCCCCGAAGCGCACCGCCACCAATACACCGTCCGCTTCGCGCAGCCTGTCATATGCTTCCCCGTCCTCCGGCATCCCGCCGTCCAGAAGCTGTATCTGTTCGGAACGTCCATCCCCCGCCCCCTCTTTTTTCTCCGCCAGCCGTTCGATCCTCTTCGCTGCCTTTTCCGCATCTTCCTCCGCATCCGCGCTCACAAGGGCTACCTTTTTCATATCCCTGCCAAGATAGCAGTAATTCGCCAAAAATTCCTCGTCAAACCCCTCTGCCAGCTTTCCATTCCCTTCTGCCAGGATTCCTGCCGCCGGTATTCCATAACGTTTTTCCACATCCGCCGCCACGTACACGGAATCATCCATTACATAATAAAAAGCCGCCGCCGCAACCGCAGCAAACAAGGCAATGACAGCCCCTGTCGCCGCGGCCCGCAGCGTACGGTTATCCCACAGGATCTGCTTCGGTTCCGAAGTACTGTAGATTTCAATGCTTTCAAACAGCGGATCCGTCTCCCCCAGATGGATGAGGGCCGCCTGGGTTGCTTCCATAATCTGCGCCGACAGCTCCGGCCTGTCCGTTGTAATCGTCACCGTCAGCAGCCTGATATCGGATAAAATCTCCGCTTTTGTCGCCCGGATGACCGTCTCCCTGTCCATCTCCGGCGGAAGCTTTTCCATCGTATAATTTAAAATCGGATCCGTCGCCATCAGATCGTTCCACGTATACCCATTATAGGCGAGTTCATTAAAGTCTTCCGGATCGCAGTTGAAATGCAGATATATTTTCGATACCGCCTCATATTCCCTCTGGGACGCAGACAACAAATGAACCGACAAATAAATGCCGCCCCCAAGCGCTGCTCCGGCGCAGGCTGCTCCGATAAAAAACCATATTTTTTTCCAGACCAGCCAGAGAACCCTCTTCCCGTCGATCCCCTCCTGCATAAATCTCTCGTTTTCCATTCCTTATTTATCCTCTTCCTGCCTCATTGCCGTTATCTGGCTGCTGTCAATCCCTTCCGTGCTTTCCGGCTTAAATAAAATCTTCAGCGTCAGCAGCATCAGCTTAATATCCAGCCACACCGTGTAATTTTCTATATATGCCAGATCCAGCTTCAGCTTATCATACGGCGTGGTGTTGTATTTTCCATATACCTGCGCATAACCGGCCAATCCTGCCTTTACTTTCATCCGGAATACAAATTCCGGCATATCCTCTACGTATTGGGCGATGATCTCCGGCCGCTCCGGCCTGGGCCCGATAAAAGACATCTCCCCTTTTAAAATATTGAACAGCTGGGGCAGCTCGTCGATCCGTACCGCCCTTATAAACTTGCCCACCGGCGTGATTCTGGAATCGTTTTTTGCCGCCAGCCGGGCCACTCCGTCCTTCTCCGCATCCACCCGCATGCTGCGGAATTTCATGATATAAAACTCCTTCTGATCCTTCGTGCAGCGTATCTGTTTATACAGCACAGGACCTCCGTCGTACAATTTAATCACAATCGCCGTCACCAGCATAACCGGGGACGCTATGATCGTCAGCAGAAGCGCGCACACGATATCGACCAGCCGTTTCACCGCCCTTTGCTCTACCCGGAGGGAATATTCCCTTGTCAAAAAAATCGGCGTATCAAACAAATGCATTTTCTCCGATCCCTGGACAAGCACATCGGGAATCTTCGGCATCATATATACGCGGATCGATTTCCCGTAACAGAACTTCAGCAGCTTGTTCCTGTCCAAAGTAGGGATGTCCCATAAGACGATCGCATCGTAGTCCCCCTGCACCTCTTCTTCGATGGCGGCCACCCCTTCTTTGATATTCATGCACCGCGTCACTTTATACTTATCCTTCCTCGTGGCAAATTTGCCGAGAATATCATCGATCGAGCGCTCCCCGTAGATAAGAAGCATCCTTCTGGGCGGGAAAAATTTCCGATAAAATATATCGCACATATAAGTCCAGATACCGGAAACCACAAGCTGAACCGCCAGCACCCCAAGGATCGGGCCTATAGGCGCGATCCAGTTTCTGAGCAGCGATATTTGTATATACGAGATCACATTCACCGCCAGCAGGGAAAAAACCTGGGAAAAATAAACCTCAAACGGCTTTAAATATCCTATTTTCAATCCCCCATAAGTATTTTCAAAAAAGAAAAGAAGCACGAAATAAATGCCAAGCGTCAGGCGGTGCCCCCATGAATAAAAATTCACCTTACCGAATTGGGCCAGATAAGGATAATAAATTTCCATCCAGGCATATACGTATACCGCCATCTGCATGCAAAGCCCCAGCAGGGACAGAAGCAGCACGACCGCTCTTTTCTTTGATTCCATCTGTTTCACTTTTGCTCCTCTTTCCTATATCCGCCGTAATACTGCCCGTACTGCCCACCCTATGAAATTCCATATGCTTGTGTGCAGCGGCAGTTTTTCCACATTCCTGTATAGATTCCAAATCCTTTGGATTGCCTTGAACTTATTGGACGAAAGCGACCCCTCCGGCCTGCGGTACACGACATATTCCTTATCCAGCCCATAAGCCGTATATCCGCTGCGCAGTATCTTCCACCAAGTAGCCGTATCCTCGCTCGGAACATCAGGCATTTTAATCATATCCTTGCTTATTTTCGTCATGTCGAACATGACCGTACTCGTAAAAATAACGGTTCTCGACAACGCTTCCTTATAGGTAAGGGTTTCCGGCACCGCGACCCACTGATCCGTCTCATAGCCTTCCTCGTCCGCAAATTCATAGGCCGTAAAGCCGAATGCCGCCCCCTTCTCCTCCATAAACTCCAGTTCTTTTTCCAGTTTTTCCGGCCTCCATATATCGTCCGCATCGAGAAAAGCGATATACCTTCCCTTCGCATGGTCCACGCCGGTATTCCTGGCTCTGGCCGCGCCTTCGTTCTTTTCTTTTACGATCAGCCGTATCCTCTCATCCTCCAGACACCATTTTTGGATCTTCTCCCTTCCGTCATCCGTCGATCCGTCGTCCACCAGAATCAGCTCCCAGCAGCCATAAGTCTGGCTCCTCACTGTCCCGATCGTCTCGTCGATAAATTTCCCTGCATTAAATACCGGAATAATTACGCTTACCAGCCTGTCCTCGTTTCGTTCCATCCTTCGCTCCGTTTCCCAGGAGTATTCCCCTGTTTTTACACATCATTTGTTTATATTTCCTCTTTTATTAAATAAATAGGACGTTTTTTTACTTCCATATAAGTTTTTGACAAATATTGCCCTGCTATACCCAAACAGAAAAGCTGAATGCCGCTGCACAGCAAAATAATACATACCAGAGAAGGCCAGCCGGAAGTCGGATCGCCGAACAACAGCTTTCTTACAATGATGAAGACTATCATCAGGCATGCGAACACGCAAAACAAAACCCCCATAAAAGATGCAATCGCCAAAGGTATGGTAGAAAATGCCGTGATCCCGTCAATGGAATATAAAAACAGCTTCCAGAAAGACCACTTCGTCTCCCCCTTTTTCCTCTCGATATTTTCGTATTCCAGCCACTTCGTCTCATAGCCTACCCAGCCGAAAATCCCTTTCGTAAAGCGGTTATACTCCGCCATCGCCAGAATGGAGTCCACCACCTGCCTTTTCATCAGCCGGTAATCCCTGGCTCCGTCCACGATTTCCGTCTTCGATATTTTGTTCATAAGACGGTAAAACATTCTGGCAAAAAAGGAACGGATAGGCGGTTCCCCTTTTCTGGATACCCTTCTTGTCGCCACCGAATCATATCCTTCGTCCATATACCGGAACATCTCCGGCAGCAGGGCGGGCGGATCCTGCAGATCGCAGTCCATCAGCACCGCATAATCCCCTTTCGCCTTTTGCAGGCCTGCATAAATAGCGGCTTCTTTCCCGAAATTCCTGGAAAAAGATACAAGGCGGACCCTCTTATCCTTTCCCGCCAGCTCCTTTACTTTTTCTACCGTCCGGTCTTTCGATCCGTCATCAATATATATGACTTCCACATCCAGTTCCCTCTGCCGGAAAAATGTTTCGTTCTTCATCAATTCCTCATAAAAATCAAAAACATTTTCTTCCTCGTTATAGCTGGGAACTATTACACTCAGCAGTTCCATGATACAACCTCTCTGTATTATTTTCTTTCCATTTATATACAGAGTTTATTCTATCACATTTTTGGGAAAAAGCATACACGGAATTTTACGCAAAAAAAGAACGCTTGCTTCCGCCCGTTTTTGCTCCTGCAATCGTTCTCTTTCATCATCCTTTATTTTATTCCTGCTCGGGGAAAAAACGGCTTCCAAGAAACTGCCACCCGCAGCGCTACCCTGTCTCCAACCGTATCCTGTCCGCGATCTGCGCAATATACTCGCTGTTTGTCGGCCTGCTGTTGCCAGTAAGGAGAGAATATCCGAACAAATCCTCAAATGTATCCGCATTCCCCCTCGCCCAGGACACCTCGATCGCATTCCTGATCGCCCGCTCCACCTTTTGCTCCGTCGTCTTAAACCGCTTGGCTATCTCCGGATATAAAAGCTTTGTCACGCTTCCGACCACTTCCATATCCTCCTCTGCCAGCAAGATCGCCGTCCTTAAATAATGATATCCCTTTAAATGCGCCGGAACGCCCATATCCAGCATAAATTCCGTTATATATTCCATCAGTCCTAACTCTTCCGCCCGTTCCAATTCCATCGTTTGCACCAAAATTCCCCCTTTACATACAAAATTATCCACGCTTCCCCTGCATCATACCATAGTTCCCCTTCTATTGTAAATTGTAATCCATCGCGGTTTTCTGACAAATAAGGATATTTTATGAAAATATATTTTTTATATAATCTTATCAATATTTATCTTTCTTTTTTTGTGGTTTTTACCTTTTCCTAATAGTCAGACCATCAAAAAGGTTGTATAATTTTCACAAAAGGATTATAATGAGTTTATTGAAAAAATATGAACATTGTTTAGGGATCTGTCCATAGATTGGATTCTAAAAACAGGGAGGAGAAAGATAAAATGTTCAACAAAGAAAAAATTGAAAAAAGACTTACGAAATCTTTTGTAATGGTTTCAGCTATTTCGGCAATAGCGGCAATAGCAGGTTTGATTGCGGTGATCGTTATTTCCAACAGGTATTCTTATGCATTAAAAAATTTCGGTTTTGCACAGGGCGATATCGGAAAAGCCTTATTCACATTTGCAGATTCCAGGTCATCCCTCCGGGCTACGATTGGTTATGATGACGAAGATGC
This sequence comes from Lachnospiraceae bacterium, assembly GCA_021772075.1. Taxonomy (GTDB): domain Bacteria; phylum Bacillota; class Clostridia; order Lachnospirales; family Lachnospiraceae; genus Kineothrix. Next base: position 16,026 of record JAETNQ010000034.1, read on the forward strand.
GATAGCGACTGTCGTAGAGCAGCATAAACAAAACAAAACGCAGTTTGAGGAATATTTCGCAGACATAGAAAATACCATCGTATCCGAAGACGGACGGAAAACCTATGACGAAATCAAAGCATTGTTGGACGAATATTGGGCGTTGGACCAGAGGATTATGGATCTCGGCGCGACTACGGACAGGGAAGCGTGCAGGCAGGCGCAGGATTTGGCTTTAAGCGAACTGGCAGGCCAATACAATAATATTTATACAAGGCTGGAAGAGCTTTTGACAGTGAAAGTCAATGAAGGAAATGCTCTTTCTTCTACCCTCCGGATATTATCGATCATATTGCTGGTGGCAATCGTGGCTGCCGTTGTTATCGGCATAGCCGTTTCTACAAAAATCGGTAAGAGTATTGCAAAAGGAATCTCACAGCCTTTGGTCGACTTGGGAAGCAGACTGAGCGCATTGGCGGCAGGAGATTTCTCCGCTCCGTTCCCTGTCGTTGAAACAGAAGACGAAGTCGCGGTAATGGTAAGGGAAGCAAGGGAAATGTCGGATAAACTAAATGAAATAATTAATGATACCAGTTATCTTTTAGGCGAGATGGCTGCGGGCAACTATGCGGTATCTTCCTCCATGCGGGATAGATATACCGGTGATTTTGAGAAACTGATAGATGCCATGAAGGGTTTGAGAGACCAGATGACAACTACCTTGCGTTCTATTGCGGAAGCATCGAACCAGGTATCGGCCGGGGCAACCAATCTGGCGGAATCCGCCCAGAACCTTGCAGAAGGCGCAACGGACCAGGCGGGCGCAGTAGAAGAACTACAGGCAACAATCGTAAATATTACGGACACAATGGCACGAAGCGCAGAAAATGCGGAAGGAGCCTATATACAAACCAAAAAATGCGCGGATGAAGCGGATAACAGCCGTGAAGGCATGAATACCGTTGTTTCTGCTATGAAAAAGATTGATGATACTTCCAAAAAAATTGGAAATATTATTTCCGAGATCGAATCCATCGCATCCCAGACAAACCTGTTGTCCCTGAATGCATCTATAGAAGCGGCAAGAGCCGGGGAAGCCGGACGCGGTTTTGCCGTAGTTGCGGACCAGATCAGGCAGCTTGCGGAACAAAGCGCAAAAGCGGCAGTGGATACGAGAGGGCTGATCGAAGGGTCTTTGCAGGAAATCGAGGGAGGAAACCGTGCGGTAGAAAGCGCATCGAACTCCATTGAGGTTGTTGTGGATGGAATTAAGCAGATTGCCGATGTTTCCAAGAATCTGAGCGTTATGATCGGGGACCAGAACGAAACCATGCATCAGGCAGAGCAAGGGGTCAGCCAGATTTCCGAGGTAGTACAGAACAATTCCGCAACCGCGGAAGAAACTTCCGCCACCAGCCAGGAATTATCCGCTCAGGCCGTAACCTTGGACGAGCTGGTAGGACAGTTTAAACTAATGGATGAATAAGGCATATACGGATCTGCCGGGATAATGAAAGATAAAAAATAAAGTGCGTAAGTTACTTCCGACAAAACTTACCGCACTTTATTTTTTATATCAAGATCCTTCTTTTTACAAATACCTGTCTTTCCCCTTTTCCTGCAGGATCTCCACTACCTTTTTTACCTCCTGGGCTCTCGCTTTATCGCATACAAGCACGGCATCCTCCGTTTCCACGATAATAATATCCTCCAGGCCGATCGTCGCTATCAGCTTATCTTTTCCATAAGCGATGCAGTTTTTGGAACCGATGTGGATCTGTTCCCCATAAACCACATTGTTATTCTCATCCGTTTCATACAGCGTATCCAGTGCATCCCAGCTTCCCACATCGCTCCATCCGAAGTCGCCATCCAGCATAATCACCTGGTCCGCCCTTTCCATGATTCCGTAATCTATCGAAATCTTAGGGATCGTCGGATACACTCTCTCGATGGTCTCCTTTTCTTTCTCCGTTCCAATCGCTTCTTCTATTTCCATCAGGCATCCGTACACATCGGGAAGAAGATTTTCGAAATATTTCATAATCACCGAAGTTTTCCATATAAACATCCCGCTGTTCCAAAGGTAGCAGCCCTGCTCCACATAGGATTTCGCAATGGGCAGGCTGGGTTTTTCCACAAAATCCGACACCGGATAAGCCGTGATCCTCTTCTGGCTCACGCCTCCGATTCTATGGGCGATCTCGCTCATCCGCTTATCATACTTGATATATCCGTACCCTGTGGCAGGTTCCGTAGGCTTGATTCCAACCGTCACCAGCTTGTCTTCTTTCTCTGCCAGATCCATGGCAAAATCCATCACTTCCTGATAAGCGTCCTTGTCCTTCACATAATGATCCGAAGGCAGTACGCACATAATACTGTCCCCGTATTTTTTTCTTATAGCCACCGCCGCATAGCCGATACAAGCCGCCGTATTTCTCGCCGCCGGTTCCGCCAGTATCCTGTCCCCTGCCAGTCTCCCGGAAGTCACCTCATCCATCAGCCCCGCCTGACTGGCATTTGTTACAATATAAATATTTTCCTTCGGCACATTCCCCGCGATCCTGTCGATCGTCTCATTCACTAATGCATCTCTTCCCGTCAGATTTAAAAACTGTTTCGGCATCTCCCTGCGGCTCAACGGCCAAAACCGTGTTCCCCCGCCCCCTGCCATGATTACGCCGTATCTGTTCATCCTATCCCTATACCTCTCTTTCCGGTCTTCTCTTTTTCGTCCATCACCGTTTTATCTTCCGTTCATCCTCGCCGTATCGATATTTTCCCGGAACCAGTCATAAGCCAGGCGCACTCCTTCCTCCAGCTCAACCTTGTGTCTCCATCCCATATTATGCAGTTTGTCCACATTCGTCAGCTTCCTCGGCGTTCCATCCGGCATATCTTTGTTCCAGACAATCTCTCCCTCGAATCCTACCGTGCGGCATACCGTTTCCGCCAGTTCTTTAATGGTTATTTCCTTGCCCGTTCCTATATTCACATGTTGTTCCCCGCTGTAATTCTCCAGCAGGAATACACAGGCATCCGCCATATCATCCACATATAAAAACTCCCGCAACACTTTTCCTGTCCCCCACAACTCCACCGAATCGGCTCCGTTTACTTTCGCCTCATGGAATTTCCGTATCATTGCCGGCAGCACATGGGAATCTTTCAAATCATAATTATCATATGGGCCATACAAATTCGTAGGCATACAGCTTATGAAATCATCCCCATACTGCCGCTTGAAAAATTTGCACATTTCAAGCCCCGCTATCTTCGCAATCGCATAAGCCTCGTTCGTTTCCTCCAAAGCTCCCGTCAACAATGCATCCTCCGGTATCGGCTGCGGCGCCATGCGGGGATATATACAAGTGCTTCCTAAAAACAGAAGTTTCTTTACTTTATAATCATGACAGCATTTAATCACATTGCACTGCACCTGCATATTATCGTAAGCAAACTCTGCAGGCTTCGTATTGTTCGCGTTAATGCCCCCTACCTTCGCTGCCGCCAATACGACCACGTCCGGCCTTTCCTTTTCAAAGAAATCCCTTACCGCCGCTTGTTCCAAAAGATCCAGCTCCTTATGGGTTCTGCCGATAATATTCGTATATCCCCGGGCTTTCAGGCTCCTTACGATCGCGCTGCCCACCAGCCCTCTGTGTCCAGCCACATAAATTTTATCCGACTTATTCATAATTGCAATTTCGCTCCTTTCGCAGAAAAAATTTATCATTCTATACTCATAAATCCATCTTCAAGCCCTGTCCCCCTGAATTTTATTCCAGCCTTGGACGGCGAAGAAGGAAATGCCTCATATCCTGTCCTGTCCCCTTCCACCGGACAATAAAACTTCACCCCTTCTATCCAATATTCTTCCACTTCATAATTCTCATAGTCCTTCTGGGCAAAAAAATATTCCGCCGAATACCCTGACGCCGTTTCCTTTCCCCATGCCCAGAATTTATACAGTCCCGCAAAAACCAGCACAATATAAATACCGCGCCAGAAATATCTGCCCCACCGCTCTTCTTTGACCAGCCACAGCGCCAATCCTCCGAAGGTCAATGGTGCGGCCAGCCATACATAGACGCATCCATAACGGATCAAAGGCGCCGAAAACATCCAGAACAAAAAGGACAAATTTACTGTCACTGCCGCCAGCATCATATCTCTCTGCCTGTCCCGCCGCTTCACCGCCCCGGCCGCCAAAGCGGCAAAAGATATCGGGACTGCGCCCAGCCCGGCCAGTATAAACAGCCTGTCCAGCGCCGTCTGGGAGGCAAACCAGCTTCCCATCCATTTCCCCGCCGGCTCTCCATACCGGGAGACATCATAAATGCCCCGTCCCCACACCTGTATCTCTTTCGCGTCATAATCCGCTATTTCCTTTGGGATCTTCCAATCCACCGGAAACAGGTCAACGGCAGTAAAAGGATATACCAGCCATCCCGAAATCAGCACATTCCGTACAAGAAAGGGAAGAAGAATGATTATGCCCAGTCCGAGAAACCCCGCCACTCCTTTTCCATTCCTTTCTTTCACCAGCATCCCGGCCGGTTTCACCGCCAAAAGCACGATGAAAGCCGCCGACAGCTTCAAGCTCACCGCATAAACGCCGAGCAGCGCCAGCAAAGCATAGGGCAGCCATTCCTTCTCCCCTTCTTCCGCCAGCTCCAAATAACGGATGATAAGATAAAATACCGTCAATACCATAAAATAATCCGAAGCCGGAGATATCATCTCGTCAAAAATAACCATAAGATAGTATATCCCCATCAGACGCGCAATATCAGCCAAAAGAAGCCGCTTTCTTTTCCATGCCTTTACGACCTCGCTGCATGTGCCTGCCAGCAGCAGCGCAAAAAAACCGGCAGCGCAATGGTAAGACTGTCCTCCCAAAAAAGAAAAACTATACAAAGCGGACAAGCAAAAAGCGGAACTGTTATACGCCAGCCTGCAATGCAGATTGCCCAGCCCTTCCACCACGCCGTATTCCTCTATCCAGCGAATGCTTTGCGCATGATAAAGCCCCGTATCATAATGAATTATCCCTCTGGATGTTCCATAAGCAAATAAAAGAAACAGAAAAACATAAAATATCTTCTTTCCCCCGCTTATGCCTATGCCCTGCTCTTTTACAAGCTTCCACAGCTTTTCCCGGAACACCGCTGCCGTTGTCATGCAGACGAGCACCAGCAGCAAGTTCGCAAGCAGCCCCACCTTATAAAACAAACTGAAAAACTGGGCATACACTGTCACTGTTACAAGCCCTGCCATCACATAGCCAACCGGTTTTATTTTCCGGCATCCTTCCCGGCCGAATGCGCGGCCGACCGCCTCCAGAACCAAAAAACCGACGATATATGCGCTCAGCAGCATATATAGAAAAACCAGACAAACCGAAAGCATACGCCCTCCCTTTCGCTGTTTAAAGATACATGAATACCGCCACCAGAATACCGAGCAGCGCCCCTATCAGCACTTGAAGGGGAGTATGCCCCACAAACTCTTTCAGCCTGTCTTCCACACTCATCTCCTTGCCCATCTTCACAAACGTTTCGATCATTTCATTCAATACCTTTGCCTGGATCCCTGTTTCCCGCCTTACACCCATGGCATCGTACATGACTACGATAGCAAATATAGCTGCTATGGCAAACTGGAAACTTCCTCCCCCGTATTCCATTCCTGCAGCAGTCGCCAAGGCGCATACGGTGGCCGAATGGGAGCTTGGCATTCCCCCGCTTCCTACCAGCCGTTCTGCCACAAACTTCCGGTTAAACCACATGTGGATCGCCGTTTTTAATATTTGCGCCACAAGCCAGCCGCAGACTGCCGCCATGAAAACATGATTTCCGATCAAATCGCTCAAAAAATCCATTTTCCAAATCCTTCAATACCTTTTCTCTAATCGTTTTTTAAATATGCCGCAATCGCATCATGCCAATCTGCAAATTCGAAATCAGTAGTCAGACGCAGCATATAATTATCCAATACGGAATATGCCGGCCGAGGCGCGGAAGCCGGGTTATCTTTCTCATATTCCTGGGTAGTGATCGCCTCCACCTCTGTTTTCTTTCCCGCCAGCCGGAAGATCTCTTCCGTAAAATCTGCCCAACTGCAAGAACCCTCGCAGGTTCCGTGAAATATTCCATAATTATCCGTCGGCAGCAGATAAGCAATCGCCTTCGCCAGTTCATCCGCGCTGGTAGGCGTTCCCATCTGGTCTTTTACCACCCTCACCTTATCGTGGGTTTCCGACAGGCGGAGCATCGTCTTTACAAAGTTTTTTCCTTCCCCATACAGCCATGCGGTACGTACGATAAAATAGTTTTTTGCGAAATCCCTGACAAAGTTTTCCCCTGCCAGCTTAGACCCTCCATATACGCCCAACGGGCTCGTAGCGTCAAATTCCACATAAGGCCTGTCCCCGTTTCCTGCAAACACATAATCCGTAGATACCTGCATCAGCTTTGCCCCCGCCTCCGTCGCCGCTATGCTCAGATTGCGCGGGCCGATCGCGTTGATGCGATACGCATTGTCCACATCGGTCTCACAGGCATTTACATTTGTATGGGCAGCGCAGTTAATAATGGCATAAGGCTTTATCTCCCGCACAAACCCAAGCACTTTACCAATATCCGTAATATCCAGTTCTTCCACATCTGTATTCACAAGCTCAATTTCTCTGTTTCCTTCATACAGCTTATTTATAGCAATACCCAACTGTCCTCTGCAACCGGTTACTATTATTTTTTTCATCAGCCTGCGGCCCTCCTGATTTTTCCTTTTTAATATTCTTATCATACATCCCCTGCCTTTTTTGTGCAAGAAATATTTATCATTTACCATCCTGCTATTTTTCCATTTTATTTGTAGCAATATTGTTATAAATTCTTAAGATTTTTGTTTATATTTTTCTGCGCCAGTCTAGTGACTATCCTGATTTATTATGATATAATTGCGTTTGTGGTCTTATATTACCTTTTGTCAAAGGATACCTTTTACAAAGGATACGTAATTAAATGATAGGAATACCATTATTTATGAAAGCGAGGATTACTCATGAAACGATTACAAGCGCTTCTTCTTCTGAGCCTTGCCTCCGCCTTTTTACTTTTCGGATGCGGCAAGAAGGAAGAAGCTGAAGAACAACCTGTTGTTTCGCAGGTTATTGAAAAGCAACCAGAATTGGAAGAAACAAATGATACCACTGAACCGGCTACAGAAGAAACTCCCGCGGATGACGAAGCGCCGCCAAAAGAAGGCATGGTAAGAAGTACTCTGACCAATGAATGGATCGAAGGCGACCTGAAAGATGCCCGTCCTATTGCCATCATGGTTCCCAACGATTCCTCCGCCCTGCCCCACTACAATCTTTCGAAAGCGGATATTCTTTATGAATGCCCCGTAGAAGGAAACATTACAAGAAGCATGGCCGTCATTAAAGATTGGGAAGGCTTAGACCGTATCGGCAATGTAAGAAGCTGCCGCGATTATTTCGTTTACTGGTCCTTTGAATGGGACTCCATATATCTGCATTTCGGCGGTCCTTATTATATCAATGAAATCATTGAACGGAAAGACACAGACCACATCACCGGATGCGCTTACGGCGACAAGAGAACCGACGGCATGTATGAAGGAACCTTCTACCGTTCCACCGACAAGAAAGCCCCTCAGAATGCTTACGCCAGCGCGGAAGGCATTAATAAAGGAATTGATAAATTAGGAATTTCCAAGACATACAGGGATGGATATTACAACGCCGACCATTTCAAATTCGCTTCCTCCAAGGAACCGAATACCTTGGAAAAATACAGCGATGCCATTACAGCAAAAGAAATCGATATGGCATCCGCTTATCCGATTACCAAGACTTCTTTTACCTACAACGAAAACGACGGTTTATATTACCGTTATATGTATGGCAACCCGGATGTAGACGCTGCTAACGACAGCCAGCAGCTGGCATTCAAGAACGTTCTTGTCCAGTTTACATACCACGAAGTAAGGGATGCCAAAGGATACCTGATTTTCCAGGTACATGACACCACAAGGGACGGCTATTATTTTACAAACGGAAAAGGCATCCATGTCACATGGAAGAAGAGCACGGATTACGAGCCTACGAAATATTACGACGATGACGGAAACGAAATCGAAGTGAATACCGGCAAAACGATGATCTGCATCGTGGAAGACGGCGATTCCTTCAAAGCGGATGGCGCGACCCTGAAAGCAAAGTAAAAAAATAAACTGTTGAAATTATTTTTACAGTATAAAAAATATTCCGGTTCTTAATGCACCAAAGCATGCATTAGGAACCGGATTTTTATTCTGGCATGATCATTAGAACTTCTTTCCATATTGCTGCCCGATGCCAAGGCGGTTAACCGCAGAAAAAATAGCCCGGACAGACGCTCTTGTAATATTGGAACTTACCCCTACGCCATAAGTCACGCTTCCATTGTCCACGTCCAGCAAATGGATATATGCCGCCGCCTGGGAATTGGAACCGCTCTGAAGGGCATGCTCTTCATAATCCAGAATCTTCATCTCTTCTCCGGTCACTTCCTGAAGCCCCCGTTTTACGGCATCGATCGGGCCGTTGCCCACTGCCTCGAAACTTTTTTCAACCCCATGATCCGTATAAATGACAACTACCCTTGTATCAAACTCGGATGTCGTCTCGTCGCTCAGATCGTCTACCCGCAGCTTTTTGAAATGGATCGGCTCCTTGCGGTCCAGATATTCCTTCCGGAACTGCTGCATAATCTCATCCGGGGATACCTCTCCTTGTTGTTCCGATATACTCTGAATCACATTGGCAAACTCCCTGTGCATTCCTTTCGGCAGCTTGAAGCCAAAATAAGTATCCATAATAAATGCAACGCCGCCTTTCCCCGACTGGGAGTTGATTCTGACAATCGGCTCATATTCCCTGCCGATATCCGAAGGATCAACAGGCAGATAAGGCACCTGCCATATCTTGCTCCCCCTTTCGCGCATCGCCTTTACACCCTTATTAATAGCGTCCTGGTGGGAGCCTGAGAAAGCGGTAAACACCAGCTTGCCCGCATATGGATGCCGGGGATGGATCGGTATTTTGCAGCATCTCTCATATATTTCAATAATATCATTGATTTTTTCTATGTTCAGCTTTGGATCAATCCCTTGGGAAAACATGTTATAAGCAATGTTCAGGATATCCACATTACCAGTTCTCTCTCCATTGCCAAACAATGTTCCTTCTACCCTGTCCGCCCCCGCGAGAAGGGAAAGCTCCGCGCTCGCCACGCCGGTTCCCCTGTCATTATGGGGATGTACGCTCAGAATAATGCTTTCTCTGTCTTTAAAATGCCGGTTCATCCATTCGATCTGGTCCGCATATACATTCGGCGTCGTCATTTCCACCGTGGACGGCAGATTAATGATCATTGGATTCTCCGCATCAGGCCCCCATGTTTCCTGGACAGCCGTGCATATCTCCAATGCAAAGTCCAATTCTGTCCCTGTAAAGCTCTCCGGAGAATATTCCAGGATAATCTTTCCCGGAAATTTTTCTGCCCGTTCCTTGACCCATTTGGTGCCTTGTACGGCTATATCGATAATTTCCTTCCGGCTCATGCCAAATACCACATCTCTTTGAAGCGTCGAAGTGGAATTATAAATATGCACGATCGCCTGGCTGCATCCCTTGATGGACTCAAAGGTTCTTTCAATCTGTTCCTCCCTGCACTGTGTCAGCACCTGGACGCAGACATCTTCCGGTATCATCTTCCGATCCACAAGCTGGCGCAGAAAATCATATTCGATCTGGCTCGCCGCCGGAAATCCTATTTCGATTTCCCGGAAGCCCAGTTTAATCAAATATTGGAACATCTCAATTTTTTCATGCACCACCATCGGGTCGATCAAAGCCTGGTTCCCATCCCGCAGATCCACGCTGCACCATACAGGCGCTTTCTCTATTTCCTTTTCCGGCCATTTCCGTTCCGGATAGTCTACGACCGGATTTCGTTTATATCTCTCATAATTCAGCATAATTGATTCCTCCCATCTCTGTACGCCAAATGCCGGCATGCTTTGCGAGCCGGCTCGCCGAATTGAAAAGCCGGCTCAAAGAGCCGGCCAGCTTCTACTATCTTTGTTTTCCCCCAAACAGCGATCACTCCCCAAGGCCGCTTTCAATTGCATGAACCAACGCTTTCAAAGCCTCTTCTTCATCCTCGCCTTCACAAACAAATTCCACCTCATCGCCGCATTTTACACACGCACCAAGTACACTCAGCACGCTCTTCGCATTTGCCGTGTTCTCTTTAAATGTAAATGTGATTAATGATTTAAACTGCATTGCTTCTTTGCATAGAATGCCTGCAGGCCTTAGATGCAGCCCAGTGGGGTTTTTTATCATTACCTTTTGGCTTACCATACCCTCTTCTCCTTCACTGTATATGCCTTTGTTTTATATTGATCTATCTGCTGCATATACTCTTCTTTTACTATACCACCTTTTTCACCTCTTGTGAAGCCTTCTTGTTAAGTAAAAATGTGCTTTTAAAGCATAATATTCTGAATCAGCTCCGCCAGCTTTTTGGCCTCTTCATCGATCTGCTTTTTATCCTTTCCCTCTATCATGACGCGAACCTTCGGCTCTGTTCCCGAAGGGCGGATCAACACTCTTCCTTCGCCCGCAAACTTGCTGTCCAGCTTGGAAATCGCCTCCGCAATTTCCGGGTACTCCATATAACGCTCTTTTTTATGGTTAGGAACTTTCGCATTGACAAGCGCCTGGGGCATGACCTCCATTACTTTGGATAACTCCGATAAAGATTCCTTGGTTTCCACCATGACTTGCAGAAGATGCAGCGCGCTCAGCAGCCCGTCGCCGGTCGTATTCTCATCCAGAAAAATAATATGGCCCGACTGTTCTCCGCCAAGGCTGGCTCCAATCTCTTTCATCCGTTCCAGGACATAACGGTCGCCTACTTTCGTCTGTTCTATCTTAATGCCGTTTTTATCCCCCATTAAAAAGAATCCAAGATTACTCATTACCGTAGCGATAATCATATCGCCCTTCAGTTTTCCCTGATTCTTCATATGAACGCCGACAATAGCCATGATCTGGTCTCCATCAATAATATTTCCCATTTCGTCTACTGCCAGCAGTCTGTCCGCATCGCCGTCAAATGCCAGGCCGATATCCGCTTTCTCATATACTACTCTCGCCTGCAGCTCTTCCATATGAGTGGAACCGCAGTTGGCGTTGATGTTCGTCCCATCCGGACTGTTATGGATAGCCACAATCTCCCCGCCCAGTTCTTTCAATGCTTCAATGGAAGTATAATAAGATGCGCCCTCCGCACAGTCAACTACGATCTTCAGCCCCCTCAGATCGATGTTTACCGCTTTCATCGAATGATTAATATATTCCTCCCTTGCATCCGTACGGTATTTTACCTTTCCCACGCTGGCGCCGGTAGGAAACTTCACATCCTTCATTCCATTCCTGATCAGTTCCTCAATCTCATCTTCCAATTCATCGGGCAGCTTATACCCATCCCCGTCAAAAAACTTGATACCGTTAAACTCTACAGGATTATGGGAAGCGGAAACCACTACTCCTGCATCCACTTTATATTTTCTTGTCAGATATGCGATTGCCGGTGTAGGAAGCACCCCAACATATACGCAGTTAGCTCCTACCGAACAGGCTCCCGCCATTAATGCGTTTGCCAGCATATCGCTGGAAATCCTCGTATCGCAGCCCACCATAATCGTCGGTTTATGCTCCTTTTCCTTGGTCAGCACATATGCGCCGGCCTGGCCCAGCTGCATAGCCAGCAATGGCGTCAATTCTTCATTTGCAACTCCTCTTACTCCATCAGTACCAAATAATCTGCCCATATAAGCGCTCCCTTCTGCTCCCTCTTTGTTGTCTGCTGCCCAATTCTGCGGAAATTTATTTCCTTTTACTTAATCATCCCGTTCCCGTATATTAAGCCTTACCGTTATATTTTCGCGCAGGCTCACGGTATCCGGCAGATTAAACGAAAGGTTTACATCATAATATCCTTCTCCCAGTTCTTCTATCACGCCTGTTTCCAGCAGCCGGTTAATATCGACCACTCCTCTGATCTGGCTTGCATCCAGAGCGTTGACCTCCTCCGCCAGCCCTCTTACCTGTATAGGGAATTCCTCTTCATAAGTGGAAATGACTCCTTCATATTGTTCCGGAAGGTTTTCAATCACGATATTGCTTTCCGAAATAGTAATGCTCCTCGTGACCTCCTGTTCCACCTTTACTGTCACGGATACATTCCCGTCAAACTCCGCATCAGCCATCTCCACGCTTCCCGAGAGATAAGGCCGGATGTCCACCGTTGTTGTCACGTCCCCGGTCGCCCCGGAAATGTCAATCTCCGTATCCGGTATTTCAATCACCGATAAATTCCTTAATACGCTTCCTTTTCCCGCAAGCAGAACACTCTCGGGCGAACTGTTTACAACGCCTGTCGCCCGGTATCCGTTAGCCGGCGTTCCTGAAGCCGCAAACCGGAGAGGTATCGATTTTGTTCCAAGAATCTCCACATTGACGCCTACTGTGCTGATATTCATGGTCAGCTTATCCTTTGGCACCTCTTTGCCATCGGCATCATACAGTTTTATTTCCGCATTTGTTCCAATATCTCCGGTAAACCCGGTAATTCCCACATTCACTTCAGCCGTTTCGATCATGGAAATCACCGACTCAGGCCCCGACACCCTCACCAGGTTCTGATCCGTCGTTACATCCCCTATGATATAACCTTCCTGCAAAGTTCCTGATGTTTCAGCCTTCAGAGGAATAGAAATGCTTTTACGGTCTTCCACTCTCAGCTTTACCACGCTGGAACTCGCCCTGATGCTGTCCAAACTTTCATTATACTGCACTGTGGACAGTTCGATCGGAATCGTATTGTCCGCAGTCAGCTTATTCATATCCGCAATGGCAACAAGATCGCCGCCGCTTATATTGCTCATTACCGTTTTCGGCCCTGTAATCGCCACATAATCGAGTACATCGGAATCATCCAATACCTCATACATTTTTCCCTGGCTGGTAAGAACCTCTCCGTTGATAATCGTCACCCTGACATTGTTCACCCTATGGGTAGTTGCAGGATTGTTTATATTGGTTACAAGAAGCCATAAAAGAGCGGCAAAAAGAACGGAGCCTATTTTCAGCCCAAGATTTTCAGTCAGCTTCTTTTTCATTCTTTTCCCTTCCCTTCCAAAGCTTGCGTCGTTTTCCTTCCGCCGGTTTTCCCTGGATCTCGCGCAGCCTTTCTTTCAATGTATCCCCATCCAGGTTCCTTTCCAGATTCCCTTCATAAGCAATGCTGATCCTTCCTGTTTCCTCGGACACGATCACCGTCATGGAATCCGTCACTTCCGAAATCCCCACGCCGGCCCTGTGCCTTGTTCCCAGTTCTTTGCTTAATAGCATATTATCGGACAGCGGCAGATAACATGTAGCGGAAGTCACCCTGTTTCCGCGTATAATAACAGCGCCGTCATGCAACGGCGTATTATGTTCAAAAATATTGATCAAAAGCTGGCTGGTGACGACGCCGTCAATATCGATCCCTGTTCTTTCGTACTCGGCCAAAGGCTGCGATTTCTGAATTACAATCAACGCCCCTGTCTTTACCTTTCCCATTTCTACACAGGCTTTTGTAATCTCATTGATCGTACGGTCGGAAAAAAGACCGGATTCCGACTTCCCGGAATCAAAAGGCAGCAGCGAAGCAATGAAATTTTTCCTGCCCAGTTCCTCCATCGCTTTCCGCAGTTCCGGCTGCAGGATCACAATGATTGCCGTAGACGCTATACTGACCATATTCTCAGCAATCCATAGAATTGTCTCCATATCAAAAATCGCTGCTATCAGCCAGAATATGGCAATTACAATAACACCCTTCAGCAACGACCACGCTTTTGTATTTTTTACCCACACCAAAATACTGTACACAACGAAGGAAAGTATAATGATCTCCGCAATGTCAGTCCATCGGATGTCCGGCATACGCCTGAAATATGTGTCCATAAATTCTTGAATCTGCTGCATTTCCAATCATTCCAGTCTTAATATATTATCATTTTATCATCATCATTCTATACAGGCTCCGCTCATTGGCCTGTCTTTTTCCCCTCTGTGCTCTTTTGGGAAGAACGCGCTTTCTTCTGCTGATTAATTTTCTTCACTTTGCGTTCCGGCGTGGAAACCGTCACCTTTGGAACCGCTTTTACATAATAGTAATACTCATCATCCTCAAACTGCACTTTTTCCGTCCGGCCATAGTCCACATTAAATGCAAAAAACTGTATGACTGCCGCGATCAACGCCGCCGCCGCCGTACTAAGAATCACTCCTCCAATGGCCACATTCGTATCGAACATCAGATCGCCCACCAGGAGAAGCATAATATTTACCAAAGATCCGGCCACAATGGCAATCGTCCATGAATGATCGACGGAAAGCCGCCGGATCAGATACACAAGAACCAGCGTAATCGCAAAGGCAGCCGCCGTAACCACCATAGTACGGTTATCCAGCATACCGTCGATAATAAACCGGAACTTGGCAGTAATCTCATCCGCTTCCATAGATATGAGCGTCGTCGTGCTTTCATTCACATAAGCGATCAAATAATATACCACGGTTCCGCAGGCCACTGACACCGCAGAAGCCGGAGAACCAAGAAGCCCCATCACAATCGGGATTACATAAGGTATACGCATCCAGAAACATATGGGAGTCAGCAATACCACAACCGTATCCTTCGGCGAAAAGCGGAAATAGAGCAAAAACATAAGCAAAAATGCCGCCAGCACGACCACCGCGCACTCCAAGGATAAGGCATATACATGCAGCAGCACAAACGCCGCCGCGACAATAATAATAAAATTCATCGGCATAAAGGAACACATCAGCGCTGCAATGAGTACGATCGTCATCCTATCGATTTTTTCCATAAACCCAAGCCTTCCGTTAATCAGCATCAGGCTTGTGAATGCAAGTAAAAACTTCCAGAGAGGCACGAGATAAACTTCATATCTCCCATAGAATTTTTTTAAATATTGTTTCGCAACAAGTAGTGATGTCATAGTAACTTCCTTTCAGGGCATTTCGGCCCTGTTTTATGTTTTATCATACATGCTGGCAAGCCTGCGCAAATTATTCATATACAGCCTTACGCCGTTTCTTGCTTTGGCATACCGATAGCAATATACCGCATAAGAAATTACGGAATATATTCCTATTGCAAGTAAATATTTCATCAAAACGGACTTACCGAATTCCATCAGATCCATTTTATAAATGTCCATCATGAAAAATTCGAAATCATAAAAAATATACATTCCGAATACCACTCCGAACGCAATGGTGCCGCAGACAAAAGATTTCAATACCTGCAGCCATACATAATCCCCCCGGAAATAATTCATAATCAAATTATTCTTCTTTCCTTCGTTCTCCTCATAAGATGCCATCTTTGTCATCAAAATGATTCTTTCCTGATTCAACATAAAACCGCTTCTCCTAGTGATCCAAAAAACGCATTTTAGGATTATCCTTCGATTCCTTCGGCTTCTGAACCGTCACCGTAGCTTTCTTATATGCGCTTTGCAGATTATGCGTCATGTCATTCTTGCATTTTTCGCAGAAACGCCCGCTGCGGATCGGGGATCCGCATTTCTCACAGTTTATCAGTACCTGGGAATCCGATGAGAATTCCAAACGTTCCTCTCTCAGCCACTGCTTAATCTGCTGGGTGGAAACCTCGCATTCCTCGGATACTTCCTGAATGCCGCATCCTTGGTGCTCGTATACGTATTTCTTTACCTCTTGGAACTTTTCTTCCAAATCTTCTCTGCACCGCGGGCATACTACAGGTCCCATCGCATAGTTAAACATTCTTCCGCATTTTTTACAATTACGTACATCCATATATAAACCCTCCCATTCATTGTCCCCGGCCGATTGCCAGCGCCGCATAGTAAATATTTTTTATCCCAGCCATCCGCAATGTGGCAGTCATAGCGTCAACCGTACTTCCTGTTGTGTATATATCATCAATAATTACAATCGTACTTAATTTTACATCATTTTTCAGAATTTTAAAAGCCTTTTTCAAATTATTTTGTCTTTGTCTATCATCCAAACCTTTTTGCGGCGTAGTTTTCTTCCTTCGCGCCACGATATCACAGCGTACCGGCACCCCTGTCCTGACGGAAATCTCCTTCGCCAACAATTCGGCTTGGTTATATCCCCTCTGTCTCTTCCTGGACGGATGGACAGGCACCGGCACCAGCGCCTCCGCCCCCCATTGTTTTATCCTCCTTTCCAGCTTCCAAGCCATGCACCTCCCGAAAAAAACGGCATATTCCTGCCTTCCCTCATACTTGAAGCGGTAAACGGAAGGCGCGATATCGCGGTATTTAAAAACACTGATCCCCTGTTTGTACAAATGTTTTTTCGTTCTACAGTCAAAGCAATATTCATCCTCTTCTTCCAAAGGTTTCCCGCATTTCATGCATACCGGCCCGCTGATCGGTTTTATCTGTTTCAGGCATCCTCCGCAGATATCTCCCGCCCGGAATGGAATGATATGATCGCAAATCGGGCATCTTGGGGGGAACGCCAGATCCAGGATCGTTTCTGCTATTCCATATTTTTTCTTCATTTTCCTCCGTCATGTTTCTCCGGGCAGGAGTTACATACGATCCGGCAATATCATTTCCCTGATCCTGTCGCACAGGCTGGTATACCTTTCATTCTGGCTCTCATTGGCAATCATATCCCCGACCATCTGTCTGCTGCCAAGAATTGTGACACAGTACTTTGCGCGTGTCACTCCCGTATATAAAAGATTCCGGTTCATCAGCATTTTCGGCCCGGACAGCAAAGGCATAATCACAGCCGGATATTCGCTGCCCTGGGATTTATGGATCGTCACTGCATAGGCCAGCTCGATCTCATCCAGCTGCTGAAAGGGATACGCCACCCGCCGGCATTCATCAAATTCCACCACCAGTTCTTGGGAAAACTCATTGATTTCCCGCACGATCCCTATATCCCCGTTAAACACACCCAGCCCTTTATCCACCGGAATGCCGTACTTGCTCACGACTTCCCATTCCATCTGGTAATTGTTCTTTATCTGCATCACTTTATCCCCTACGCGGAACAACCCGCCGCCATAAGGATGCTCTTCTTTGGATGCATCCGGAGGATTCAAATACTGCTGCAAAATTCCGTTTAATGTTTCCACTCCCAGACTTCCCTTCCTCATAGGAGTCAGCACTTGTATATCGTAGCTTCCCGCATGGACATAAGGGGGAAGCTTTTCCCGGATCAGCTGGATCATATGCTTATAAATCACATTGACATCGTTTCTTTCCAGAAAAAAGAAATCCATGCTTTTATTATCCAACGCAATGTTTTTTCCTTCGTGAATCCGATGGGCGTTCACCACAATATCGCTTTCTTCCGCCTGACGGAAAATCTTTTGCAGCATTACCATGGGAAAGCACCGGCTGTCAATCAAATCTTTCAGCACCTGCCCGGGGCCTACCGAAGGCAGCTGGTTGATATCCCCTGCCATGACCAGCCTGGTTCCCGGCATAATCGCTTTCAGCAATGCCTGGAACAAATGGATATCTACCATAGACATCTCATCAATAATAATAACGTCCGCTTCCAACGGATTTTCTTCATTTCTTTCAAATTTGGCCAGCCGTTTTTCTTCTACGGAAGCCCCGTTCAATTCCAGCATCCTGTGAATAGTCTTCGCTTCATATCCGGTCGCTTCTGTCATCCGCTTAGCCGCCCGCCCCGTCGGAGCCGCCAGGAAAATGTCCATTCCTTCTTCTGCAAAATATCCTATGATGGTATTGATCGTTGTGGTCTTTCCTGTTCCGGGGCCGCCGGTCAAAATCATAATCCCGTTTTTTATGCTTTCCTGTACCGCGCGCCTTTGCAGCTCATCCAACCGGATTCCCTGTGTTTCCTCCAGCATGCCAATACGCTGTTGGACGCGTTTTTCCCCGGATGCTTCCCACTCATTATCCGGCATTACGGAAATATTCAGGTCATGCAGCATTTTCGCGCAGTTTAATTCCTCATAATAAGCGGAAGCGGCGTATATCCTTTTTCCCCCGGCCAGCTTTACCACAATCTTCTTTTCCATCGCCAGGTTAGAGATCTGGGGTTCTATCCCTTCTTTATCAACTTCCAGCAGCCATTTACACTTTTCTAACAATATGTTTTCCGGCAAATAGATATTCCCCTCTGCCATTGCCTGAGCCAAAGCATATAAAATACCGCTTCTGATACGGTAGTCGGAATCCATATGGATCCCCGCCTTACGGGCGATCTCATCGGCGGCCTTAAAACCAATACCGCCCACATCCTCCGCCAGCCGGTATGGATTTTCCCTCATGACGCCATAAATTTCCTCGCCATAAGTATTATATATCCTGACCGCCATCGTATCGGATATTCCATACTTCTGCAGAAACACCATAGCGCTGCGCATATCCTTTTTTTCTTCCATCCTGACCGCGATTTCCCTCGCCTTTTTTTCGCTGATCCCCTTGATTTCAGCAAGCCGCTCCGGTTCTTCCTCAATGATCCGAAAAGTATCCTTCCCGAATTTTTTTATAATCCGCGATGCCAGTGCCGCGCCGATTCCCTTGATCGCCCCGGAAGCAAGATATCTTTCCATGCCGGCCTCGTCATCCGGCTCCACCACGCGATAACTTTCTGCTTTAAGCTGTATGCCATATAGGGGGTGTTCCGTATAATTGCCGGACACCTCCAAAGTTTCCCCTTGGTCCACCGTCCGGAAATTCCCTACACATACGATCTCTTCCTCTCCATCCACCAAGTTCATAACAGTATAGCCGTTATCATCGTTGCGGTAAATGATATGCTCCACATAACCTTTTACCTGTTCCATTTTCCCGTTTTCCTATAATACCAAAAGGCTGCCTGAACAAGCAGCCTTTTTATGTATGCCAACATCATTGATACTATATACGGTATATAATATATATACGGTATATAGTATATATACTAATATTACAAATTATAGTTGCGCTTCATCTGCTCATAAAGCATCTGTGCCAGTCCAAGGCCTTCCCTCTCCGTCGAAGTATTCGCCAGTTCCTGCAATGCATTATCCTTAAAAAAATCTACCAGCGTATCATTGGGGTTGGATTCCCCGTCGCTGAAAACATCCACTGTTTTCTGCATTTCTTTGAACATCTGCTCTACAAAATAAGCCTCAAACTCTTTACAGACCGCCAGAAGTTCATCATCCGAAGACTGCGTATAATCTTTTTTTCTGATCTGCCCGTCCAATTTGGAAGATGTCGCCTGCGACGATATATAATTGGCATATGCCGCCGAAACACCGTTGCCTATATCCATTATCTGTCCTCCGTTTCCCGCCTGGTTCAGGCGAAAGCACATTCTCAGCTATCCGATTATGCCTCCGGCCTCTTACCGTTTCAGGTTATTCGCCTGCTGCATCATCTCGTCGGTGGTCGTAATCGCTTTGGAATTCATTTCATATGCGCGCTGTGCCACAATCAGGTTTACCATTTCATCTGCCACCTTCACGTTGGAGCCTTCCAGATATCCCTGTACCAGTTTGCTCCGGCGCACATTCGGGTTCGTCGCTTCATTAATCACCGCCCCGCTGGCTGCCGTAGCCGCATATAAGGTATCCCCCTGGCGTTCCAGCCCCGACGGATTCCTGAACTGGAAAGCTCCTATTGTCATTCCAAGGGACTGGGGATTATTGTTTTCATCGGGATACATCAGCGTGCCGTCAGCGCTGATCGTTATTCTGCTGGTAACAAAATCGCCCGCCAGCTGGATCGGCTGGTTTGCCGTGCTCAATACCGGAAGTCCGTCAGAAGTCGTCAGCATAAGCCGGTTTGTTCCCCCTGTCGCCCATGTGAAATCGCCGTTTCTCGTATAATTAATTTCCCCGTTCGCATTGCGGACTGCAAAAAAACCATCGCCCTCGATCGCAAATGCGGTCTTGCTTTCCGAAGCGAGCAGACTGCCCTGGCCAAAAAGCTGATTAATAGAAGCCGTCCTTACGCCCAGCCCGACCTGGGACGTTACCGGTTTCGGATCGCCGTTGGCAGTCGTCGTAGCCGTTTGCAGCGTCTGGTATAATAACGATTTGAATTGTGCGACCTGGGACTTGTATCCGGCGGAATTTACATTTGCCAAATTATTTGCAATCGTATCCACGTTTGTCTGTTGTGCATTCATCCCTGTCGCCGCAGACCATAAACTTCTAACCATAATTTAAACCCTCCTATAACCTGCCGATCTGAGTAACGGCAGTCTCCAATGTGCTGTCATACGTCTGGATTACTTTCTGATTCGTTTCATAAGCCCTTGATATATTAATCATGTTTACCATTTCTGTTACTACCGAAATATTGGAACTCTCCAGATATCCTTGGTATACCTTTGCCTCGGCATCCTGGAAAGTCGCCCCTTCCACCGGCTGGTAATAATTCTCCCCATACTTTTCCAGATAATTATAATCCCGGAAATCCCGGATGCCGATCTGGGCAACCGGCGTATTATCGTCCCCCTGCATAATATTGCCGCTGGTATCTATCCTGACATCCAGCAGGGGATCCAAGCGTATCCTGGCATTATTAGCGCCCATCACGTAATCGCCGTCATGCGTCACCAGATATCCCTGCGTATCCATCCGAAAGCTCCCGTCCCTCGTGTACTTAAGAGAACTCTCATTATTCCTGTTAGTATAAGACACAACAAAAAATCCCGGCCCTGACAATGCCAGGTCAAAGGCATTCTCCGTTCCCTTGATCGGCCCTTGGGAATAATCCGTATAGCCCTCCCCGATTTTCACGCCCAGATTATTCACGCCGAGCTGCCTCGTCAGCCTGGCCGTTTCCGATGTATCCTTCAGCTTATAGGCCAGCACATCGTTAAATGCCTGGCTGGTAGCCCCTTCCTTCTTATAGCCGTTGGTGTTCGCATTTGCCAGGTTGTTCGTCATGACATCCATCCTGTGCTGCTCGTTCAACATACCTGTATATGCGGTATATAACCCCTTAAGCATTTTTCTCCTCCTCTTTTCCGCCTCTATTCCTCCCGGTATCCTGCCAGGAACTCCACGTACTTGCCGGTTCCGATAGCTACTGCAGTCGTCGGCTCCTCCGCAGTCATTGTATTGATCCCCGTCTTGGATTCAATGAGATCCTCCAGCCCTCTCAGCATGCTCCCTCCTCCGGTCAGGACGATTCCCCTGTCCGCGATGTCTGCAGCCAGCTCCGGCGGAGTCTTCTCCAATACGCTATGGATAGTCTCTACGATCTGTGCCGTCGTCTCCCTGAGGGCTTCCTCGGTTTCTTCTGAAGAAACCTTAACGGTCCTTGGCAGCCCGGTGACAAGGTTACGCCCCCTCACATCCATATAATCAACCTCGCTTCGCTTGAAGGCAGATCCGATTTTTATTTTCAAATCCTCCGCTGTTCTTTCCCCGATCAACAGATTATGTTTTTTTCTCATATAGCGAATGAGCGCTTCATCAAAATCATCCCCGGCAATCTTAATGGACGCGCTGACAACCGTTCCTCCCAATGAAATAACCGCAATATCGGAAGTGCCTCCCCCAATATCGACGATCATATTGCCGCACGGCTTATATATATCAATCCCGGCTCCTATCGCTGCCGCAATCGGTTCCTCAATAATAAATACATCTCTGGCTCCTGCCTGCTCCGTAGCATCCTGAACGGCTTTTCTTTCCACTTCCGTCACTCCGCTCGGTACGCAGACCGCAATCCTCGGCTTGCGGAACGTCTTTTTCCCGATCGCCTTCTGGATAAAATATTTCATCATTTTTTCCGTCGTTTCATAATCGGAAATAACTCCCTGGCGCAAAGGCCGGATGGCTACGATGTTTCCCGGCGTCCTTCCAAGCATCAGCCTGGCTTCCTCGCCGATCGCCTTAATCTTATCCGTATCCCTGTCAAACGCCACAACGGAAGGTTCTTTCAATACTACCCCTTTTCCTCTTATATATACTAAAATGCTTGCTGTGCCCAAATCAATTCCGATATCCGTATATTGCATGGTAAGCCCCTTTCTTTCTATAGTTGTATTTTTGCTGAACATCTATTTTAATATTTTCCATTTGTCCATAAACTAAACACGCAAAACCATTATAACCTAAAGAAAGAGTTTTTCAAAGAGGTTTCTTGAATTTTTTTAAAAGATTAATATTTCTAAATACATCGGTTTCTTTTCCCTAAAACTTTAGCCTTTCCTCCCATTTTCCTGATTTTGCTATTGCTGCTTTTCCGGCGTCCTCTGTTTTTCGAGCATTTTCTTCACATATGCCCCCGTATAGGACTTGTCATTCCCGGCAACTTCTTCCGGCGTTCCGCTGGCAATCACGGTTCCCCCTCTGTCCCCGCCTTCCGGCCCGATATCGATAATATAATCCGCCGTTTTTATCACATCCAGGTTATGCTCTATTACTACCACCGTATTGCCGCCGTCCGCCAGCCTGTGCAATATTTCCGTCAGCTTATGGACATCCGCAAAATGGAGGCCCGTAGTCGGCTCGTCCAGAATATAAATCGTCTTCCCCGTGCTCCGTTTGCTTAATTCCGCAGCCAGCTTAATCCTTTGGGCTTCCCCGCCGGATAATGTGGTGGAAGGCTGCCCCAGTTTGATATATGACAGTCCCACATCGTTCAACGTCTCTATTTTCCGCCGGATGGAAGGTACATTTTCAAAAAAACCTACTGCTTCCTCTACTGTCATATCCAGCACGTCATAAATACTTTTTCCTTTATATTTTACCTCCAAAGTTTCCCTGTTGTACCTCTTTCCCCCGCATACTTCGCAAGGGACATAAACATCGGGCAGGAAGTGCATCTCGATTTTAATAATGCCGTCACCGCTGCAAGCCTCGCATCTGCCTCCCTTTACATTAAAACTGAAGCGGCCCTTCTTATAGCCTTTCGCCTTGGCATCCGCCGTAGCGGCGAACAGATCCCTGATCTGGTCGAACACGCCGGTATAGGTGGCCGGATTGGAACGGGGCGTCCTTCCGATGGGGGATTGGTCGATGTCTATCACTTTGTCCAGCTGCTCGATTCCTTTGATTCCCCCGTGTCTGCCGGGGATCGTCCTCGCCCGGTTCAGTTCTTTTGCCAGGCGTTTATATAGAATTTCATTTACCAAAGAACTTTTTCCCGAACCAGAAACTCCCGTCACGCAGGTCAGCACTCCAAGAGGAAATTCCACATCGATATTCTTCAGATTATTTTCTGCTGCTTTCAGCACCGTCAGCTTTCCGGTCGGCTTCCTCCTCTTTTCGGGAACCGGAATCTGCCGCCTGCCGCTGAGATACTGCCCTGTTATGGATTCGGGCACGGCCATGATCTCCTCCGCCGTCCCCGCAGCCACCACCTCTCCCCCATGGGATCCTGCCCCCGGGCCGATATCCACGACATAATCCGCCGCCAGCATCGTATCTTCATCATGCTCCACGACAATCAACGTATTTCCCATATCTTTCAAATTTCTCAGCGTATTCAGCAGCTTGTCATTGTCCCTCTGGTGCAGGCCGATGCTCGGCTCGTCCAAAATATAACATACTCCCACAAGACCGGAACCTATCTGGGTTGCCAGGCGGATCCTCTGTGCTTCCCCTCCGGACAGAGTCCCCGTCGCCCTTGCCAGGGAAAGGTAGTCCAGCCCCACATCGATTAAAAATCCTACTCTTGCCCGGATTTCCTTCAGCACTTGTTTGCCGATAAGCTGTTGCTGCCTGGTCAGCTCCATCTCCTTCAAAAATCCATGAAGCTTCCCGATAGACATAGATGTTATTTCAAAGATATTCTTATCACATACCGTAACAGCCAGCGATTCTCTTTTCAGGCGCATTCCCTTGCAAAGCCTGCATGGCGTAATATGCATAAAGGATTCGTACTCCTGCTTCATAACGTCCGAAGAGGTCTCCCGGTAACGGCGCTCCACATTCTTTATCAGCCCTTCAAAGGCAACCGGATAGATTCCCTGCCCTCTCTGTCCTTTATAGTATACCGTAACTTCTTTCCCTTTTGTCCCATGCAGGATAACATCCGTCACTTTGTCCGGATATTCCTCAAAGGGAGTATCTAGGTCAAATCCATATTCTTTTCCAAGCGCAAGCAGAATAGCATTGGTAAAGCTGGAAGGATCGTTACAGGACTGCCATCCCATAACAGCAACCGCCCCCTCATTGATGCTGAGCCTTTTATCAGGAATCATCAGATCCACATCGAATTCCATTTTATATCCAAGGCCGAAACAGTCCGGGCAGGCGCCGAAAGGATTATTAAAGGAAAAACTTCTCGGTTCGATCTCACTGATGCTGACGCCGCAGTCCGGGCAGGAAAAGCTCTGGCTGAAGTTCACAGTCTCCCCGCCTATGACATCCACAACCAAAAGCCCCTCTGCCAGAGCCAATACATTTTCAACGGAGTCCGTCAGCCTCCGTTCGATCCCGTCCTTAACTACCAGACGGTCCACCACGATTTCGATATTATGCTTGATATTTTTATCCAATTTAATTTCTTCCGACAGTTCATAAAGGCTCCCGTCCACGCGGACACGCACATATCCGCTCTTTTTTGCGCGTTCAAGCACCTTTGCGTGTTCGCCTTTCCTTCCTCTGACAACAGGGGCAAGAAGCTGGATTTTAGTTCCTTCCGGCATTGCCATGATCTGGTCTGTCATCTGGTCTACCGACTGTTTTTTAATTTCACGCCCGCAGGACGGGCAATGGGGAATACCGATCCTGGCATATAACAGCCTGAAATAATCATAGATTTCCGTCACCGTGCCCACTGTGGATCTCGGATTGCGGTTCGTCGATTTCTGGTCGATGGAAATGGCCGGGGAAAGCCCTTCTATTTTTTCTACATTCGGCTTTTCCATCTGGCCGAGGAACTGCCTGGCATAAGAAGATAAAGACTCCATATAGCGCCGCTGTCCTTCCGCATAAATGGTATCAAATGCCAAAGAAGACTTCCCGGAACCGGACAGTCCGGTAAGAACCACAAATTCATTCCTCGGTATATCCACATCAATGTTCTTCAAGTTATGTTCATTCGCCCCGCGTATTTTAATGTATTCCCTGCGGGGCAGCATTTTCTTATTC
The DNA here is from genome assembly GCA_021772075.1 of Lachnospiraceae bacterium. Taxonomy (GTDB): domain Bacteria; phylum Bacillota; class Clostridia; order Lachnospirales; family Lachnospiraceae; genus Kineothrix. Next base: position 41,279 of record JAETNQ010000034.1, read on the forward strand.
GTCTCTTCCATGTCCTTCCTCATTTCCGCTCTGCCAGCTGTTTCTTTAATTCCGCCATCTTATCCCGAAGTTCCGCCGCCGCTTCAAAGTTCAGGTCTGCTGCCGCCTGCTTCATCTTTTTCTGGATCTTTCCGATCAATTTTTCCAGTTCCTCATCGCTCATGGACTCAGGATCTTTCTCAAAATTCGCCTCTTCCTTAGCGATCACTTTGGAAATGCTGATCAGCTCCCGCACCGCTTTCTTTATCGTCTGCGGGGTAATTCCATGTTCCTCGTTATATTTATTTTGTATCTCGCGCCTTCTGTTCGTCTCTGTTATAGCCGCCTGCATGGAATCCGTCATATTATCGGCATACATGACCACCCTGCCTTCCGCATTCCTGGCAGCACGCCCGATCGTCTGGATCAGCGAAGTCTCCGAACGCAGAAATCCTTCCTTATCCGCATCCAATATGGCCACCAGCGATATCTCCGGAATATCCAGCCCTTCCCTCAACAGGTTGATCCCTACCAGCACATCGAATACATCCAGCCGCATATCCCTGATAATCTCGGCTCTTTCCAATGTATCGATATCCGAATGAAGATATTTGACCCGGATCCCTACTTCTTTCATATAATCGGTCAAATCTTCAGCCATTCTCTTTGTCAACGTCGTTACCAATACCTTATTATGCTTTTCCGTCTCCTTACGGACCTCGCTGACCAAATCGTCGATCTGCCCTTCCACCGGGCGCACGGCCACCTCCGGATCCAGAAGCCCCGTAGGGCGGATGATCTGTTCCGTCCGCAGCAGTTCATGATCCTTTTCGTATTCGGCAGGAGTTGCCGAAACAAACAGCAGCTGGTCGATATGCTCCTCAAACTCCTGGAAATTCAAAGGCCGGTTATCCAGCGCGGACGGAAGGCGGAAGCCATAATCCACCAGCGTATTCTTCCGGGAACGGTCCCCGGCGAACATCCCCCTGATCTGCGGGATTGTCATATGGGACTCGTCAATAATAATTAAATAGTCGTCTTTAAAATAATCCATCAAAGTAAGAGGCGTCGCCCCCTCCTGCATTCCATTCAAATGCCGGGAATAGTTCTCAATGCCGGAGCAAAATCCTGTCTCCCTCAGCATTTCGATATCAAAGTTCGTCCTTTCGGAAATCCTCTGCGCTTCCAGCAGCTTGTCCTCTCCTTTAAAGAAACGCACTCTTGCTTCCAATTCTGTCTCTATATTTTTGCACGCCGCATTAATTTTATCCTGGGATACTACATAATGGGAAGCCGGAAATATAGAAATATGTTCCAGCACCGCATGCACCTGGCCGGTCAATGGATCGATTTCCGCGATCCGGTCTATTTCATCCCCGAAAAACTCCACCCGTATGAGATAGTCCCCGCCCTGTGCCGGATAAATTTCCACCACATCTCCCCGCACACGAAAACATCCTCTGCCCAGATCCATATCGTTCCTGTCATATTGGATATCGATCAGTTCCCGGATCACCGAATCCCTGTCTTTGATCATTCCCGGACGCAGAGATACGATCATCTCCTGGTAATCATCCGGGCTTCCCAAACCATATATGCAGGATACGCTGGCCACGACCACCACATCCCGCCTCTCCGTCAGGGACGCCGTCGCCGACAGCCGCAGTTTCTCGATCTCCTCATTGATGGAAGAATCTTTCGCTATATAGGTATCCGAAGACGGCACGTAAGCCTCCGGCTGGTAATAATCGTAGTAGGACACAAAATATTCCACCGCATTCTCCGGGAAGAACTCCTTGAATTCTCCGTAGAGCTGCGCCGCCAACGTCTTATTATGGGCGATTACGAGTGTCGGTTTCTGCAAGGCTTGTATCACATTTGCCATCGTGAACGTCTTGCCGGAACCCGTAACCCCTAGTAAAGTCTGGAATTGGTTGCCCTCCTGAAAGCCTTTGACCAACTCTGCGATTGCCTGCGGCTGGTCGCCTGTGGGCTTGTATGGAGCATGTAATTTGAACTCTGGCATATGAAAACCTCCAATTTGTGACCGAAAAAAGTTCGCCTATTCGCCCGAAATTCGTGTAATTTGATTTTCAATTCGTGTAAAATGGACTTGCAA
>JAETNQ010000082.1 GCA_021772075.1 Lachnospiraceae bacterium
GGCAAGGGTATTTCCCGGCAGCAGAAAGGACAATCAGCCATGGAAAAATACGGGTTTTTGTGGTATTATGAATGAGGTTAAAATTTAGCGGGTGATTTGCAGAAAGGTACACAATCCTGTAAAATCGCCCATTTACAATTTCTTGGCTTTTTCGTAAATATCAGCCCGGTATCGGAAGGTGGACAGCGGCATTCCGCAGGCTTTTGCCGCCGCTGTCCCCGTGATTTTGCCGTTTTTCCACTGCTGGTACATCTGGTGAAAATTCTCCGGCAGGGGCTTCGGCTCTCGCCCGAACCGCACGCCACGCAGTTTCGCCGCCGCAATCCCTTCTGCCTGCCTTTGCCGGATGTTCGTCCTCTCATTTTCCGCCACAAAAGAAAGCACCTGCAGCACGATGTCGCTTAAAAATGTCCCCATCAGGTCTTTGCCCCGGCGTGTATCCAGCAGCGGCATATCCAGCACCACAATGTCAACCCCTTTCTCCTTCGTTAAAATCCGCCACTGTTCTAAAATCTCAGCGTAGTTTCGCCCCAGTCGGTCAATGCTCTTTATATAGAGCAAGTCATCTTTCTTCAACCGGCGTATCAGCTTCTGATACATCGGACGTTTAAAATCCTTGCCTGACTGCTTATCCATGAAAATATTCTTTTCCTGCACGGAAATCTCTTTCAGGGCAATCAACTGGCGATCCTCGTTCTGTTCCTTTGTACTGACCCGGATATAGCCATATACATCCCCCATAGGCTCCTCCTTTCCGTCAAGCCTGCATATGCGTTCCAGACCTGACATTTTTCTGTTTCTCAGGATAGTGGATATTCTATATATCTTTGATATTTCAAAGCGAAAATGCCAGGTCTGAATCCGACATTTTCACCTCAGACGCCCCGAAATCATGCTGTTTTCTCTCCCTGTGCCACCGGCTTGAAGCCATGCTCTTTGGCATAAGCCCGGGCAGCCGCCCTCCGTTCCTCATTGTACGGCGGTACAAGCCGGATTGACAGCCGGGACTTTTCAATCACATAGGTCACGCTGCCCTCGGCGGTATTGTGTTTCAGATGGCACAGGGCAGGATATTTTAAGCTGAAATCTGCCAGCCTGCGCTTCAAGTCCGCATTGAATGTATAAATGCTGGCCGTAGTGTCACCTTCATTAAAATTGATAATAGTTTCTTTCTCATACTTAGACAGCTTCGTCATATAAATCACCCTCCCAATCCGTGTTGTTTTCTACCGCTCGCATCTGATGCACTGCCACAAAGTAGCCGTCCATTTCAGAGCGGAGCTGCTGGTAAAAGCGTCCGTACCATCTCTCGGCCCCCTCCCGGTCAATCTTCCGTGCAAGGCCCACAAGCCGCTGTTTTACATCTGCGTCAACAGTCAGCGCCGCCAGCCATTTCAGCCTTGCCACCGTATTGTGATGGTTCCGGCAACCATAAGCGTATAATATTTTCTTTTCTTCAATGTTCAGTTTCATAAAACCATTCCTTTCATAATTTCATTCTTTTTCGCCTTTTTACCATTCAGCCGTTCCTGCCCGGTTCCCCCGGCGTATCGTCCCCTTTGGTGCGCTCATATCACCGCAGCACTTCCCCAGAGGCCATATCACTGTAGAAGGTCATTCAATTTTCAATGTGCCTGCCTTACTGGCAAAACCAATTTTATCAGGAAAAGCCCTGCGCCCCCGCATATCCAAAACGTCGGAAAAAAGCGTGGATTTTGATTTTTTCCACGCTTTTGGAATCGGTTGTGCTATAATCTTCTCAACAGGAAAGCATACAAAAGGAGACTGTGATATGTACACGAAACTTTCCCTACAGGAAAAATTAAAAGATGAAAGGGTGAACAGGCACATGACCCTGCTCGACCTTGAAAAGGCCACCGGGATCGGCCATGCCACCCTTAGTAAATACGAATCCGATAACTGCACCGACATAAGCCCCTTCAACCTTGCAAAGCTGGCTGAATTTTATGGGCTGTCAATGGACTATCTCATGGGGCTGACTGAAAACAAGTGCCATCCAAACACGCCGCTCTATGAACTCCATCTGAATGATTCTATGGTGGAGCTTTTGAAGAGCGGCAGGATCAACAACCGCCTGCTCTGTGAGCTTGCCTGCCATCCCAGTTTTGTCCGGCTCATGACGGACATCGAGGTATGCGTTGACCGGATTGCCGACATGCACATCCGGGACATGAACCTGCTGCTGGAGCAGTCACGGCAGGCTGTTATCTCAAAATACCACCCGGACGATGACGACATAAACCTCCGCACACTGGAGCTTGCACAGGTAAGCGAGGATTTATTTTACAGCCACGTGATCCATGATGATCTGGATGCCATCGTCAAAGACCTGCGCAAACAGCATGAAAAAGACCCGACAACGGCGGAAGCTGAGACGGAAGCCGAAACAATCGCACAGGACATGGCTCTGCTGCTGGCAGAAGCCCTCAGCTACGAAGGGACTGCGGATGAAAAGAGGGGCTTCCTGATCTGCCAGGTGCTTGATATTGATTTTGACAAGCTCACCCAGGAAGACCGAAGCGCATTTGTCCGGGTTTGCAAAAAATCCCCCAAACTGAAAAATATTATCAGCCAAAGAGGGAAATCTTCCCCGATACCGCCGGAGAACAAGAAGCGGAAAAAGCGTTAAAAGCACAGAAGGGGAACCGCTGTTTTGACGTAAAACAACGGTTCCCCTTCCAGATATCCTATGTTCACTTTGCACTTATGTTTCCCGGCTCAGGAGCCGATAAATCTGCAGTACAATTCATAGACAGAATCGCTTGCCCCACTCTTGTAGAGCTTGCGGATATCTGATACCTCTTCACTTTTCAACAGTTTCAGTCGATCCAGCAGGTCTTTTCTCCCGTTGGCAAAGCTGCAATACCTTCTGTCAGCATACTCAATCCGATATCTCATGACGGCCTCCTTATACATAGATCATTTCGTGCAGGATAATTTCCTCCGCCCGGTTACGGATGGAATTGGCAGCCCGTACCCATTCCATCTGGGAGTTGCGCTTTAAGTCCTCAGTTACGCCCTCTGCAGCCATCATCTGCATTATGATCGTATCCAGCCGCTCCTGCACCTGTTCGTTCAAAGTAGCAAGATAAGTCCACAGTTTACCAGACAGAAGCAGGCTGCTATAATATCCGGGGCGGTATTCTTTCAGATAGTCCCGACGCAGCCGTCCCCACCGTCCTATGGAATGGCTTTCCTCCTGCAATACCAGCATAGGGAAGTAATAGTCTCCGACAAGGATGTAGTCGATGCCATTCTCTTTCATGTATTTCGGCAATTTTTCCATTTCCGACCTCCTGTATTCTATTTTTCCGAATCCAGTTGATCGTGTCCCTGTTCATGTAAAATTCAAGGCAACTGAACTCTTCACCAACAAGTATGTCATATCCTTCCCCAACTTCTGGAAATTCTGGCCGTGGGATTCCTGATTGCCTTTGGTGACGCTGGTGTTATACATGTCGATGGTCTCCTTTCCGAGCAGGGAGTTCCAGCTTTTTAAGGTGGTTTCTTCCTTGCCTCCCAGGAAAAGGGAGGCGTCACAGTTGCCGATGATGGTGTCCATGTTGTCCTTATAAAGCGCCTTTAACTGGCTCTGCGCCTGCAGGACCAGACAGGCCGAAATCTCCCTGGAACGGATCGTTGCCATCAGCTTTTCCAGGTTTGGAATCTGCCCGATATTGGCGGCCTCGTCGATCAGGCACCGCACATGTACCGGCAGCCTGCCGCCGTACTTGTCGTCGGCACGCTCACACAGCAAGTTAAATAACTGGGTATAAGCCATACTGACAAGGAAATTGAAAGTCGCGTCCGTATCGCTAATAATAAAGAACAGCGCCGTTTTCCTATCCCCGACCAGGTCAAGCTCCAGCTCGTCGTACATAGTGATCTCCCGGACTTCCTTAATGTCGAAGGGGGCAAGTCTGGCACCGCAGGAAATAAGGATAGATTTTGCTGTCTTGCCAGCGGCCAGCTTGTATTTTTTATACTGGCGAAGGGCAAAGTGATCCGGGTCTTTCTGCTCCAGTGCGTCAAAGAGAAGGTCAACAGCATTTTTGAAACTTTCGTCATCCTCCCGGACCTCCATAGCGTTTATCATTTCTACCAGAGTGGAAAAATTCTGCTCGTTTGTGGGGGCCTCATAATAGATATAGCCGATCAACGCCGTGTAAAGCAAGGTTTCGGCCTTGACCCAGAAATCGTCACCTGATTTTCCTTCTCCTTTGGTATTTGCGATCAGCACCGTTACCAGTTTCAGAATATCTTTCTCATTGTGAATGTAGGCAAAAGGGTTGTAGTGCATACTTTTTGAGAAATTGATCGTATTGAACACCTTGATTTTATAAGGCTCATA
>JAETNQ010000083.1 GCA_021772075.1 Lachnospiraceae bacterium
AAAAGGTATGCAATAGGGACAAATCCTGAAAAACATCTGGAACTGATTATGAACCTGTAATTTTTCAAATAGATGTGGGGATTTAGTTATGATACACATTCATGCGTTTGTCGTGCATGCGGTGTACTTCCGTATTGTGGATTCTGTCTATTATTGTTATACTATATAAAGCAGACAAACGAAAAAACAGCAGGAGGATCAAAGAATGGCGATAGACAGAGTAAGGGAATATTTCAGGCAATATCATATGGAGGACAGGATCAGGGAATTTGAAGTTTCCAGCGCCACTGTGGAGCTGGCGGCTGCCGCGCTCGGCTGCGAAGGGAAGAGAATCGCAAAGACGCTTTCCTTTATGGTGGACGGAAAAGCGATCCTGATTGTAACCGCTGGGGATGCTAAAATAGATAATCCGAAGTATAAAGCGCAGTTTGGCACGAAAGCGAAAATGCTTACGCCGGAGGAAGCAGAAACGATGATAGGCCATGCAGTCGGAGGCGTATGCCCTTTCGGTATTCAGGAAGGCGTTGCGGTTTATCTGGACATTTCGCTAAAAAGGTTTGCTGCTGTTTTTCCGGCCTGCGGGAGCAGCAACAGCGCTATCGAGCTGACGATCGGGGAATTGGAAGAGTATTCCGGTTTTGCGGAATGGATCGATGTCTGCAAGGGATGGGAAGAGGAGTGCTGCGGCTAAAGATGGATCATGCTAGGGAGGCCTGGATATGGATACATTGACGAAAGAACAAAGAAGCAAATGCATGTCCCATATCCGTTCCAAAGATACCAAAATCGAAGTGCAGTTAAGAAAGGCATTGTGGCAGAGGGGATATCGATACCGGAAAAACTATAAGCAGCTGCCGGGAACGCCTGATATTGTCCTTACCAAGTACCGGATCGCGATCTTCTGCGACAGCGAATTCTGGCATGGCAGGGATTGGGATGTCTTAAAGCCGAGATTGCTGAAGGGAAAGAACCCGGATTATTGGATTAAAAAAATTGGGCGGAATAAGGAACGGGATGCAGAAGTGGATCAGAAATTATTATTTATGAATTGGACGGTCATCCGTTTCTGGGGGGAAGAAATTTTAAAAAATACAGACCAATGCATACAAGTGGTGGAAGAAGCTATATTTGACGGTCGTATGCAGGATAATTGATAGAAATCCGATTTCGGACTATAAATGCATTTGTCCGAAACTGGATTAACCAAGCCGCTCATATGCGGTATGGCAGGCGGTGCTGTTGACAAACAGCGACGATTATACGGGATTCCAGGTAGTAAAATATGGAAGGACGGATAGAATGGAAAAATTGCTTGCCGTGGAAGCATAAAAGCAGAAATTCATTGTAAGGAGGAAAATAACGTGAAAGCGGACGCTGCAAAGAAGACTTACGAAAATCGGTTCCAAAAACATTTCGATGAACTGCGGTGGCTCTATATGGAACTATATGATAACGGTTCAATGTTTGCCGAATTGTGCGACAAAATGGAAGTTTTTTATCAGGAACGGAATAAGAACCTGAAAGCCCAGGATAAAAAACGGGAGGCCCATCCAGGCTGGCATAAACGGAACGATATGCTTGGGATGATGTTCTATATCGACAATTTTGCGGGGAATATGAAAGGCGTACAGTCCAAACTGGATTACATTGAACAGTGCAACGTGAATTACATACACCTGATGCCTTTTCTGGAGACGCCAAAGGGCCGTTCCGACGGCGGCTATGCCGTTTCGGATTTCCGAAAGGTGCAAAAAGAACTGGGGACGATGGAGGATTTGGCCGACTTGACGGAAGCCTGCCATAAAAAGGGCATCAATGTCTGCATGGATTTTGTGATGAACCATACTTCCGAAGACCATGAGTGGGCGAAAAAAGCCCGCCAGGGGGACGGGGAGTATATGAGCCGTTATTTTTTCTTCGATAATTCCTATATTCCTTCTCTCTATGAGCGGACGGTGCCCCAGGTATTTCCGACTACCGCGCCGGGGAATTTTACCTGGCTGGCGGAGGAAGGGAAGTTTGTCATGACGACCTTTTATCCCTATCAGTGGGATCTGAATTACAAAAACCCAAGGGTCTTTAATGAAATGATGTATAATTTCCTTTATCTGGCAAATCAGGGCATCGATATTATAAGGATCGACGCTGTGCCTTATATATGGAAGGAACTGAACACCTCCTGCCGCAATCTTCCCCAGGTGCATACGATCGTGCGCATGATGCGGATGATCAGCGAGATCGTGTGCCCGGGCATCCTTTTGCTGGGCGAAGTGGTGATGGAGCCGGAAAAAGTAGTTCCGTATTTTGGAACAGTGGAAAAACCGGAATGCCATATGCTTTATAACGTAACAACTATGGCCACTACGTGGCATACCGTGGCGACGAGGGATGTAAGGCTTTTGAAAAAGCAGCTCGATATCGTGAATTCCCTGCCGAAAGATTACGTATTTTTGAATTACCTCCGCTGCCATGATGATATCGGCTGGGGGCTGGATTACGGGACTCTGATGGCGGAAGGAATCGGGGAGAGATCCCATAAAAAGTACTTAAACGACTATTTCCAGGGCTATGCCGGGGACAGCAACAGCAGGGGGGAATTGTATAACGCGGATCCGATTACCGGCGATGCCAGATTCTGCGGAACCACCGCTTCCATGTGCGGCGTGGAAAAGGCGGGATTTGAACAGGATGAAGAGGCGATGGAAAAGGCAGTTCGGATGGATATCACGCTTCATGCCTATATGTTTATGCAGTCCGGGATTCCCGTGCTGTACGGCGGCGATGAAATCGGACAGGTCAATGATTATACTTATAAAGAAGATCCGGATAAGGCTGCGGATTCCAGATATATCCATCGCGGGGCGATGAACTGGACGCTGGCAGAAAATATTTCAAAACCCGATACGGTGGAAGCGAAGATCTTCCATGGATTGGGACAGCTGGAAAAGATCAGAAAGAAAGAAAAGGCATTTATGTCTGATGCGGATACGTGGACGATAGAGACATGGGATAATTCCGTACTATGCATTGGCCGGTATCTGGAGGGAGAAAAGATCATCGGCTTGTTCAATTTCAGCGAATTCGACAAGACGGCGTGGATCAATGAGACGGACGGCGATTATGTGGATCTGGTTTCGGGAGAAAAAAGAAAAGCTGCCGGAGTCGATATACCGGCCTATGGTTTTTATTATTTGAAGAAATTATAAAATTTGTAAATGCCGTACAAAAATGAGGTAAGAAATGAACATAGCAGAAATTGCGAAACGGGCGGGGGTGTCCAGCGCGGCGGTTTCCCGTTATTTCAATGAAGGATATATTTCGGAAGAAAAGAGAGAGCGGATCCGCAGGGTAGTGGAGGAGACGGGCTACCGTCCTTCGGTACAAGCACAGACGCTGCGCACAAAGAAAACAAAACTGATCGGCGTAATTGTGCCGAAGATAGCTTCCGCCTCCATCGGAAGGGTGGTGGAAGGAATCCTTTCCATATTAAATAAGAATGGATACCGGATGCTCCTTGCTGTGACGCAAAACGACGCGAAGAAGGAGCTGGAGTATCTGGATACCTTCCGCGACAAGCAGGTGGACGGCGTGGTGCTGCTGGCTACCGTCCTGACGGCGGACCATAAAAAAACGTTAAAGAATATGTCCGTTCCTGCGGTGGTCGTCGGCCAGCAGATTTCCGGCTGCTGCTGTGTTTACCATGATGATTACCATGCGTCTTATGACCTCACCAGCAGGATGATGGAAAAAGGGAGAAAAAAACTGGGCTATATCGGAGCTGTTTTTCAGGACAAAGCGGTGGGGGAGCAGAGGTACAAAGGATTTCAGGACGCGGTGCGCGGTAAAGGGGCAGGGGAACTGGCAGAAAATTATGTAATCGCTGCCTTTACTGTTTCTTCCGGTTATGAAAAGGCAGGGGAGTTGCTGGAAAAGTGCAAAGACTTGGACGGGATCGTCTGTGCTACCGATACGATGGCTGCCGGCGCAGTAAAATATCTGCGCGAACAGGGGATGAAGGTTCCAGAGCAGATCATAGTCGCGGGGCAGGGAGATTCTGACTTGGCGCATGTCATGGATCCTCCCCTCCCTACCGTGCATTACTCCTATGAAAAGAGCGGAGAAATGGCGGCGCAGATGCTGATGGAGATCCTGCACCGGGGAGGGACGGATCTGAGGGAGATCAAGCTGGGTTATTACCTGACAGGGGCGGAAGGAATCTGGTAAGCGCCCCTTTGAAGGTAAGTTACAATTCACGGCCCAGCCGATTAGGATTTTTAAAATTTCTGTGTTTTCATAACCATATAAATCAGAGTGTGCAAGTGCCAAAAAAATGTTGGATTTTCAACATTTTTTGGC
>JAETNQ010000002.1 GCA_021772075.1 Lachnospiraceae bacterium
CTATTACAACATCCATGTACAGGAGCACCTCCTTATTTAGTTTTCATTGTACTATTATCTATTATAGAATGTAATACAAGCGATTTTACAACAGTTAAATTTTAAACTTAAATTGATGTTATGTCAAGTAAAAGTACTCTTCTTATTATGTCCATATTAAATCCTTTTCTGTATAAAAATGCCGACATCTTCTGTTTTTCTTTGTTTCCGGCCCTATCCGGATCAAAATTTTTTTTCTCAAGAAATTTTTGGGCCGTCAAAAATTCATCCGGCCCTTCCCCTTCTTCTGCCATCCTATCCATGATTTCCTGTATGGTTCTCCTGTCGATCCCCTTTCTATACAGATCCAATTCCATCTTCTTCCGGCTCCTGTCTGCCATATGGCAGGAGATAAAATCCTCCGCATATTTCCTGTCGTCAATATATCCATAAGATTTCACATATGCTATTGCTTCTTCAATGATATCTTCTCCATATTCTCCCCGGGCAAGCTTATCCCTTAATTGTTTTTCCGTATACGCCCGGCCCTTCAGAAGATTCATGCTTCTAAGCTTCGCCCTTTTTGGCAATACGGTTTCCGTAATCTCCAAGTACTCCACTTCTTTGATGTCTTTTCCTTCTTCTATTCCGTAAAGACGCAGTTCGCCTTTGTATAATACAAAGGCGAACTCATTGTCTATAAATACCCTGGCTCTTTTCTTATCAATCTCTTCAATTCCCGTTACCGTCATTCTTCTCCCCGTTTCTGCACGGCCGTCTTCGTCGCCCGTTTCTTTTCCTCAGGAGCCGCCGGCATCTCCGTTCCCACCGCTTCCTCGTCTTTTTCCAGCCCAAAATGGCGCCTCACCTTATGCTCCACTTCTTTGCATATTTCCGGATTGTCCTTCAAATACTGTTTCGCATTCTCCCGTCCCTGCCCAATCTTATTTCCTCCATATGCATACCATGCGCCGCTCTTATTAATAATGCCGTTTTCCGCTGCCAGATCCAGAATATCCCCTACCGCAGAAATCCCTTCCCCAAACATAATATCGAATTCCGCTTCTTTAAACGGAGGAGCAATCTTATTTTTCACCACTTTGACTCTTGTCCTGTTTCCTATGACTTCCCCGCTTTGCTTTAAGGACTCTATTCTTCTTACATCCAACCGTACGGACGAATAAAATTTTAACGCGCGGCCTCCCGTAGTAGTCTCAGGATTTCCGAACATAACCCCTACTTTTTCACGCAGCTGGTTAATAAACACTACCGTACAATTTGATTTGCTGATAACTGCCGTAAGTTTGCGCAGAGCCTGGGACATCAGGCGGGCATGGAGTCCTACATGACTGTCCCCCATATCTCCGTCGATCTCCGCTTTTGGTACCAAAGCCGCCACGGAATCCACTACTACAATATCGACGGCGCCGGAGCGCACCATGGTTTCCGTAATTTCCAGCGCTTGTTCGCCGTTATCCGGCTGGGAGATATATAAATTGTCCACATCTACTCCTATATTTTTTGCATATACCGGATCCAAAGCATGTTCGGCATCAATAAACCCCGCAATCCCGCCTTTTTTCTGCACTTCCGCAATCATATGCAGAGTTACTGTCGTCTTACCGCTGGATTCCGGCCCGTAAATCTCGATGATCCTCCCCTTAGGTATGCCGCCCAGCCCCAATGCCAGATCCAGACTTAAGGAACCTGTCGGTATCGTCTCCACGTTCATCTGCGCGCTGGGATCGCCCAGCTTCATTACAGCGCCTTTCCCATATTGCTTCTCTATATGTACCAGCGCCGCGTCTAATGCTTTTAATTTCTCTTCTCTCTCCATCTGAAACCTTTCTCCTTATCCTTTTTATATTTTTAAGTGAAAATATGGCAATTTACAAACGTACACTTGACGTATTTCTGACTGCAAAGTTTGAGAACATTTGTTCTTTTCCATACTAAAACAAACGTTCGGCTTTGTCAATCCTTTTTCATTAAATCTATCATAGCATATTATAAGTCCCATAAACATCCCTTGCATATTCATCCTGTTTATTTTTGAGAAAATTTGGCGATATGCCCGAATTGATTACCGCTCTGCAGCGTCATTTCCTGTTATACGAAAGCAGGAATGATTATGTTTCCCGTTCCCCACGAATATTCCTTTTTTAATGTAGCATATCCTATACAAAATAACAAGCAAAAAAACAGAAACAGCACAAAAACCAATTTCCATGCTGTTTCCGAAAACAACTATCACTCAAACAATGCGCCGATCATATGGCGGTCAATATTTTTGAAGAAATTTCTCATAATCCGTATATGTCACCGTTACGTAATATTCCCCCATATTCAGACCCACTTCCATTCCGAGAGGGGTATAAAACAATATGGAAGTGCCGCCGCTCGTAAGATAATAGACGATCTCCTGATCTGTCATGGAATCAAGATCACTGACCGTTCCATTCTGCTGTCTGCACCTTTTGCGGAAATCTACAGCAAATTCGTCGTCAATTTCCATAATACTGTTATTATCCAGCACTACCCCGTTCTCCATATCGATGTTCAGGCAATAAAGGCCATAATCAGCCCAATAGTCGGTATATATCATTTCGCAGAATACAACGCTCATTACTTCCGGATCCATAAAAGTAACATAAGCTTCCGAATATACCAGAAAGCTTTCCCCCGGCATCATGTATTTGGAATATTCCTTGTAATATTCTTCAAAATATTCCGTCTCATCATCGATAATATCGTTGATTACTTCCAGATTCGGGACATCTCCCTCAATGACGGGATAGTCCACCGCAATCGTCACATTATCGTTATTTCCTTCATATTCATAGTTTTTCCATTCAATGGAATAATCCAGATCCGTACGGACGGCATCGGTAATTTCACCATAATATTCTCTGCCGTCTCCCGTTTCGGGCAGAAGAGTCTCTCCGTACTTCTTTTCTAATCCTTCTTTGGGCGTTTCCGTTTCAAAATACGTTCTTTTTTCTCCGCCCACGGCATCTTCCGCATTATCCGACGGCTGTCCCGATTTCCATAAAGAAACGGTCACAAGCCCGAATACCACGACGAGAAAGGCAATCGCCAATGCCGCAACCGCAGTCAACGATATAATAACTAAAACTGTCTGCCCAGACTTTTGCCTGTTCGGGCAATTCCGGCACCGGCACAGTTCTCCTCCTCTGCATTTATGGTTATCATATGCCAGTCCATCCTCCCGAGACTCCGGCTTTCTTGAAAATCCCGGTTCTTTTGGAGGCTCCGGCCTCTCTGCTCCATTCGAAAACAGCGGCTCCTCTGAATCCTTTGGTTTCTTTGCAAAATCCAATCCTTCCAAGGGTTCCGTTTTTCCCGCAAACCGCAAATCCTCCGGAGGTTTTTCTTCTGCCGACAGTTTTTTGAAAGGCTCCTCCGGCTTTTTGATATAATCGGAAGCATTATTAAAATAACGAGTCTCCGTCGGATGAAAATCCGTCGGATGGAAATCCGTCGGATCGCAATCCGCCTGATTACGATTCGACCCGTTCTCCTCCATCATGATTCCACTAAAAATTCCGCCCTCAAATTTTCCATCGGCAGTCTGACCCTGTCTATCCATACCAACCCCCATACTGTCGCCATAAGGCGGCAACCAAGCATCAACGGGAAGAATCCCTAAAATGTAACCTCGCTATAATACTCCAGAATACACTGCCGCATCAGGATTAATGCGGATGATACGGCCGTTTCCCTTATCTTCGCACGGTTTCCCCTGAAATTACATTTTCTGACTTTTATTTTACCACATACATTACAAGCAATATATACTAAACCTACCGGTTTTTCCTCCGTTCCTCCTCCCGGTCCCGCAATGCCGGTAATCGATACCGCCACTTCTGCTCTGGATATTGCCGCAGCGCCCTTGGCCATCTCTTTCGCAACCTCTTCGCTGACCGCTCCTTTCTTTTCCAAAAGTCCTTTTTTTATGCCCAGTATTCTTCTCTTTGCCTTATTGGAATAGGTAATATATCCCGACTTATATACATCCGAAACCCCTGGAACATTGATAAGCCTTGCCGCCAGCATCCCGCCGGTACAAGACTCCACCGTACTCACGGTCAGTTTATTCGCAATCAGAAGATCCACTACTGCCTTTTCCAGCGTAATATCCGCATTTGTCGTATAAACGCAGGGGCCGAACCGGTTTTTCAGTTCCTTAACCACTGGTTTCACCAGCTTTTTCGCTTCCTTCTCTCCCGCAGCCTTTGCCGTAACGCGCAGATGCACTTCGCAGTTCTTGGCATAAGTAGCGATCGTCGGATTACCCTGGCTGTCGATCATATCTTTGATCAGCGTTTCCGCCTTGCTTTCCCCAACGCCGCAGATCTTTACCGTCTGTGAATAGATCACCTCGGAATCCTTGCCCGCAAGATAGGGCATTATGCTCTTTTCAAACATTGGAATCATTTCATTGGGCGGCCCCGGCAAAAGAACCACTTTTTTCTCCCTGTCCTCTATAATAACTCCCGGCGCCGTACCATTTTCGTTATTCACCGCAATGGCTCCCTCCGGCATCATCGCCTGCTTCCAGTTATTTTCCGTTAGTTCCATATTACGGCTGATAAAATATTCTTCGATCCTTTTTCTGGACGGCTCATGCATCGCCAATTTACGGCCCATTACTTTTGCCGAAACCTCTTTCGTCAGATCATCCTCCGTAGGTCCGAGTCCTCCTGATAAAATTACGATGTCCGAGCGTTCCAGAGCCGTCTTCAATACAGCAGCCAGCCTTTCCTCGTTATCGCCTACCACGCTCTGGTAAAAACAGGACAAACCCAGATCCGCGCATTTCTCTGCCAAATATGCCGCATTTGTATTTACGATATTTCCAAGCAAAAGTTCCGTTCCAACTGATATTAATTCTACTGTCATATTCGTCCTCTTACCTTTTCCTGTTCACAATGTTTTGCCTGTCCGTCTCTGCTATTTTGTTTCTCTCATGACTTCTTTATTTTTTATAAGATAATCCAAGAGGGATACCACTGTCAGTATCAGCGCGATCCACATAACGATATTCGTAAGAAGATGCAGCGCCTCCAGATCCGCGATCATCAGGCAGATCATCACCATCTGGAAAGTCGTTTTAAACTTTCCCCAGTAACTGGCAGCGATCACTACGCCGTTATCCGAAGCAATCAGCCGGAATCCGCTGATAATAAACTCCCTGGCAATGATGACAATCACCATCCAGGAAGGGATCCTCCCGAGTTCCACCAGACAGATCAGCGCTGAACATACCAGCAGTTTATCCGCCAAGGGATCCATAAACTTGCCAAAATTAGTAATCAGATTATATTTTCTGGCAATATGCCCATCCAGCAAGTCTGTCAGGCTCGCCGCTATAAATAAGGCGAGAGCTATCCATTTATCCGAAGGCCCCGTTACCGGAAGCAGCATAAACAAAACAAAAAACGGAATCATTACTATCCTTAAAATCGTCAGTTTATTCGGTAAATTCATCGCATATTTCTCCCATCAAATCATATTCGTAAGAACCGGTAATCCTTACTTTTACAAAATCACCGCTTATAAGCTGCCTGTCCGTATGAATAAAAAGATATCCGTCCACATTAGGCGCATCTTTATAAGTCCTCGCCACATAAGCATCTTCATCGGCAATCTTTCCTTCTACCATGGCATCGACGTACTTTCCCTCCATTTTTTCCGCCGCCTCAAACGCGATCTCCTGCTGGAGTTCCATAATAGCGTTCCGCCGCTCCTCCTTCACGCCTTCCCCTATTTGATCCGGCATGACGGCCGCAGGCGTTCCTTCTTCCGGCGAATAAGCAAAAACGCCAAGACGGTCGAATTCCATCTCGTCCACAAATTCCATCAGCGTTTCATGATCTTCTTCCGTCTCTCCCGGAAAACCCGTGATCAAGGTGGTTCTCAAACAAATATCAGGAATGTTTTCCCTCAATTTTTTTACTATATCCCTGATCTGCGCGCTGTCCGTTTTTCTTCCCATCCTCTTTAAAACGCTGTCCGAACCATGCTGCACCGGTATATCTAGGTAATGGCAGATCTTCTCTTCCCGCTTTATTACACGGATCAGGTCATCCGTAATTTCTTCCGGATAACAATATAAAATACGGATCCAAGAAAGCCCCTGAATCCGGCATAGCCTTGTCAGCAGCTCCGGCAGCTTTTTCTCCCCATACAGATCCACGCCGTAAAGGGTCGTCTCCTGGGCGACCACTATCAGTTCTTTCACGCCTTCGGCCGCCAGTGTTTCCGCCTCAGCCGCCAGCTCTTCCATCGGAACGCTTCGGTATTTTCCCCTTATTCTCGGTATAATGCAATATGTGCAATGTTTATCGCAGCCTTCCGCTATCTTCAGATATGCGTAATGGCCGCCGGTCGTCACGACTCTTTTTCTATTCCCTGACGGCCTTCTGTCCAGAGGCAGCAAATGTTCCCTGCTCTCACCCGCCATGACATCTTCTATGGTTTCTACAATTTTATCGATTGCCGAAGTGCCGATAATCGCATCCACTTCCTCTATCTCTTTCCGTATTTCTTTCTGGTAGCGCTGGGCCAGGCAGCCCGTTACGATCAAAACCTTTAACTGCCCCGATTTCTTAAGCTCCGCCATTTCCAATATGGCATCCACGCTTTCTTCTTTCGCATCGTTAATAAAACAGCATGTATTCACGACTGCGATCTCCGCTTCCGTTTCATCGTCCGTAAAGGTATAGCCTTTCTCCGCCAGCATACCGAGCATCACTTCGGAATCCACCAGATTCTTATCACATCCAAGGGATACCATTAAAATTTTCATCCCTATACCCCCTGACCGCGCATCCTCCGAAAAATTCCTTTATGCTTCATCCCTTTCCATGCCAGTCCCATCTTCCTGGATCTCATCCTCCTGTTCCTCTTCGCTTAATATCTTAATCTTTCCTTGGTTTAATTCCTCTACCGCAACGGACAAAGGTTTTTTCCCCTTCCCCTCTACCATCGGTTCTTCGCCCGCAATGATCTGCCTCGCCCTCTTGGACGTCGCCATAACGATAGAATACCTGCTGTTCACCACAGGCGCTTCTCCCGGCTCGACCTCGCTGTTGACTACTTTCATTAAATCTGAATAAGATGGATGTAACATTACTTTTCTCCTTTCACCAGAACATTCAGTTCCTGTCTCATATTTTCTATCCACTCTTCATTCCTGCCTACGGCGTTATGCGCCGCCCTGATAATGGAATGAAGCTCCCTGGTACACATCTCCAAATCGTCATTGACCACGATATAATCATAGCTTTCAATGCCTTTTGCTTCTTCCAAAGCACGACAGAGCCTCTTTTCTATTACTTCCGGCGTCTCCGTCCCCCTGCCCGCCAGACGTTTCTTTAATTGTTCCGCCGACGGCGGCATTACGAAAATCAGCAGGGCGGCAGGATATTTTTTCTTCACCTTCAAAGCGCCCTGTATTTCAATCTCCAAAAGCACATCTTTGCCCATTTCAAGCTGTGTTTCCACATACTCCCTCGGCGTTCCATAATAATTGCCGCAATAGCAGGCAAATTCTATCAATCCGTCCTGACCCATTTTTTCTTTAAACGTTTCCTCGGATACAAAAAAATATTCCCTTCCCTCTTCCTCTCCTTCTCTGGGCTGACGGGTCGTCATGGAAATGGATAACGCATAATTATCATAAGTTTTCACCAGATTTTTCATCAGGGTTCCCTTTCCCGCCCCTGAGAATCCCGAAACAACAACTAAAATACCCTTACGCTTCATTTATCTCTCCGTTTTCCGTCTGCGCCCTGTTCGCAATCGTCTCCGGCAAAAGCGCCGACAGCACCAGCTGGCTGTTCTCCATAACGAGCACCGACTTCGTTTTCCTCCCCTGGGTTGCATCGATCGCCATTCCTGATTCCCTTGCATGCTGCACCATTCTTTTCACAGGCGCCGAATCAGGACTGACAACAGCTATTATTTTTTCCGTGTTCACTATATTTCCAAAACCTATATGAATCAGCTTATTCATCGAACTAACCTTTTCTTACTCTATATTCTGTATCTGCTCGCGCACCTTCTCGATCTCTGTTTTCAGTTCGATCGCCCGGTTGGAAATTTCCATATTATTTGTTTTGGAAAGGATCGTATTCGCCTCCCTGTTCATTTCCTGGGCAATAAAATCCAGCTTCCTCCCGATACTTCCGCCATCCACCAGCGTCTGCCTCGTCGTCTCTATATGGTTCCTTAAGCGAACCAATTCCTCGTCCACGCATATCTTATCCGCAAAAAGCGTTACCTCAAGCAAAAGGCGGTTTTCCTCTATCTGCGTATCTTCCAGCAGCTCGCGCACCCTCTCTCTCAGTTTATCCTTATATTCCTCCACAAGCTGCGGAGAACGTTCCTCAATAAAGGATAAATGATCCAGCATCCCGTCCAGTTTGGCAATCAAATCATTTTTCAGCGCTTCCCCTTCCTTCAGCCTCGTTTCCACAAACTTTTCCGCCGCGCCCTGAACAGCTCCGCACAGAGCCTTCCATATCTCTTCTTCGTCCACAGACTGCTCTTCCATCGTTAAAATTTCCGGATAACGGGATAAAGCCGAAACCCTGATATCATTGTCAAGCCCGAAGTCTTCCGCCATTTTCTCCAGATAACCCATATATTCCGCCGCAAGTTCTTTATTATATTTTACGCATACATTGGATTCGGTAAAGTCTTCATAGGCGATAAATACATCCACTTTGCCCCGCTGCATATATTTTTTCAGTTCTGCCCGAATGGCTGCTTCAAAGAAACCGAGCTTTTTCGGCATTTTAATATTGACATCCAGATATCGGTGGTTCACCGACTTGATCTCCACTGTAATCTTACGTTTTTCTTCCGACACTTCGTTTCTGCCGAAGCCTGTCATACTTTTTATCATGATCTTCCGCCATCTCCAATCAATGCTCTTGCGTATTTCATATTATTATAAAATACCTCATCCTTCCAGTCAAGGATTGTTTGAATGGGGTCACGGAAATCAATTTTTGCGGGCTGTGTGCATGGCAGGGCGGGAAGGCAGAAGGGCGGCAGGAGGAGCAGATGGGGAACGACTTCGCCGTTGCCTTACGCAGGGAAATAAGATTTTCTTAATATTCCGTTTGACAGTCAGCAATTTGGTGACAAGGATGTCATCAAAAGTCCGCAATGAGCCTGGATGGCGAATCGCGGACGATTGCGTCCGGCTGGTACAATGGACACCGGAATATTTAGAAAATCTATTTCCCGGAGCCGGCAACGGCGAAGTCGTTCCCCATCTGCTCCTCCTGCCGCCCTTCTGCCTTCCCGCCCTGCCATACACACAGCCCGCAAAAATTGATTTCCGTAGAATGGGGCAGAGGAATTATGTATGCGTAGAAAATCCATTGAAAAACTATCGGAAATATTGTAGAATCATTAGGTTACAGGAAATAAAGATTCATTTTTATTAGAATTAAGAGGATACCGCTATGGCATTTGACGGCGTAACGATCGCTGGCATCGTAAAAGAATTGAATGACAGCCTTCCCGGAGGGCGTATTTATAAAATTGCACAGCCGGAAAGCGATGAGCTGATGCTCACAATTAAAGTAAACGGCGGGCAAAAACGCCTTTTTATCTCGGCCAGCGCTTCCCTGCCGCTGGTTTATCTGACGGAAAACAACAAGCCGAGCCCCATGACGGCCCCGGGCTTCTGCATGCTGCTCAGGAAGCATATCCAAAACGGACGTATTATACGGATCTCCCAGCCCGGGCTGGAAAGAATCATCCGTATACAAATAGAACACTTGAATGAGATGGGCGATCTATGCAGCAAAAACCTGATTGTTGAAATCATGGGAAAGCACAGCAATATTATTTTTACGGACGATAAGGATAAGATCATTGACAGCATCAAGCATATTTCCGGCATGGTCAGCAGCGTCCGGGAGGTGCTGCCCGGCCGTCCTTATTTTATACCGGAAACGCAGAAAAAAAAGAACGCGCTGGACACAAACCGGGAAGAATTTTTCCAAAGCATCCGTTCCGGCGGCCAGCCGGTCCATAAAATGCTTTATGGCTCTTATACCGGGCTGTCCCCTATGTTTGCCCAGGAACTCTGCTTCCGCGCCGGCCTCGATGGAGACGGTTCTGCTGCCGCCCTTTCCGAAGACAGCCTGCAAAAATTATATGAGGTTTTCCAAAACGCTGTAGGCGATATCCAAACCGGAAATTTTATTCCGAATATCGTTTATGAGTTTGGTTCTCCTGTAGAATTTTCCGTTCTTCCGCTTACAATGTACCAGGAAGAGGAACGGAAAAGGGAAGCTTCTGTCAGCGCCATGCTGGAACGTTATTATGCCCAGAGAAATTCCATCAGCAGAATCCGCCAGAAATCCGCAGACTTGCGAAGGATCGTCCAGACCGCCCTGGAACG
Source organism: Lachnospiraceae bacterium (assembly GCA_021772075.1). Classification (GTDB taxonomy): domain Bacteria; phylum Bacillota; class Clostridia; order Lachnospirales; family Lachnospiraceae; genus Kineothrix. The sequence continues at coordinate 10,430 of JAETNQ010000002.1, forward strand.
CAATGTAAAAAAATACGACCTGCAGCTGCGGCAGATCAAAGATACTGAAAAAAGAGAAAAATACAGGATTTACGGCGAGCTGCTCAACACCTATGGATATCAGGCATCCCCGGGGGACAAATCAATCACTGCCAGAAATTATTATACCGACGAAGATATCACGATTCCCCTGGATCCAACTTTAGCCCCGCTGGAAAACGCAAAAAAATATTTTGAAAAATATAATAAAATGAAGCGTACCTACGAAGCTTTATCCACATTGACGCTTGAAGTGAAAGCAGAAATCGAGCATCTGGAATCCATCAGCGCTTCCCTGGATATTGCGACGGCCGAAGAAGATCTTGTCCAGATCAGGGAAGAGCTTGTCCAAAATGGTTATATCCGCCGGAAAGGCAGCGATAAGAAAATAAAAATTACCAGCCGCCCCTTCCATTATATCAGCAGCGACGGATATCACATTTATGTTGGAAAAAATAATTTCCAAAACGATGAACTAACCTTCCGCTTCGCTTCCGGAAACGATTGGTGGTTCCATGCCAAAGGCATTCCCGGTTCCCATGTCATCGTCAAGACAAAAGGGGAGGTTCTGCCCGACCGCACTTTCGAGGAGGCGGCAAAGCTGGCGGCTTATTATTCCAGAGCCAGGGGACAGGAAAAAGCGGAGATTGATTACACGGAAAAAAAGAACGTTAAAAAACCCAACGGCGGCAAACCCGGATTTGTCATTTACCATACCAACTATTCCATGGTAATGGATTCCGATATCAGCGGTCTCCAGCAGATCCGCGAATCATGAAAAACTAATATACCTTATGAAAGAACGGAGGAACAACATGCAGAACTATCCCTTGCAGGAACAGGATATCAAAATTAGAAGATTAACCGGCGAAGAAATTCTCGGTATTTATACCACGCACTCTACAAGGCACTTTCCCAAAGACGAACGGAAGCCCATTTCTTCCATCCGCCGGATGCTGGCAGATGGAATCTATATAGGATATGGATTTTATCCGGGCAAAGAACCCGATCAGTTGTTAGGATATGCCTTCTTTACCGTTCTCCCTGATAAAAGCAGCTGCCTTCTGGATTATTTCGCTGTCATGGAAGATTACCGCAGCCATGGAATCGGCTCCCTTTTCCTCCAGCATATAAAATCTTTTTTTCAGGATATTCCCGGGTTCCTTATTGAATCCGAAGATCCTGACTATGCAGGAAATACTTCCGAATATTCCATCCGCCGCAAGCGCCTGGATTTTTATAAAAGAAACGGCGCGGTTTTTACCGGCATCCGGACAACCGTATTCAACGTCCCTTACCGGCTTCTCTTCTTCCCCCTCCGGGATAACTTTGCCCGGAAGGAAAAGGAAGAATATCCGTTGGAAACGATTCATGCCAGCTACTGCAGCATATACCGGCGCATGGTCAGCCCGGAAGACTATGAAACGCAGATTCATATTTCTTTGGAAGAAACATGCGCCGCAAAGCCATAACAAACGCTGCCATGCTCCGCGAGCCAGCTTATTGTAATAGAAAAGGACGCGTCCCGTTAAGGCGCGCCCTTTTTTTACCCGTTTTTATAAAGTTCCGCTCTTAAAAAGCGATTTTACGTGGTCGATCTCTTCCTGCGTTGCCTTTGCAGCCGGCACATAATAAGATTTCTCCCTTGCAATCTGATACAGTTCTTCCTGCGACTGTTCGCAGGCATTACGGAACTGTTTCAATGTCTGCTTTAATTCCTTATTTTCCGTCTGGGCGATCATTCCGCCATAACGAACCAATTCTCCGTTTATTCCCGCCAAAGTATCCGCTACCATTGTTTTTTCCTGCATATCCGTTCCCTCCTACTGCAAAAATTTCATCAACTGCTGCTTGTTGTCCATTGCCGATCTCGCGCCTTTTTCAAAAAACTGCTTTACGCTGGAGTCCGTCGCGCATTCTGCATACTCCTTCATTTTGCAATGGGTCGTATCGTATCCGCCGATCAGATGGCGCAGGTTCTGTAAATCCAACTCTGATATATTAGCCATTTTCTATACCTCCTGATAAATAATAGTTTGCATTTCTATTATTCCCGGCGAACCATATTTTATTCTTCCTACTTTAAAATTTTTACAACTTATTGCGGTACGGATATTATTTTCTCCTACAGGATGTCCAGATGTTCCAAAAGAATTTTTATTCCAAGAAAAATCAGGATAATACCTCCGGCCAGCTCAGCTTTTGCTTTATATCTTGTACCGAACACATTTCCTATTTTTACGCCCGCCATGGAAAAGCAGAAAGTCACTATTCCGATAAACGCCACTGCCAGCCAAATATGAACCTCCAAAAAAGCAAATGTTACCCCTACAGCCAAAGCATCGATGCTGGTTGCCACGGCCAGCACAAACATTTCTTTGAATGCAAGGGAATCGTCCGTTTCCTCTGTTTCTTTGCCGCAGGCCTCCCGTATCATATTGACTCCGATGAGCACGAGCAGAATAAAGGCGATCCAGTGGTCGATAAAAACTATCTTTTCGCGAAACTGCATGCCCAGCATATAACCAATGGCTGGCATCAGTGCCTGAAAACCGCCGAACCACACACCTACTATGGCCGCTTTTTTCAAAGTCGCCCTGCCCATGGCAAGCCCTTTACATATTGACACGGCAAAAGCATCCATAGAAAGACCCGCCGCTAAAGTAAAAAGCGTCAATGTATCCATAACTTTTCCTCCTTTGTGGTGCATAAAAACGCTTGCATGTCCATGCAATTCATTATAATATATACACGATGCTTCAACCTCTCTCCAAAAAGAAAGGATATTCTTATGACTCTGACAACGCTCTGCTATATAGAAAAGGATGATTCCTACCTGATGATGCACCGGATCAAGAAGGAAAAAGATATCAACAAAGATAAATGGATCGGCATCGGCGGACATTTTGAGTCGGGAGAAAGCCCGGAAGAATGTCTGTTGCGCGAAACCATGGAAGAAACGGGCCTTACCCTGACCTCCTACCGCTGCCGGGGCATCATTACCTTTCTTTGCGATGATATTACCGATTATTATATGTTCCTTTATACGGCAGATAAATTCACCGGGACGCTGAAAGACTGCACCGAAGGAACGTTGGAATGGGTGGGTAAAAACAAGCTGGAAGAACTGAATCTCTGGAAAGGGGATCTTATCTTTTTCCGGCTTCTGGAAGAGAATGCCCCATTCTTTTCCCTCAAGCTATGCTATAAAAACAATATCCTTATCCAAGCCGTTCTTGACGGAAAAGAACTGGATCTCACAACAGCCTTAATTTCTTCGCTGCCTTTATAATGATCCTCCCTTTGGGCAGCCCTTTCAGATCTGACTCCTTTACGGCCTTCAGCTTAATAACAAGTACAAAATACAACATGGCTCCTATTAAAGCTGCTGTACCGAAAGCAACCAAATTCATAAAATATGCCGACTCCATAAACAATGCCAGCACATAGCTCATCCCTTCATAGATCCCATAGGCGGCAGCCCCCATCAATACTGCGGAAAAAACAGGGCGCACAAAAGTTTTATCAATCTCCTGTTTATAGCCCAAATATTTCCTCATAAAAATATTATTCAGAATGCACATGAAAAGCGAATAAAGCACCGTAGCGGCCATAACGCCGTATACTCCCCAATCCGTATAATACAGGATGGAAACCAATACCGCCGTTTGAACGGCGATAGCAATTACCGCGTTAATGACCGGCGTGTTCACCTTTCCGATTCCCTGAAGCACTGCATTCGTCAGCGTGGAAAGCCCATACAGAACCACCGTCGCCGACAGCCCCATCAACAGCCGGGAAGCCAGTTCCAAGGATTCCATCTGCGGGAAAAGCACCATCATCACCGGGCGGGCCAATACGCCGATGCCGACAGCCGCCGGTATGGAGATCAGCATCGTAACCTTAATGGCATATGCTACTTTCTTCTTTGTCTGTTTCACGGAACCCTGCGCATAAGTGGATGCGATCGTCGGGACAATAGCCGACGACATGGCCGATGCAAGTGCAATAGGTATATTGGAAATCGTCACTGCCTTCGTGGAAAATATCCCCAATTCCGTTGTAGCCGCAACCACATCCACTTCTTTATATTCCACCATCATCTTCAAATAAATCGTCTGATTCAAAGATGTGGTCAGATTGTAAATACAGGTACTCAAAATGAACGGTGTCACCACCGCCATCATCAGTTTGAAAATATCCCAGTATGACTCCTGCATTTCCGTTTTGTCATAATCCGCTCTGCGCTTTATCATCTTATGGTTCATCAAATAAATGACCGCCATAAATAACAAGGCGACGACTACGCCGGCTCCTGTGCCGATCGCGCTCCCCACCGCCCCGTACATCGCCTGGGTACTGCCGTCCCCTCCTGCAGCCACAGCCGTCTGCATAAGGACATAAGCCGCCCCCAAACTGACAGCCGCATTTAAAATCTGTTCCAATATCTGGGATACCGAGGTTTGCATCATGGTGCGGTGCGCCTGAAAATATCCGCGAAGCACCCCCAACAATCCATAGAAAAAAATAGTCGGAGCAAAAACCCGGAGAACCGGTATGGAATTGCCCATAACAAAAGAAGGAGCCCCTATAAATAGGATAAGACTTGCCGCTCCCCCGACTGCCATAACATAAACAAGCGCACATTTAAAAATTCGCTGGGCATTACGGTATTCTTTCAGCGCAAGCCTCTGCGCAAGCACCTTTGCGATTGCCGACGGAATACTGTAAGAAGATACCAAAAGGACGATGGTATAAATATTATAAGCGGTACTATAATATCCATTTCCCTCATCCCCGATGATACCTGTCAGCGGCCCCCGGTAGAGCAGCCCTATCATACGGCATATGATAGAGGCCGCCGCCAGAATGCCCGCCTGCATAATAAACCCGTCTTTTTTATTATTTCCTCCCTGACACTGAGACATACTCTTTTTATCAGACATAAAAGTATCCGTCCTTTTTATCCTATCAGCCAATCATACATTTCCTGATATTTCTTTGCGGATACCTCCCAGGAGAAATCTACTGCCATTCCTCTGTCAACGATTTTGTTCCATTCCCGTTTCTTATCGTAATAAATACGTTCCGCATAACGAATAGTCGCCAGCATCTCGTGGGCATTATAATTGGTAAAGCTGAAGCCCGTTCCTGTATTTTCATATTCGTTGTAAGGCTGTACCGTATCCTTCAGCCCGCCCGTTTCCCTGACGATCGGCACCGTGCCGTATCGGAGCGCCATCAACTGGCTCAAGCCGCATGGCTCGAACAAAGACGGCATAAGGAAAGCATCGCTGGACGCGTAAATCTTATGGGATAACGCTTCCGAATAGAAAATATTTGCCGAAACTTTATTGTTATACTTCCAGTCAAAATGACGGAACATATTCTCATAACGTTCCTCTCCCGTACCAAGCACTACGATCTGCACTGCGTCCTGGCACAGTTCATCCATCATATAGTCTATCAGGTCAAAGCCCTTCTGGTCCGTAAGCCTGGACACAATGCCGATCAGCATCTTTTTATCATCCTGTTCCAGCCCAAGCTCCGCCTGTAAGGCCCGTTTATTTTTTATCTTTTCTTTCCGGAAATTCACGGAATTGTAATTATGATCAATATATTTATCGGTTTCCGGATTAAAGTCATCGTAATCTATCCCGTTCACGATCCCTCTTAAATCGCCGCTTCTCGCCTGAAGAAGCCCGTTTAATCCTTCCCCATAGAACGAAGTCTTGATTTCTTCCGCATAAGTATCGCTTACCGTTGTGATCGCATCGGCATATACCAGACCGCCTTTGAGCAGATTGGCATCCTTATATGCCTCCAGCTTATCAGGAGTAAAGAAATAATCCGGCAGGCCGGTAATGGATTTGACTGTTTTCACATCCCATTTCCCTTGGAATTTCAGGTTGTGGATCGTCATAACCGTTTTGATTCCCCGGAAAAATTCATTTCCCTGGAAACGCTCTTTTAAATATACCGGAACAAGACCCGTCTGCCAGTCATGGCAATGAATGACGTCCGGCCTGAAATCGATCAGCGGCAGCGTCGATAAAGCCGCTTTGGAAAAGAAGGAAAACTTCGTAATCTCATCCAAAACGTTATCGCTGTATGGCTTAAATCCATTAAACATGGACTCATTATCGATGAAATAATATTTTACTCCATCTATTTCCGCCTCCAAAATCCCAACATATTCATTTTTCCAGTTAAAATCCATGTAAAAATGTGTCTTATACGTCATCAGGTCTTTCATTTCCTGCTTCATGCATGTATACTTAGGAATCATGACCCTCACATCAAAATATTCCTTGTCAATACATTTCGGCAAGGAACCTACTACATCCGCCAAACCACCCGTCTTGATAAACGGAACACCTTCCGATGCAACAAATAATATTTTTTTCATAGCCATACCTCCAATAGAATTAGCAATATTATACATCATATTGGAAGCGTTTGAAAGATTTAATTTAATTTTTATACTGTAATCTTATTTTATCCGCAATTAATGCGATAAATTCCGAATTCGTCGGTTTTCCTTTTCCGGTATTGATCGTATACCCGAAGAGCGCATCCAATGTTTCCATCCTCCCCCTGCTCCACGCCACTTCGATCGCGTGCCGAATGGCGCGCTCCACGCGGCTTGGCGTCGTCTGATATTTTTTAGCGATGGACGGATAAAGAACCTTTGTAATGGAACTGAGCATTTCATTGTCCTCCACGGACATCATGATCGCTTCGCGGAGGTACTGATAGCCTTTGATATGAGCCGGCACGCCGATCTCATGTATCATATCCGTTACATCCTTTTCCAGATCCCGCACAGGTTCCGTATTTTTCATTATGGTATCCTGCCCTGTTATGGATGCGCTTTTGTTACCGGACGGAACGGTAATCATAATCTGAAACTCTTTATCCATATTCATCAGGTCGCCGAGTATCTTATAAACTCTTTCATTATCCTTTGTTGACGTTAGATTCAGCTGCTCCATATCAAACCTCCGACTTTTTTCATTGCCTATATCTGAAAATCCAAGGCAAATGCCAGCAATTTCCAAATACTGCTACAGTCTATTATAATGGAACATTATTTGAGTATTCAACCTTAATCCATCGCACGCCGCGTGAATTCCTTTTTTTCGGATGGCGCGGCGCTTCGGGAAAGGCCATGGGCCGAGGCCGTTGCTGCAGAGGCAGAGTTCCCGGCTGTTGCGTACAATCAGCAATTTCACTTATGAAATGGCCGAAACATTAGGGGAAACTTGCCATGGACGGCAAGTTTAGGAAGCTTAGGACAGGATGTCCGTTGCTTCCGGCCCGTTCGGTTGATATATTTTGCCCATTTCATTAGTGAAATCTGATTGGAAGCTTCAGCCGGGAACTCTGCCCCTGCAGCAACGGCCTCGGCCCATGGCCTTTCCCGAAGCGCCGCGCCATCCGAAAAAAGGAATTCACGCGCGGTGTAATTTAAGCCATATCATCTAATGCGACAGCATATTTTCGATAAAGATACCATATCCCTTTGTCGAATCCTGAACAAGCACATGGGTGACGGCTCCTATAATCTTTCCGTCCTGAATGATGGGCGAACCGCTCATCCCCTGGACGATGCCTCCCGTCAGGGAAAGCAGCTCCGCATCCGTGATCCGCAGGACGATCCCTCTGTTGACGTTATCGTTATCCAAGTGGACCTCCATGATTTCTATATCGTAACGGCTTGGCGTCCCGTCGATGCTGCAAATAATCTCGGCCGGCCCCCTTTTGATCTCCTGCTTCAGGCCGATAGGAAGGGCCTCGTTAGATACCGCTTCATAAATCTGCCCGTTACAAGTGCCGAAAATCCCTTCCGCCGTATTTTCCGTTATTTCTCCGATAATATTATCTTCATCATATTCAATATAGCCCGTCAGTTCCCCCGGCGCTCCGTTGCTTCCTCTGGTAATTCCTATGATTTCCGTATGATACAGCGTTCCCTTTTCCAATTCCATCAGCGTGCTCGTATCCACATCGTTTATACCATGCCCCAGCGCGCCGAAATCCGCGCTTTCGTTAAGGTAAGTCATCGTTCCCACCCCCTGGGCATTATCCCTGATCCACACGCCGATCTTATAATCACCGGACTGGCTGGCTTCCGGCCTGACGCTTAAGGTAAGTTCCTCCTCTCCTCTTCTCACCTTCATCACCAGTTCCTGTCCTTCACTGTGTTTTATTTTTTCCATAAAATCGCTTTTGCCCGTCACTTCCTCATCGTTGACCTGGGTAATATAATCCCCTGATTTCAGCACGTACTGGGCAGGGGAAACTTTCTGCCCTTCTTCCCCTGTAAAATCCCCTACCCCGATTACGAGCACCCCCTGGGTCTTTACATAAATACCTATGGGGATTCCGGCCGGAGTAAGGGTTTTATTCTGGATCACCTGCACATCTACCGTTTTTAACGGTATAATGCCGAACAGCTTCAGGTCAAGGACGTATTTTTCGATGGCATTCGCTTTAATCGTCACCGGTTTCGCTAAATCGATATGGATGCTGTCCCTTGGTATGTTTGATTTTGCAAATCCGCTAACTTCCACAGCTTCCTTATATATTTCTCCCGATGCGGGAACCTGGAAATCCAACGTCTGATCCACTCCTGCTTTAATCTTTATATTAGAAGGCACCTTTCTCCATAAAGAAAAATAGCAGGTAAATACTAACGCGGCCAGGCTTCCTGCCAATGCGAAATATAAGCATGTTCTATATTTTTCAATACTGCTTTTCCCGTTTTTCTTTTTATGGCTTTTCCTTTTCAAGTCTTCACATCCTTTCAAAAATCTTCTTTAGTATGTGAAAAACTTAAGGATTTTAATTTAGTATACTTTTGGCAAAAGCATTATTTTGTATTTTTTGCCAGCTCTTTCATTTCTTTTGCATTTTGGAGGGCAGCTTCCGTAATTTCCGCGCCTCCCAGCATCCTTGCCAATTCCCTTAAGTCGTCTTCTTCCGATATTCTTTTGATTGTCGTGACCGTCCGATCCTTTTTTGCACTTTTTTCTATTAAAAAATGAACATCCGACATAGCCGCAATCTGCGGCAGATGGGTAATGCATATTACCTGATGGTTTTTCCCAAGAATCCCCAGCTTTTCCGACACTTTCCATGCGGTTTTCCCGCTGATGCCCGTATCGATCTCATCAAAAATAAGGGTTCCAATATCATCCTTATCCGCCAGCACCGTCTTAAACGCCAGCATGATCCTGGATAATTCCCCGCCGCTCGCCACCTGGCTCATAGGCCTCGGCACTTCCCCTTTATTCGTCGATATTAAAAATTCTATGTCGTCATACCCGTCGGAAGCCGGTGTTTCCGGACAGGGGCTTACTGCTATCTCAAACTGCACTTCTTCAAAATTCAGTTCCAGCAGCGCCTGTTTTAACTCCTTCCCAAGCTTCTTCGCGCATTTTTTCCGCACATCGGATAACTTGCCGCATAACTTCAACAGCTTCTCCCTCGTCTGCCCAAGCCGCTGCAGAATCTCTTTCCGGTATATTTCATAATTCTCTAATATATTTAGTCTTTCTTCCCCCCGGGTTTTATATGCAAGAATTTCCTCTATATTTTTTCCATATTTTGATTTTAAATGATTAACCAAATTCAGCCGCTCTTCGGTTTTTGCAAAATCTTCCCCGTCAAACTCCAAGCCGTCCATATAGCCGGAAGCCGCCCGGTTAAAATCGCCCAGCAGATTATCGATATCCTGAAGCTGCGCTTCCAGCTCCTCCAAGACGCTGTCATAGGAAGAAACGCTTTTTAACTCCCTCAACGCCCTGCCGATATATTCCCCGGCGCTCTCCCCCTCGCCATATCCTGTCATATGGCAGGCGCTGTATACGGCCTCCTTGATCTTCCGGCTGTTTATCATTTTATGGTAAAGCTGCTCCAGTTCTTCATCTTCTCCCGGACACAAAGCCGCCTCTTCAATTTCTTCCACTTCAAACCTTAAAAGCGACGCCTCTCTTTCCCTCGCGGTTTCATCACCTGTATTTTCTTCCAGTTCCTTCCGGAGTCCTGTAAACTCCCTGTAGCATTCCCTGATTTCTTCCTTTAATCCGGCAGAACCCTCTCCGGCATAATCGTCCAGGATTTCCTTATATTTTTTCTTCTGCAGCAAAGTCTGATGCTCATGCTGTCCGTGGATATTAATGAGGATTCCTGCAATTTCTTTTAACTGTCTGGCTCCTGCCGTTTCTCCGCACACTTTGCATACGCTTCTGGACGGCATGATCCGCCTCTGTATGATCAGCGTATGGTCTTCTTCCGGAAAAATATCCATTTCCCTCAGCCGTTCCTCCTGCTCCCCGTTCAGTTGGAAAACCAGTTCTACCAGGGCATATTCCGCTCCGGCCCGTATCAGGTCTTTATCTGCCTTCGCTCCCAAAGCCAGGTTCACGGAACCTATCACAATGGATTTCCCTGCTCCTGTCTCCCCGGTCAGAATATTCAACCCTTCTCCAAAAAGTACTTCTTCCTCGTCAATTAACGCCAGATTTTTTACATGTAAGCTTAATAACATTTCTTCACTCCTTATGTGTTCCGGGCAAAAATCTAATACACATAAATGCTTAAATATCCATCATTTTATGGATCTTATCCATAACAATGCGAGTATCCTCTACCGTTCTTATCGCCATCATAATCGTGTCATCCCCTGCAATGGAACCCACGATCTCCCTCATTTTCATGGCATCGAGCGCGGCAGCAACTGCCATCGCCATTCCTGAAACCGTTTTTATCACAAGTATATTCTGCGCCATATCCATAGAAACAAAGCCATCTTTCAGCACACGGATATATTTATCCCCTAAAAAGCTATCGTCCTGCTTGAGTACGACATACTTCTGCCGCCCGTTTCCAGTAGGCACTTTGGAAAGCTTCAATGCCCTGATATCCCTGGAAACAGTCGCCTGCGTTACCTGGAAACCCGCTTTTTTCAGCAGCTCTGCCAGTTCGTCCTGCGTCTCTATGTCGTAGCTTTCGATCAACTCGATAATTTTTCCATGTCTGCTTTTCTTCATCTCTGTTTATCCCCCAATCCGCTGTGAACTCTTTTATTAAACGCTCAATTTTCTGTGCAATATCTCCAAGAAACTTGCTTCCTTTAATTTTACAATGCCAGTCGTTGTTTTCGCCCTTTCGATCGCCACCCGGTCCCCGGTATACAATGTCACATTATGGCTGCCGTCAAAGTTCACCTCTACCTGCTGTATGGCCTCTCCCCGTCCTGCGCCTATTTCCACCTCTATCTTATCCTCCGGCGCCAGAATAATGCTTCTCGTACTAAGCGTATGCGGGCTGACAGGCGTTATCATGATGAGTTCCGCTTTCGGTTCCACGATCGGCCCCCCGGCAGAAAGATTGTATCCGGTCGATCCCGTAGGAGTTGCCACGATCACTCCGTCTGCCTGGTATTCATTTAAAAACTTCCCGTTGACATAAATCCGAAAACGGATGATCTGCAAAGAACCGCTTCTTGTAATTGCAATATCGTTCAAAGCGCCGGCCTCTTCCATTTCATCCTCGAAAATCCCTTTTTCCTCATGCCTCTTTTTATGTATTCCGCCCCGGACGATCCTGCCGGCCAGCATCATCCTCTGCTCCACCTCGTATCTTCCTTCCAGAAGCTGGTCCATGGCGGCCTCCATGCCCGCCTCTTCTATTTCAGCCAAGTATCCTAACGTCCCCAGGTTAATTCCAAGCAGCGGAATATCCCTTTGGATAATATCCCTCGCCGCCTGTAAAAGCGTGCCGTCCCCTCCCAAAACAAGGATGCAGTCCACATCCGCCGGTATCCGGGCGGCATCCGTATAGCCATGCTCCTTTTCCTTTTCTTTTACCTGGATAGTGCATTTCTTATGATGCTTTTCCAAATATTGTTCGATTTCTTTCGTTTTTTTCAAATCCCGGTCTTTATGCCCGTTTGTAATAATATAAAAATGGTCCATCTTTTCCTAATTCCTATAACGCCCTATGGGCATCTTCCACAATCTTTGCGATCAGCCCTTTCATTTCCTGTTCCTGCGACAGCCCGCATTTCTCATTTATGATTTTTTCCAACTCCCGCCGGGCTTCCGCTTCCGTCATATGCTTTTTCTCTTCCGGTACAGACTCCGGTTTTTGCAAATACAGCAGATATTCGATATTTCCTTCCGGCCCTTTGACGGGGGAAAAACTAAGCCCCTGCACTGAAAAACCGATGCTGCCGGCAAAATCTATCACTTTGCCGACCACTTCCCTATGGGTCTCCGGTTCCCGAACCACGCCCTTCTTTCCAACTTTATCTTTTCCGGCCTCAAACTGAGGCTTGATCAGACATACTATCTGTCCTTTATCTTTCAGCAGATTTCTCGCCGGAATCAATATTTTGTCAAGGGAAATAAAAGAAACATCCACCGAAGCAAAATCCAGACGTTCATCGATATCTGACGGAAGCATATAGCGGAAATTTGTCTTTTCCATACAGACAACCCTTTCGTCATTCCGCAGTTTCCAGTCCAGCTGCCCATGCCCCACGTCCACAGAATATACTTTTGCCGCGCCGTTCTGCAGCATGCAGTCGGTAAAACCTCCGGTAGAAGCCCCGATATCCATGCAGACCTTCTCCTCAAGCGCGATCCCGAACTCCTTCACGGCCTTCTCAAGCTTCAGCCCGCCCCGGCTGACATACTTTAACGCGCTCCCCTTTACCTCGATCCGTATTTTTCCGCTGTCAAAAGAAGCTCCTGCCTTATCTTCCCGCTGTCCGTTTACGAATACGCTGCCGGCCATAATAATAGCTTTTGCTTTTTCCCTGGAAGGCGCATATCCCTGCTGTACCAGCAGTACATCCAATCGTTCTTTCATGCCAACCACCTTGCTGCAGCAGCCAGGATCTTCTCTCTGACCGAATCCGCGTCTATGCCGAGTTCCTGCCTTAATATATCCACATTGCCATGTTCCACATATTCGTCCGGAATCGTAATTGCCAATAACGATTTCCCTTTATTTTCTATAAACTCTCTGACTCTTTCCCCATAACCGCCGCTGGCAACATTTTCCTCCATCGTTACAAAAAGTTGATGATCCGCCGCCGCTGCCTCTATCAGTTCTTCATCCATAGGTTTGACAAACCTTACATTCACGAGGGAACAGGAATATCCCTTGTCTTTCAGCTGTTCCCGTACCTGGCAGGCCGTCTTCACCATGCTTCCAACCGCCAGCAGGCAGATATCCTTTTCCTTATAAATAAATTCACTTTTTCCATATACGATCGGTTCCCTGTATTCCTTCAGTCCGTCGTAAGCTTCGCCCCTCGGATAACGTATCGCTATAGGCGCCTCGAAATTCACCGCAAACTTCAGCATATCCGAAAGTTCCCATTTATTTTTGGGAGCCATGATATGCATATTAGGAATCGAGGACAAGTAAGAAAGATCAAAAATCCCCTGATGCGTCTCCCCGTCGCTTCCCACCAGGCCTGCCCTGTCAATGGCAAAAACCACCGGCAAATTCTGGATGCATACATCATGCAGGATCTGATCATAGGCTCTTTGCAAAAAAGAAGAATAAATCGCTACGATCGGCTTCAGCCCTCCTGCCGCCAGCCCTGCGGCAAATGTAACCGCATGTTCTTCCGCTATCCCTACATCGAAAAAACGGTCAGGGTACATATTACGGAAACGCTTCAGCCCGGTTCCATCGGGCATAGCGGCCGTAATCGCCACCACCTTTTCATCCCTCTGCCCCAGCTTCGTCATAACGGTGGAAAAGATATCCGTATAATTCGCTTTCGTCCTCGGATGGACAGGCAGCCCTGTCTCCACCACAAAGGGTTCCGCCCCGTGAAATCTTGCCGGATGTCTCTCTGCCGGCGGATAACCTTTCCCCTTCTGCGTCAGGACATGGATAAGCACCGCCTTTTTCACCTTCTTCGCCTCATTGAATACGCGCACCATCTGCCCGATATTATGGCCGTCCACAGGCCCGAGATAGGTGATTCCCATATCTTCAAAAAACATCCCGGGAATCACAAGCTGCTTAAAGCTGTTCTTCGCACGGCGGATGAACTTCACCATCTGGCTGCCATATCTGGGCATATCTTTCAAAGTATTGTACACGCCGTCGCGCAGATCCAGATATCCGTCCGCTGTCCTGACATTGTTCAAATACTTGGATACGCCGCCTACGTTTTCTGAAATGGACATGTTATTGTCGTTCAACACGATAATATAATTGGTATCCAGCCTTGCCGCATTATTCAATGCCTCATAAGCCATTCCTCCTGTGAGGGAGCCGTCCCCTATGACCGCCACGACCGAATTTTTTTCCCCCCGCAGATCCCTCGCTTTTACCAAACCCAGGCCGGCCGAAATGGAAGTGGAACTATGCCCTGTGTCAAAAGCATCGCAGTCGCTCTCCTTTCTTTTCGGAAAACCGCTCATCCCCCCGTACTTCCGCAGATTTTCAAAGCCGCTCCGCCTTCCTGTCAGCAGCTTATGGGTATAAGACTGATGCCCCACGTCCCATATAATCTTATCTTCCGGCAGATTCAGCGCAAGGTGCAGCGCCATTGTCAGTTCCACCGCTCCCAAGTTAGAACCAAGATGCCCCCCCGTAACGCTGATCTTTTCAATCAGGAACTCCCTGATCTCTTCCGCAAGCACGGCAAGATCTTCTTCTTTGATATTTTTAATATCGTTTACCTGACGAATATTATCCAACAGCATAGTCATACCTTCTTCCTTTTGTTTCGGTAACTTACGGCCCCATGGCAGGGGATTCCTTATTTTTCCCTCGTAATCAGCTGACGGATCAGCTCTTCCAAAAATATATTCCTCTGCCTGAAAGAAGATACGATAGCAACCGCTTCTTCCGAAAGCCTCTTTACCTCTTTCTTTGCCTCTTCCATCCCTTTCAGCGTAACATAGGTTGTTTTTTTATTCTTCTCATCGCTTCCCGTCTCTTTTCCAAGCGTCTCCAAGCTTCCTGTCACGTCCAGTATATCGTCCTGGATCTGAAAAGCAAGGCCTATATTATAAGCGCATTTCTCCACTTTCTCTATTTCTTCCCCAGATGCCCCGGCCAGAATTGCTCCAGTCATCATAGCGCTTTGGATCAGAGCCGCCGTTTTATGCTCGTGGATAAAAAGGAGCAGTTCTTCCGTCGCCTCATCCTCCGCATTTTCCGCTTCAATATCGGCCGTCTGTCCTCCTATCATTCCATAAATACCGGCTTTCCCGGCAAATACGGCAAGCGCCTTTGCTATTTTCTCCGTTTCCCCTTCCCCGGCCAGCAAAAAAGCTTTGACCGCGGTTTCAAAGGCAAAATTCAGCAGGCCGTCTCCTGCCAGCACCGCCATCCCTTCCCCATAAACCACATGCGTCGTCTTCCTTCCCCTGCGGTATTCATCGTTGTCCATGCATGGCAAATCGTCATGCACCAGCGAATAGGTATGAACCATCTCGATAGCGGCCATAAAAGGTTCGGCAATCCGTCCCTTGCCGCCGAACATATCAAAAGTTTCCTTCAGCAGCATCGGCCGCAGCCTCTTCCCGCCGGCAAGGATGCTGTAATTCATCGCTTCTTCCACTCTTTTCTGGTATCCTTCTTCCTTTGGCAGATATCCTGCGATCACCGCTTCGATTTTCTCCGCCTTTTCCTTTCGTTCCATTTCAAAATTCATCTGTTTCTCCATCCTCGCTGATTTTTAATACCTTCTTTTCCACTTTGTCTATCTTATCGCTGCAGAATTTCAGGATCTCCATTCCCTGTTTATACTCTTTAAAAGCATCCTCCAGCGTAATGTCCTCCGTTTCCAGCCTGGCAGCCGTCTCCTCCAATATTTCAAAGGCTTCTTCCAATGTCAGTTCTTTTCTTTTTGCTCCCATTCCATACTCTCCTTGTCCAAAGTCTTTGCCGTAATGATCCCGTCCCTCACATGCACTCTCAGGATTTTTCCTATTTCAGCCGTCTGTATGCTGGCGACCGTCCTTCCTTCCTCGTCGGATACATAAGAAAATCCTTGCTTCAGTTTATCCAGAGGGGATAATCCTTTCAGCCTTTCGATATATACTTCCAAAAGATGTCTTTTCGCCGTAAGGGCATCCTCCATCGCCTTTTCCATCCGCTCTTCCAATTTCATGGCATAAGTTCTTTTTTCCCGGATCTGCCCTGCCGGACTCAAATATTTCAACTTCAGCCCAAGATTCTCCAGCCGTCCTCTGTATATATCCAACTTATTTTTAAGAAGCCGTTTCAGAGTGTACTCATATTCTCCCAGCATTTCTTCCAACTGACGGTATTCATATACTGCCAGCTCGGCGGCCGCAGACGGCGTAGGCGCCCGCAGATCCGCCACATAATCGGCTATCGTCGTATCCGTTTCGTGGCCTACCGCTGAAATAACGGGAACGGAGCAGTCAAAAATCGCCTGTGCCACCGCTTCCTCATTGAACGCCCATAGATCCTCAATAGAGCCTCCCCCTCTGCCCACAATCATCACGTCCACCCCAAACTGTTCCAGCGTCCGGATCCCCCGGACAATGGAAGGAACCGCCTGCTCCCCTTGGACAACCGCGGGATAAAGCACAATCTGCACATAAGGGTTGCGCCTCGCGGCTATATTGATAATATCCCTGACCGCCGCCCCCGTAGCCGCAGTCACCACGCCGAGCTTTTCGATATATTTGGGAACCGGCTGCTTGTAGCAGGGATCGAACATCCCCCTCTCTTCCAGTTCCTCCTTCAGCCTTTCATACCTTTCATAAAGAAGCCCCGCTCCGTCCAATACGATCTGCCTTGCATAGAGCTGGTATTTTCCATCCCGTTCATAAACATCGACAGTTCCTCCCACAACGACTTGTTGTCCTTCTTTCATCCGAAAAGCAAGACCGGAACGGTTTCCCGCAAACATCACGCAGGAAATCGTTCCTTTCTCATCTTTCAACGTAAAATAAATATGTCCTGAAGAATGATATTTGCAGTTGCTCACTTCTCCTTTTACAAACAGCGACTGCATCATAAAATCCTGCGTAAACATATTCTTTATATAGGAATTCACTTGTGCTACCGTATATACATTCTGCATCATTTCTTGTCTGTATCCCTACGCAAATTTGGCAAGAACCCCGTTTACAAACGCGGGGGAGTTTTCCTGCCCATATTTTTTTGCCAGTTCCACCGCCTCGTTAATTGCTACTCCGGTAGGAATCTCGTCATCGTATTGGATCTCATAAACGGCAAGCCGAATAAGGGTCAGATCCACCTTGCCCATACGGGTCGTATCCCACCCTTTTGCCGCCTGGTTAATCCTATCGTCGATGGTTTCCAGCTTGGACGCAATATCCTCATATTTGGCAAGAATATACTGTTCGTCCTTTTCATCCGCCGTATTCTCTTCTCCCTGAAAAAACAATTCTTCCTGCTCCGGCATATCTTCCTTATTATTAAATTCTACGCGGAAAAGCAGTTTGAAAATCTGTTCCCTCAATTCTCTTCTTCCCATAGTATGCCTTATCCTATCTGTCCTTCTGCATATTAATGCCGGCAATGCGAATATTTACATCCGATACGTCAAGTCCCGTCATATTTTCAATAGCGCTTTTTACTCTCTCCTGCACCTTGCGGCTGGTAGCAGGAATATTATAACCATACTCCATAATCAAAGCCAGATCGATCCGTACCGCCTTGCCGATCACATCGACCTTTACGCCTTTTTTCAAGCTTTTTACGCCTACCTTGCTCATGAACTCATGGGTGATATTCCCGGCCATTGCCGCTACGCCGCCCACTTCCGTAGCCGCTATTCCCGCAATCATAGCCACCACATCGTCCGCAATTTTTACTGTTCCCGTATTTGCATCCGCATCCATTACATATGCGCTTCTATCCAATTCCTTTTCCATTCGATTTCCTCCATTCAAGGTTGCTTGTACTTCGCCTATTTCCATATATCATACCAAAATTTGCGGATTTTGCATAGACCTTTTTACAGCCAAAAACTCAAACTGAACTGTTCCGCATTATCCGCATATGCAATCACGCCGTCCGGGCTGTCCAAATAGCGGAAAATTTCCTGTTCTTCAATCAGCGCCTCCTGCATCTGCCGGTATACGTCCTCCCCGCTGCACTTTAAAGTAACATATGTCGTTCCTTTCGCATATTCTCTCTCAAAAAGCTCTTTCAGCCTCTCCGCATCCACCGACGTAAAATAAGCTCCTTCCCTCACGTAATAGTTCGCTGCCATCGACGTGCATTCCGGCAGTTCCACCACATGGTCTATGGTATGGGTTCTTTCCAGCTGCTGCGTAGTCACGCATAAATAGTCATAATTAATTGTGGGCAGATGCTCTCCCCCATATTCGCCATTTCCCCCGGATTCTTCCATCTGGTAAGAGGCATCCCCCCATGTCGGATCCACATAGTAATAAAAACCGTCTATCCTGACGAGATTCCAGGCATGTCCTTCCCCCTCCGACACGCTTCCAATAACAAGCGTAGAAAAAATACCCAATTTATTTAAAAGATATTGGAAAGCTTTGGCATACCCCTGGCAGACTGAGCGCCCACCGATAAATACGGAGCAGATATTCTGGTTATCCGGCGCTCCTGCATCGTATTCCGTATGATTGATAATATATTCATACAAATACTTCACTTTCCCGTATTCGTCCGCCCCCGGCGGCAGGCCGGACAGGCATTCCTCCGCATAAGCATCTATCTGGTCCTGCCTTGTTTTTTCCTCCGCTTCATCCACCAAATAAGTTCCGGTAAACGTTATCTTCTTCAATTCTTCCCCTAATGTATATTTCGTAAACGTATAGCCGTCTACATAAAAAATCTCAGGATGGTCATTCAACACACACTGGAATACTTTTTCTATTTTTTCCGTATCCATGCAAGTGAGGCGTACTTCCTCTCCCCGCTCTTTCAATATCTGTAAAATCTCTACATAAAGCAGCCGTTCTTCTTCCTGCAAATGCTCAAAACTATAATTCCCTTCCTGTCCGGCGAGCAGACCCGGAATTGCTTCCTCCGAAAGCCCCACTGACAGGCGGATCGAATCATCGTCTTTATCGCCTGTCATAAGCTCCGTCACTTTTTCCTTTTCAGACGCGCTTTCCTGCGTTTCCTCTGCCGGCAGGTCCTGCCGCTCTTCCCCTTCGGCTTCATAAACCGTTACAGGCGGTTCCTCCGGTTCCCCTGTTCCGAAAGGCATTCCGCATCCGATGCCGCCCAATCCCCCAAGCGCCATAGCAAGGAAGAACAAAATTATTTTCCTTTTTCTCTCCATCCGCATCCTCCCTGCTTCCTCCCATCACTGTCTGCCCATAGAGCCAGCCATCCTTTTCTTTGCACTAATTGCGCCCAAATTCCGCCAATACCAGTCCTTCGTTCCTGTCCAGCGTCATGCCGATGCTCCATGGATTCACAAACAACAGCAACGGATTCCCCTTCATGTCTTTTACCTTTTTCATATCAGAAGTTCCCGTCAGCTTGGAAATATCCATATCCTTGTTCTCCACCCACCGGATATGCTCATAAGGCAGGGGCTCCAAACGGATATCCACATTGTATTCATTCTCCAGCCGGTATTTCAATACGTCAAACTGAAGCACCCCTACGACGCCGACGATAATTTCTTCCATTCCTGTATTAAACTCCTGGAAGATCTGGATCGCCCCCTCTTGGGCGATCTGCGTAATCCCTTTCACAAACTGTTTTCTTTTCATCGTATCCATCTGGCGGACTCTTGCAAAATGCTCGGGAGCAAAGGTCGGTATTCCTTCATACCGGAACTGTTCCTTCGGCATGCAAAGCGTATCTCCGATGGAAAAAATGCCAGGGTCAAAAACACCGATAATATCGCCTGCATAAGCCTCTTCCAGAATCTTCCGTTCGCTGGCCATAATCTGCTGCGGCTGGGAAAGGCGCAGCACCTTCCCGCCCTGCACATGCCTTACTTCCATACCGGCCTCGTACCGCCCGGAACATATCCGCATAAAAGCGATCCTGTCCCTGTGCGCCTTATTCATATTCGCCTGAATCTTAAACACAAATGCGGAAAAATCTTTCTCCGCCGGATCGATCAGACCCACATCCGCTTTTCTCGGAAGAGGCGTTGTCGCCATTTTCAAAAAATGCTGCAGAAAAATCTCCACTCCAAAATTTGTCAGGGCGGAACCAAAAAAAACCGGCGTCAATTCCCCCGACCGTACTACTTCCAGATCAAATTCCGCGCTGGCTCCGTCTAACAATTCAATATCCTCGTCCAGTTTATCCTTCAGTTCTTCCCCTATATATTCCGACAGCCTGTCCGCCTCTGCAGACGGAATCACCGTAGTTTCCCCTTCCTTCGTTCCTTTCTGCGTATCCGAATAAGTACGGACGCATTTTTCCTCCCTGTCATACACCCCTCGAAAATTCTTTCCGGAACCGATCGGCCAATTCATAGGGCATGTGGCTATCCCCAATTCCCTTTCAATCTCATCCAGAAGCTCGAACATATCCCCGGCATCCCTGTCCATTTTATTAATAAAAGTAAAAATCGGAATCTTGCGCATAACGCAAACTTTAAAAAGTTTTCTTGTCTGTGCTTCCACCCCTTTCGACGCATCGATCACCATGACTGCGGAATCCGCCGCCATCAGCGTACGGTAAGTATCCTCCGAAAAGTCCTGATGCCCGGGCGTATCCAAGATATTAATGCAAAAATTATCATACTCAAACTGCAAAACGCTGGATGTAACAGAAATCCCCCTCTCTTTTTCTATTTCCATCCAATCAGAAACCGCATGCCTGGCCGTAGCCTTTCCTTTTACGCTTCCTGCCAGGTTAATAGCGCCTCCATAGAGCAGGAATTTTTCCGTCAATGTAGTTTTTCCCGCATCGGGATGTGAGATAATTGCAAAAGTTCTTCTCCGATTTATTTCTTGTGTATGATCTCCCACTTATTCTTCCTCCTGTATTCCAAAATCATCCGGTATCATAACTATCTTTTCCTATCCGGCATGGAGAAATAAGGGCTGGATGCCGCTGAAGCCAATGTCGCAGCATACCGCCGCCCATGCTTTCTCTTTACGCCAACGATTCATTATATCATATGTCACCAACCGCCAGGTTGATGACCTTCTTGCGCATCAGCGCAATTCATTATATCATGTGTCACCAACCGACAGGTTGATGACCTGCTTGCGCATCAGCGCAATTCATTATATCACACCTGCGGCATCAAATAAACTCCTATTCTTTATTCAGCGGCCATTGTGCTTATAATGATCGTTTCCGGGGATACTCCGGTTTTCCTCGTAATAATATCCTCAATCTGGGCTCTTTGCGCTTCCGACAATTCTACGGCGTTTACCACTACATCCACGCCTTCCTCGCTGATACTGACTACCACATCGGAAAACCCTTTGGATTCCAGCAGGATCTCGGCTGCCGTTTCTTTTTCCGCAATATCCGTAAGAGAGATCATATTGTCGATCGCTTCCTGCTTCTGTGTCTCCGTAATATTCGCGTTATTAATAATTTCCATCAGCGTCTCTTTGTTTTTTGCCCTCGTCTGTTCCTTTAACAGTTTTGCACTGGAAAGGGAATTCATGCCCGATGTGGAAGTAAAAACTGCCTCTCCGGGAACTTCGCTGTCCGTAGGCGTAGTACCTTCCACATTTTCTGCCATTCCTTCATCCAGGTAATCTTCCGTCAGGTCGGCGATATCCGTATCCATGCTTTCGATATCACCATAAGCGGAAGATTGCAGAACATCCTCGTCTGAAATATCCATCATTGCCGCCATATCTGCATCTGACGCCCCGTCTGTTATATCGTCCGCCAATACGATGCTCCCGTCATCATTGACTACCGTATCGCTGTCCACCGTCATGATTTCTTCATCTGTTACCTTTGTACCTGCAAAATTCAGGTATCCTGCGACCGCAATCATAATTGCCAGCGCAGTAATCATAATCTGATTTTTTTTAAGCATATTTTTCATGCCATTTCTCCCCTTTTCCTTATTCGGATTTCATTTTTACTATTTTAATTTTATGTGGCTCAATATCAAATAATGCCACAATTGCTTCAGTTATGTTCTTCCGTACCTCCTGTCTGTCTCCCCCCTGCGCCACTACGACCACTCCTTCCACTACGGGCTGAAGCGTTTTTACCACATACGGGCTGGCGCTGCCATCGCTTTTTTTGCTGTATACCGTCTCTTCCGTATTATCGTATTCATCCACATTCCTGCTTCCGCCCTCGGAATCATTTTCCACCGTATTGCTTCTTGTAACGGGCCTGTCTTTTTCCACCACCAGTTCTTTAGAAGCGCTTACCGTAACCATCACCTTAACTTTCCCAGCCCCTTCCATTACAGATATTGCCTGTTCTAATTTATTCTCCATATACCTTGCATATTCCTCTGTTTCATCCTTTTTTTCTGTTTCTATGGCTTCTTCCAAAAATATATCTTCTCCCCCGCCGCTGTTTTCTCCTATTATACCCGAAGTGCTGTCCGATAATCTGTACTCATTTGTTTTTTCCCCTCCTTTTTCCGTCCCCGGCACCGCAATTATCATCAACAGGATTCCTGCCAGTATGCAGATGACAAACTGGTCTTTCCTCATCTTTCCGCCGTTTTCCCCCTTTTGCAGCGCTCTTTTCTTTCCAAATATCCCTTTCCTGTTTTCTTCTTCCATAACACCTTTCCTCATTCTTCCCTGATTATGATATATGCTTCATCGGTATCCAGAATAGCGCTGAACGACTGTCTCATGGAGTCATACCGCCCGACCGGTTCTTCTTCCCCCTCGCTTCCATTTTCCCTCCCTCTTCCAACCCTTATTTTTTCTACTTCGATCCGTCCCTTTTCTTCTTTCCCCTTTTGTATCACAACTTCTACGCCGGGCGGATCGCTCCGCACCCCCACTTCCTTTACCATATATCCGTATTCTCCGGCGGCGTCCCCCAGCTTTAACCGGATTTCTTCTTCCAACGCGCGGGAAGCGATATCCTCTTCTTCCCATTCCCATACCACATCCCCCGCCTGTTCCTCTAATTCCTTCTGGAACCTTTCCGCCTCTTCCCATATCTTTCCCGCATCTTTTCCAAGCAGCATTTCCCCGAACGGTACGGCAAACTGTGCCAGCACCATAATGCCGATCAGAAACTTCAAATATTTTTCATACGATTTTCCCGCCGAAAAGTGCAAAAGACTATGGGCGCATATAATAAAAATCCCTATTTTTTTCATAAATTCCAAAAAGGAATATCCCATACCAGAATTACCATGTCCTTTCTGTCATCTGCCTGTCGTATATGCCGCAATGGCAATCGTAATCATAAACAACGCCACTGCCGTAAAAGACGCCTTAAAAAGCATAAGGCTTCCATCCCCTACCCTGTCGGCACACCCGGAAACCCTTTTGTCACTGACGATCCCTGCCAAGGCGGCGCTCCCTTTCATTACTCCTGCAATCAGCACCAGCTTTGCCAGCGGCGCCAGACAGATTGCCAAAAGAAGCAAAAGCATCAGAAGGCCGATACTGTTTTTAATCAATACCGCAGACCCGACCACCATCTCCGCCACTCCTTCCGCCAGGTTCCCGATACCCGGAATCGCCCCGATCGCTTTTCTGACCGCCGAAGTCCTGAGAGAATCCAAAACCGGGGCAATCATGGATTGAAACAGGCCCAACGAGGTAATTGCTCCCATTGCCACTTTCATCACCGCCCCTATCCCTTTTTTCAAAAAATCCAGCAAAAGCGTCAGCCTCTCTTCCGCCCAAATGCCATTCATTAAAGCGAGCAGCACGTAACTGTAAATAAAAGGAATCAGAAAGGATAAAATAATTTTCTCCACCCCGTACGCCAGAACAAACATAAACTGATAGTAAGCAGCCCCTGTCACTGCGCCCGTCGCCGCTCCTACCGCTATAAAATAAGTAGGAATAAACATTTTGATAAACAACACGATATTCTCCACTGTCTGCCCTGCAATATCCGAAGCAGCAAGAAAAGCTTTCATCAGCACCGATATGAGAAACAGATAAAGGAAATAAAAACTGATATCCGCAATCTGATGGTTCTGGAATACATCGGAAAAATTGGCAAACAGCGCGGAAACAATTCCCAGCACTAATATCGATGCAAAAATATTCCTCATTCCGACCAGTTCGGAAACAAGCTTTCCTTTTATTCCATCCCATAAAATCCCGGCCGCTTCCGTAATTTTTCCGTGTATAATACTTTTCCATACGTCTTCCATGTCCAGTTCACAGCCGGGCATCAGCTGATCCATGCCTTTTTCCACCTCATCCATTCCATATTGTTCCCATATCTCTGAAAGGTCGATCTCCGGGGATGCCGCCTGCACCGTTCTGTATGGAAAGAACGAAGCCATTAAAACAAGAAAAAAAAGAATCACAATTTTTTTCATCCGGCAATCTCCTGTATGCTCCCTATGACAGCCAGCAATATAGGCATCCCCGCCGCCAGCACCGATAACTTTCCAAAAATCTCTATCTGTCCGGCAATCGAAGAATAACCAGCATCTTTGCAAATGCCGGAACAAAATTCGCAAATATAAGTAATTCCTATTACCTTTAGCAGAATACGGAAGTAAGCTTCTTTTCCGCCGATATACCCTTCCATTTCTTTCATGCCTTCAAAAATCGAAGAAATGCCGGATACCGCAAAAGAAAAAATCAGCAGGCAGACCGCAAAACCAATATACAGCCCGAACTCCGGCTTATGGCTTTTAAACTGCAGGGCGACCATAACGCCCGCAACCCCCAGCAGGCCGATTTTCAATATTTCCATACGCTCCTCCTACAATTCGAACAGATTCTGGATCATAACAAATAAATCATAAATATATGGCACGATCCACGTAAGGACGAGGATCAGTCCCGCAAGGCTGATTAAAAAGGCATGCTCCTCCCTTCCGCTATGCTTTAAAATCTGACTTAATATGGTAATTAAAATACCAACCGCCGCAATCCTGAATATCAAACTAACGCTCATACTGTTCCTCATTTCCGCACTGCTTTTATATCCCTTATAGCCGCCTCCGCCGCTCCAATACGTCTCCTACAGCAGTATAATGGCAAGCAGCAGGCCTCCCATTATACTCAGGCTCATAATCACTTTGCACTTATCCGCCATATCCTTTTCCATCCTTCCAATGGAAATATCCAGCTTATGTATGTACTGTTCCACGGCCTGTGTCTGCATCTTTCCATCGATATAGCCGATACAGCTTCCGAAATCCAGAAGAAGCCGTTTGTCCGCTTCCGCAAGGGACAGCTTCCGCATGCATATTCCTATCTGCCTGTCCCATATGTTCAAAAAGGATTCCCCGTGATCGGCAAGCATTTCCTCCCTGACAGACAGCAGCGCGCTCCGGTACGGCTCTTCCAGCCTGTTTCCGATCCTCATGCATGCCTCGGGAAGCGGAGCCCTGTTATAGGCGATTTCGCTTTGGAACATTTGGAATATCTGCCTGATCCGATACAGGTCATCCAGATTTTTTTTCAGCCTTTCTTTCGCCGACCATCCGCTTCCTATGCATCCCGCCATCAAAAGAACTGCCCCGGCGACTCTCAGCATACACGGAAATCCCCGTCATAAATCGCCTTTATCCCGTGGTTTTCCCCTCTTCTTTCCAACACAATATATCTGGAAAAAATCTTTTTTTCTTTAAAAACCATAAATAATTCCTTTCCCATAACATCCTCCAGAGAATCCCCGTGTACCGTTGCAAGCATCCGGCTTCCGCACTGCAGGGCTCTGCGCACTGCCCTCATATCCTCATCGCTGCCCAGTTCATCCACTGCCAATACCTGGGGGGACATAGACCGGATCAGCATCATCATCCCCAGCGCTTTCGGACAACCGTCCAGCACGTCCGTCCGCCTGCCTATATCATTCTGCGGACACCCCATATAACAGCCTGCAATCTCGGATCGCTCGTCCACCACCGCCACATTCATCCCTTTCCCATAACGGTTCCCATCGGATATCTGCCTCACCATATCCCTGAGAACAGTTGTTTTGCCGCAGCCCGGCGGGGAGATCAGAAGAGTATCCTGCAGTCTTCCGTTTTCATAAAGATATGGCATAACAGTATCTGCGGCTCCTTTTATCTCATGGGAAATCCGAATATTCATAAAGCGGATATTTTTTATATTTCTCAGAGTCCCATTTTCTTCCAATATGGCCTGTCCCGCCATTCCGACCCGATGTCCTCCCGGAATCGTCAAAAATCCCTGTCTGATCTCATCAGAAAAAGCATAAATAGAATAATTGCAAATGTGATCCAGCACCGCTTCCATATCCTGCTGCGTCATTACATCCGCATCTTTTATATCAGAAACAATCCTTCCGTTTTTACCGAGAAAATACTCCCTCCCTCTGATGATAAGAATAATTTCCCTATGTACCCTGAGCCGGATCTCCCATAGCCCGTCCGACTCTTCGGCGGCTTCCCGCCATTTATCCCTCATATAGTCAGGAAAAATGCGCAAAATCTCCATACTTTCTGCCATGCCTGTCCCCCGTCCCTGTCCAGTTATCCCGTGACTCCTGTTCCTGTCCATTAGTTCCTATCTCAATATATGAAGCATTGTCCAAGTTATTCCTAAAATTTTGTATCGAAAAAAATACATATAGTTTTTCTTTTTATGTAGACAATAAAGGGGAAAAATGGTATTATATCTTCAAGAAACAGTAATCATTATTATTATTGATATTAGGAGGTATTTATTATGTCGAATTCAGCTCAAGTTGATAATCTGGTAAATTTATTGGATGGGTATGCAGAAAAAGGAGGACATCATCTGAACGTCAACGTTCTCAACAGGGATATGCTCCTGGACGCTCAAAAACATCCCGAAAATTATCCCCAGCTTACAATCCGTGTCAGCGGTTATGCCGTTAATTTTATTAAGCTGACTCCCGAACAGCAGGCAGATGTTATCAGCAGAACATTCCACGAAGCAATTTAACCCCCTGATTTATTGCTTCTCGCTTATAAAAAAACAATGGACAGTGTCCAAAACGCACTGTCCATTGTTTTTTCATTCCTGGAATAGATTTTTCTTCCAAGCCGATTCTTTATTTCTGTGCTACATCCTTCATGGAAAAACTGAGCCTTCCCATCTTGTCCTTTCCGAGACATACTACTGTTACTTTGTCGCCCAAAGTAAGAACATCTTCCACCCTGTTGATTCTCTCCCTCGAGATCTTGGAAATATGAACCATTCCTTCCTTGCCCGGCGCAAATTCCACAAAAGCCCCGAATTCTTTGATGCTGACTACGACGCCTTGGAAGATCTGCCCTTCTTCAAAATCTGTCGTAATGATTTTTACCATATCCACAGCCTTGTCCATCATTTCCGGATCCGTACCGCAGATCGATACTTTTCCGTCGTCCGTGATATCGATCTTCACGCCGGTACGGGCAATAATCTCATTGATGGTTTTGCCCCTCTGGCCCACTACGTCCCCGATCTTCTCCGGGTCAATCTGAATGGAAACAATCTTCGGCGCATAAGGGCCTACTTCCTTCCTCGGCTCTGCGATAGCAGGTGTCATGACTTCGTTCAGAATATATTCCCTGGCCTCTTTCGTCCTCCGGATCGCTTCTTCCACGATAGGCCTTGTCAAACCGTGGATCTTGATATCCATCTGGATAGCGGTAATCCCGTCATGGGTACCGGCTACCTTGAAGTCCATGTCTCCAAAGAAATCCTCCAATCCCTGGATATCCGTCAGCACGATATAATCATCATCGGTATCCCCCGTCACGAGGCCGCAGGAAATACCGGCAACCTGTTTCTTGATCGGCACGCCCGCCGCCATCAAAGACATCGTGGAAGCACAGATCGATGCCTGGGAAGTCGATCCATTGGATTCGAACGTTTCGGACACGGTACGTATTGCATAGGGGAACTCCTCGTCGGAAGGAAGCACCGGTATCAGCGCCCTCTCCGCCAAGGCTCCATGCCCTATCTCGCGGCGTCCCGGTCCTCTGCTCGGCTTTGTTTCGCCTACGGAATAAGAAGGGAAATTATAATGATGCATATATCTCTTATTCACTTCGTTTTCATCCAGCCCGTCGATCCGCTGCATTTCGGACAAAGGAGCGAGCGTCGTCACCGTACAGATCTGCGTCTGTCCACGGGTAAACATCGCGGAACCATGGACTCTCGGAATGAGATCCACTTCTGCAGAAAGCGGCCTGATCTGCGTAATCTCGCGGCCGTCAGGACGTTTATGGTCTTTCAGGATCATTTTACGAACCGTCTTTTTCTGATACTGGTATACTGCTTCGCCCAGCATTCCCAGCCATTCCTCATTTTCTGCAAAGGCCTCTTCCAGCCTTTCCGTAATTTTTCTGATATTTTCTTCCCTTATCTGCTTTTCATCCGTAAATACCGCTTCTTCCATTTCTGCAGGGGAAACGATTTTCTTGATCTCTTCAAACATTTCTTCCGGCACGGCGCAGCTTGTATATTCATGCTTTGCTTTTCCGGTTTCCGCTACGATATGGTTGATGAATTCTATTAATGTCTGGTTGATTTCATGAGCCATATAGATAGCTTCCAACATCTTCTCTTCCGGGACTTCGTTGGCCCCCGCCTCGATCATAATCACCTTTTCGCTGGTCGATGCGACAGTCAGGTTCAAGTCCCCTATTTTCCACTGTTCCTGGGAGGGGTTCACGACAAACTCCCCGTCGATCATGCCGATCTGGGTCATTGCGCACGGGCCGTCGAAAGGAATATCGGAAATACATGTAGCAATCGCAGAACCGATCATCGCCACCAGTTCCGGGCGGCAGGACGGATCCACGCTCATCACCATATTATTTAAAGTAACATCATTTCTATAATCTTTCGGGAACAGAGGGCGCATGGGCCTGTCGATGACACGACTTGTCAAGACGGCATTTTCCGATGCCTTCCCTTCCCTTTTATTAAATCCGCCCGGAATTTTTCCTACGGCATATAATTTTTCTTCATATTCCACGCTCAAAGGAAAGAAATCAATCCCTTCCCTCGGTTTCTCGGAAGCCGTCGCCGTACAAAGCACGGTGGTTTCCCCATATTGCATAAAAGCGCAGCCGTTCGCCTGCTTCCCTACTCTGCCGATATCGACTTTTAACGTTCTTCCGGCAAGATCCATCGTAAATGTCCTGTAATTGTTTTCCATGAAACTTCTCTCCTTCCTGTCTTCCCATAACCATGAGGAAAAGGCGGACAGCCTGCCCTCTCAGCCTGCATCCGCCTTCTTAACATCCACTCATTACTTTCTGATTCCAAGTTTACCAATTAAAGTACGGTATCTTTCAATATCAACTTTCTTCAGATAGTCCAAAAGCCCCCTTCTCTGGCCAACCATCTTAAGAAGCCCTCTTCTGGAATGATGATCCTTCGGATGATTCTTCAAATGCTCCGTCAGTTCCTGAATCCTCGCGGTCAATACAGCGATCTGAACTTCCGGTGAACCAGTATCACCCTCGCTTCTTGCATATTCCTTGATAATCTCTGTCTTCTTTTCCTTCGAAATCATTGTCTTTCCTCCTGTTTCTTCTTACACCGCATACTAAGATCAGGTCGGAGTCGTCCTTCCTCTGAGTATCGGCTAAATTTCATACTTGCACATTTTACCATATTTTTTATTCCATGTAAATACCAAAATTCATTATGGCAATACTCTTACTACTTTCGCCGGTGTCCTGTAATTATAATTGGATATCTTGATCCCTGTTTTCGGGCTGCTGGCATGGACTACCTGGCCGCCGCCGATATATAATGCCACATGGTTAATGCGCCCGCCTTTCGCATAGAAAATCAAATCGCCCGGCTGCGCCTCCGCCATGCTGATCTTCCTGCCCGCATTCGCCTGGGAACCGGAAGTCCTTGGAAGGGAGATTCCGTATTTCTTAAACACGCTCAGGACAAAACCGGAACAATCCGCGCCTTTGGTCAGGCTGGTTCCGCCCCATACATAAGGATTCCCCACAAACTGCTTCGCATACTGGCAAAGATCCACCCTTACATCCGATACTCCCTGTCCGTACATCAATTCCGTCAGAGTAATGGCTGAACCGAGTTTTTCTTCTATTTTTACAAATTCCGCCGAAACATAATTCTCTTCGTCATCGATCATGATCTTTACCCAATCATCCAGTTCCTCCACTACTTCCAATTCTTCGCCGTTCGGAACCAGAGTAATGACTTCACAATCTGTATTGGGCTGTTCCCTTACCTTCAAGCTGGTCGTATTCACTACCGCCACCTTGGATATCTGCTCCATGGCACGCTTTTTCGCTTCCCAGCCGTCCAAAAGAAATTCGCTTTTTACGTATCCTTCCACTTTCCCGGACCGGATATAAGTCCATTCCCCTTCCTGCGATACCAGCTCGCATGCCGCATTGCTGGGCAATTTCCCGACCAGCTTGCCTTCTTCATCCGGTATTTTACGAATATTCAGATTATCCTCCACATTGGAGATTCCAAGATTCGTATATCCCCACAAAGCGCCTTCCGCCTGCCGTGCCGCCGACTTATACTCTTCCTCCGTTTTCTCCGATTCCAAAAGAGCCAGCGCGCCTACCGGCTCCCCAAACGCTTCTTCAATAGAAGTATTCGAATTTTCCGGTAAACTCTTGCTTTCTGCCGCATATACGGCTCCTCCGTTTACCATCAACGCTCCTGCCATACATATTACCGCCATGCCCGCCAGTTTGTATCTCATAAAAAAATCATGCCTTTCTGTCATATATTACAAATTTGTTACATTTATTACAATGTTATTATAGCAACAGAATTCCCGGCTGTCAAATAAAAATCCACGGAAATTTCAGGAAGTTTCCGTGGATCTTCTATTATTTTTTATTCTTCTTCCGGATCCGCATTCAATATAGAAAAGGCAATGTTCGTCGCATGGTCGGCTACGCGCTCCAGCCCGGACACAATATCCGAAAACAGCATGCCGGCTTCCGGACTGCATTCGTTTCTCGTCAGGCGTCCCACATGCTCCTTCTGCAGTTCTCTTTCCTTTTCATCCACCGCATTCTCCAGATGCATAATATCTTCCAAATGTTCTTCCGTGCCTTTGGAAAACATCTCTACCGCAAACTGTATCAGCGTATTCACCATATCCATCATCTCTCCGAGGCCCCTCTGCGCCTCTTTGCTGAAACCTACGCCGGTTCCGATACGCTGCTTTGCCGAATCCGCAACATTTTCCGCATGGTCGCCGATACGCTCGATATCATTTACTACATGGAATAAGGCGCCGATGCTTTTTAAATCCTCGATCGGCAAGGTAGCCTGGTTAATCTTCACGAGATAATTGGTAATCGCATGATTCAAAAAGTTAATATTTTTCTCCACTTCATAAACTTCCTCAATATCTTCATTGTCCAAAGTAATGAGAGCGTTCATGGCACGGTTTAAATTCTCTGCAGCAAGGGAAGCCATTCTTTCGATTTCCTTCATTACCTCCACCACAGCCGTCGCCGGATTAAATACTACTTTTTCCCCTATGTATTTCAACTGGAAGCTGTCCCTGTACCCTACCTTCTTATCATCTCCGGGTACAAGCACATAAGTCAGCTTTACGATCAGATTGGAAAACGGGAACAGCACGATTACCTGGAACACTTTAATGATCGTATGCGCATTCGCCACAAAGCGTCCTGCATTATTGCCGGAGATCGACATAATCCCATCTACTACCTGATTCATTCCTATCATCAGGATGACATATAACAGCACCGTTCCGATGACATTGAAAAGGAAATGGATCATAGCCGCCCGCTTCGCATCCTTTTTGCCGGTAAGGGAAGCCAGCACCGCAGAAGCACAAGCCCCGATATTACACCCAAGAATAATGAAAAGGCTGATAGGAAGCCCGAGCAGTCCTTCGTTTGCCATAAGAAGCACGATGCTTACCGTAACCGACGAACTCTGGATAATCGCTGTCAGCACGGTTCCCATAAGTACCGCAAGCAACGGGCTGTCCAAAGATTTTAACAGGTTCATCACGGCCGGGCTGTCTTTCATCCCCGCCATGGCTCCGGACATACTGCTTAAGCCCATAAACAGGATACCGAAGCCGACGATCACCTCGCCGATCTTATCCGCATTTCGTTTCCCTTTCCCCAGCATCATCGTCAAGACGCCGGCCAGTAAAAATACCGGCGCTGCTTCGGACAAATTAAAGGAAACGAGCTGGGAAGTTATCGTAGTACCGATATTCGCCCCGTAAATAACTCCGGCCGCCTGATACAAAGACATCAGACCTGAGTTTACAAAGCTGACCACCATCACCGTACAGGCGGAAGAAGACTGGATAATACCGGTAAAAATAATTCCGACGATCAATCCGGTAAAACGGTTCGTCGTAAACACTTCGAGAATCGACCGAAGCTTTGCCCCCGCTACTTTTTCAATGCTTTCGCTCATGACTGTCATTCCAAAAAGGAACAATCCAAGCCCTCCGGCCATCGATAGTATAATCTCCACATTCATATTTTTCTTATCCTTTCATTTGTATACCCGTATGAAAAGCCATCCCTTCTTCCATATCCTTCATCATCTGTTCTTTTAATTCCGCTTTTCCGTCGAACTTCCGCTCCGGGCGCTTAAACTTCAGAAGCCTTACCGCAATTTCCTTCCCATATACTTCTTCCTCAAATCCATAAATATAAGTCTCGACTCCGATCTGCCCCTTTTCGCTGACCGTAGGTTTATAGCCGATATTCGTGATTCCCTTATATTTTACCCCGTCCATCCATACTTCCGAATAATATACTCCGTTCGGGGGAAGCAGTTTCTGCGGCTCCGGCAGGAGGTTTGCCGTCGGCATTCCGATCGTCCGCCCAAACCGTTTCCCATGCATGACTGTTCCTTTTATGCCATAAGGCGCTCCAAGCAGCGCCTTTACTTCTTCCATATTCCCCTTTTCCACCTCTTCCCTCACGTAAGTGGAACTGATTTCCCTTCCATTATAACAGACCTTATCCACTAACTGCAGTTCATATCCGCCGAAAGCCGCCATAGATTTCAAAAGCATATAGTTGCCGGCCCCCTTCGCTCCGAAGGATACGTCCGCTCCCGCCGCAATATAGGCCGACCGCATTCTGCGGACAAGCACTTCTTCAATAAAATCCTGCGGTTCCGTCGCCGCTGTCCCATAGTTTAAAGGAAACTCGACCAGAATATCGATTCCCATTTCAAAAAAAGCCGCCCTTTTCTCTTCCTTCGTCATCAATTCTTTCCCGGAAGACATTCCAAACAAAACGGCCGGGGGCGGGTCAAACGTAAACACTACGGCCTTCAGCCCCTGCTCCTTCTGTTCCAAAATACAGCGAAGCAGCTTCTGATGCCCCAAATGGATGCCGTCAAACTTGCCTACTGCCACAGCGCTCTTTTCTTCTATTGCAAAATCTGTCGTACTATGAATGATACGCATCTGCTGTTAATTCTCCATAAACATTTTTACCGGCAGAAACCGCCCGTCCTCCGGCCTGTATTGATAAATGCCGTAGAACTTGCCATCCTCATTATACACCCTGACCTCTTCCTCCGGTATATATTTTTTGCTTTCTTTTACCATATTCCGGTAAAAGGCATTTCCATTATCAATCAGTTTCTGGAATTTCCGTTCTACGGTCGCCGTTTCATACTCTGCAAACAACGCATCCGCCGGCAGAATTTTCTCCTGCAGATTCCCCTCTTCCCGCAATCTCTCAATCTCCGAAAGCCGGAGCGCATTCTCTGCGCAAAAAATGCCCGCCTTCGTTCTTTCCAGCGAAACCATAATGCCGCCGCAGCCCAGTTTTTGGCCGATATCATGGCAAAGGGTCCTGATATAAGTTCCCTTGGAGCAGCCGACCCGTATGGAAATAAAAGGAAGAGCTATTTCCTCTATTTCCAGGTCGCAGATCCTCACCCTCCTCGGACTGCGCTCTATTTCTTTCCCTTCCCGGGCAAGCTGGTACAGCTTTTTCCCGTTCACTTTAATCGCCGAATACATCGGAGGAACCTGTTCGTAATCGCCTAAGAAAGACATCACCGCCTCTTCAGCCTCCTCTTCCGTCGCCTGTACTTCACTCTGTTTCAATACCCTCCCTGAAGCATCCTGTGTATCCGTTTCCTTTCCGAGCAGCATCCTGGCTCTGTATTCCTTATCCGTATCCGTAAGCATACCGCACAATTTGGTAGCGCTGCCAAGACAGACAGGCAAAACGCCTACCGCATCCGGATCCAGAGTCCCCGTATGCCCGATCTTTTTCTGTTTCAGGATACCTCTCAGCTTTGCCACCACATCATGGGATGTAAAGCCCGCTTCCTTGTATACATTTATCATTCCATTGTACATCTGTTTTTCTCCGCCAGACGCCGGACTATTCCATGCCGGCCCTCTTCAGCTGCCTTTCTATATGTAACGTCAGGTTGTTTACCACATCGTAAAATGTTCCGTTCATCGTACATCCTGCCGCCCTCATATGTCCGCCGCCTCCAAAATATACGGCGATTTCCGCCACATCCACTTTCCCTTTGGAGCGCAGACTCACTTTATATTCCAGCACTCCTGTCTGGTACATGAAGATCGTGCATTCCACATCCCTCGTCTGATTGAGCTGGCTCACGATTCCTTCCAAGTCTTTGGCGTCTGCATGGTAAAAATCCAATGTTTTCTTTTCTATGCCGCTGACTATGCATTTCCCATCCATAATGAGGATGCTTTCCAAAAGCGCCCGCCCAAGAAGAAGCGTCTGCACATAAGTTTTCTCATAAAATGTCTTCTCTATGACCTCCGAAAAATCAAAGCCGAAAGCAACCAGCTTAGAAGCGATAGCCAAAGTCTCCGGTGAAGTGTTGGAGTACCGGAACACTCCCGTATCGTGTACGATCCCGATATAAATTGCCTTGGCAATTTCCTTATCCAGCTTTTCTTCCTCGATTATGCGAAAGACCAGTTCGCTGGTTGAACTCGCATGGGGATCAATAAAATTGACGGTTCCGCACCCTTTGTTGCTGATATGGTGGTCGATATTAATCGTCCTTTCCGCCCGGTTAAACAACGGCTCCGCCGCGCCCAGACGGTCCGCTACTGTATCCAGCGCGATAAAAACGTCAAAATCTTCTTCACAGCCCCCTCCTTCCATCACATCCGTACGAATCTTATCTATATCCTTGATGCAGCGGAAAACTTCTGAAGGCTGTTCCAAAAACAATTCCACCGGTTTTTCAGGAAATACTTTCCTCAAATACAGGTATAGCGCCATACATGCTCCCACACAGTCTCCGTCCGGACGGATGTGTCCGCCGATCCCTATGCTTTTTGCATCCTTTACTTCTTCTGCTATTTTCATTCCCTGCCTCCATTCACCTCATCGATCAATCTGGACATATTTACGCCATAGGCAATGGACTGATCCATAATAAAAGTGATTTCGGGCGTATTGCGCAGATTCACCTCTTTTGCCAGCTGGTTCTTAATATAACCCGTCGCGCTTTTTAAGCCTTCCAGCGTATTTTTTTGCATCTCTTCTTCGCCAAGAACGCTGATCCACGCTTTGCATGTTTTCAAATCCGGCGATACCTCCACCGCTACCACGGAAGTCAGGGGGCTGATACGGGGATCTTTGATTTCCCCCCGTATGATCTCTGCCAGCGCCCGCTGCACCTCTCCATTGATCCTCGTATTCTTTATGCTGTTCTTTCTCATAAATAATATATACTCCCTTATTTCTGACTATCTAGGCACTTCCACCATGATATATGCTTCTACGATATCCAGTTCCTGCATCTGGTCAAAACCATCGAATACCAAGCCGCATTCGAAACCGGACTTCACTTCCTTCACATCGTCCTTGAAACGCTTCAAGGAACTGAGCGCGCCTTCATAAATCTGCTCGCCTTCCCTCGTAATGCGGATCTTGCAGTCGCGCTTGAATACGCCGTCCAAAATATAGGAACCGGCGATATTGCCCACTGCCGAAGCCTTGAATATCTGGCGCACTTCCGCATGCCCGATGACTTTTTCCTCAAAAATAGGATCCAACATCCCTTTCATCGCCAACTCGATATCCTCGATCGCCTGATAAATTACTTTGTAAAGCCTGATATCCACGCCTTCCCTTTCGGCAACTGTTTTTGCCATGGCATCCGGCCTTACATTAAAGCCGATAATAATCGCGGAAGATGCGGAAGCCAGGGATACGTCGGATTCCGTAATGGCTCCTACGCCTCCATGGATGCATTTTACAACCACTTCTTCATTGGAAAGCTTCAACAGGCTCTGCTTTACCGCCTCTACGCTGCCCTGGACGTCCGCCTTGATGATCAGGTTCAATTCCTTCAAATTGCCCGCCTGGATCTGTGTAAAGAGATCGTCCAGGGACATCTTGGATTTGGTATCCTCCAGCATTTTTTCCTTATTCTGCGCCAGATATGTCTCCGCATAGGATTTCGCCGTTTTATCATTTTCATGGGCAATAAATACTTCTCCCGCGCTCGGGACATCGGACAGCCCCAATATTTCTACCGGCGTGGAAGGCAGCGCTTCCTTCACCCGTCTTCCCTTATCATCGATCATCGCCCTGACCTTGCCATGGCTGGAGCCTGCGGAGATAAAATCACCCACATGGAGCGTACCCTTCTGTACCAGCACCGTTGCCACCGGCCCTCTTCCCTTATCCAGTTCTGCTTCGATGACAAGCCCTCTGGCGCGCCTCCTGGCATTTGCCTTTAATTCCAGGATCTCTGCCGTAAGCAGGATCGTCTCCAACAGCGTGTCGATGCCTTCCCCGGACTTCGCGGACACCGGCACAAATTCCGTGCTTCCGCCCCAGTCTACCGGAATCAGTTCGTATTCCGTCAATTCCTGTTTCACTCTGTCAACATTGGCATTGGGCTTATCAATCTTATTTACCGCAACGATGATCTCAATTCCGGCTGCCTTTGCATGGTTGATCGCCTCTATTGTCTGGGGCATAACGCCGTCATCCGCAGCCACGACGAGAATCGCGATATCGGTAGAATTCGCTCCCCTCATCCTCATTGCAGTAAACGCCTCATGGCCCGGCGTATCCAGGAAAGTAATCCTTTCTCCGCCCGCTTTTACCGTATATGCGCCAATATGCTGGGTGATTCCGCCGGCTTCCTTATCCGTAACATTCGTTTTGCGGATCGCATCCAGAAGGGATGTCTTGCCATGGTCAACATGGCCCATGACGCAGATTACCGGAGGACGCTTTGTCATATCTTCCTCTTTTTCTTCTTCTTCTTTCAAAAGCTCTTCAATAACATCGATCTTTTCTTCTTTTTCACAGATGATGTCATACTCGATCGCAATATTCTCCGCTTCTTCAAAAGAAAGTTCTGAATTCACGGTAACGATCTGCCCCTGCAAAAATAACTTCTTAATGATCACAGAGGGCTGCATTTTCATCTTATCCGCAAGTTCCTTGATAGTCAGGGAATCCGGGACAACGATCACCTTGATCTGCTCCTCTTTTGCCTCTTCCACTTTTTTCTCCGGGCGGATAAATCTTCCGGCTTTATTCTTGCCGGATATTTTCATGTCATCCTCTTCGTAAATCAGATCTTTCTTAGAGCGCTTATCCTTCTCCTGGCTGATTCTGCGCTTTTCTTCATCCCTGTGCTTTTCCTGATCCTTGATCGGGCTCTCCGGCATGAATCCTTTAGAGGCCGCAGGCTTTCTGAATCGATTGTCCTGCCCGCCATTTCCTCTGTTAGGGCGCTCATTATTTCCGCCAAACCTGTTATGATTCTGGCCGCCAGTATTGCCGCGCCTATCCCCTTGATTATTTTCAAAAGGTCTGCGATTCTGGCCTTCGGCCCTCCGTCCGTCATTCCTATTATTGCTCCTGTTTTCATTTCTATTCTCGCCTCTGTTTTCCTGCCGTCTCTGCGGTTCGCTATTTCTCGGTCTGTCCTGTCCTTCCGGCCTGCCGCTCCGTTCCGGCCTCTCCTGCCTGAAATTATCCGGTTTCTTTACCTGCTCCTGGCTTGCAGCAGGCATATTCGCCGCCGGTTCCGGTTTCGGCCTTTTTATCTCTGCCACAGACTCAATCCTTTTGTTTTCCGCCTTTGCCGCCGGTTTCTGATCCCGCTTCGGCATATTATTATGCGCCGGCACCATGGTGACGGGAGGCGTGGGGGATGGAGGCGTCAACGGCTTTACCGGCCGGTAAGGCGCCATTTTCTCTTGTCTGTCCTGCCGGCCATAATTCCCTTGCTTCTGCCCGTTCGCCGACTGGGGCTTTTTGTCTCCTGCCGGTCTCGGCTTCTGCCCCGGCATCTTGCTGTTATGAGGATTGCTCACAAAAATTATTTTTTTCTTTTTCTTCGGTGCCTCGTTTACAGCTCCTCCCTCTTTTGCCATCGGTTTCTCCTCTTTCGTCTCCACTTTTTCGGTTTTTTCTTCTTTCTTTTCCGGAATCTCAGGTTTATCTTTCTTAAAATGCGCTCTTACTAAGGCAATTGCCTCTTCCTCAATAGAACTCTGAGCCGCCTTCACATCCATTCCTTTTTCCTGCAAAAAAGCTATCAGTTCCTTGCTCTGTCTATCTAATTCCTTCGCAAGTTCATGCACCTTCATTTTCGCCATGCTCACTACCTCCGTCTTCTTGTTCAACCACTTCCAAATGCTTCTTTATGGATCTTGCAAACCCCTCGTCCGTAACAGCCAGTACCGTCCGCATTTCTTTTCCCATGGCATGCCCAAGCTCTTCTTTTTTTCCATACCGGAATATGGGTGTCTCATAGAAACTGCACATGTTACGAAACTTCTTTACCGTATTATCCGATGCGTCTTCACTTACAATCACCATTGCGGCCTGACCGTTCTTTACCGCTTTTTCTGCGGCAAAGCTTCCGCTCGCTACGTTTCTGGATCTTACCGCCAACCCGAGCAATGAATATATTTTATTCACCCTTTTCAAACTCCTTTTCCAAGCTATCGTATATCTCATCAGGAATACTCATTTTCAGGGATCTCTCCAGCCCCTTGTTCTTTCTCGCCTTTTTCAGGCATTCCCGCTCCATACAAAGATACGCGCCTCTCCCGTTTTTCTTTCCTGTCATATCCAGGACGATGCCGTCCTCCGCCGTTTTCAGGACTCTCATCATCTCTTTCTTTCCCTTCATCTTTGAGCATCCGACACATTGCCTCATAGGAATCTTTTTTCCCATACCTTCCTCTTTCCTGCTACAGATTATTCATTCCATGCGGGTTCGTCCGTTTTTTCTTCCACCGGCTCCGCTTCCCCGCTTTCTTCTCCGCCCAAGGATTCTTCCTCTGCGGATGTCCCATATGGAACCTCCCCGCCGGAAGGTTCCTCCGAATCTATCGAATCTGCAGAATCTTTCGGATAATCTCCTTCCATTTCAAGTTCTTCTTCGTATTCCCCTTCTTCATACTCATCATAATCATCCAGGTAATCTTCGTAGCGGAAGCCCGGGGCATCCTTTGCCTGAGTCTCGCTCTTAATATCTATTTTATAACCGGTCAGCCTTGCCGCCAGCCTTGCGTTCTGTCCCTCTTTGCCGATTGCCAGGGAAAGCTGGTAATCAGGAACGACCACTTTCGCTGTTTTTTCATCCGGATCCGCAAATACGGCAACGATTTTGGCCGGAGATAAAGCATTCTGGATTAAATTGCCCGGATTTTCATCCCAGTTGATAATATCGATCTTTTCCCCTCTCAGTTCCTCTACAATCGTATTTACTCTGGAGCCGTTGATTCCCACACACGCCCCGACTGCATCTACATTAGGATTGTTGGACCAAACCGCCATTTTCGTACGGCTTCCAGCTTCCCTCGCGATGCTCTTGATCTCCACCGTGCCGTCCTTGATCTCCGTCACTTCGGCTTCAAACAGGCGTTTCACCAGCTCCGGATGAGTGCGGCTCACCAAAATGCGGGGACCCTTCGGCGTATTTTTCACTTCCAATATATAGACCTTGATTCTCTCCGTAGGCCTAAACTCCTCTCCCTTTACCTGTTCGCTCTCATTTAAGATACCGTCCGCCTTTCCAAGGTTAATGCTGATATTCCTTCCCACATAACGCTGTACGATACCCGTCACGATATCTTTTTCTTTCTCATAATATTGATTATAAATAACGCTTCTTTCCTCTTCACGAATCTTCTGCAGGATCACGTTCTTCGCATTCTGCGTCGCAATGCGCCCGAATTCTTTTGATTTGATCTCCACATGGATCACATCCCCCAGCTGTGCCTGTTTGGATATTTTCAGGGCATCCTCAAGGGATATCTGCATACAGTCATCTTCCACTTCTTCCACTACTTCTTTTTCTGCATAGCACAAAAAATCGCACGTCTCTTTGTCAATCTCAACTTTAATGTTGTCGGATTTTCCAAAATGATTTTTACAAGCTGTTATCAGGGAATTTTCAATCGCTTCAAATAAGGTTTCTTTGCTTATTTCCTTTTCCTTCTCTAAGATATCCAACGCTTCCATTAATTCTCTGTTCATTTCTTCTTTTCCTTTCTTCTTTTCCTCGTTAAAAATCAAGCGCTAATCTGATCACCGCAATATCCGCCTTCGCAAAAACCAGTTCCCGGCCTTCTGCCTCTATTGTGATGGAATTTTCATCATATGTTTTCAACACGCCGCTGAATTCCTTGCTGTTGTCCACCGGCTTATATGTTTTTACTTCCACTTCTTCCCCCAGGCTTTTTTCCAAATGCCTGTCTTTTTTCAACGCCCTTCCCAGCCCCGGGCTGCTCACTTCCAGAATATAGGCATCCTGAATAAAATCTTTTTCATCCAGCGCATCCGACAAAATCCGGCTCACCCGTTCGCAGTCGTTAATATCCACGCCGCCCGGCTTATCGATATATGCCCTCAAATAATAGTCGCTGCCTTCTTTTACATATTCCACATCATAGATTTCTACGCCCGCCGCCTCTGCTATGGGCATTAGCAGTTCCTCTGTCCTGCTTTCATATGTTTCCTTCCTGGACATACTCCCACCGATTCCTTTCCCCGCATATTTTTATCCCCGCAAAAAGAGTGGACTCGCAAGTCCACTCTAATTAACGATAACATATTATCTTCTTATAACTATAGCACTGGCGGCAGGAAAATGCAAGGGAAATTTTTGTTTTCCGCAGCTATTTCCGCTTCTATTCCCCCCAATCTTTCATGCTGACATTCATATCCACATCCGTGCCGATTCCGCTCACCTTTCCCGTAGAACTATACTGCCAAATACTGAATTCATATGGAAAATATAAAGGAGTCTGGTAATAGGCAAACCATTTCTCATATTTTTCCAGCTGTTCCAAATCCACCATCAGCATAAAAGTTTTTAGATTGCCATAAATCATGGGCACATAACCAGCCTCTTCGATCCGGTCGCAGAAAGCAATGCATACATCCGTCCAGTCCTGTTTTCCCATATTCTTCGTACGTGGATTTTTCGTCGTTATTTCTTCCACATCCAAGACAATCGGATAAGAAACGTCATAATCTTCCAGATTTTCCAAAACAAATTCCGCTTCTTCGACAGCTTCCTCCCGATTCAGCGCCTGCGTAAAAAAATAAACCCCCACATCGATGCCGTTTTCCAGCGCCCCTTTCATATTATCTTCATAGGTATCGTCCAATACCAGCTTTCCTTCCGTAGAGCCTCGTATTCCCAGCCGGATAAAAGCATATTCCACGCCGTCCCCTGCCGCTTTCTCCCAGTCGATCTCTCCCTGGTATTTGGAAACATCGATCCCCTTTTTCGATATAACCTGTCCGTCCTCCACATATTCCAGAATATTGTCCTCATTCATGACAAACTGCTCTTCTATGTATGAATGATGCCTGACCGTATCCAAAATGGGGAAAAAATAATACCGGCTGTCCGCTGCCACCACGATCTCGTCCGGGTAAAGTTCCCGCAGCATGGCGGAAGTACCCTCCCCATTTTCCATCATCGTCTTCACTCTTCCCAGAATCTCTTCTTCCTTCTGCCTGGAGGCATCCGAAACAGCAGCGCTTACCATATCCGCCGCTTCCTCCTCCGTATATAATATGGCATCGCCCGTTTCTTCTATATATGCCGCGGCCTCGCTGATCTTTGTTTCCAGCAGCCTGTTTTTTACCACCAGAAACAAACAGCCTGTCAAGGACCCCAAGGTCATAAGGCACAGAAATACCGGCAGTACGATTCCCCGCCTCCGTCTTCTCCTTCTTTTTGCCGGCGCATCCGTGGATCTCCTCCGGGATGGATAAATATAAATCTCCGTCCGGTCCGTATCCCCAATATCGATATCTTCCATATCTAAATTTTCAATATGGATATTTCCAACACCATAGTCTCTCTGCTTCATTCGCATCCCCGCTTCTTTTTATCCGCCGTATCACTTATCCCCATCCAAACCGGTTATATTTTCTCGCTGAAATAGCTCTTGTATCCTTCGCCGAATATTTCCGTAGCACTGGTTACAATCATAAAAGCGTCGGGATCCTCTTCTTTCACAATTTCCTCCACCCGCGGAAATAAAGGTTTCTTTACCACGCACATAATAATCTTCTTTTCTTTTCCGCTGTACGCCCCCGCGCCGCTCAAGTGGGTGACTCCTACATCCAGATCAGCCAAAAGCCTGTCTGTGATCTTTTCCTGACAGTCGCTGATAATATAAACCAGCTTTGCGCCATCCCTTCCGTAAAGAACGACATCCAGGACGACTGCCGTGACTACCACCGCGATTCCCGCATATAAGGCGGCATCTATATTCCGGAATACAAATCCGGAAATGGATACAATGCATACATCCGTCATAAAAAATAAAATCCCTGTTTTTAAATGGGGAAACTTCAGCCGGAGGCATTTGATAATAATATCCGTCCCTCCCGTCGTCGCCCCCCGCTTAAATATCGTTCCAATAGATACCGCAATCAAAACGCTTCCTGCAAGAGCCGCCAGCAGGATATCGTCCGTCGCCGCCCCCAAAGGAGCCAAAAGGTTCGTAAACAGGGAAGTCATCGCAATGGCATAAAAGGTAGAGATGATAAAACGGACTCCAAACTTCCACACGCCTAAAAGCACAATGGGTATATTGATCAGCAGGATCAACGTCCCTGTTTCCAGCGGTATCGCGCGGTTCAGCAAAATCGCAATTCCCGTCACGCCTCCCGGGGCAAGGTCATTAGGATCGATAAACAAGCTGACTGCAGCCGCATATACCACCGACGCCAGGGTAATAATGATATAATCCAAAGCGATCTCTTTTACCGACTTTTTCTTTTCCCTTTTTTCCTCATATTCCTGCTCAATCTTTGCAAGATACCTCTCTTCCGCTGCCTGATCCGCTGATTTGTCTTTCATAGATAAACTCCGGTTTCATTTACTGGACACTAAACATAAGATTGCCATTCCCGGTATTTCCTATACCTTAAAACCAATCTTTTTATCCAATATGATAATATTTATTATATATTTGTTCTGACGACCTTCGGCTGATATCCGTTTCCATGCAGAGCATCGATGATCTGCTTCTTATGTTCCGTACCGAAAGCTTCCAGCGTAATGCGCAGTTCTACGGCCGCATTCCTATTGATGGATACAAACTGGTTGTGTTCCAGCTTGATGACATTGCCGCTTTGCTTTGCGATCACATCCGCCACATGGCTCAATTCGCCCGGCCTGTCGGGCAGAAGCACCGATACGGTAAAGATTCTGTCACGGAGGATAAGTCCCTGCTGTACGACGGAGGACATGGTAATCACGTCCATATTCCCCCCGCTTAAGATAGACACTACCCTTTTGTCCCTGACATTGAGATGCTTCAGCGCAGCCACCGTAAGAAGCCCTGAATTCTCCACGATCATTTTATGGTTTTCCACCATATCCAAAAAGGCAACTACCAGTTCT
The DNA here is from genome assembly GCA_021772075.1 of Lachnospiraceae bacterium. GTDB lineage: Bacteria > Bacillota > Clostridia > Lachnospirales > Lachnospiraceae > Kineothrix. Next base: position 54,403 of record JAETNQ010000002.1, read on the forward strand.
TCGTCTTCCACCGTCAAAACGTCATCCAGATATTCGCATAAATAGGGGAAGATCTTTGTCCCCGGCGTTTTTACCGCCGTGCCGTCCGCAATCGTGCTGACATGGTCCAATGTCACCACTTTTCCTTCTTTTATCGATGCCTGAAGGCAGTTCGCCCCCGCCGGTTCCACGCCGATTACCTTGATCTTCGGATTCAGCAGTTTCGCCAGCGTCGATACTCCGGTCGCCAGTCCTCCCCCTCCGATCGGCACCAGAATATAATCTACAAGGGGAAGTTCTTTAAAAATTTCCATAGCGACCGTCCCTTGCCCGGTCGCCACCGCCAGGTCGTCGAAAGGATGGATAAAAGTATACCCCTTTTCTTCTGCCAGTTCATAAGCGCGGCCGCAGGCTTCGTCATACACATCGCCGAACAGCACGACCTCCGCCCCATAGCTCTTGGTACGGTTCACCTTGATCAGGGGAGTCGTATTCGGCATAACAATTACTGCTTTCACCCCATGGCATTTTGCCGCGTAAGCCACGCCCTGCGCATGGTTCCCTGCAGAAGCCGTAATCAAGCCCCGCTTCCGTTCCTCATCCGTCAGCGTGCTCAACTTATAGTATGCGCCTCTTACCTTATATGCGCCGGTAAACTGCATATTTTCCGGCTTCAAATAAACTTTGTTCCCGGTCTGCGCGCTCAGGTAACTGCTGTATACCAGTTTTGTCTCCTGCGTTACCTGCCTGACGACTTCCGAAGCCTCTTCAAATTTATCCAGCGTTAACATTTCCTCCGTCATTTGCCCTACCTCCAATGCTTCGCCCTACTCCTGCTCCTCTTCCTCTGTCTGCCTGATATCAAACAGAGCGTTTACAAACTGATCCGAATCGAATTTTTGCAGATCCGCCAGCGTTTCCCCCACTCCGATATATTTCACCGGAATCTGCAGTTCTGACTGTATCGCGACGGCAATGCCTCCCTTCGCGGTTCCGTCCATCTTCGTCAGAATAATGCCCGTCAGATCAGTCACTTCGCCGAAATCGATCGCCTGTTTCAGGGCGTTCTGTCCGGTAGTGCCGTCCAATACCACGAGATTTTCCCTGTACACTCCCGGAAATTCCCTGTCGATCACACGGTTTATTTTCTTCAGCTCTTCCATCAGATTCTTTTTATTATGCAGCCTTCCCGCCGTATCGCAGATCAGCACATCCACATTCCTGGCTTTCGCCGCATTTACTGCGTCATATATAATACTGGCCGGATCAGATCCTTCCGCGCCCCTGATAATATCCACGCCCGCCCGGTTTGCCCATTCGGCCAGCTGCTCTCCGGCTGCCGCGCGGAAAGTATCCGCCGCCGCGATCAATACCTTGCGTCCTTGGTCTTTCAATATTCCCGCAAGCTTGCCCACGGATGTCGTCTTTCCTACCCCGTTCACGCCGATGACAAGTATCACCGACTGCCTATGCTCAAATTCGTAGGCCGTCTCCTCCACCCTCATCTGCTCTTTGATGCTCCTGATCAGGAACTCCTTGCACTCCGAAGGCTGTTTGATATGGTTTTCCTTCACCTGCACCCGCAGTTTTTCAATAATGGAATTCGTCGCATTCACGCCGATATCTCCGATAATCAATATTTCTTCCAATTCCTCATAGAAATCTTCATCGATCGCAGAAAAACCATTGAAAACGGAATCGATTCCGTTTACGATATTATTCCTTGTCTTTGCCAGCCCATCCTTCAATCTACTGAAAAATCCTTTTTTCTCTCCGCTCATACATCCTCCGTTTTTGCCGCGCAGCCTTAATCATCCAGCTCCTTATCGATCAAATTAACGCTTACCAGCGTGGATACGCCTTTTTCCTGCATTGTAATGCCGTAAAGCCTGTCCGCCTTCTCCATTGTACCACGTCTGTGAGTAATTACAATAAATTGTGTGTGTTTTGTCAGCTTATGCAAATATTTTGCAAATCTTCCTACATTGCTCTCGTCCAAAGCCGCCTCGATCTCATCCAGCAGACAGAACGGCGACGGTTTCAGGTTCTGGATGGCGAACAAAAGCGCGATGGCCGTCAGAGCCTTTTCCCCGCCGGACAGCTGCATCATGTTCTGCAGTTTCTTTCCCGGCGGCTGCGCGATAATGCGGATGCCCGCTTCCAGAATATCTTCTTCCTCCATAAGCTCCAGCGTCCCCTTTCCTCCGCCGAACAATTCTTTAAACACCTTATCAAATTCCTTGCCTATCTCGGCGAATTTTTCCTGGAACTGTCTGCGCATGGCGGTATCCAATTCCTCAATGATATTTAACAGCGTTTTTTCCGCTTCCACCAAATCGTCATGCTGGTTTTTTAAAAACAGATATCTCTCCATCAGGTTTTTATAATCCTCTATCGCATTGACGTTTACATCCCCTAATTTTCGAATCTGTTCCTTTAAGGATGCCGCTTCCCTCTTCATGGCAGAAAGCTCCGTCATGCCTTCATCCCTCATGGATGCCGCGTCGGAAAGGGTGATCTCATATTCGCTCCACATATAATTGATCTGGCTTTCTATGGATTCCTCCAATTTTTCCCGCTGGGCGTTCAGCCGGTATACTTCCTTGTCCAAAGCGGACATTCTTTCCGCCAGTTCTTCCCTTGTTGTAAAAAAATTCTTTTGTCTTGCGGACAATTCTTCTCTTTCCTTAACATCTTCCCTTAAGCGGACTTCTGCATCGGACCGGAACGTATCGGAAGCTGCAATCGTATTTTCAATCTCCAGAATATTCTGCCTCTTCCGCTCCGCTTCCGCAGCGCTGTTTTCCAGCCCTTCCTCCACCTGAGCCAGTTCGGCGGCAAAACGTTCGATCTCGCCGTCGATGCGTTCCACATTCTGCCTATGGAATTCCTGGCGCTGGAGCATTTTTTCCGCCTCCAGCTCCCATTTGGATACTTCCTTCGACTGTTCCGATTCCCTCTTTCTCTGCTCCTCCAGCTCTTTCTGGAACTCCTGGATCTGCGCCTGTACATTGACCTCCAGCTGTTCGGATTCTTCCAGCTCTCTGACAATGGCTTCCTTTCCGGATCGGATTTCCAAAATCTTTTCTTCGATCTCCCGCTCTTCGTTCTTCAGTTCCCCAAAACCTTCCTCTGTTTCATTTTTGCGTTCCTGCGCCTGAATGACGTTCATTCTGGCTGTATTCTGTTCGATAAATTTATCCTGCAGGCTGGATTTGGTATTCTCCAGTTCCATTCTCAGCCGGTTCCGTTCCTTCTTGGTATTTTCAATATCCTCCAGCAGAACGTCTATCTTCGCCAGGTATTCCTTTACCTTCGCGGCCAGTTCTTCCATTTCCCTCCTCCGTCCGAGAAGGTTGCTGCTGTTTTTAAAAGCGCCGCCGCTGATCGCGCCCCCCGGTACAAGAAGTTCCCCCTCCACCGTCACCATGCGGATACCGTAATGGAATTTCCTCGCTATTTTTACTGCATGGTCCACATGATCCACCACGAGGATCCTGCCAAGCATCGCTTTCGCCACATCTTTGTACTTCTTATCTGTTTTGACCAGGCTGTCCGCCATTCCTACGACCCCTTCTTCCTTCAGAGCCTCCAGGTGCTTGAATTCCTGCGGTTCCGTAATGCTTGTCAGGGGAAGGAATGTAGCTCGTCCAAGCTTATGCTTTTTTAAAAAAGAGATCATTCTTTTCGCGGTATCCTCGTCCTCCGTGACAATATTCTGGATATTTCCGCCAAGAGCCGTCTCTATCGCGGTTTCATACTTTTTATCCACCTTGATAATATCGGCTACCACCCCTACAATTCCTTTTTCCTCCTCTTTGCATTCCATTACGCGCTTTACGCTGCCGCCATAACCGTCATACCTTTCCGTCAGATTAGCCAGCGCGTCTAACTTCGATTTTTCCTGATGATAAACGACTTGGGCATCGCGCAGCTGCTGGTCCTTTCCAGCCAGATCGTCATGCAGATGTCCAAGCTTTTCCTCAATCACCGACTGGGCATCGTTCAGATGAATGATCTCTCCATTGATCTTTTCAAATTCTTCTTCCATCTGCCGGATCGTTTCTTCCTGCCTGGCCTCGTCCGATTTCGCACGGAGCAGACGGGAAGTCAGCTCCGCCTTGCGGATATTCACCTGTTCCGTCATCGTATCAAAACGCCCGATCTTGGATTTGATGGTAGCACGGACGTTCAGGGCGTCGATAATCGTATTTTTCCCTGCTTCTATGTTATTGTTTAATTCTTCTATTTTATTTTGGACGTCACTTAACAGGCTCCTTGCTTCGTCCCGCACTTCCTCCGCTTCGGCAAGCTGCCCGTCGATCTCCTTTTTATCCTCTAATATCGCTTCTTTATCTATGCTTTTTCCATCGATTTCTTTGTGCAGGGCCTGAAGCCTGTTTTTTAAATGTTCTTCATTGCCCTTCGCCGAGTTGATCTGCTCCTGCAGGACGTTGATTTCCCCTTCCAGCTTTCCTCTCAAAATCTCCGTATCCGTCAGTTTTGTCCTGGCCGCTTCTATAGACTCGTCCAGCAGTTCTATCTTTCCCTGGATCTGTTCATACTCTGCCTTGATGCCCTCATACTTTTCCGTCGTCTCGCGCAAGTCTCCGCCGGCAATGCCGTATTTCTCCTCCACCGCCTGCAGCTGTTCCCTGATTCTGGCATTTTCCAGCAGGAACATATTGACATCCAAAGCTTTCAATTCTTCTTTTTTCTTCAAATATATTTTTGCCGTCTCCGACTGTTTTTCCAAAGGCCCTGTCTGCTTTTCCAGCTCCGATAAAATATCCCCTACGCGCAGAAGATTTTGCTTCTCATCCTCCAGCTTCTTCTGCGCTGCATTTTTGCGCCGCTTAAACTTGACGATTCCTGCGGCCTCGTCAAACAGTTCCCTGCGTTCCTCCGGCTTGCCGCTCAATATTTTGTCAATCTGTCCCTGTCCGATGATGGAATACCCTTCTTTTCCGATTCCCGTATCATAAAACAGTTCATTCACATCCTTAAGCCGGCAGGGAGTGCCGTTCAACAAATATTCGCTCTCCCCGGAGCGGTATATCCTCCTCGCCACCGTCACTTCATCATAATCGACCGCAAGCTGGTGGTCGCTGTTATCCAAAGTAATCGCTACATAAGCATAACCGAGGGCCTTGCGCATTTCCGTTCCCGAAAAAATAACATCCTGCATGGAAGCTCCCCTTAACTGCTTGACGCGCTGTTCCCCAAGCACCCAGCGGACAGCGTCGGCTACGTTGCTCTTGCCGCTGCCATTCGGCCCTACGATCCCCGTAATGCCATTATGGAACCGGAACACTATTTTATTGGCAAATGACTTAAATCCATGCACTTCTATACTTTTTAAATACATATATTCTCCCGCATATTTATTTTTCTCCGGCCGCCAGAAGAGCCTCATAGGCGGCCTGCTGCTCTGCCGCCTTTTTTGTCCTTCCCATGCCTTTTCCCACCGGCCTGCCGTTTACCCTGGCCTCTATGACAAATTCCCTGCTATGGTCCGGCCCGTATTCATCTACCAGCACATATTCCAGAACCGATCCTTTTTCCCTTTGCACATATTCCTGGAGCAGGGTTTTGCTGTCATAAAATAATCTTTTATCTTCAAAATCATCCAGGATAAGGCGATGGATCCATGCGACGGCCTGGTCAAAACCGCCGTCCAGATGAACCGCTCCTATGGCCGCCTCCATCACGTCGGAAAGGATATTTTCTTTATGCCGCCCTCCGGTCGTCTCCTCGCCCTTTCCCATCTGGATATACTCCCCAAGACCAAGATCCTCCATGATCCGTGCCAAAGAAGAACCGCATACGATAGAAGCCCGCCGCTTCGTCAGCTCCCCTTCCTTTACATCAGGAAAACGCCGGAATAAAAACTCGCTGACCGTCAGTTCCAGCACTGCGTCTCCTAAAAACTCCAGCCTTTCATAATCCGGCAGCCGGTTGATTCGTTGCTCATTTACAAAAGAACTGTGTGTAAATGCCTGTTTCAGCAGTTCCCTATTCTGAAAACTATATCCTGTCCTTTTTTCCAATTCGTTCATGGACTCTTCCGTCAACATATCTTTTCCCTCATAAACAATCGAAAAAGCCCTTAAAAAGGGCTTCCGATAAACCGCTGCCGAAGCAGCTTACCACTTTGCAACTAATTCTTAGCGTTTTTGATCAATTCAACCGCCTCTTCCACCGTACTGATTTTCTCAGCCTCTTCTGCCGGAATCTCAATGTCAAATTCTTCCTCAATCCCCATGATAATTTGAAATACATCCAGGGAATCCGCGCCCAGGTCGTCGGTAAATGTTGTCTCCATCGTAATTTCTTCCGGGTCCACATTCAGCACCTCGGCAATCACTTTTTTTAATTTTTCAAATTCCATTTCAACAGCCCTTTCTTATTCCTCTTCCAAAGTAATTTTTTCTTTTATTTTATCATTAATCTTCTGTTCTTTAAACGTGACGCATTGGAGAACAGAATTTTTGATTTCGATTGCCTTAGAGCTGCCATGGGTCTTTACTACCAGTCCTTTCAGCCCTAAAAGAGGCGCGCCGCCGTACTGCTCCAAGTCAAAAACTTTCAAGGTTTCCTTCAGCGCCGGCTTTACCAGAAACGCTCCCGCCTTGCTTCTCAAAGATGTCATCATCCCCGCTTTTACTTTCTTTATCAGCGCGCCGCCGACCCCCTCGTACAGCTTTAGTATGACGTTGCCTACAAATGCCTCGCATACGATCACATCTGCATACCCGAAGGGAATATCCCTCGCCTCGATGCTTCCTATAAAATTAATGTCGGAACATTCTTTCAGCAACGGGAAGGTCTCTTTTACCAGCGCATTTCCTTTATCTTCTTCCGCGCCGATGTTTACAATCGCCACTCTGGGATTTTTTACCTTCATCACGTTTTCCATATATACGCTGCCCATTTTCGCAAACTGCACCAGATGGGACGGCCTTGCGTCTACATTGGCCCCGCAGTCAATCAACAGGGCGACTCCCTTGTCCGTAGGGATAAGAGGCGCCAAAGGAGGGCGTTCCACTCCTTTCAGCCTTCCAACGATCACCTGCCCGCCTACCAGCGTAGCTCCTGTGCTTCCCGCCGATACGTAGGCATCGCATTCCCCGGATTTTACAAGCTGCAATGCCCTTACGATGGAGGAATCCTTCTTTTTACGGATCGCCATAACCGGCGGCTCCGCCGTTTCGATGACTTCCGTCGCGTTTACAATTTCCACCTGTTCTTTTTTATAAGTATATTTTTCCAGTTCCCGTTTTATAATATCTTCCGCGCCTACCAGGCATACTTTTACTTTGCTGTTCGCATTGGCGGCTTCCACCGCTCCTTTTACGATCTCCAGCGGCGCATTATCCCCGCCCATCGCATCGACAGCAACTTTTACCATTTCTGACATGATAAACCTCCTAATATCTTTCTTTAATATACTAAACCCCTATATAAAAATCAAGTTATTTTTTTATCTTGTGCGGAAAACAAAACGGAAATCAACTGATGTAGTTTTAGAGGGCAAATATGTGGCGGGGAATGGGGCGGCGACGGGCAGGGGCAGAGTTTCCGGCTGGAACTTCCAATCAGATTTCACTAATGAAATGGACATATGATACCAAAACAGACGGGGCGGAAGCAACGGGCATCCTGCCCTGCGCTTCCTGAAATTGCCATCCATGGCAATTTCCCCCTAGGTTCTTCGACCATTTCATAAGTGAAATTGCTGATTGTACGTAACAGCCGGAAACTCTGCCCCTGCCAGCCGCCGCCCCATTCCCCGCCACATATTTGCCCTCTAAAACTACATCAGTTGATTTCTATATTGTACTCACGAAAAAAGGCCTCCCGCTTAGGAAAGCCTTTGTTTTTCACTGCTTAACGAAAATTATTTTTCATTATTCAACCGTGATGATCTCTTTTTTGTTGTATGAGCCGCACTTTTTGCAAACGCGGTGAGGCATCATTAATGCGCCGCACTTGCTGCACTTTACCAATGTAGGAGCGCTCATTTTCCAATTTGCTCTTCTTTTATCTCTTCTTGATTTGGAAGATTTATTCTTGGGACAAATAGACATCGTTACACCTCCCTTTTTGTATCGAATTCATTCCCAGCGGACTTCTCTGCACTGCATCATTCCTCCCCGGATTTTGCTGCATTAAAAATATCTTTAATTCCTGCCATTCTTGGATCCGGCACAAAAGTATCGCATCCGCACTCCCCCGTATTCAAGTCTTTCCCGCACTTGATGCAGATTCCCCTGCAGTCCGGTTTGCATAAGACCTTCGTCGGCAAGTTCATAAGGCATTCATTTTTAACCAATCCATCTACGTCAAGCTGATAACCTGCCATAAAATTCTGCTCGTCATCCTTCTCCTTCTCCTGGTATGCATCCGGGCCTTCTGCCTCTCTCACGAAATGAAGAACGATCTTCTGGCGGACCTCCTTCAGACAGCGGTCACAGTTCATGGCCAGGACTAATTCCATCCTGCCTTCCACAGATGCTTTATTCATTCCAAGATTTTTCAGAGTAAGGTTCAGCAGCGTTTTATCCACAATAGGAAAATCTCCCATCCTGCAGCTTATATCCGTAAGTCCTACTTCCACCTGAAGCCTTTCTTCTTTTCCTTCGGATGTCAACACATCGGTTAGATTTATTAACATAGCTGGCTCCTTATTATTTTGCACTCCGTCAATTATACCTGTCGAATATAAGTTTGTCAAGTTATTTTAAACGAAAACCACGGAAACCACGGAAATCAATTTTTGCGGGCTGTGGGCATGGCAGGGCGGGAAAAATTGATTTCCGTGTATAAAAAACGTTATGCCAGCTGCGCCTGCACCGCAGTCAGGGCGACTACGCCTACGATATCCTCCCAGGAACATCCCCGGGACAGGTCATTGACCGGTTTCGAAATCCCCTGCAGCATAGGCCCGTACGCTTCCGCCTTCGCCAGCCTCTGCACCAGCTTATAACCGATATTCCCGCAATCCAGATTCGGAAAGATCAATACGTTTGCTTTCCCTGCCACTTCGCTGCCGGGCGCTTTCGATTTGGCTACCTGGGGAACCAATGCGGCATCGGTCTGCAGCTCACCGTCCAGCAGAAGATGCGGATACTGTTCATGGGCGATCCTCGTTGCCTCCACCACCTTGTCCACTAAAGGATGCTTCGCGCTCCCCTTCGTAGAATGGGACAGCATAGCGATAATCGGTTTTGAGCCTACCAGCTGTTTAAAACTTTTCGCGCTCGTATCCGCGATCGCCGCCAGTTCCTCCGGGGTAGGATCCTGGTTTAACCCGCAATCCGCAAAAAGAAAGGTTCCTTTATCCCCGAATTTGCAGTCCGGCACATCCATAAGGAAAAAACCGGAAACCAGCTTCACCCCAGGCGCAGTTTTCAGTATCTGCAAAGCCGGGCGCAGCGTATCGGCCGTAGCATGGCACGCTCCCGCTACCATCCCGTCCGCATCATTCGCCTTTACCATGATAACGCCAAAAGTCAAAAAGTCTTTTAACAGAATATCCCTCGCCTTTTCCGGCGTCATCCCCTTGGATTTCCTCGTTTCGTACAAAAGCTCCACATACCCGTCCAGTTTGTCCGTCTGCGAAGGATCGATGATCGCCGCCCCGTCCAGATCCACTTCCAGCCATCCTGCGCCGTCCATGATCTTCTCTTCGTTTCCTATCATAATAATATTGGCAATGCCGTCCTGAATAATATGGGAAGCGGCAATCAATGTTCTTTTATCGGTTGTTTCCGGCAGAACAATCGTTTTCCTGTCGCTTCTCGCTTTTTCCTTGATAATGTCAATATAGGCCATATCCCCCAAACTCCTTTCCGGTTTTATATCCAGAATTATACAGGATTTATGGATTTTTCACAAGATGGAAATCGGGGCGGACATTTTATTTTTGCAGCATTGCGGATGACAGGCAGATATTTTATAATCAAATATATAAACAGGGGAATTACCACTATGTATTGGGAAAGGAAACAAAAACTGCTTATGAAAATCGCCGGAGTCATTGCCGAATACAACCCATTCCACAACGGACACCAATACCATCTGGAACAAACCCGCGCCTTATCCGGCGCGGACTTTATCATTGCCGTCATCAGCGGAGACTTTATGCAGCGGGGCGTCCCGGCCCTTATTCATAAATATGCCCGCACAGAAATGGCTTTGCAAAATGGCGCGGATCTGGTTCTGGAACTGCCCGCCGTTTATGCAACCGGAAGCGCGGAATTTTTTGCCATGGGGGCGGTATCCCTTCTGGACCGGCTCGGCTCCGTGGATTTTCTCTGCTTTGGCAGCGAATGCGGCAGTTTAAAACCGCTCGCCAAGATCGCATCCGTCCTCCAGGACGAACCGGAAGAATACCGTTCCGCCTTACAAATAGAATTGAAAAAAGGACATTCTTTTCCAAAAGCGAGAAGCCTGGCTCTGCAAGGCTTCCTTTCCGGCTGTCCGGGCAGTATTGACCTGACATCCCCCAATAATATCCTTGGCATCGAATATATCAAAGCACTTTTCAAAAGGAGCAGCCGGATAGCCCCCCTCACTCTCCAACGACAGGGAAGCGGCTACCATGACAGCGTTTTGAATGACTCCATGTCCTTCAGTTCCGCTTCCGCCATCCGGGACAGCATCCATTCCCGCGCCGGCCTGTCCGCTATCCAACGGCATGTTCCTTCGTCCGTCTTCCAACAGCTGCAGGCAGCCTATGGGAAAAGCTTCCCCATAAGCAGCAATGATTTTTCCCTGATGCTGCAATACCGTCTGTTATTGGAAAGCGGAAACGGCGAGGGCGGATACGGCCTTTCCCATTACCAGGACGTGACTTCCGCCCTATCCGGCAAAATCAGGAAAAACCTGTATAATTACGAGAATTTCGAGCAGTTCTGCAGCCTGTTAAAATCCAAAGAAATCACGCATTCCAGGATCAGCCGCAGCCTGACCCATATTCTTCTTGGCATAACGTCCGCCAAAATGCAGGAATATATGGAAAAAGATTATATTTTTTATGCCCGCATCCTCGGCTTCCGCCGGGAAGCCGCCCCTCTGCTGGGCATCTTAAAAGCTAACGCTTCCATCCCCCTGGTCTCCAAGCTTGCGGATGCCCCTTCCTTTCTGGATGAGGCAGGACTCTCCATGCTGGAAGACGACATCCGCTGTGCCCACATTTATGACTCCGCCGCATGCCATAAATTCCAGTCCCCTTTTATCAATGAATATTCCAGGCAGCTGGTCATTCTATAATCCGCCCTTAAGCCATTGCTTCTTCAAACTGGGAATTGTACAGTTCCGCATAAAATCCCTTTTTCGCCAGAAGCTGCTCATGGTTCCCCTGTTCAATGATATCCCCGTCCTTCATGACCAGGATCAGATCCGCATCCCGTATGGTGGAAAGCCGGTGGGCGATCACAAAGCTGGTACGCCCCTTCATCAGATTGTTCATCGCTTTCTGTATCCTCGCCTCCGTTCTCGTATCCACGGAGCTGGTCGCCTCATCCAGAATCAATATCCGGTTATCGGCAAGAATCGCCCTGGCTATAGTAAGCAGCTGCTTCTGCCCCTGAGAGACATTGCTGGCATCCTCGTTCAGCTCCATCTGATAGCCTCCCGGAAGCGTCTGGATAAACCGGTGCGCATGAGCCGCTTTCGCTGCCGCGATGACTTCCTCATCCGTCGCGTCCAGCCTTCCGTAACGGATATTTTCCATAATCGTCCCTTTGAACAGCCACGTATCCTGAAGCACCATGCCAAAGCCTTCCCGCAGCTCGCTTCTGTTAAACTTCCTGATATCGTGTCCATCCACCCGGATACTTCCTTCGTTGACATCATAAAAACGCATCAAAAGCTTTACCATCGTCGTCTTTCCCGCGCCGGTAGGACCTACGATCGCTACCATCTGCCCGGGCGCAATCTCGCTGCTGAAATCGTGGATAATGATCTTATCCTCCCGGTAGCCGAATTTCACATGTTCAAAGTTCACGGCTCCCTTTATTTGATCCAAATGAACGGGATTCTCGATCTTTACATCCTCCTCTTCTTCATCCAAAAATTCAAACACCCTCTCCGCAGCGGCCGCCATGGACTGCAGCATATTGGAAACCTGGGCTACCTGCGTAATCGGCTGGGTAAAATTCTTTACATACTGTATAAACGCCTGGATATCCCCTACTTCGATCACTCCCCTGATCGCCAGCAGACTGCCGCTTACCGCTACCGCCACATACCCGAGGTTTCCGACAAACATCATGATCGGATGCATCATCCCCGATAAAAACTGCGACTTCCACGCCGACTGGTAAAGGGCTTCGTTATTTTCATTGAATTCCTTCAGCGCCTGTTCCTCCCGGTTGAACGCCTTTACAATATTATGGCCGCCGTAAACTTCTTCTACCTGTCCGTTTACTTTGCCCAGATACGTCTGCTGTGCCACGAAATATTTCTGGGAAAACTTTACCACGATACCGATCAGCATACCCGATACCGGAAGAATCACCAATGCGATCAATGTCATAACCGGGCTGATACTGAGCATCATGACCAAAATTCCGATAATCGTAGTGACCGACGTGATCAACTGGGTCACGCTCTGGTTCAGGCTCTGTCCCAGCGTATCTACGTCATTGGTGATCCGGGAAAGCACTTCCCCCACCGTTCTGGATTCGAAATACTGGAAAGGCATCCTGTTAATTTTCATGGAAATTTCCTTACGGAAACGATAACAAAGCTTCTGGGAAATCCCCGTCATAATCAATCCCTGTACGAAGGAAAGACAAGCGCTTAAAAGATATACGCCAAGCAAAAACAACAAGATCCTCCCGATCCGTTCGAAATGGATCCCCCCTGTCCCGGACACTTTTGCCATCAGGCCATTGAACAATTCCGTAGTCGCTTTGCTTAAGATCTTCGGCCCGGCTATGTTGAAAGCCGTTCCTCCTATAGCAAATACCATGACTGCTGCCAGCCCATATTTGTAGGTACCCATATAATGCAGGAGCTTTCCTGTCGTCCCTCTAAAATCCCTGGCCTTTTCCCCGGGCATCATAGGTCCTCCCGGACCGTGTCCGTGATGCATGCCTCGCCTGTGCCTCGTATTTTCGCCGCTCATTATGCTCTCCCTCCCTTCAATTCTTCTTCCGAAAGCTGGGAACGGGCGATTTCCTGATACGCTCCGCATGATGCCAGCAGTTCTTCATGCCTCCCCATGCCGGCGATCCTGCCGTCATCAAGGACAATAATCTTATCCGCATGGAGGATCGTGCTGATTCTCTGCGCCACGATAATCACCGTCGCATCGCTTAATTTTTCGCCCAGCGCTTTTCTGAGCGTCACATCTGTTTTGTAATCCAGCGCGGAAAAACTATCGTCAAACAAGCATATTTTCGGATGCTTCGCGATCGCCCTGGCAATAGAGAGCCTTTGTTTCTGCCCGCCGGAAACATTGGTTCCTCCCTGCGCGATCCCGCTGGCAAATTTTTCCGGCTTGCTTTCAATAAATTCCATTGCCTGGGCGATCCGGGCCGCCTCTTCCATATCTTCGTCGGTAATAAAATCCCCGCCGAATTTGATATTGGATTCTATATTTCCGGAAAAAAGAACCCCCTTCTGCGGCACATAGCCCAACATCTCATGCAGTTTATGCTGGGATATATCCCTGATATCGACTCCGTCGATGGTGATCCTCCCCTCCGTTACATCATAAAAACGCGGTATCAACCTGATCAGCGTGGATTTGCCGCAGCCCGTGCTTCCGATGATCGCCGTCGTCTCCCCCGGCAAAGCGGTAAAATCAATCCCTTCCAGCGCATTTTCATCCGCCCCCGGATATTTGAAGCTGACGTTCTCAAAACGAACGGTTCCTTCCGCTTCTTCCAGCCTTTCATCCATGGTTGTCTCTTTATCATGGATCGAATTCTCTATATGCAGCACTTCCTCGATACGTTCCGCTGCCACGCCCGCCCTGGGAAGCATAATGGATATCATTGTAATCATAAGGAATGCCATGACAATCTGCATCGTATACGTAATAAATGCAAGCATATCCCCCACCTGGAGGTTTCCTGCATCCACGCCCATCGCTCCGAACCAGACGATCATTACTGTCACGCCATTCATAATCATCATCATTACCGGCATCATAAACGTCATGACCCTGTTGGTAAAAAGCTGGGTTCCCATCAGTTCCTTATTCGCCCTGTCAAATCTCTCCTCTTCAAACTTTTCCCTGCTGAAAGCACGGATTACCGGTATTCCTGTCAAGATTTCCCTCGATACCAGATTCAGTTTATCCACCAGACCCTGCATGATCTTGAACTTCGGCATGGCGATCCGCATCAGCGTAAAGACAAGCAGCATAATCGCAAGAACGGCAACTATAATAATCCATCCCATGCCCGTCCTCGTATTTACCACTTTAATGACACCTCCGGCCCCGACAATAGGCGCATATAATACCATGCGCAGAAGCATCACCGACACCATTTGTATCTGCTGGATATCGTTGGTGCTTCTAGTAATTAAGGAAGCTGTGGAAAACTGATCCATCTCTGTATCTGAAAAAGAAACGACTTTATGAAAAACCCTTTCCCGAAGATTCCTGCCGATCTTTGCGGAAGTACGTGCCGACAACAGCCCCGATAAGACGGCCGCCGCCATCATGAAAATGGAAAGAGCAAGCATCCCTGCTCCTTTTCCAAGCAGATACTTCGTCTGCACGGAGGCTATGCTCATTCCCAGCGCCTCATACTCGGCCTTTACCCCGTTTACCGCCATCTGCGTCAGCATGGATCCGCTCATATCCTCCAAATCCATGTCTGCTCCTCCGGGTGCGGAAAGAAGCACGAGCTTTGCCATAGGTTCCTTCAGGCTCTCGTCCAGCTTTTCTATCACTTCCTCCTCTGCCGCCAGTTCGTAGGAACCATCTTCCAGCCGCCGGTAGCTGGCGCGGAGCATCGGCTCATCCTCCCCCATCCATGCGGCAAGCTTCTCCATCGTTTCCCCGCGCATACGCTTGGGCACGGCATTCTCGATTCCCCCCTGGCCGATGCCGATATCCACAATATCAGCCGTAAACTGCGGCAGAGCCAGATCACAGTATGCCTGTAGGATTAGAAGCGCTATGATGGCCGCCACCGCCGCTTTCGATTCTTTCAAATATTTTAATACTTTGAACATCCTCCGTCTTAGCCTCCTCCGTGTGTACAACTCTCCATCGAATTTTTGATTTTCAATTTAATATCCTACTCTGACTTTTTCTTGATTGCAATTAAAAATATATTAAAAAAATATGAAAGGATTTCCAATATGGCCGGTTTCTTCCAAGGAAACCATGACCAGCCCGCAAAAAAAGAGCATTCCCTGATTCCAGTGGAACGCCCGCTTTTCTTCCCTTCCGATAACTGCCCGCCGATATTATGCAAGATGCTTTAATATTTTATCAATATCCCCTTTCCTTCCAAGCACCATGATATGTTCGTCCTCCCGCATCACATAATTGGCGCCCGGAAGCAGATCCAGCTTTCCGTCCTTTTTCATGCCAAGCACATTCACATGATATTTCGCCCGTATGTCCACTTCCCCGATGGATTTTCCCGCCCAGCTGCGGATAATGGGAATCTCGTAAATGGAATATTCCTCCGTTAATTCGATATAATCAAACACATGGTTCGCACTTACCCTGACCGCCAGCTTCTCGGCGATATCCCTGTCCGGATAAATAACCTCGTCCGCGCCGTTACGCAAAAGAAACTTGGCATGGATATCCCTGTTTGCCTTGCTGATCACGTATTTCGCCCCCAATTCTTTCACCAGGCTCGTAATTTCCAGGCTGCTTTGGAAATTCGTTCCGATACAGACAAAACAAATATCAAAATTCCGCACGCCCAGGCTTCTTAATACCTCTTCATTCGTACAATCCCCGATTTTCGCGCTGGTAACGATAGGCAGCAGATCCTCCAGCATCTCTTCTTTTTCATCCACCACCATAATCTCATTATCCAGTTTCGCCAGATTCGAACAAAGATGATGGCCGAATTTTCCCATTCCTATGATCAGTATCGATTTCATATTCTCTCCCGTCCTCCCCTCGGTTTCTTCCTAACCTATAATAATTTTCTCCGCCGGAAGCTGCACCGGCGCAACCTTTTTACGCTCCGTAAAAGAAAGCGCAAACGTCATGCTGCCGATCCTTCCGCAGTACATCAGCAGAATAATGATAATCCTGGAAACCACATTCAGCTGCCTGGTAATCCCTGATGACATTCCCACCGTTCCTATGGCGGAAAATACCTCCAACAATACATCCTCCATCGGCAGACTCTGTATACCGCATAAGATAACAGCCGCCGTCACGGCCAACAACAGATTGATCGTCACCACAATGCTTGCCTTCCTGATCTCTTCTTCTTCCAGCCGCCTTCCGAATATATTGCTTCCATGGCTGTTGCGCAGATTCGCCCAAACAAAAATAAGCATCACTGCAAACGTCGTCGTTTTAATCCCGCCCGCCGTCGATCCCGGGCTGCCGCCGATAAACATCAGCACGACCGTCACCAGCTTGCTGCTGGCGCTCATTCCTCCTACGTCAATGGTATTGAAGCCCGCCGTCCTGGCCGTCACGGAAGCAAAGAAAGAAGTCAGTATCTTCTCCCCGGCTCCCATATCCGCCATCAGATTCTCTCTTTCAAACAGATAAATCAGAAGAGCGCCTCCCAGAACCAAAGCAATCGTCACCACAAGGACAATTTTTGTATGGAGCAGATACTCCTTCACACGCAGCTTTTTCTTCTGCAGATCGTCCCATACGAGAAAACCGATGCCGCCTGTAATAACCAAAGCCATCACCGTAATATTCACAAGAACATCGCCGGAATAAGATACCAAAGAAGAGTATTCCTCCGTCTTTCCCATCAGATCGAAACCAGCATTGCAAAAAGCCGATATGGAATGGAATATTCCATTGCATATCCCTTCCGCCCATCCCATCTGCGGAACAAAACGGATCGCCAAAAGAACCGCCCCGGTTCCTTCTATTATCAGAGTGCCTATCGTTATTTTCCTTACCAGGCGGACGATTCCCCCTATTTGCAGCGTATTCATGCTTTCCTGAAGGATTCCCCTTTCCTTCAGCCCGATATTCTTCTTCATCAGCACGGCCACAAACACGCCGATCGTCATAAACCCAAGGCCGCCGATCTGTATCAGACCCAGCAGTACAACCTTGCCGAACACCGACCAGCCGCTGTACGTATCCACCACGACAAGCCCTGTCACGCAAGTCGCGCTGGTCGCCGTAAAAAGTGCCGTCAGAAGGCCGGCCGGCTTGCCGTCTGCCGATGCTATAGGAAGCATCAGCAATACGGTGCCGGCCAGTATGATTCCTAAAAAGCCCACTGCGATCGTTCTTGTTGCCGTCAATTTACTATGCCATTTCTTTTTTAACATACTCTTATATCGCTTTCATCAGAAAAAAGATGACCTTGTATTGTATCCATAATATGTTTTGCCACGTCTTCCTTGCTCATGACCGGAAGCTCCCGGCAGCCGTCCCGCGTGATCAACGTAACGATATTCGTATCCGTCCCGAATCCCGCCCCTTCCTGCTTCAGATTATTCGCCACAATCATGTCCGCATGCTTCTTTTCCAGTTTTGCCCTGGAATTCTCCAACATGTTTTCCGTTTCCATCGAAAATCCGCACAAGAACTGGCCTGGCCGGCGGTTCTCGCCAAGAAACTGAAGAATGTCCTCCGTCCGTTCCAGGGCAATCGCCAGTTCCCCTTCCGTTTTCTTCACCTTTTCTTCTGAAACGGATCGAGGACGGTAATCCGCCACAGCCGCCGACTTGATGATAATATCCTGCTCTTCGTAACATTCCTTCACAGCCTCAAACATCTCCCTGGCCGATTCCACCTCTCTCACGCGGACAAAAAGCGGCGCTTCCAGTTGGGTCTTCCCGGTAATCAGCGTAACGTCCGCCCCCCGCTGTGCGCAATGCTTCGCAATGGCATATCCCATTTTCCCGGTAGAGCGGTTGGTGATAAACCGAACCGGGTCGATTTTTTCCCGGGTAGGCCCCGCCGTAACCATAACCTTTTTCCCCGCCAGATCTTTTTCAAAACGGATCTCTTGTAAAATATATTCCAGCAGCACCTGTTCAGAGGGCATTTTCCCCTCCCCTACATCGCCGCAGGCCAGATATCCCGTATCCGGCGTTATGACTTCCATGCCGTAATGCTTCAGCTTCTTTATATTATCCTGCACCACGGGGTTGCGGTACATATGGGTATTCATCGCCGGAGCGACAATCTTTTTACACTCGCACGCCATCACCGTAGTCGTCAGCATATCGTCTGCTATCCCATTGGCCAGCTTGCCGATTACATTCGCCGTTGCCGGGGCAACCAATACCACGTCCGTCCGTTTTGCCAGCGAAACATGCTCCACGCTATATTCAAAATTACGGTCAAACGTATCGATCAGGCATTTGTTTCCTGTCAATGTCTCAAAAGTAATCGGATGAATAAAATTCACCGCATTCCTTGTCATTAAAACCGTAACATCCGCTTCCAGCTTTTTTAACATGCTCGCCAGATAAGCGATCTTATAAGCGGCGATGCTACCTGTCACCGCAAGTACAACATTTTTTCCACGCAGCATATCATTTCCTTCCTTCTACTTTGCATGCCCTAAAACCTTTTCCGGCATCCTGGCAGGCTGCGGGGAGATCCGGAGCAGGGCAAGGCTGACCGCGCCGCCGATCACGACGGCAACGATCGCTTCCGGTATCCCGTTCGCCGCAATGATTCCAAGTATCATAGAGTATACCGCGTCCACAGCCACGCTCTGCGCCGCCGCGAACTCCTCCCGGAAGCAGAAAAAGATCAGATGCATTACTAATAAGGTATTGACCAGAGCGCCTGACGCACATGCCAGCGGAAGGGCTATGGTCCTCCTCATCTTTATATTCTTTAACAATTTTTCTATGCCGGTAAATACAAAATACGGAACGACTCCCACAAGTATCCTCGGTACCAGCGCGATCACTACGCTCCAGCCGTTCCCGCCGATATCCCCCACCTGGTAAAACGGTGAAAAAGCAAAGGAAAGAAGGCTCGGTTCCAGCGTATTTTTAATCAGGCTGGTAATTCCGAAAGTAGCTCCCAATACCGCGCCCTTTTTCGGTCCAAGCACGATGGATCCTACAATGACCGGCACATGGAGCAATGTCGCCTTAATGACAATGAGGTTAATATAACCTACATTGGGAATAAAGGTCATAACCGCGATAATCGCCATAAAAAGCCCGGTCATAACCATAGATAAAGTTTTTTTGTTGTTCATTTTTCTTCCTCCTGTTATCATTCTCTTATTTTAGAGATACAATACGATAAGAAGATACCATATTTGAGCAGGATTGTAAAGTTTTTTGGCCGGCTGCCGCATCAAAAAATGATTGTATGAAAGCGGCGCGTCAAGAGTTGCCTTCATACAATCATTATGTTTGATTGGTTTTCCTTCTACTTATAAATCAATGCATAGGCATAGAACTGGTTTGTTTTAATTGTAATTGTTTCAGGATTTCTGTCTGAATCATTATAAACAACCGGCTGTCCGCCCTCTGTCACGCAGATCATCTTATACTCCCTGCCCTCTTTATAAATGGCTGAAGGGATCTTTATCGTAAACTGTATTTCCTTATCCATGTTATAGGCGGAAGCGGAAGACGGGTAAATATTATAAGTCCTTCCGATCGTATAATTCCCCAGAACCGCCTCAAAAGATTGAAAACACATAGGTCCCTGCATTGCATTCTCTATGGCAATCTGGTAGGCGTTGTCTTTGGGCAGCATATACTCGATCTTTTCTTTCCCCATGCAAGCATACCGTTTTTTCTCCTCGGGAGTGACGGGCTTCCATGTTTCTGCCGCCGCTTTTGTTCCTGAATAACTCTTGCTGCCTGAATCACTGCCCGGGGTATTCCCATTAGAGGTATTTCCCTGATGATCCCCTCCCGGATTATCCATGCCAGGGTTATCCGCTCCATTGTTATCATTGCCGCCGCTTCCCGGCTTGTTTCCTGTGCTGCCATCATTATCACCACTATCGCCAGGCCCGGGATCCGGAACAGGGGGTACGTAATTATAGTGTACCGTCGCCTCCGATATGGCAGATGCCGTATCCGCTATTTTACTTATGCTGTTCCACTGCGCTTCCGTACCGGTAAAGTATATATCTTTCAGAGAACAATTGGCAAATGCAGATCTCTCTATTACCGTCACGCTGTCCGGAATTATGACGGCTGCCAGTCCGAAACAGGAAGCAAATGCGGACTCCCCGATACTTTCCGCCCCTTGCGGAATCTCCACGCCGGCAAGCATCCCGCAATTTAGAAACATCTCCTTGCTGATGCGGTCTATATCGGAAGGCAATGTTACGCCCATCAGATTCCAGCACCTTGCAAACAGATCATCACCCATCCGCACCTTCTTGCTGCCGGGGGCAAACGTCGCGTTCTTCATTTCCGTACATTCAAAAAATGCTGCGGCCCCTACCTCTCCCGTGCTGGCAGGCAAAGCGATGGAAGCGAGATTTGTGCAAGCGCGGAACGCATTCTGACCGATAGTCTCCACCCCTTCGCAAACGGTTACGCCGCTAAGATTGGCGCATTCGCGGAAAGCGCTGTCACCAATCGTCTTCACGCTGGAAGGAATAGTCACGGAAAGAATTGCGGTACCGCGGAAAGCACTGTTTCCAATGGATGCCACACTGGAGGAAATCTCGGCATTAATAACCTGACAGCCCCAAAAAGCGCAGGAACCGACATTGGTAACGCCATCTTCAATAACGACTTTCCTTATTTTGCTGCCGTCCCACGGCTGGTCCGCTGTACTTTCAAAATCCGGCATAGCCCCCTGTCCGGAGATGGTCAGCGTACCCGCCTTCGTCAGATTCCATGCAAGCCCTCCATCAAGAGTTCCTTTTGCAATGGACTCATCGGCTCCCGGATCATCCGGCTGGATATAGCCTTCCGGATAGCGGGTGATATAATGGCTGGTATCTCTCATTACCTCTTCCTTGGATATTCCGCGCCCCCAATGAACCCTGCCTTGGTTATCGCCGGTGCTGATGTTTCCTTCGGCAACAATCACGCCCGCATTACTCACTTCAAGCACGATCACGGTATGAACGTCATTATTTACCCGCAGGATATCCCCGACTTTTATATCCTCGAATGAAAACCCGCCCGCTGCATACGACCTGGCCGGCAGGCTGCCAAATGCCGCATCGCTGAGAGAAAATGCAAAGGCTACGCAGCCTGTTGCCGCAATATTCTTTCCATCAATGGGACCGCCTTTCCAGCGGTAATACCCTTTTGCATCCGAATAAGGCTCATCGTCGGTCCAGACCGCCCCTTCCGCATACATATCCTGATCCCGCAATGCGGTCATGGACGCATAAGCTTCCGCCGGAGTGGGAACCGCACTATCCTGTTGTGCATCCGGTTCGCCCTGGTCTTCTTCTGATAATACATTTTCCTGAAGCAAAGAAGCCTCCAGCGGCGCTGCTGCTTCATCGCCGGTATCCGATCCGTCTTGGGTTTCTTCCGGAAGACCATCCTCTTGCAGCAAGGGGGGAGCCTGCGGCTCAGAACCTTCATCGTCCTCTGCATCCGGTTTCTCCGGAGGATTTTCCGCCAGAATTTCATCCTGCCGTGAAGGGTCTGCCTCAGATGCATATACCGCTGACTGGGAAGAAATGCATAAGCACAACGCCAACGCAACTACAAAAATTCGCTGTTTCAATTTAGCAACCTCCTACTTTTTGTTTTGGGGAACTTTTCACTTATAATGCTCTCCCCTTAATTTTTTCATAAAATTCTCAAGGTATTTTAACCCTGATTTTATGCTTTGCCAGTCAACACCCCCGCTGCAGGCTGCAGTTGGCCCGTTGCCGGGGGAACGCCGCGCGGGGCGCACGTTGCATAAGCAACAATTTCATCTGTGCGCCCCTGCGCATAAAAAAAGCAGCCCAGAATCTCCTCTCCGACTGCTGCAGATCGTTAAAAAATAAAGCAGATAATGGGAGTCGAACCCACCCCCTCAGCTTGGGAAGCTGATGTACTACCGATATACTATATCTGCATAATGCCGCTCTCCTACGGCGTATCCGTGATAAATGGCTCCAAAGCCTCCAGAATCTCTTTCTCCTGTTCATTAGTCTCCAAAATCCGCAGTTCCAATGCTTTGGACAAATCCATGCTGAAAATTCCCATCACAGACTTCGCATCTACCACATATCTGCCGGACGCCAGATCAAAATACCCCTTGAACTGTGCCATAATACTGACAAAATCCTTCACGTCTTCAATGGTCTCCAGTTTGATCATAATGCTTTTCATCCGGGCAGCCTCTTTCTTCCTGTTTTCGATGATATTAGTTATTATACTATTAAAAAAATGATTTGTACAGTACAAATTTCAATTTCGGCAATTTTTACAAAAAATAGCGGATGTTCTTTATCCTGACGGATGTTTTTTATCCTGACGGATGTTTTCTATCCGTTGATAATATCCTTTACAATTTCGCCTGCCATAATCAATCCTGCCGCCGGAGGTACGAACGATACGCTTCCCGGAACCGGACGCAGAGCAGGTTTTCCTTTCTCCCGAAATTCTTTCATCGGCTCTTCCCTGGAATATACGACCTTCAGGTTCTTTACTCCCCGTTTTTTTAATTCCCTGCGCATGACTCTCGCCAAAGGGCAGACGCTGGTTTCATAAATATCCGCCACTTCAAAGCCCGCCGGATTCAGCTTGTTTCCCGTTCCCATGCTGCTGATGACAGGAACCCGGTGTTTCTGCGCCTGTATGGCAAGTTCGATTTTCGCCGTTACCGTATCGACTGCGTCCGCGACATACGAATAAGAGGAAAAGTCAAAAAAATCTTTATTTTCCGGCAGAAAGAAACAATGGAATACATTTACTTCCGCCGCCGGATTGATTTCCAGGATCCGCTCCTTCATCACATCCGTCTTGTATCTTCCTATGGTGCTGGAAAGGGCTATGATCTGGCGGTTTATATTGCTTTCCGCCACTTTATCGCTGTCGATCAGGTCAAACGCGCCGATGCCGCTCCTCGCCAGAGCTTCCGCCACATAGCCCCCGACGCCTCCTATCCCGAATACTGCGACCCTGGCTCTTCGCAGGCGTTCCACCGCTTCCCCGCCAAGGAGCATTTCCATCCGCCCAAAACGCCCCTTGCTGTTATCTATTCTCGCTGACATAAATCTGCACCCTGTTCTGAATAATATCCACCACTTCTTTCACATTTTTCTGCCCTGCGAAGTAGGGCGCGGCCTCCTCCGAAATAATATCGATCAGCGCCTGATTATTTGTATAAGGCTGGTCTACCGACTTCATAAATCCCAGAACCTCATCCACTTCTTCCTGCGTCATGGGTGTAATCGGTATATCCACTCCGTTGATATTATAAGTCTCGTCGTATTCCACCCGGTTCCCGTTCTCATCCTCGTAAGCGGGTTTCTTTTTTGCTTCCTGCGCAAGCTGCTCCGCTTGTTTCAGGCTGAGGGGCCATCCGTAATTGTCCTTCTCCTGGTATTCGTCTGTCAGAAAATAGCGCAAAAACTGCCATGCTCCGTCCTTGTTCTTCGATTTGGAAGACATGGACAGCTTCATCTCCGAACTGATGGAAGAGCCTTTTTTACTTTCCGACGGAAAACCGATCATCGTAATATCTTCTCCAAAAGTCGCCTTCTTCAAATAATTATAACCGGAAAAACTATTCAGCACGGTTTGATCCAGCAGCACCTTTCCCTGCCGGAACTGGTCATCCCAGCTCGCCCCCATATCTTTTTCCCAATAATCCTCCGGCAACTCCTCAGGAAAGCCTTTGATAAACTCGAGAAGGGATATGAATCCTTCCGTATTAAAATTACATTTTCCGCTTTCCCAGTCAATGAACTGGTTCCCTGACATACGGATACTGTAATAGAGCATATCCTGTCTCGTCGCTCCTGAAAAAGCCTCGGTTCCTTCCGGTTTGGCCGCCAATAGATCTTCCAGATCCTGAAGCGTCCAGCCCGTCCCGTTTCCCACATCCGCCGTTTTTCCTGTTACGGTATAGATGATGAACCTGGCCGGCAGACAATATAATTCCCCGTTATTCTCATGAACCTTCAGCACATTTTGGAAGTAATCCTCCCTTTTTATTTCCTTGTCCTGGTCGATGTAGGGATACAGATCCTCAAACAGACCCTTAGCCGCATAGCTTTCCACGGGAATGTTATCGTTCAAAAGGAGGATATCCGGCATTTTGCCCGATATGATATCCGTATTCAGCCTTGTTATCCCAGCCGTATAGTCTTCATCCGTATCATATTGGGAATAATCGGTAATGGTGATCCGGTAATCAGGGTTCGATTTATTGAATTCCACCACATGTTTTCTTACCTCCCAGTCCAGATAATAGCATGCGAGCGTAAGCACCGTTTTATCCGCCACATCCTTAGGATCCACCTTGGTAAACTTCATGAGCGTTTCTTCCCCTGTCATATCATCGGCCATCACCCCATAGAATTCCTTCTGGCTGACCGAAGAAATATAATACACATAAGAAGAACTTAAATCGGAATCGATAAAATCCATCAGCTTCTTTACCTCTGTATCACCGAAATTATAGGAATATATCCCTCCGTTGCCTACCAGCAGGAAATCGCTGTCCGTACCCGGATACAGGCTGTATCCATTCAGGCCGGGAATCTCATATTCCCCGGAATACTCCCCCGTATTCATATCAAATTTGCGCAACACATTCTTATTCAGAGATTCATTGTAAACACTTACGACAACCGTCCCGTCGTTTAAAAAATAGGTTCCTCCGTCCAGCTCTTCCTTCGGATTTATATGCCCGGCCGGTTTCCCTTCCGTATCATAAAACGAGATCCCGTCCTGATCCGATACTCCGATCCTCCCGTCCTGAAACAGATGCATCCACTTTACCCAATAATCCTGCCTGTTCTCATTCAATGGCAGTTTCCAGGCCACCTTGCCGGTATTGTCCAGTTTGATTAAATAATATAAGTCTTCATAAACAGAATCCTCTGTCCCCGCATTCCGCTCGATAAATTCATCATAAACCATATAATAGTTCCCCTGTTCATCCGGATTGACATAGGAAAGATAAGAATTCTGAGGCATATCCACGACAAAAGACCTGGCATCGGAACCGTCCATTTTACAGTTCATGAATGTAACCCGGCTCCCTTCCTCCAGCCATTGCATCAAAGCGACATACATTCTTTCCCCTTTTATGGAAAAATTTTGGAACTGATAGGAATTTTCCATTCCTTCTATAGGAACCTCCTCCGCCTTATAAACATATTCTTTGGAAGACGCGGCAGCGCCGCCGCTGTCCTTCCCTCCGCAAGCCGCCAGCATCAGGGACATGCACCCTGCCCAAAAATAAACCCCTATCCTTTTTCCCTTCATATCCTCTCCTCCATAACGCCCGATTCCCCTGTTATCATTGTTTCTTCTTTCCTATATTTCGTTAAAAATATTTCCATTTGCTTTTTTCACTGTGAAATCTGTCTGCCGCCCGATCCTTGCATTCCAAAAGGAAATGTCCTGCATCCTTCCATGTCCACTGTCTCCTCTTCCATGAAAGAATCAATGCCGATACCACGATCACGGAAGGGCAAAGCAAAAGCAGGATCTGCAGTACCAAAATGACGGCAAACACATCTTCCCATCCTCTGGCCACATTTTCCCAATAAGGATACTGAATGGCCCTGGCATTCATGGAGCGCATGCCGAACTCTGAAATGACGGTCAGAAGACCCTTTAAATGAAAGCGGGCAGAATTTTCCACAACCCACATATGGTTTTCGTCGATGCCCAGCTTTTCTTTTACGCTATTATATGCAAAATTTTTTACCGGATTCGGCATGACCACTTCATAACTGTTGATCCCCTCTGTCTTGCCGAATTCCTCCAAAGTCTCGCAGGATACATAGACCAGCGTCTTATCCAGTCCGGCCGCCTCATGGAACCGTCCCTCTTCCCTCCGGATCACGCCCGATATATAATGCGGCGTTCCGCCGATGTTCACCGGCATACCGACTACATCATTGGAACCAAACAACTGCCATGCCGCATCCTCATCCACGATCACTTTATCATGCATCAGGTCGTTTCCCGAAAAATAGGAACCTTTCAACAGCTGTACAGGATGGAACAGGAAAAAATCCCCTCCAATCCCCACCGCCGCCATATCTGCCAGGGACTTCTTGCCGGATGATAAGGTAATCGTTCCTGACGCGCTATAGGCATCCGCCCACAGCCTTGCATTTTCATTGGGCGCCGTGATGGAAGACTCCAAAAGCACTTTATCCAGTTCGTGTTCGAAAGACCTGATTTTGTCCTTATCGATTTCCGTACTTTCCGTAAAAAAGCAGCTGATCTGCGCGGCATCGTTCCCCTCCGCCCATCTCTTCGCCGCATTCTGGTCCAACAACCCGTTTTTTTTCACTGTAACAAAAACGGTCAGCCCTCCCCAGCATAAAAGGCAAAGCAGGACAGCGGCCGATAAGAATATCTGCTTCCACGAAAGACCCTTTATAAAAATTATGATTTTATTCATCGCCTGTTTCCATCTTACCTTTCCGTCTGTCCACTGCCCCGCCTCGCCGTCGTCCGAGAATTAATCCGTCAGCCGCACCTGCTTCCCTGCCTCCACCGGCTTCGTCGCCGTAGTGATCACATATTCATAACCGTAAAGCCCTGCGGAAATCGCCGTATGCGTATCGTCCGAAGCCACCACTTCCACATCTACCCTCGTTGCAATATAACGGTTGCCGAGAGGGCTGCTCTTCGATTCCACGATCAAAATGAATTTTCCGTTATTGTCTTCCCGGATCGCGCTGTTCGGCACTACCAGCTCATAGTCGGCGCTCTTCTGCCCCACAGACAGGCTCAAAGACTGTCCCGACTGCACATCGCCCTCGATCTGGAAAGTAAGCTGTTTTTTTTGTGCCGGATCGTCCGGATCCGGTTTGATGGAAGTCAGCGTAGCCTTCACATTATCGTAATACCATGCATTCTGAAGTTCCGCAATATCCCCGACAGAAAGCTTCCGCGCCTGTTCCGTCGTTGCGGAAAAAACAAGGGTGAATCCTTTTCCTGCTACCTGCATAACGGCAAGAGCCTCTTCCGGCTCCGTTTTTTCCCCCGCCGCCTTATTGACGCTCATCACAATCCCGTCCACCGGTGCATCGATCGTCGCGCCCACCGATTTTTCCCTCAGTTTTTCCACTTTTTCCTGCTGAAGCTCTATCGCGTCGTTCTGGGACTCCAGATTGATCTCCGCCAGCAATTCCTTCTGGATCTCCGTCAGATCCTCCTTCGCTTTGTCCAAATTGATCTGTGCTTTCGCCTGTCTGTCCTGGGCATCCAACAGCTGGTTGGAGACGTTCGCCTTGTCTACCGCATTATTGTTGCTGTTTTCTTTGTCGGTCAGGGCTTGCTGGGCGTTGGTGACTGCAGACGTTTTATTGCTCTGTTCATTCTGTTTGTTAGCAACTTCTTTATTGGCCTCGGAAACATTGTTTTCTGCATCAATGACCGCCTGTTTAGCTTGATCCCATTCAGTTTTCTTAGCTGCAACATTTGAATTTAATTGACCTAATTTCTCATCTCCCCCCTTACTTGTATATTGCTCTTGAAGAATAGGATATGATTGCTCATACGCCAAATATTCCTGTTTTGCCACCTCTAAAGCATCACTGGCCTTTTTATATATTTCCTGTTTTTCTTTCACACATTCTTCCTGTTTCCTAATAGCCATAAGTTGCTTTTCCGCTTCTTCAGCATCAGAGGGAGTAGGATTATCATTTTTCCATTGTTCAAAGGCTTTATTTAAATAATCTAAATTATTCTCTTCTTTTTCCAGTTCCAACTTTGCATTGTCAAATAATGTCTGTGCCTCATCTGCATCTTTTTTCTTATTTTCCAGTTCTGATGGATAATTCTCTATTTCATTTTTCAATGATTGCATATTATTGGCTTCTGTTTGTGCAGATTCAAACTCATTTTCTTTTATTAACACATTATTTTCCGCAATCGTTACATTTTCTACTGCCTTCGCCGCATCAGCTTGGGCATCCGCTACTGCCTGTCCTGCCGCATTCGCCTCCTTCTGGGCATTGCTCACCGCATTTTTCTCATTCGTCGTATCCACGACCTGGTTTCCGATATACCCCAGTTCCTTATTGACCGCCGCCACTTGCAGCGTCGCGGCATCGTATTCCGCCTGCGCCGCATCCACCGCCGATATGGCGCTTTGCAGCCTCTGCTGCTTCTGCGTCAGGGAAAGAGTGCGGTCGCTTTCGATATTGCTCACCGTTCCTACTTCCATGCTTTCCGTGATTACGGCAAGCTGGTAAGCGAGGATCAGGGAATTCAACTCCTTCTCCGCATCCAGCAGTTCCGTGCTTTCCATATCTTCCAGATAAAACAGCGGGTCGCCCTTTTTCACCTCATCCCCCGGCTTTACGGCCACGCTGGAAATCACCCGGCTCTCGCTGATCGATACATTATAGGGATCGGAAGCCGTTATCGTTCCCGTTCCGCGCACCTTTTCCGTAATCGTGCCGCTCTGCACATATTCCGTCGCCACCTCCGGCAGCGAATAATTCATGATCGTATTAGAAAAAAATGTCAGCACCAGCATAATAGATAAAAAAATGATCGCCGCATTTTTCACCCATTCCCTTCTCTTTGCCGGATTTGTATTTTCGTTCATTTCATTTCCTCCTATCCCTTAATTCCGCCCTGATAAGTAATTCCTTCCACCAGATAATCTTCCCCGTAAAGGAATACAAGAAGCGTAGGTATCATGTATATTGTCGCCACCGCAAATGCAAGTCCGATTTCCCCGTTTTTGATCTTGGAAAGAAAAACGGAAAGGGGATGCATCGCATCATCCGAAAGCAAGATCAGCGGCTGTTCCACCATATTCCAATAGTCGATAAAAACCAAAATCGCCACGGAGCAAAGGCAGCCTTTGCAAAGCGGCAGACAGATGCGCCGGAATATCTGCCATTCCCCGGCTCCGTCGATCTGAGCCGCCTCGATTACGGAAATGGGGATCCTGCGCATAAATTTTGTAAGCAAATATACCGCAAAGGGAGAAAATATTCCCGGCAGCCATATCGCCCATCTCGTATCCAGCAGATGAAGCCAGTTCGAAACAAGATAATTCGGAACAAGCGTCACCTGGTAAGGCATCAGCATTAAAATGATATAAGTAAAAAATATAATTTCTTTTATTCTGCCCCGGTATCTGGTAAAACCATACGAGGCAAGCACGGCGACCATAAGCTGGAAAAATACGATCGGCCCTACCAAAATCACGGAATTCCAGAATTTGAACAAATAATCCGGGCTTTTCAGCAATACTGTAATATACTGGCTGAAAGAGACCATATCCGGAATAAATTTTAAATTGACTTTTTCCGAAATATAGGTTTTTCCGCCGGTGCTGCTGGAAGCAAATACCTGTCCGTAATTGGAAGATATTTCCGACGAAGACATAAAGGAATTGGTAACGGTAAGGATAATGGGCATCAGGAAAAGAATGGCAAAAAATGCTGCGACTCCTACGGCAGACCATTTTTTTACAAAAATTTTCACTTTTTTCTTTTTCATCCTTCCACATCCCTTCCGAAATAATTTTCCGCCAGAAACAAGATTCCGATAATCA
This sequence comes from Lachnospiraceae bacterium, assembly GCA_021772075.1. Classification (GTDB taxonomy): domain Bacteria; phylum Bacillota; class Clostridia; order Lachnospirales; family Lachnospiraceae; genus Kineothrix. Next base: position 84,191 of record JAETNQ010000002.1, read on the forward strand.
CCACCATGACAAGGGACATCATGATCGCTGCCGCCGACAGTCTTTGGTAATCCAGCTTGGCAAAAGTATTATTCATAAAATGCTGCATCATATATACCGTAGGATATGGGTAATCATCCGTTAAAAGATAAATTTCCCTGAACACTTTAAAGGAATTGATCAGCGACATAATCGTCACGAACAACAGCGTGGAAGAAAGATACCTGATCTTAATAAACCAGAAAATCTGCCATGGCTTGGCGCTCTCCAATATGGCCACCTCAAGAATATCCTTCGGGATACTGCTCAAAGCCGCCATAAATAATATCATGTTATAACCGAGGTTTTTCCATAAAAACAGTACGATAATAACGATCTGCGCATGATCCGATTTCAGCCAGTCGATCTTTCCCATCCCAAACAAAGACGTAATATCATTCACCATTCCGTTATAGTGGAACAGCACCTGCCATATCAGTACGATCGATGCGATGGGAACCATCATAGGGGTCAGGAAAAAAGTGCGGAACTGGCTTTTAAAAGGCATTTTGCTGTCCAAGAGCATGGCAAGCCCCAAGGACAGCACCACCGCCAGAGGAACCGCAATCGCAGAGAATTTCATCGTATTGGAAGCCGCCTGGCGGAAAGCCGCGTTTGTGAATACCATTTTAAAATTATCTAAAAATACAAATTGATGGCTGATGGGATTATCCACCACCGAATAAAAAATAACGACAAAAAAGGGCAATACGAAAAACACCAGCACCCCCAGGATGCTGGGGGCTAAAAATACTGATGAAATTTTTCTCCCCCGCTTCCTTTTATCTTTATCTCTTTTCATTTAAATAAACCTGTACCCGCTCCTGGATGAGCCCTGCCGCATCTTCCGCCTTCTTTTGCCCGTCAAAATAGCTCTGCGCCTCATCGGTGATAATACTGAGCATTTGTGAATCTATCCTGACAGCTCCCGCCGTTTCGATCATCTCGCGGATCCTGTCCACCTGCTCCTGGGAAGCCGCATAGGTCTCTACCATCACCATCTCTTCTCCCGATCCCCCGCTTGACCAAGACCAGGTTGTTTTCGGCTTCTCTTTTTTCGTTCCGTCCGCATCCTCATAATATTCCTCAGTCATATCCTTTTCAAACTGCTTTTCCAATGCCGACTTCATAACCGGGAACCCGGCATTGGCGGACTGGAGGTTCTCCTGGCGTTCCTTATCCAATAAAAATTTCATGAATTCCCAGACGCCTTCCTTATTTTTGGAATTCACATTCATTGCCACCGTCGTTCCATTAGGCGTGATCATCGTTCCGCTTTCCCCGGAAGTAGGATACCCGATCATATTGACGGGTTCTCCGAAACTATGTTCATACAGCTGATATTGCTGTACGGAAGTAACGGTTTCTTTCAATAAAAGAAGTTTCCCGTTTCTTATTTTTTCTATACTGCTGGGACCGTTCTGATCGTAGGTAATATCCTGAGGAAAACGATTGGCGAATTCCAGGATCTTTATAAACTCCCCATCCTTGAAGTTGCACGTTCCGTTTTCTTCATCCACAAATTTATCGCCATCGATCGCGAGCATCATTTGCAGCGCATTATACTTCGTCGTATACTCGAACAGTTCCACATCCGATTCTTTGGAATCCACCAATGCCATTAAATCATCCAGCGTCCACGACGTTCCGGTTCCTACATCGGATACCTTGCCGATCATGGTATCTACGCCAAAGCATCTCATGACTGCATAAAGCTTGCCGTCCGCCTCATACGTTTTCATCGCATTTTCTATATAATCTTCCCTGTTGACATCGGCATCCTCATCCAAGTACGGGTTCAGATCCTCCACCACGCCCATGGAAACCAATTCTTCCAGCCCCACCGGACAGTATACCATATCGATAATATCCGGCCCGTTGCCGCTGGACATATCCGCCGACCAGAGCGAAACCGTCGTTTCGTAATCCTTATCCCCTTCTCCATATTCCTTGATCTCTATCCGGTATTTATCGCTCTGTTGATTAAATGCAACTACATCCGTCTTTGCAAAATAAGGAAGATAGGTCGTTCCATAAGTTAATACCGTTTTCTCCGGCACTTCCGACCTGTCCTTTTTCGTCAGAACCGTCAGCTCCGACTTCGCTTCCGCCGAACTCCAGTCCACAGAAAAGGCTATCACCCTTCCATCCGCAAGGATCGCAAAATCTCTCAGATTCCCGCTGTCGATATCGCTGTCCACCCAGTTCAGGATCTCCGTCGGCTCCTCGTCGCCCAAATTGTATGTATAAAGCTTCGTTCCCGCCGTATAAAGGATGTCCGCCGCTTCACCGCCGCTCAAATAAGTGCCGTATTCGAAGGTTACGGGGGTATCCAGCGCTTTCAAGCGCTTTCCTGCCAGATCCACTTCCTGCAATTCATAGGCTGCGCCTCCCAGAGAGGAAACGATTACTTTTTCCCCTCTGATACTGAACATGCTCCCGATATAAGTCCCGGCATCTATTTCACAATAAGGCTGTCCATCCTGTTTCAAAACATAAACGCTGTTCTGCAGACAGACATAATAATTTCCGTCCTTATCTTCCAGCAGGCTCTGCATATAAAAACTGTCATCCTTGACCATTGCTTTTCCGGTGTCGATATCCTGCAATACCGTTCCGTCCGGCGAAATCTTTCTTATCGCGACATTTTCCGCCTTGCTCTCCATTCCCCCGGTCTGGTCATATTTCACCAGCCCCAGCAGCAGATTCCCTTCCGCATCCTCTCCCATAGCGCTGATCACAGTATTTTCTTCCAGTTCTACCGGAATTTCCGCCTGGCTGCCGTCCATCTTTCTTGCAAACAGCTTTGTCTCGCCGTCCTTTCCCCCTACAAAATATACGGTTCCCTCTTCATCACACTTTGCGCTTCCGACTACATAGCCGCCTTCCCCAAGCGTTTCATGTTCCGCCACATAAATGAAATCGCCTTTTGCATTTTCTGCCGTCTCAGACGCGCTTTCTTCATTTCCCTTTCCGCCGCATCCGGCCAAAACGAAAGTTGCTATCACCGCTGTGCCAACTGTCAGCCAGTTCCTGATCTTCATCCGCATTCTCCCTTCTTACTTCGCCTGTGAACCTGTTCCATCTCTTTCTATCGGTTTTCATTCACATAAACCTGTATTCGGTTTTGAATAATGTCCGCTGTCTCCTCCGCCTTCTTCTGGCCTTCAAAATAAGCGTTAGCCTCTTCCGTAATAATTTCCATCATCTTTTCATCATACTGGTACATCTTATCGGTACCTTCGATCAGCTTTCTTACCGTTTCCACCTCGTAATCTTTCGCGGCAAATATCCGGACGGAGAAATTGTCGTACCCCCAGCTCGTCTTTTCCGACCGTTTTTTCGTTCCGTCCACATCCTCGTAATATTCCTCGGTCATATCTTCTTCAAACTTCTTCTCCAATGCCGATTTCATAACCGGAAAACCGTAGTCCCCTCCCCGGAAAGATCCTTCCTGCGCCTCCTTTGTAAAGCTGCGGCGGATAAACTGCCATGCGCCGTCCTTATTGGGCGATTTCGCATTGATCCCCATGGTAGAGCCGGCATTGCAGACAAAAGAACCGTTGTCCGAACTGGTGGGATAGCCGCAGAATGCAATCGGTTCTCCGAACATCGCCTCATACATAATATACTCCTGCATGGAACTTATGGATGTCTGAACCATCAAAAGCTTGTTCTTCTGAATCTTCTCCGGTGTAGTCAGCCCGCTCGTATCGTCTTTATAATCCGCATCAAACCGGTTGGCAAACTCCAGCGCCTTTATAAATTCCCCGTCGTTGAACCTGCATTCCCCCGTATCCCAATCCACATACCGATCCAGGTTCATAGCAACATTCATCATCAATATGCTGCTCTTCGTTGCATATTCATAAAGCTTCGTGCCTTCCGGAAGGCCGTCCACGATCTCCATCAGTTCATCCAATGTAATACTGCTGCGTTCTCCCACATTGGATACCTTTGCCAGCACCGTATTCACAAAAAATCTTGACGGCATGGTATAAAGTTTTCCATCGATCTCATAAGCCTTTCTGACGTTTTCCAGATAATCCTCCTTGTTGATTTCGCTGTCCGCATCCATATAAGGATATAAATCTTCTAAAATTCCTTTTGCCGCATACATCCGTATATTTGCACTGGAAAGTTCAATAATGTCCGGTCCCTTCCCGCTGATAATATCCGTATTCATCTGCTCCAGCCCGGAACCATACCCCTCAGCGCTGTCGTCCGTAATATATTCCTTTACTTCAATCCGGTATTCCTGATTTGTCTTATTAAAATCAATAATTTCTTTCCTGACATAATAGTCCAGATATAATGCGCCATATGTAAGTATCTTCTGCTCCGGCACTTCGGAACCTTTCTTTTTCGTCAGAAACACCAAGTCGGCGCTGCTCGCTCCGCTTTCAGAATCCCAAGAGGAAAGAACGGCCATCACCCGCCCGTCTTCCAATACGGCAAAAGAACGCACATCATCCCTGTCAATATCGCAATCCACCCAGTTTAATACTTTTGCCGGCGCCGCATCCCCAAAAGAATAACTGTATAAATCGTCATTCACGCAAAATACCAGATCCGAATCCACACCCGGCGCGAATGTATATCCCCCGCTTCTTCCTACCATCAGTTCTTTCACTGCTTCGCCCATCGCTTTGGCATTCACATCGACCAGATGAACCTCCATCCCTTCGTTGCCGTAATACACCGCATATACTGCTCCGTCCTTCGTGGAAAACATTTCACTGATCCAGTTCTCCGTCTCTATTTCACAAATCTCGTTTCCGTCCTTGTCAACCACTACCACGCTCTGGTCCAGGCTCATATAGATATTTCCGTCTTTATCCGTTTCCAGACTCTGGATATAGGATTCCTGGTTTCCAAAGACTTTGCTGATATCTGTTCTGGACAGGATGCTTCCATCCTTGGAAAATCTGCATAACTCCATGATCTGGGAGGAAGGCTCCGACCATTCACCGGCACTGGATGCCACGGCTGCGCCGGAACTGCTGATGGCATATGCATGGGAACCGCCGCCTTCATTTACAATTTCATAGGAAAGCTCTTCTTTGGAATCTCCCGCCTTCCCCGGCGCTTCCGTATCTCCCGTCTCTTCGCCGGTTTCCGGCATTTCCCCTGTTTCTGTTGTCTCACTGGCTTCGGCTTCTCCATCTGCCGGCATTTCACCCGCTTCCGCCGCTTCCCCGCCATCTTCTGCCGCTTCATCGGTTTCTGCTTCTTCCCCGGCCTCTTCTGCTTCCGTCTCTGCCCCGCCGTTTCCGTCTTCCTCATAAACATACGTACTCAATACGGCCAGGAAATTCCCCTCTTTATCCATGCTGATCCTTTGGATGCTGCTGTTCTCCCCAAAGTCCAGCGGCACTTTCTGAGGCTCCTCCTCGCCGTCCTTCCATACGGCAAGATATTCCTCATATTTCTGCGCCGCTTCATTATAGGAACCGGATTTGTAATAAACCGTATCCCCGTTTATAAAAACCTGGTCCACGCCTTCCTGCGCATTCAGGTTCCGGTATTCCGGCACATATACGAATTCCTTTTTCGCCGTCGTATTCTCCGCTTTCGAACCGCCGCAGCCTGCCGCCTGTATTCCCATGGCGGCCAGCAAAACCGCCAATATTGCTTTTTTCCAATTTGATTTATTCTTCATCATAATAAATGCCCTCTCCATAATCTGCATACTTTAGGACGTAGGCGCAACGGCACAACACTTAGTATCCCGCTGCGCTATAACAGCACTATATATGGAATCATATCACAGTCTTACCTTCAGTACAATCATACATTTCTTAATTATTTCTGAACGGGCGGCCTGTCCCGGCAAGGCTCCCCTTAATTTTTAAAACTGTGGATCGGCGCGGGAATACGGCCTCCCCTGTTCACAAAAGCATCACAGGAAAAACCGTTTACCGGCATGATCGGAGCATGCCCCAGCAAACCGCCGAATTCCACGCTCTCGCCCACATCTTTGCCGATCACGGGGATGATCCTCACCGCCGTTGTCTTTTGGTTCACCATGCCGATTGCCATCTCATCGGCAATAATGCCGGAAATCGTAGTCGCTTTCGTATTTCCCGGAATCGCTATCATATCCAGCCCTACGGAACATACACAAGTCATAGCCTCCAGCTTTTCTAATGTAAGCGCGCCGGCGCTGACCGCATCGATCATTCCCTGGTCCTCGCTGACCGGTATGAATGCCCCGCTCAGTCCGCCTACATACGAAGAAGCCATAACCCCTCCCTTCTTCACCTGATCGTTCAATAAGGCCAAAGCCGCCGTCGTTCCGGGCGCGCCCGCGTATTCCAGGCCGATCTCGCACAAAATATCTGCTACGCTGTCGCCGATCGCCGGAGTCGGCGCCAGCGACAGATCCACGATGCCAAACGGCACTCCCAGCCTTCTCGACGCTTCCTGCGCCACAAGCTGCCCCACCCTTGTCACCTTGAAAGCTGTCTTTTTAATCGTTTCGCACAATACTTCAAAATTTTCGCCCCGCACTTTGCCCAGGGCGGTTTTTACTGCTCCCGGGCCGCTGACGCCCACATTGATGATCCTGTCGCTTTCCGTCACGCCATGGAACGCCCCTGCCATAAACGGATTGTCGTCCGGCGCATTGCAGAATACCACCAGCTTCGCGCAGCCGAGGGAATCGTCCTCCTTCGTATATTCCGCCGTCCTCTTTACAATCTCTCCCATCAGCTTTACTGCATCCATATTGATCCCTGTCTTTGTGGAACCCAGGTTCACGGAACTGCATACCCTTTCCGTCGCAGAAAGGGCGAGCGGTATAGACTCTATGAAAATCCGGTCCGCTTCCGTCATGCCCTTCGATACCAAGGCGGAATATCCTCCGATAAAATTAACGCCTACTTCATGCGCCGCCTGATCCAGTGTTTCAGCGATCCCTGCAAAATCTTCCGGCGTTTTGCACGCCGCCCCTCCCACCAGCGCGATTGGAGTCACCGAGATTCTTTTATTGACGATCGGTATGCCGAATTCCCTGGAAATCTCCTCTCCTGTTTTCACCAGATCCTTGGCAGCCTCATAAATTTTGGCATATATCTTTTCTTTTAACCTTCCCAAATCGGAATCGGCGCAGTCCAGCAAACTGATGCCGAGCGTTATTGTCCTTACATCCAGATTTTCCTTTTCAATCATCTGGTTTGTTTCAGCCACTTCAAATATATTGATCATCGTCTCTCCTCATCTCAAATCCTGTGCATTTTATCAAAGATCTCTTCCTTCTGGCATTTGATGATAACGCCGATCTCTTCCCCCAGCATTCCCAGTTCATCCACAATATCCCCGAAATGCTTTTCCGTCCTGCTCATATCCACAATCATCATCATATTGAAATACCCTTGCACAATTGTCTGGGAAATATCCAGAATATTAATCTTATTGTCCGCCAGATAGGTGCATACCTTGGCAATAATGCCTACCGTATCTTTCCCCACTACAGTAATAATTGTTTTTTTCATTGTATTCTCCATTCTGCGGCCTGATCCGCCGCCCTTATGCAATTTCAACGATCTCCGACACCTCGCTTCTGTTCGCGATCCGTATCGGGAAATCATTTGCCTTATATTTGTTGTCCGCCATTGCAATTTCTACCCGCACCGTTTCATAGGCAAGCTCCGGCAGATTATTTTCCTTGCTCAAATGCCCCAATACGACCGTCTGCATACTGTCATTCAGCAGTCTGCAGAGCAGCTGCCCCGAAAGTTCATTGGAAAGATGCCCCCGGTCTCCCGCTATCCTTCTTTTTAAATAATATGGATACGGCCCCACTTGGAGCATATTCGCATCGTGGTTCGCTTCTATCAGCAAGGCGTTCATTCCCCTCAGGCATTCCACCGTATAATCGTTATAACAGCCAAGGTCGGTCACGATGCCCAGCCTTTTTCTTCCATGGCTGATACGGTAAGCCACCGGCTCCGCCGCATCATGGGAAATCTTCATGGGATTTACCACCAGATCCTTGACCGTCACTTTATGGTCCGCTTCCAATTCATGGAACAGGCATTCCTCAATCTTTCCTGCCATGGAAGAACAACGAATGGCATCCAACGTGCCTTTTGTTCCATAAACAGGGATATTGTATTTCCTTGCTATCACGCCCAGCCCGTTAATATGATCCGCATGTTCATGGGTAATAAATATCCCGTCTAATTCCTCCGGCTTTATCCCCAGCTTTTCCAGCCCTTCTTTTGTCCTTTTGCCGCTGATCCCGACATCCACCAGTATATGCGTGGCATCGGAACCTACATAGATGCAGTTTCCGCTGCTTCCGCTGGCAATACTGCACATCCGCATTTCTTTATCCAGCCTTTCTTTTTTACTTTTCCCAATAGATTTCTATGACATCTCCGTCTTCCACCCGTTCCATATATCTCGATATCTGTCCGTTCCTCTTCGTGACTACGCATGCCCCCTGGGGACTGGAGCGGTCGAAATCAATATAATCAAAAACATCCACAAATACATATGACGGCTTTCCGCTCATCGACACCGGGCTTCCGTTTACCAGGACATGTATGGTTCTCGGAGGTTCCTTCGCCTTCACGGCTCCGCCGTCCGCCGGTTCCGCTTTTTTCCTGTTTTCCTGATCTGTTCCTTCCGGCTCTTCATCGATTGCGTCTTCCTCCATTGCAGCATACGCCCCATATTCCGTTAATTTCTCTCTTTCCGCTCTTTCTGCGGCCATTTCTCCCCTTTCCCGATTCGTCAGCCATGTATCCTCATCCGTTCCCTTCATCGCCCAAGATACCGTGAAATTTTCAAATACATGCGTTTCCATATCCGCGCGCCGGTTATTGACATACATGTGAAGCCTGTCGTCCACCATAACGTCCATAAAATCGGCGATCTGTCTCACCGTATAATAATTCAGCATTTCGATCTCGTCATTATCCTTGATATCATAATATCCCGACTGGAGCTTTCCGTTGACCCGGGCGAATTTTGGCAGATCAATCCTTTTCTCATTCACCGTCACCCTGATCACATCGCCGAATTCGTTCAAATCGCCCAGTTCCACAACCGCCGCTTCCCCTGCTGTTGAGGGAACCACCTCAATCTTATCCCCTCTGCGGATGGGCGTATGGATATCCGCTTCTTCCCCGTTTACCCGGATGACTGCCGCTTCTCCTAACTGTCCCCGGATGATCCTCGTTTTTCCGTTCACTCGGAAATTCAATTCTTTTCCCCTCTTCGGGAACAGGCCTTCCTTTTCGAACTCCGCCTGCATAGCCGCATCGACGACAGCCAGCATATTATTATCGTATAATTTCACCCTCTGCCCGTTAAAATCCACAAAGATAAAACCATTGCTCTGTTCATAAAAACTCAGGCAGATACCGATCGGCGTCACGAGCAAGGAATCTTTTACGATGTGGTCTTCCAAAAACTCTACCGACTGCAATACTTCCCCGCCGCGCACCGCCACTCTTTCCTTCTGTATGCCAAGCTCCTCTGCCAGCCGGTCCGTATACCCTTCCATTTTGCCGCCTCCGCCCACCACAAAAACGGCGCTGACCGATTTTCCTCCGTTCAGTTCCTTAATCTTGTCTGCCACTTGAAGAGCCATGGATTCTATGACCGGATCCAACACTTCCAGCAATTCGTCTTTGGCGATGCTCTGCTGCAGCCCCATAATATCTTTATAGGTGATCTCTTTCATGATCCCCGCATCTTTTTTAATCTGTTCTGCCGTTCCAAAATCCACAAGGCAATGCTTTGCAATCGTTTCCGTCAAAGCGTCTCCGGCCATAGGAATCATGCCGAAAGCAATAATGCTCCCGTCTTTTGTGATAGAAATATCGGAAGTCCCCGCTCCCACGTCCACCAAGGCAATATTCAGCATCCGGTACATTTCGGGAATCGCTACCTGGATCGCCGCAATCGGTTCCAACGTCATATTGGCCACATTAAGCCCTGCCAGTTCCACCGCCTTATTCAACCCATCCACCACGTCATCCGGGAGAAATGTGGCGATCATCTCCGCACTCAATATTTTTGCCTTATGCCCTTCCGGATTGGATATCGGATAATGGTTGACATAATAGTGGATCACGGAATGGCCCACGCAGTAAAATCTCATATCCGTATCATTTTCCTTCTGGAAGCGCTCATAAGCTCTTTCTACTCCGTAGGAAGTAAGGCCGTACATATCCTCCTGCGTAATTTCTTTCTCATAAGCGAACTCGCTGTCCACCGTCACATTCACCGTGCGGAGCACGCGCCCTGCCGCGGCGATACAGGCCTCCGTCAGCTTCCTCCCTGTCGCGGCTTCCAGTTCTTCCTTAATCTGCCGGACAGTCTCCCCCACTTTCCGAATATCATGGATCTGCCCGTCCAGCATGGCGCGGGTTTCATGCTCCTTCATTCTCTGCGCCACCGCATAAAAACGATCATTGCTGCGGTATCCCACCGTACCCACAACACTTCTCGTCCCTATATCCAATCCAAAAACAAGCTGTCCCGAATAGTTTTTTCCTTCTGTCACAGATATCCCTCCAATTTCTTATCGATCTGCTCATATGTATCCGCAAGGCTGCCGCCGTTATCGATCACGACCTTGCAATGCTTCCTGAACTCCTCTTCCGAAAGCTGCCGCTCCAGGATCCGGGAAATCTTTTCATCGCTGTAATTTCTAAAGCACTTCAGCCTCCGCCTCCGCACTTCCTCTCCGGCATAAATATACCATAGCTCATCTACCGTATTTTCATATCCGCCCTCAATCAAAAGAGCCGCTTCGATAAACAAAAAATCCGTCTTTCCTTCCCCGCCGACCCTTTCGATTTCCTTCCGGATATATTCCCTGACCATCGGATGAACCAAATCGTTCACTTGTTGCAGAAGCGCTTCGCTGCCGAATATCTTTTCTGCCATTTTTTTCCGGTCAATCTTTCCATCCGGCGCAAGTATCTCCTGTCCGAGCAATTCCACCAGCGCCCTATAGCAGCTTTCTCCCGGCTCTTGCACCTTATGCGCCGCTTCATCGGCCAGCAATATATGACAATTATATTTTCCTTTGATATATGCCAGCACTTCCGTCTTGCCGGCTCCAATTCCCCCCGTAATGCCAATGATCTTCATAAAAACTCCTGTTCCGGCTATTTCGCCTCATACCAGTTCCTTCCGGTATGCATATCCACTTCCAATGTGACAGCCAGATCCGCCGCCGCTTTCATTTCCTCATCCAGAATAGCTTTCACCTTCTCCGTTTCTTCTTCTGCGGTCTCGATCAAAAGCTCATCGTGTACCTGGAGGATCAGCTTGGAAGATAAATTTTCTTCCTTTAATCTCCGCCATACTCTGATCATGGCGATCTTAATAATATCTGCCGCCGTACCCTGAATCGGGGAATTCATCGCAACCCTTTCCCCAAAGGAGCGCTGCATAAAATTACTGGAAAAAAGTTCCGGCACCGGCCTTCTGCGCCCGAACATCGTTGTCACATACCCGTCCCTTTTCGCGTTTTCTACCTGTCTGTCCAAAAATTTCTTTACTTCCGGATATGTCGCAAAATACTGCTCGATATACTCCGCCGCCTCTTTCCTCGAAATGCTCAGATCCTGGCTTAGCCCAAAGGAGCTGATGCCATACACGATGCCGAAGTTGACCGCCTTGGCATTCCTGCGCTGCAAATCCGTCACTTCTTCAAAAGGAGTGTGGAATACTTTGGAAGCCGTGATCCTATGGATATCCTCATCCATTTTATATGCCTCTATCAGCTGGGCATCCTCCGACATATGGGCCAGCACTCGCAGCTCGATCTGGGAATAGTCCGCATCCGTGAACACAAACCCGTCCTTTGGGACAAATACTTTCCGTATCAGCCGTCCCAGCTCCATCCGCATAGGAATATTCTGCAGATTCGGCTCGGTCGAGCTGATCCGTCCCGTAGCCGTAATCGTCTGGTTAAATGTACTGTGTATCCTTTGATCCTCCCCGATATAAGCTGCCAGCCCTTCCGCATAAGTGGATTTCAGCTTTGCCAATCCCCTGTATTCCAGAACTTCCTCCACGATAGGATGATCCTGCGCCAATTTATCCAATACATCCGCAGCCGTGGAATATCCGGTCTTTGTCTTTTTCCCGCCCGGAAGCCCCATCTTCTCGAACAAAACTTCCCCCAGCTGTTTCGGGGAATTGATATTAAAATCACATCCCGCTTTCCGGTGAATGCTCTCTTCCAGTTCTCCGATCCTTCCATTTAAGGCTTCCCCATAAGCGCGCAGCTCGTCCGGCTTTACCTTAACCCCTTCTTTCTCCATGTCATGCAGAACATAAGAAAGGGGCATTTCGATCTCTTCCATTAACCGTTCCATGCCTGTCTGCCTGAGCTTGTCCTTTAAGGCAGGAGCGGCCATCCAGTCCACATACGCAAGAAAACACGCATATTCCATGACTTCCTTTTCTTTCTCTTCCGCCGCCTTTTTCAAGGGCGTTTTTCCAAACCTCTGCGCCCTCCCGGGAATCGCCAGGCCCAGATATTCCGAAGCGATATCCTCCGGCCCATAATCACTTTTCAAAGGATTCAGCAAATATGCCGCGATTAATAGATCAAACAGCCCGTTCGTCCGATCCGTTTTGATATATTCATACTTATTTTTTATATCGAAAGTAACAAAATGCATGCCGGTTCTTTCCTTTTCGGCCACAGCCTCTTTCAATCCGCCCAGCAAATATTCCTTTGTCAGAAAGCCTTCCGGCTTCAGAAAATAAACCTCCTTTTCTCCGAAAGCCAAAGAGATTCCGACAAAATCTTCCTCCCGGCGGCTGTCTTCTATAATCTCGAAAGCAGCCCATTTTTCTTTATCCGAATCTTTCAGCTTCCGAAAAAGTTCTTCCGCCTCCCCCAGCCCCGTCACTGTCCTGAAATATTCCGTTTCTTTATTTTCCACCCCATGTTGTTCAAAACGGCTCAATATATTTTTAAATCCCAGCCGTTGAAAAATCTGATAGGCGTCCTCCGTATAAAAATCTCCGATTCTGGCATCCTCATACGAAAAATCGAAATCCCCGTCCACTTTAATTGTCGCCAGTTCCTTGCTCAAATCCGCAAGATCTTTATTAGCCGCCAAGGATTCCCTGACGGACTTTTTCGGTACCTCTTCCAGGTGTTCATAGATTCCCTCCAAAGACCCGAAACGAACCATCAGATCCGTCGCCGTCTTCTCGCCGACTTTCGGCACGCCGGGAATATTATCCGCCGTATCGCCCATCAGCGCCTTCAGATCAATGAACTGCACCGGATTCACCTGATATTTCGCTTCTACATCCGCAGCGTAGTAATCTTCTACTTCTGTCCTGCCGCCCTTTGTTTTCGGTATCCGTATCTTAATATGGGAAGAAGCGATCTGCAGCAAATCCCGGTCGCCGGAAATCAGCGCCACTTCCATCCCTTCTTTTTCCGAACGCTTCGCCAGCGTTCCAAGAATATCATCCGCTTCCAGCCCTGGCTTCTCCACCGTCCGTATTCCCATTGCCCCAAGGACTTCCTTCATTACAGGAACCTGCTCGCGCAGTTCGTCCGGCATGGGCTTTCTCGTTCCTTTATATTCGCTGTAAATCTTATGCCGGAAAGTAGGTTCATGTACGTCAAAAGCTACCGCCAGATATTCCGGATGCTCTTCGTCCAAAATCTTAAACATAATATTCAAGAACCCATAAATGGCATTCGTATGAAGCCCTTCCGAATTGCTCAGGTCAGGCACTCCATAAAACGCCCTGTTTAAAATGCTATGTCCGTCGATCAATACTATTTTTTCCATACGCCTTATATCCCCGCTGCCTTTACAGTACTTTACAGCACTATAATTAAAACAATAATCGTTACAATGGTTATAATCGCCAGAATTTCCACGCCATATACGAAGAAATGGAATGCCTCCCGTATTTTCATCCTCCGCCTGGTATCCTCCATCATCCAGTCAAACTCCTTCTGCAAATCAAAGGTATTCCCCTCTTCCAGCCTCGCCATCCCTTCCTGCACAAGAAACTGTATGCTGAGTTCTTCCTTGCATTCCTTGCATTCTTCCATATGATCCAAAAAATTCCTCAGTTCCCTGCTATTTAATTTATGATTCAAAAAATCCGGTATCATTTTTATTGCTTCTTTACAGTCCATAGCAGCTCCCCGCTCATTCTCTTACGTATCTTTCTTTATCTTATGCCGGGATACTTTTATGCGGTATACCCATGCTTTATTTACTATACACTAAAATCAGTTTTTTTGAAAGTATTCCGGGAAAATTAATTTGGGAAAACGCCGCAGAAAGCGGTACGAAAAAAGACCGAACCACAGTATAAAAGCTGTAGTCCGGTTCTTTTATAAAATTCTTCCCCGCATCATAAATATAATATTATATTACATTTTTACCAGCGAAAGAGCTGCCTCATCTGCTACTACCGTTACGTTAGGGTGAAGCTGTAAAACCGATGCCTGCACCTTAGGAGTAATCGGCCCGAAGAATGCGTCCCTTACAATCGCCGCTTTATCTTCTCCGCTGACTACCACCAGCACCGATTTCGCCAGCATAATCGTCTTAATGCCCATCGTATACGCCTGCTTCGGCACATCGTCATAAGATGCAAAGAATCTTTTATTCGCTTCGATCGTAGACGGCGTCAGATCCACGCAATGAGTTTCCGGGATAAATTCATCTGCCGGTTCGTTAAATCCGATATGTCCGTTATGTCCAAGCCCTAAAAGCTGCAAGTCAATGCCTCCTACCGATTCGATCACCTTATTATAATCGGTACATGCTTTCTCGCTGTCCGGTTCGGTTCCGTCCGGAAGATGGGTATTATCCTTGTTTATATTCACCTTGCTGAACAGATGGTCATTCATAAAATAATAATAACTCTGGTCATTGTCTCTTGTCAGTCCTTTATATTCATCGAGATTGACCGATGTTACCTTTGAGAAATCCAGATCCCCCTTCTGATACCATTCCACCAGCTGTTCATAAGTTCCGATCGGCGTAGAACCCGTTGCCAGACCAAGAACACAATCCGGTTTTACGATTACCTGGGCTGATATAATATTAGCAGCCTTTCTGCTCATATCCTTATAATCTTTTGCTTTAATTATTCTCATTTCTGCTCCTATCACAAATTGGTTTCAAAGAACTTCTTCAAAGCTGCGATCGCTTCTGCCTCATCCGGCCCTTCTGCCCTGCAAGTAACGGTCGTCCCCTTTTTTGCGCCAGCGCCCATAAGCGCCATGATTTTCTTTGCGTCCGCTTTCTTTGTCCCAGTATCCACCGTAATGGTACTCTTAAAAGCTGCCGCCTGCTTTACCAGCAATCCTGCAGGCCTTGCATGAATCCCCAGCTCATCTTTGATTGTGTACTTAAATTCCTGCATAATATATTTCTCCTTTCTTTCATTCCCTTTGCAAGGATTTCTATCCACATATTCTATTTCGGCAATATCCTGTTATCCCGTCTGTTGCTATACTTTCCACAAAATATCTGGGTATATAATAACAATTTATACAATTTCTGTCAAGCAAATAAAACTTTTTTTGTGTTTTATGTTGAATATATTTTTCTCACATTCCAATTTATTATACCTTTTTCAAAGGATACCTTTTTCAAAGGATACCTTTTTCAAAAAGATGACTTTTGCAAAAAGATGCCTTTTGCAAAGCGCGTATATAGAAAAAACCCGCCGCACTCCTCTCAGTGCGGCAGGTTCTTTATGCCGATGACGAGACTTGAACTCGTACAATGTTGCCATCGTCAGATTTTGAGTCTGATGCGTCTGCCAATTCCGCCACATCGGCTTATTCTTATCCGGTCAGTATCTAACAACCGAGTAATATAATACCATACTCGGCTGTTATTGACAAGTCATTTTTTAAAATTCTTTTTTCAAATTCTTATAAACATCCAATCCGTCAAATGTAGCAAAATAGTCTTCCGGCCGTTCCGCCCTGCGGATCAGTTGTACGCTGCCGTCCTCTTTCAACAGAAGCTCCGCTGATTTTAATTTTCCATTATAGTTATATCCCATAGAAAACCCATGAGCCCCCGTATCATGGATCACGAGGTAATCCCCCTTATCGATCTTCGGCAGCATCCTGTCTACAGCGAATTTATCATTATTCTCGCACAAAGAGCCTACTACATCATATTTACAGGTGCAGGGTTCCTCCTCCTTCCCAAGCACTGTGATATGATGGTAGGAGCCATACATCGCCGGACGCATCAGATTGACCGCACAAGCATCCACTCCGATATATTCCTTGTAGATATGCTTCTCATGGATTGCCTTTGTCACAAGCGCTCCATAAGGACCCATCATAAAGCGCCCCATCTCCGTATAAATGGCCACATTCCCCATTCCTGCCGGAACCAGTATTTCCTCGTATGCTTTTCTGACGCCTTCGCCAATAGCGTAAATGTCATTCCCGTCCTGTCCCGGCTCATAAGGAATTCCAACGCCACCTGACAGATTGATGAATTTAATTGCCGCTCCCGTTTCTTCCTTCAGCCGCACGGCCATTTCAAACAACTGTCCTGCCAGCACGGGATAATACTCATTCGTTACCGTATTGCTCGCTAAAAAAGCATGGATGCCAAAATTTTTCACGCCTTTTTTCTTCAGTATGCGAAACCCTTCAAACATCTGTTCCGAAGTAAATCCGTACTTCGAGTCTCCCGGGTTGTCCATAATCCCATTGCTCATCGTAAATACGCCGCCCGGATTATATCTGCAGCTGATTGTTTCTGGAAGTTGACCCAGAATCTCCT
Source organism: Lachnospiraceae bacterium (assembly GCA_021772075.1). Taxonomy (GTDB): domain Bacteria; phylum Bacillota; class Clostridia; order Lachnospirales; family Lachnospiraceae; genus Kineothrix. The sequence goes on from JAETNQ010000002.1 coordinate 100,993, forward strand.
CCAGATAATCAATATGCGTAATATCATCCAGATTAATAATGGCTCCCAGTTTGGCAGCATACGCATATTCTCTGGCCGGAGTTTCATTGGAAGAAAACATAATATCCTCCCCCGTGATGCCGACCGCCGCGCTCAGCATAAGCTCCGTCATCGAAGAACAGTCACACCCGCAGCCATATTCTTTCAATATCTGCATCAGATACGGATTAGGCGTCGCTTTCACCGCAAAATATTCCTTAAATCCCGGATTCCACGAAAAAGCCTCTTTTACCGCCTGTGCATTTTTCCTGATTCCCTTTTCATCATAAATATGAAAAGGAGTCGGATAATCCTTTGCAATCTCCTCTATCATTTCCTTTGTTACAAATGGTTCTTTTTTCATTTTTCTCCTCATTTCTATCCGATATCGTCAATCTGCCAATCGATCGGCTCTACTCCATTCTCTGCCAAAAATTCATTGGCTCTGCTGAAATGCCTGCACCCAAAAAATCCCCGGTATGCGGATAACGGGCTTGGGTGAGGCGCTTTCAATATAAGATGCCTGGGATTCGTCAGCATAGATATCTTGTTCTGTGCCGGCTTTCCCCATAAAAAATAAACAATCGGCCGATCCTGGGCATTGACCGCTTCAATTACGGCATCCGTAAACATCTCCCATCCCTTTCCCTGATGGGAATTCGCCTGATGGGCTCTTACCGTAAGCACCGTGTTCAACAGCAAAACTCCCTGATCCGCCCATTTTTTCAAATATCCGTTATTTGGAATGCGGCATCCCATATCGTCATGCAGCTCCTGGTAAATATTTTGGAGGGAAGGAGGAATATTCTTTTGATCCGGCAGTACGGAAAAGCTCAAGCCGTGGGCCTGATGCTCATTATGGTACGGATCCTGCCCCAGCAGCAGCACCTTTACCTCAGCCAAAGGCGTAAAATGAAATGCATTGAAAATATCATCTGCCGGCGGATAGATGACCACCTTGCTATACTCTCCCTGTACAAACTGAAAAAGCTGCCTGTAATATGGCTTGGAAAATTCCGGCTTTAATGCATCCAGCCAGTCATTTTGAATCATTGCCATTCTTTCGTACTCCTTTTCTCTCTATAGCCTTACCGATACGCCCCGTTCCCTCAAAAACTTTTTCACCTCGCATATCTCCAATTCTTTATAATGAAACAGCGATGCCGCCAGCGCGGCATCTGCCTGGCCTTCCGCCAGCGCGGCATAAAAATCTTCCAGCCGCCCTGCTCCGCCGGATGCTATGACTGGCACGGAAACATTTCCGGCTATCGCCTTCGTCAGCTCTATATCGTACCCGGCTTTCGTACCGTCGCAGTCCATGCTGGTCAAAAGAATCTCCCCTGCTCCCATGCGGTCGGCCTTCATCGCCCATTCCACCGCATCCAGTCCGGTATCCGCCCGGCCTCCATGCTTATAAACGTTCCAGCCGGAACCATCCTCCCTCTTTTTTGCATCGATTGCCACTACCACGCATTGGCGGCCGAATATCTCCGCCGCCTGGCCAATCAGGCCGGGATTATCGATCGCGGCGGAATTGACCGAAACTTTATCCGCTCCTTCCCTGAGAATCGCTTTAAAATCTTCCACCGTACGGATTCCTCCCCCCACAGTAAAAGGAATAAAAACTTTCTCTGCCACGCGCCGCACCATATCCACTACAGTCGCCCTGGCATCGGAAGATGCCGTGATATCGAGAAATACCAGTTCATCCGCCCCTTCTTTGTCATAAGCAGCCGCTATTTCCACCGGATCGCCCGCATCCTTTAAATTGACAAAATTCACTCCCTTTACCACTCTTCCGTTATGTACATCCAGACAAGGGATAATGCGCTTTGTATGCACTTATTTACCCTCCTTTTGTATTCCGATAAAATTATGGAGAATCTTCAGTCCCGCCTCAGAGCTTTTTTCCGGATGGAACTGGCAGGCGAATACGTTATCTTTTTCCACCGAAGCATGAATCAGCGTATTGTATTCTGTCACGGCGGTAACGATATCCTTTTCTTTTGCCTTCAAATAATAAGAATGGACGAAATATACATAAGCCCCTTCCGGCACTCCGTCAAACAATCTCCCCTGCCTGGGATAGGCCAAAGAATTCCAGCCGATCTGCGGAACCTTCCCACCTTCTCTTTCCGGTATTTTTACCACTTCCCCTTTGAGAATTCCTAATCCGGCAACTCCTTCGCATTCCTCGCTCTGCTCAAACAACAGCTGCAGTCCCAGGCAGATGCCAAGGAACGGAATTCCTCTGCTAATGGTCTCCTTTATTACATCTTCTAACCCATAACCGCGAATTTTCTCCATCGCCTTTCCGAAAGAACCCACCCCTGGCAAGATCACTCTATCCGCATTCAGGATCTCTTCCTTATCCCTCGTTACAGAAGCTTTTTCTCCAAGGAAAAGAAGAGCTTTTTCCACGCTTTTTATATTTCCCGCATCATAGTCAATAATCGCTGTCATATTCTTTATATCCTCTATAAATAGGTTTTTTTCTATACTTTCACCTGTTTTTTCCTCTAAATCGTATCCATTTTGTTACATTTTATTATGTTTCATTACATCTTATTTTGCAGAATAATTCGTAAATAATTCGTATGTAAAAATTCTTACGAATTAGGTTAGTGCGTTCGCTATAACATTGATTTCCGCTAATTGTTGCGCGGTTGGTCTTGCATCCACATAATGATTCATTGTTGTACTGATATTGCCATGCCCCAAAATAGATTGTAAAGTTTTGGGCGGTAGCCCTTGCATATTAGTCGCAAATGTATGCCTGCATATATGCGGTTCAAACTTACGGATCGGACATGACGGGTTAGCCAGATTGTACCTTTTGATACAATTCTGCAAATATTCCTCAACATGACTGCGAACAATCGTCTTTCTACTACGTGTTGCAAGAAACACAAAACCTTCATACACATTGCCACGCTCGTCGTAACATACCGGTTCAATATCACCTTTAAGATACCTATTCGCAAGAACAGATATAAAACGCTGATAAACGCCGTCTGTCATAGGAATATATCTTACCCCGTTCGAGGTTTTGGGTTTTAAAACAATATGATTGTGATTGATGCATTGTAACTGTTTTTCTACTTTTATTATGTGATTATCCAAATCCAGATTGTCTATCGTCAGACCACATAATTCTGATGCCCGTAACCCAGTCCAAAATAAAATATATACCATGTCATAACAATGCAAACTATGCGCGTCTCTGGAACAAAAATCTAAAAAATTATTCATTTCATCGACTGGAATGGCTTCCATGATTTTACTGTCGCTTCTATCCGTAGTAATTCGCCTAAATGGGTTCTTTGCAATATAGTCATAATCAATAGCATATTCAAACGAACGTTTAATCAAACTGATTTGACTTTGTATCGACGAACCGCGATATTTTTTCTTCATATCAGAAAGCCATTCTTCACAATGTTCTGGCTTTATCTTTCCTATCTCCATGTAACCAAGTTTATATTGCTTTAAAGCATTCACCGTCACATTGTAACCAGTTTTGGTGTTATGACTTAGTTCTTTCCTATTATAGAGATGGTTAAGGTATTTATCAACCACATCAAGCAATGTAAATTTTGCCCCATCGATATCAATGTTATTATCTAGCAGTGCGTTTATCTCTGCCTCCTTCTCACGCAAACTCTTCCCAGATTTCTTTCCTTTCGGAAGTTGGTCTGTAGATTCCAACCTGTAAGAACTCACAACGCGATTCTTTCCAAAGACATCTTTATATCTATACTCGTATCTCTTTGTTTTAGGGTTAAAAAACTCGTTTTCTCGCAATGTTTTTCTTGCAGGTTTATTTTTATTACTTGCTTTTTTATTTGCCATATTCTCAGCCCTCCACTTAGAAAGCGCCTCGAATGCATATGTTATCATACCACATTAAAGGTGCTTTGTCGATATTATATCTGATTCACACTATTTATATATTCTTCAAATGCTTTTCTTTTTATCTTTATTACGCGTCCAACAGTAAGATGATATTTGCAATTATAGTCTTCGTGGATAATTTCTCGTAACCTGTGTTGTCCTATTCCGAATAGGTGAGACGCTTCTATTATTGAGAGTAAAAATTTTTCTTGCATTTCACAAATCACCTCCATTTCGGATATTATAATACTTTCTATGATTGTAACCTGAATACGGAAATATCCAGTAAAAATGAAAAAAATAAAATAAGATGTAAACGCCGCTACATTATCAGAACAGAAATGGAGCGGATATAATGTACTAATACTGTACATCACTCCGCCTTTTTCCATTTCTCCTACAATTTTACACTTATTGATAATTACCGCTTATTGTACTGTGCGGTACTGATCCCCAAAAGAACCCCCAAGAAAGTATCAATGGCCGTGATAGTTCCGACCACCTGCTCTCCGCAGGGCAGTCCCCAGATTCCCGCCAGGGCAAAATATAATGTGCCGGCAGCCGGAAGAAGATACTGTGCGATCCATTTCAAAGTGTCATAGGTTTTGTTAGTCATCTTCATGATTTGTTTCCTCCTTGTATTGTGATTTGTGTATAGGTAGTTTGTTTACCTCGTTCATGATACGCTTGGCGGAGCCGTTACCGCCCATCTTTTCATACGGCTTGTAGAGATACTCGTAAAGATTCTCATATTCATCGGAAGTGATCCACCCCCGGTCGATATATGACATTCCAAGATACATAATCCGATCATGTCCCAGGCCTATAAGCATCTCTGTCTTTACGTCTTTTTTCTCTGCTCTTTTGGCGATATAAGCCCACAGCCCAGAAGACGCTAAAACTGAGCTAAAAACTGTCAGCAGTATTTGCATCCAGCCATCCATCTACATAACCTCCTTCAGTTTTTCTTGTGACTTATCCGTTATAATCATCTTTTTATTGATAATTGTAATAGTCTTATCGAACAGCTCCTCGTACAAGCTGATTAGATTTTGCCGTTGCTGTCTCGACAATAATTTATAAAAGCTGCCCATCCAGCCACGGAACATGTTCTCCACATTTTCATATGGAATTTCCCCTTCCTGAACTTTTACAGCCAGCTTTTTCAGTTTCCTCCTCATAGTTGTGACACGAGTCGGATTGATCCGCTTAATGATTTTGCCATCCTTTGTGAGACTGTAGCGGATCTGCAAATATTTATAAGTACTCGAAATCTTCACAATCCGGGTCTTCTTCATGTTGATATGAATACCAAGTTCTTTTGCAATCCTACAGATATTTTCCAGCAAATCCTGTAACTCTTCCTTGCTGGGACTCATGATGTACCAATCATCCATATACCGACCGTAAAATTTCTGACTTCTCACATATTTCACATAATTGTCAATTCGGTATGGGTAATAGATGCCAATAATCTGAGACAGCTGGTCGCCAATATTGACAGACTTATACATCCACTTTTCGCCTGTCAACAGATTCTTCGGAACATTTCGGTAATCAAGCTTGTTAAACGTGTCCTCCATGCAGGACGCATATTCCTCGTCTGACATATAAGAAACGTCAATCTTGAAGCCTTCAAATATAAGAGTAAGTAGCCAGTCAATGAATTCATCATCGTCAAACAGCTTCAGCAATTCCCTCTTTGCTATCTCATGTATGATATTGTCGTAAAACTTGGAAAAATCCCCGAATACTATCCAACCCTCGTTACCATACAGCTTATAGTAACGGCGAAGATGAACCTCGAACCGATCTCTTTGATGCGAAATACCTCTTCCCTTGATAGAAGCGCCGTTGTCATAAATGATATGCTTACAGACTTCTGGAAGAAGAACCTCATCACATAAGACGTGCCGTACAATCCGGTCACGGATACGAATGCTCGTAATAGGCCTAACCCGGCCTCTTTCAGACAGCGAGAACTCCTCAGTCGGTCCATTTTGAAGTGTATGGTTGAGAAGGTCATCCTGTATGGAAATGAGGTACCGCAGGAAGTTTATCATGAACTTCTGGGTGGTCTCCTTCCATTTGCTGCCCTTAATCGAGGCCTTGTAAGCCTTATACAAGTTGTTAGCGTCACAGACTATCTCCTCATACGTCATAAGATTATTCACCGTTATAGCAATACTTACCGTAGTAAATTGCGTCCGGCTTTGCTATTTATCCTTGATAGAAAGGACAACATCTCCTTCTCTGTTGGTTAGGCAGAGAATCCGGACGAACCCCAAGAGAGCTCGACGCGTTGTTGTAGTTCGTATTGCCATTGTTGTTCACATTAGCGAAATTCGTTCCAGAAACGACGCAAAATTAGATGTTACCCTGCTGCACGTATGACTTGATTTTGTTGTCCCGCTGACGCCACTTCTTTATCAAACCGATTTCTCGATCGATAGCTTTTACATACCTGCCATAAACATTCAGGTCCACCTCAAAGGTTTCCACAACACGCTGCAGTTCCTTGATGATCTGCTCGCAGTTCACGATGGCTGAGGACTGATAATCTCTCCGCGTTTCATATTCCCTCATGGTAGTCGGATAGATGCTGTTGGCGGCTCTGATGTTATTGGTCATGAGTGTTGCCAGATGATCTATTTCTTTCTTATGAGTTAGCATAAGATAACGATATTTTCCAAAATCCTCAACATCATCTTTTCCATAGGCATAGCGAAGCTGAACGAAATGCTCCAAATCTTTCACTCCAAAATTTCTCTGCATGAACTCCCGCAGCATGTTGTGTACTTCCGTTGAAAATGTAATGGGCTCGAACTTTGATTCTGTCCGGTCACTTACCAGGACACTCATAAATACTCCTTGCCGGCGATTTCCTGGAATTCCGCCTCAGTAATCCAGCCCATCTTTACGGCGTTACGGACGCGGGTCTCGTCCCACATCTTCATATCATAGTAACGCTTTACTTTCTGGTAATTCTTGCTATATTCCATGGTGTTCCTCCTTCTTTCAGTCTTCTTTCTATTAGATCTCCACGCCGGCCATCATTGCGACATACTCGATATCGGACTGCATTTTGATTTTTTCCAATTCCGCCGATGAGAGATCGCGCAGAACGAACCAGTAATCTTCCCCGACAGGAGTAATCTGAACCAGCTCCATGTTCTCATGAATTTCTTCATTCTCCCCATCGTTAATAGTTATAGGAGAGCAGTTTCCCTCAAAATTCATTGCATCAATGGGTGTTCTGGAAATGAAGTTGTTTCCGTTGATTCTAAGATTTCCGATCTCAGTTCCGTCAGCAAGGGTTATCTTATAGATTTTCTCATCCATTTCTATCATTCCTTTCTACTTTTTTACCATTTTTTTCTGTTACCCGGGTACGGTTTTCACAAGGGGCACAAGGCCCCCAGATCACCTAACCAACAACACCGAAGACCGGACGAACCCCAAGAGAGCTCGACGCGTGGTAGTAGTGCGAATTGCCACCGTAGTCCACAAGAGCGAAATTCGGCCCAGAAACGATGTCTCTCAGCCACTGATTCTGCCTGTGGGGATTGATGAACCTCGGATAAAGCCGCATCAAAGCCAACTGCGTTTTATCGATTGTATAACGATACGGAACAGTCGTACCGTTTCCGGCCGGGGTATACACGTAAGTTCCATACATCATGATCTCGTCGGGCAATTCCACCTTAGAATCATACCAGGCCCCCGCAGAAGGGTATCCATTACTTACAGCATTCACCAGAAGTTCTCTGTGGTTCAGAATATTTACAGCGCCAAAGGCCGCATTCACCAAAGTCTTTGCATTCTCCAGATTTGTTGTATACATTTTGGAGCCGACATAGCCTCCAGTGGTAATATTCGTCTCGTTCATCTGGGCATTGTATAATACGGCATCCGGCATGATCACCAGATGAGGCGTTGTGCAGGAAGTATCGCCGCAGTTCAGCCAGTAATTGATGTCAACAATTCTCCATATATTATCACCAACGGTCCAGTAATCACCGACAAAGAATCCCTTGAATGTTCCAGCCTTGATCTCCACTTTCTGTGCCGCAGTCAGAGCGGGTCCCAGGTTCTTCCCCCTGAAAATATTTCTCCTCATTTCTACAGTAGCAAATTCATCAAGAACCGCAAACAGCACATCATTGGCTGCGATAGCCTTATTTCCGGCAGATGTTCCCACAAGAATCTTATCGTTAGCTGATAATGCATTGATCTGCGGCAGTTCGGAAAGATTGACTCCAGACATAAACTGCTCAGAATTAAGCAGGCCAACCAAAGCTTTCGCAAGATCTCCCGCCAGGATTCCTTTTGTGCCACTTTCTCCGTCAATAAGAAAAACATTGTCGGTTGAAAGTTTCTGCACCTTCTCATAATCTACAATTTTCATATTGTTCCTCCTTAAATCATTTCGTTACAAATATAACTCTGGCATCAATCGGATTCCCGTCGCTGTCCAGAATAAGTTCGCTTGAATGGGTACGGCCAATCACTGGATCAATATCACTGTCAAGAATATCTTTATTTGAAGAGTCCTGTACAGAGGCATATGTTCTGTACCCACTATCATAAAGCTTATGGTATACAGCATACTCCGTTGAAAGAACTTCGGAGAACACTTCCAAGACTTTTGTCCGCTTTTGGAGTTCCAAAATCTCTTTTGCCATATTGGCTGCGACATCGCTTGAAAGCATAGCCTGAAGATTTTGAAACCAGGTTATAAAATCAGTTTGGCTCCGATCCCTCCAGTCAGCCATTTCAGTGGTATATTCGTTGATGTATCCATAAAACCACTGTTCCCATTGCTGTTTCCAGAAAGCATTCGTGCGTTCCATATCCAATGTCTGGGAGTTAAACCAATCAGTCCATTGCTTTTCCCATGTAAGATATGCCTCCTGGATCTCCGTTGTCTGCGCCAAAAACCAAGTTGCCCACTGTTCTTTCCAGAAAATATTGGTACGTTCCATGTCGGCCACTTGTCTGGCGTAATATTCCTCCCACTGATCGCCCCACTGCGCAATGAGGTCGTCAATATTGATGGTATCAATAATTCCGGTAACAAACGGTGTCGCCGAAGTACCCACCATATTCGTGATGTTGGACTGCCGGATTTCTGTAACGCCGGACCCGACATATATGTACGCCAGCGGATACTGGTGAACCGTGCTTGTGCTGACCATTGCCGGTCTTGCAGGGTTGGTAGCCGGCGTTCCTTTTATCACTTTAATCGTATTTTCGCGGACACTTTCCTCCGCGTTCACTTCCAAAACAATAGCGTCAATTCTGTTAAGGATGATCTCCGATAACGGAACCTCAATCGGGAGCAGGGAATCGTTCAGAGTCCATGTATGATTGAACCAGGCCCGTCCCACTCCAACTGTAACCATCATTCCGGAATTCGACTTTACGACCATGTGGTCGCCGATTGACATATAGACACCATCGCTGATGATGCCATCAAAAATACTTGATATCTGTATCGAATTGTATCGGCGGTCATGGTTCTTCGCATTGTAAAATCCATATGTTACACTCATCTGCAGAACCTCCTATTCCACTACACTGAAAGTCGGGTATGTTTCATAACCAGTCGTATCCTGCGCCCTGACAATTTCAATCACCCGAACCTTTGATTCTATTCCATACTCATTTACAATCTGAACGATATCTCCTTTATAAAAATCCTTTCCATAAACAAAAGTCTGCGTGGACTCCACCTGCCCCTCAAAAGACTTGGTAAGCTGGTACTCCGAGAGTTTTTCTTTCCCTCTTTGATCCAACTGGGCATTGTATTCCGCATCCGACAATTTTCCGTCCTGTGTTTCAGACTGTATATCTCTGGCGTCCGTATAAATCTCTCTCCGGTTTAAGTCTTTCCCAGTTCCAACAATCCGTGTGCGCCTTGTCGAGCCTGCATCTTCCCCTGCTACCAAAGTCACATTTTTCAATGTTTTCTTTGACTCCAGATAATTGCTGTTAATGATGTTTTCAAACTTAGGAGAAAATACAACATAAGGATTGACTGATTGATCATAAGAACGGTCTGCTCCGGAATAAAGACTAAATACAAACTGATTCTGCTCGTTGAGCATGATCTGAAATCCAAGATTATAGGCTTTGCAAATGGTTTCTATGGTTTCGTACAGATTGTCCCCAGTATACTGAGCCCGTATCGTCAGACCCGTTATATATGGATCTTTTGATTCCTGGAATACAAACCCTGCAATCTTCCGATCTGCAATAACCGGAGAAATAACATTTTCGGTAATCAGCTTTTTAATCCCATTTTGAAGATTTCCGTTAAGCACCGTTTGCTGCCAGACAATGCGCCGGTCCAGAATAGATTCTAGGGAACGTCCAGATATTGTCAAATGTCCTCCGGTCTCCACTTCCGTCCCGATCTGAACCTCCTCCACAATCATCACCTGATCCGAATCCTTCAGCCAAGCATAATAGTCCTGCTTCACTGTTTTCATAAGTTCAGCATTTGCTGGTGTATAAATCTCAAAGTCTCCAAAACCATGATACCTTTCAGTCCAGATCAGAGACTCGAAAGCATCGATCAGACAGACCTGCTGAAACTTTTCATCCATAATCAATACTTCCATAATCTATACTCCTTCATATATGATTCTGTTTTCGATCTTAAACTGTAGGTTTTCCGAACCGTATTCCGCTACATAGGCAAAAATATTATCGCCTTTTGACAGCTGGAACCAGTCTGAACCTTTGTCCAGGCAATTGAGAATATTGGTATAACGACCTGTTCTCAGCAGCCGGATTGATTTCTCTCCCCGGACGGTTGTGATGATGATGTCATCACCGGATATGATTCCTGAACCAGTAAGAGCTTCCAGCTTATCCGTATCGATTCGCATTACTTCCCTGGTCCCGGTATTGTAAATTGTAATGTTTCTTGCTTCTCCAATAGCGTGGATGGTGATAGTTACTCCGATTTCCGCATCCCCATCGTAATAGACCGAACGCTCAGTCTGATTTTCTATAGAACCAAATTCAATCAAGTCCTCATCAAGGGAATTGTTATCAAACTCAAACTCAAAAAGGGGTTCCACACCATAGAAAATAGTTACGTTATTTCCATTTTCCCCGGCTGAGTAAAAATATGGGTCCGGGCATACGATAGAGATCTGACTGGACTCCTGCTCACTGAAAATATTTGGCTCGTTGGATTCAACATACCCCTTTGTCCTGACAATCCGATTATCCGTCTCTACAAGGAAATCGAGGAACTTCTTAATCGGAAAATACTTGTAAGTGGTCTGCCTTGCATCTTCAATCCTTGGAGCCTCGGTAAAATATAACTGCATAACAATATTTCGCTCTTCAAGCCTTGCAGAGTTATACAGCGAGCCGTCATTTGTCGCCAGATTCGTAGTGTTGACATCGGCCTTAGCAGGACCAAGACCTTCTATGCTTTTGATGAGCAAACCATGTTCTGGGTCATCATCGGCAAGGTTAATCTTGATCCATTCGCCAAGGTAATTTGTTACTGTTACTGATTTGATCATGTGCTACTCACCGCTCCCTTCATCGCCGCAAACTGATTCTTAGTCTGCCGGTAGATATCTTTCCGGGACAGAGCTTTCGGCGAGTAGTTGTTCTGCACGAAATTGAAGCTGTTCGATGTAGGTTGTTGATAGTTACTTGGATGGATTTCCGAGACAGACGAACCAACTTTATTGCTCCTGGTCACGGCCAGTGCTTTATCATATGAAGCGGACATATTCAATCCCTTAGAAAACAAAGAATTGATTTCCTGTACGCCATTTTGAACATTCGTCATGTCCAGTACCGGCCGGATGGTCGGCTCTGAATCCATCTCATTGTTTACGATGTCAGATATATGGCCGATGGCAGATTTCATTGAGTCTATGGTCTCTCTGCCAAGATCCGTGCCAGCAGCGCCAACACGGCTTAAGTATGCTCGGATGCCATTTATCATTCCAAGATCCACATTCTCACCGATTTTAAAGAAAACCTTCGATGGTGAATGTTCATCAAGTTCTTTCTTGGCTTCCCTCACTGCTCTTTTTGCCGCATCTATTGCCGCATCTGCAATCTCATTGATTTTGCTTCTGATTCCGTCTGCCAAGCCTTGGGCAGCATTCGCTCCGACCCCTCTTAACTCATCGGCTGAAAGACCGTTTCTGAATGCGTTCATAGTAGCGCTGCATACTGCTCTGGCGGCTTCTTCAGATGTGCTCTGCTTGCTCTTAATCCCGTTAGCCAAAGCCTGGACAAGATTTTCTCCAAGTGTCTGGAATGTGGCTGTTGGCAATTCCGACCTGAATTTTGCAACCAGCGCAACACAAAGGTTTCTTGCCGTTGCCAATAGCAGCTCTCTCTTAGCATTCATTCCATTGATAATAGCCTGGATTACATTTTGACCAATCGTGTTGAATGTGGCGCTCGGCAATGATGTCCTGAACTGCTGAATCAACGCCGCACAATGGTTTCTCGCCGTGCTCAATAAAAGAGCCCTTTTCGCATTCAAACCGTTAATCAGTCCCTGCATAACATTTGTTTGACCAATCGTGTTGAATGTGGCGCTTGGTAACCCGGCCCTCATTGTTTGTATCAATGTCATGCACATACCACTTATAGTGGATATCGCAAGCGGCTTTTGAGTATTGATCCCGTTGATTAAGCCGGTTCCGAGACTTTGCCCCGCAGTAGTACCCGATGCCGTCAAAGTGCCTACCTGAGCTTGCATTGTGGATGTAACTGTTGTCAATAAAGCAGTCACTCCCTGCTGTACTTTCTCATTAGCATTCGTAAAGGCCTGAATAAATCCGTCGATGCCGTTGTTTCCCATGGTCGTTAAATCACTTGCGAATTTAGTCATTCCCGAAGTGTCCACTCCAGAGATACCATTTGCCATGTCCACAAGTTTACCAAGTTCCACTATCACAGCACCAAGAAGCGCCGTATCAATCCCAGAAATAGAATTATAATAACCAGCAAATGACTGCCCAAACTTTTCCAGGCTCTGCCCAAACTTTCCGATATCGTTGTCGCCAGTAAACCAGCTCACCAGCCCTCCCGTATTCGGAAGGTTATTCGCCAGTTCGCTAAGCGCTTTCGCCGCATTGGCTGACGCCGTGACTACAGTAGGCTGTACTCCTGCTACATCCTGGGCATACTTGGCTATATGAGGACCAAATTTTTCCAGTTCCTCGCCAAACTCCGAAATTGTATTGTCACCCATAATCAGCGCCGCTAAGCCACCAGAATTAGGCAGAGTTGATGCCATATCCGATAGAACCTGCGCTGCCTGAGCGGATGCTTTTACTGCCGCTGGGTCAACCCCATTGACATCTTTTGCGTATTTGCTGATGTGCGGTCCGAACTTTTCCAACTCTTCGCCGAATGCCGAGAGCGTATTATCGCCCATAATTTTAGCAGCTAACCCTCCCGAATTCGGAAGTGTCGCCGCCATATCAGCCATCATTTGTGCTGCTTCTGCCGAAGCTTTAACTGCTGCTGAATCCAGCCCTTTTACCTGATCCCCATATTTTTTAATATAAGGACCAAACTTTTCCAGTTCTGCCCCAAAATCAGACAGATTATTTTCTCCGAATATCTTTCCGGCAAGCCCTCCACTGTTAGGCAGTTTTGATGCCATCTCAGCCAGAGCAAGCGCCGCATTAGAAGAAGCGGTTATCACTTCCGGGTTGATGCCGGCAATCTCATCAGAATATCTCTTGAAATATGGCCCGAATTCCGCCAGTTCCTCGCCAAACTTCACAAGGCTGGTTCCTCCGGTAAACCATTTGGTCAGCCCGTCCAAAATATTTGCTGCTGTCAAAAGCAGAATCGTCTGTGCAAGAGCATTGACGCCCTGTAGCATAGCCGGGTCAATCTTCTTTGCTCCTTCAATGAATCCCTGGGCGTTGGTCATGAAATCGGTTAAATCCTGACCGATCTGTGGAAACTGTGCCGAGATACCGCCTAAAAATCCTCCGACGATGCCCCCGACAAATTTTCCAATGGCTGTACCTACGCCCTGTAATAAATCCCCTCCTTCGCCAATAAGCCATTTCAATCCGGGAAGCTGTGCAAGTGCTCCGACAGCCGCCAACACCAGCGACATTTCGGCAATAACTACACCCATGCCAAGAACTCCTGCCATAGCTCCTGGTATCAGTCCTGCCACCACAGAAAGCGCCAGCATGATAGCCGAAAGCAGACCGATGCCAACGATGCCATCCATAAGCGTAGCGGTATCGATCCCTTTCAGAGCGTCCACAACGCCCCTAAAGAATGCACCGATCAGGTTCACTGCCGCTTTAATCAGTTCCGGAAGCCTTGCCGCAATCGCATTGATAACCCCGATCAGGAAGTCCATCAGATAGGTCACTATGTTTGGCCCGTGCTCTGCTAAGGATTTCAGCACCTCCTCAATCAATGTAAGCACACCTTCCGCAATCGGTGGGGCACATTCAACTATAACGTCTACGATTGCAAGAACAATCGCTTTCACCGCACCGGCTATGGCTTTCGCACTGTTTGCGATAACTCCCAACACCCCGACAATCAGGATTTCCAAAGTCGCCACCAAGGCTGTAACACCGGCTATGCCGGAAACTGCTAATGACGCCAATCCTGCTGAAAATGCCAATATTCCAACGCCGCAAGCTGCGACTGCCACTCCGAGTAATGCCAACGCTCCGGATAAACCGAGGATTGCAGGAACCATGGGACCGAGCACCGCCCCAGCAATACCCAAAACCGTAAATGCTCCGGCCAGAGCCAAAAGACCTTTTCCAATCTCTTCCAAACTCATTGCTCCAAGGGATTTCAAGACCGGAGTAAAGACAGCAAGCGCCGCTGACATGACCAGCATTGCCGATGCTCCTCCAAGGGTTCCCTTCATAGCATTGAGCGCTACTGCGAGAATTGTCATGGAACCAGCGAGAACAACCATGCCCTTTCCGATTTCTTCCCATTTCATCCCACCGGCATCCTGAATAACACCGCCGATGATTTTAAGCGCCGCTGCGACTTCGACCAGTCCAAGCCCAATGCCGACCATGTTCTTAGGCATAAGGTTTACAGCCACCGCTACGGCAGCCAAAGCACCGCCGATACCGACTAATCCTTTCCCTATTGTTTCAATGGATAACGATCCGATATCTTTAATTGCTTTGCCAAATATCAGCATGGCCGCTCCGATGACAGTCAAAGCTGTGGCACTGGAAAGAATATGTTTCGCTTTTCCAGCGATTACCGAGAAGCCTGCCACTTCTGCAAGGATAACACCGACACCAGTCAGCCCTTTCTTTATTGTTTCAATGTCCATCGACCCAAAACCAGAAACCGACTTTTCCAAAATCAGAAGTGCCGCCGACAATTCAATGATTGCAAGTCCCTGTGTCGCTTTGAAATTTCCAAACTTTGAAGCAACCATGAATGCGGCAAGCTCCGCCATGAGTACGCCGACACCAACAAGCCCTTTTGTCAGCTTATCTGTATCTAGCGCTCCCAGTTTCCCGACAGCATTTGCCAGGATATTAATTGCTTCGGCAAACAGTATCATTGAGACCGCACTTGTCTTTATCTTCCCGCCCCATTTTGAAAGTGCCAAGGAAGCCGCCACCATCTCTCCGATCAGAACTGTTATACCGACAAGAGCACCGGCCAACTTATCCGAATCGATACTTGCGATCTTCTTTAGAGCTGACGCGAGCACAAGAATAGCGGCCGACATTTCAATCATCGCCATTCCAAACTTGTTCAGACCTTTCTGCCCGCTCAATGTTTTATCAAACAACGCCATAGATGCAGCCAATTCGGCAAAGAGGATGCTGATAGAAGCTAATGCCCCTCCCAGTTTATCCGAATCAATCAATGATAACACCAAAAGTGAACCAGCAAGAACTGCAATGGAACCAGCAATCTTCATCAGTATATCCGCTTTCAGACTTGCCTGAAAATCTGCAAGGGTTTCTTTTGCTCCATTGATAGCGCCCTTGAATCCCTCTATAATTCCAGCAAATCCTCCAATAGCATCATCTGCAGTGCTTTCCAATCCGGTAAGGTTCTTGATGAATTTCATGATGCCTACACCAATACCGGTAACAATACCCCCGTTCAATAGGTCAATCAGCGAATCAAATCCTTCGCCGCGCAATGCTTTCATAATTCCGTCAATTACTTCTCCGAGAGCATCGACAATGATTCCACCCAGATTCGCCAAAACAGGAGCAGATGCCTTGAATGCGTCAACCAATTTTCCCATCGCTTCCTTTGCGACTTCACCTATTTTTTTGAATGGCTCGATTCTTGCTTTCAGTTTATCTGCCACACTCATAAGCCCCGATGTGTCCGGGACATTGAAATGCGTCTCTGCAAATTTCTTGATTGCCACAACAGCGCCATCGATATGCCCTTTTACCGATTTGAGGATTGGGCTGACTTTATCGTGGAATTTCTGTATTGCCTGGTTAAAAACATCGCTCTTCTTTGCTGCCTGGTCCAGGGATACAAGCCATTCCCCGATTTTTCCGGTTACGCTCAAAACCCCTGAGCCGAGACTTCCAAGCCCTTTTGTCATCGGTAATACTGCTTTAACGAGCGCTCCAATTCCTTGTTTCACAAGATCCAAAACTGCGAACAGACCCTTGAAAGTATTTTTCAGGTTTTGGGAATCTTTATCGCTTAATTTCAAATGCGATGTAAACTCTTTTAGACCTTTGGTAAGGTTCATAAGCTGTTCTGATGTAGTTGCCGGGAAAATTTCTCGGAACGCCTCACCAACCGGTTTGACTACACTCATCAGGCCACTGAATGCATTTTGAACAGACTCGATGAGAGCTTGCCTCCCGCCCAAATCTTTCCAACCCTGGAGCATATCATTCCTGGCTTTCGATGATTGGTCGATGAATCCGCCGACAACCTGACTGACAGCGGTCCATAATACTTTGGCCTCTTCCAAATCGCCAAATAAAATCTCGAATGTCTGCGCCCATCCGGAACCTGCTGCTTCTTTCAGCGTATCCATCAGCTGGCTGAACGTTTTCACATCCTGCGCCGAGTCAAACGCTTTCTTCCCAAGCTCCTCAATAGCCTTAATCTGTTCTTCGGTATATCCGATGCCCCGGAGTTTTTCCTCATATGCCTTCTTCTCTGCGGCGGTCATTTCCCGCACATCCGTTGCATAATTACCCAACGTCTGTACAAGAACATCAGTGGTCATCCATTGCGAGGAAAGAGAATCATTAAACATGCTCGTTGCTGTGAACAAGTCAGATATCTTCCCCTGCGCATCTGTTGTTGTTGACTGATATTTATCGCCGACTTTGACAACGGTTCCCATTGCAAGGGCTGTGTCCAACAATGACTGTTTGAACTCCACAGTAGCCATGTTAGCATTTTCAATGGACTTCCAGTCTATCAGCTTGACCGCTCCTGAAGATAACGCCTGGGCAAAATTGTACATAGCCCTTGAAGCTTCGTTCGCATTTGCTCCTGAAACCGCCGCTTCATTACTGATACCCTTAATCGCCTTTACCGCATCATCAAGAGAAACTCCTGCATTTGTAAATTTTCCAATGCTCGAAGTCATATCAGAAAACGAATAAATGGTTTTATCCGAATAGGTATTCAGTTCTTCAAGGTAGCCATTTACTGTCTTGATATCCGCCCCCGTACTTGCCATGATAGTTTGCACGGACCCCATTTTGAGTTCATATTCTGCAAATCCCTGATGGATCGGTTCGAGAGTAAACGAATCCACGAGCTTCTTTCCGGCGTTGACTACCGAGTTTGTGATATTCGCCAATGCTGTGATTGCCACCACTTCAAGTGCCGAAAACCTGCTCTTAACAGTTTCTACTGCACTACTCAGCCCTGATATGTTAATCCCTTTTGCCGCTTTATCGATATCTTCAAGACCTTTTGTCGCTCCATCGAGCTTCAGGGAATGTTTAAGCTTGTCAAGCGTACCCATAGTAGTCTGTACGCCCTTCTCGAACTGCTGATTGTCAAACCGCATCTCGACAATGCGTTTTTCTACAGACTTACTCATAGATTCGTTACCTCCCTCCAAGCTTCATTTGCCATCTTATCGAAAATTGGCTGTATGGCTGGATTGATGTAATCTCTTCCCGCCACGTATCCGCCGCCTTTTGTTCCATGCCCATACTGTAAAATAATTGCGATATTCACCCCGTTGCTCACATTGGAATTGGTGAACGCAATAGTTGTTTCTTTCCCGTTATGGGTTATCTCATAATCCCAGGAAGCTGCTGTCAAACCGCTGTCCTTTGGCGTTGCAGCGGCGAGAGCCGCAACCCCCGCCTGCCCATAACGCTCCAGCACGTTGAGATAATCCAGCTTCAAAAGAGAATTAAAAAACTTCTCCGTTTTGGAGAAGTCGCCTTTATGCCGGAACGTTATGCCGCTCATAATTTACATCCTTTCTGTAATATCCAAAGAAATCCATCCGTCCCTGTTATCCGCATAGGACTTCAAAAGCCCCCATCCAGAATCCGAGCCCTCGCCGGGCTGTACTTCCACAATCGTAAATACTCCGATTCCTGTATACTTCCCGGTCTTGGCGTAGTTGGTTCCCGGCTTTTTCCTGATGTTCAGATACGAAGTATTCACCCTTACCAAAAAGGGCTTTGCCAGTGCCTCTTTGAACGTTTCATTATTATCCCCGGATACCTCCGATTGTTTTTCCTTGGCAAACAGGTCAAAAAATGTCTGTCCGTATTCCGCCCGTTTCTTTTCCACTGTTTCAGACTGATCCGCCGGCCGCTCATAATCATGCAGGACAGCATTGGATGCTTCAAGAACAGAACCCGCATTTTGAAGCTTTTTAAGAAACGGCGCTTTTTGCATCACTTCTTTCCAGAAAAATGAGAGCTGCATGTGCATATCAGCAATGGACACACCGATTGTCTTTGCGTATTCATACAAAGCCTGCTTCCGGCTCCAATATGTCCACTGCGCCAATCCATAACCAGCCTTGTCATTTATAAACGCATTCTTGTTGTATGCTCCGGAATCCACTGCCGCAGTATAAGCCGCATCATCCATGTCCAACTTCTTCTCAAAACTATTCTGAAGATTATCAGGTCTTAATCCACTTTCTGCATACAGATTTCCCATTACACCTGCCGCTGCAAAAGAGTTAAGACCGCATTCGATGGTCAGAAAATCCCAGATCGCTTTCTCTTTACTTTCGGCTTCAACCACATCCGCGCTCTCAGTCTTTTTCTCCACAACCAATTCTTCTGCTATGGATTCAGAAACTGAAGCATCTATAACCATTTTGACATCCCGCCGAAACCCGTCCATTGTGTAACCCATGCCAAGCTGGGACCATAAATGTTCCGGGTCTCCATGATTCGAGGCAATCCCACGGTCATGACCTTCCTTATGTGAAATCACCACCCCATCTGCCAAAGGGTCAAGCTCAAACTTCTTACAGAGCATAGCGAACAGTTCCACCGCAGACTCATAAGTCCTCTTGACCACCGCCTTTGCAGCATCCATGTCAGAGCAGGTGAACCTTGAACCACTCGTATACTTGATACAGGCCGGTTCACACATCTCGATTCCGATGTGAGTGTTGTTTCCGCTGCCTTTTGATCCGCTTGCGCAGTGCCATCCTCTGTGTTCCCACGGAAGTGTCTGATATACTGTGCCGTCATTCCCATCGATAAATCCGTGAACACACGAATTGCTGTGCGACGGGCTGTTCCAGCTGTTGACAAAGACTGATGCTTGGGGCTGCGG
This sequence comes from Lachnospiraceae bacterium, assembly GCA_021772075.1. Classification (GTDB taxonomy): domain Bacteria; phylum Bacillota; class Clostridia; order Lachnospirales; family Lachnospiraceae; genus Kineothrix. Next base: position 120,691 of record JAETNQ010000002.1, read on the forward strand.
ACAGCCTACGGAATGAAGCATCAGGCCCATTACTTTAATCTTCTTTCCTGCCGTATAGCAGGGATTCTGGCTTAAAATAGATTCCACCAATTTCATAGCCTGTTTCCTCCTTTTGATTTATGCGCTTTCCTTCTGGCTGCATTTATCGCTGCATTCCTCTTGGTAATCTCTTTCTGGGAGAGCTTCTCCGGGGGTGCATTTTTCACATTGCAGACTCTTATCAGGGTCAAAAGCCTGTTCAAGTGCCATTTCTGGCATTCAAATGGGATGTTAAGCGCAATCATCCAGTAATAAATAATCTCCGCCGTAATGACTTCCCTATTTGGAGATCCCTTGTCCTCTTTCGAGAACCACGTAGCCGTCATCGAATCGTCAATGTAGTCGGAAACCTGTCCGATTATTTCGTTGGTTATAAAGTCATAGACCGACGGATTGACATTCTGTGTCAATGTCATGCAGCGTATATAATCCGCCGTCTCTTCCACCGTTTTATCTCCATTTCCGAGAAACGGTTTATGCCATTTGGATTCCCATTTTGAAAGGGAGACCAGGGAATGCTCTAACTGCAGAGTTACGCCTTTTGTATTGACGAATACTTCTTTTTCCTCATCCCAGAATTCCTGACCGGGTATCGTGATTTTAAGCATTTCTCCAATCTCCCTCTTTCATATATTTAAGCGGTAGGCGGAGTAACCCCTGCGATGGGGGCCTGGCCGGGAAGAGCGGTAATATTCTGTCCATTCTTGGACTTTGTCTTGGGTATAATGCCGTTGACAAACTCGGCCGCCTTGTTTGCATTGTGTGCCAGCTCCATGAAAATGTCAGAGTAAGCAACCGTAGAGGCAAATTCCTCACGGACACTGTCGTTCTTGATGAACTGCCTGCCGTCCAGGCTCTTTACGCCATAAGCCATAATCACAATCTTCTTGAAATACTCAATGATCTGTTTCTGATCATCCTCTTTGATGATTTTCTCCAGTAACTGGGATAATCCGCCATTCATGGAATACTCCAACTCCGTCAGTTCAGCCTCTGTCAGATTGAAGTAGAAATCCTCAGTTCTCTCGTTTCCATCGAAGTCAGTATAGGTCTGTGTTTTCTTTAACATGATTTCTTTCTCCTTTCGATTTGCATAAAAAACGGAGCCGCAATTCGTTCGTCTGAACGCAGCCCCGCTATACATGTTCCGTTATTAAATTGTTATTTTGGACTTAACCCGCTTCATTGAAGAACTTGATCACTTCATCCGGCAAAGGCAGTCTTGCATCGACCGGCTCCACTGTTGCCTCGTAATAGGTCTTAGCGTCATCGAAAGTCTGATCAGCAGTCTTCACGTACTCGCCGTCCACCAGCTCATAATATTTCTTTCCAGAGCTGAAATCAGTATCGGTAGTTGCAGTAAACTCCCCATCTTTACCGTAAAGAATCTCCTCAAATGCCGCCAGCTTCTCCGGATCGGTCCTTGTGGAATCAATCTGTAAATGCGCCGCCGGTTTGTAGACTTTTCCAGTCTTCGGATTGATCATGTTAATTACCACCGGTGTGGTGGATACCGACCAACTGAGCTGAACAGCCTCCGGGCTCTCATTCACGGTATTGCGGGCTCTCTCCGACGGAGCCGCTTTCCCATTGTACACCAGATGGATCTTATAACCGTGGTCCGTATCATCTACATCGTTGCCAATCAGGCTTCGATAGGACAGACCAAACGGCTTCCTTGTCTGCTGGCCAATGATCACTCCGGGAGCCGCTTCCGCCGAACCATCGCATTCATCAAATTCCACGGGAGAGAAGTATGCCTCGATGGTCGCTGCAAACTTCTCTGCGGAAACCAGATTCAGATATTCAATGTTATCCGCATACTGCGGTGTCGACTCTGCTCCAGAAGGGCTCTCGTTTACATTAATCAGACCGTCCCAGGCTACGCCTTTCGGATAAGATGCCTTTACGGCAGGGTAAAGAACGCCATGATCCACGCCAGTTTCATAGAGACGCTTACCAACTTCGTCCCACTTAATTCTACTCATGAATTACTACCTCCTTAAAAATATAGTGTGAAGACATCGTGATTGAGATTATCCGCCGTAAAATGAGTATTGAATCCGCAATATTCCAGCTCCAACAGCTTATCAGGAATCTCCGAATCCGGGTCTTCGTCAATGTATGTGACTGTATACTGATTATGTTTCAAATACGCTTTGTTGTTTGCCGAATCGGTACGAATACCGCTCCGTTCATAAACGATACACGGATAGTTTAGCTTGACCGATTCAGGGGGCTGGAAATATACGTTGCGGCTTCCAAGGAGTTTCTCGAACAGAGTCTGCAATGCTTCTCTAGGTTTCGCCATCGTTATACACACCCCCTATCGTCAGTATCAGCCGGGGATATTGGACTTCCACACTCGTGATCTTCCACTTTGCCCCCATGAATTCAACATATCGCATAGAGTGGAAATTCTGCCTGGCATATGGATCGGCTACGATACTGATCTCATTTGCGATATTGAGATTGTCATTGACCTGTCCGGCAGATTCATACCGACGCGTATTCCGCGTCAAATCTCCGAAGTATTCCTTCTCAATTATCTTCGGTCTCCATACACCCGGTTTTGTTTCCACCGTTTCAGCGTAGCCGATAACTCCATAAAATTTTGCCATTTTGAATTTTCTCCTTCGGTCTTATCCCTGCTCCTCTACCAATTCCTCGATAACAATAGCGGACTTGATCCTGGTAAGCTGCCCAGACTTGCGAGTCTCCAGCAAAGACTGAAGCTTATTAAATTTGATATCGAAGTCTGTAAAGTGCGTCACATCGCCGCCCTTGGAAGCGCCATAGCCGTAATCGGCCATGTTTACACAGATAGCATGGAGCTTATGCTTCTTATTGTCAGCATCGGTACGAATCTTGTCCTCGAACTGAGTTACTTCATAGATATTGGCAACACCCAAAGCAGCCGCCAGTTCGGTATCCGTCTCGTAGATACGTCTACCATTGCGATCACGCGCAAGAATCATGGTGTTATGCATGTCGGTAGTGATATACAGATCAGGCTTACCGGTACCGCGGAAATGCTTGCGTGCCTTGCGCAAAGCTGTAACCATCGCTTCGGCATAAATGAAGCTCTCGCCGAAGTAATCCTCCGTGCTGTTACCCTGAAGTTCTTTAGCCATAGCGGCAAAATCAATATCCCTATGGATGGTGTAAAGCTCATCGTCCACCCAGATAGGACGGATATGTTCCGGGAAGATCTTTTCCGGGTCGCTGTCAGGACGGTTATCGCCCAACATGGTGGCAACAGCCAAGGTTTCCTTCAGCGAAATCTGATCAATGCCATACTGGAACTGAACATAATCGAAATCCTCAATGTCCACCACGTCATCACGATGCAGTTCAGACGTAACATACACGGTCTGAGGGTCGGTGGTACGTCTTACCAGAGCGTAGTTGCCGGTAATCTTCTTCTCATTGCCTTTGGTGTAACCCTTAGCGGCCAGGGAGTCAATATTACGGATATCTACATGGGAAGTACGAACCCTGCCATGAGGTATTTTCTGGGTCTTGGCCATGATGGCGTCAACCCATCCCATATCGTTGGTAATGAGTTCGGGAGTGCGGCTGGGATGTGCTTCAACATACTCCGGGAACAACGTGGCCACATTACTATTGCCGGTCTGTACAAAGCCGCTGATATCAGAGTGCTGGAGATTGTTTTCCTCCATATAAATCTTCATGGCGGCCTTGAAAGAACCGACTCCTTCGGATTTTGCCAGCTTCAAAATCTCTGCCTGGTCAGCATGGGACAGAACATTGGCCTGAACCTGCTGATCGTTGTCAAATACATTATGTTTCATGTTTTCACTACCTCCTTTTTCTTCGTCGTTGAGAACGCCATTCCGGGCCATGATTTCTCCAACCACAGCATGGAAAACATTTTTCTGTTTTTCATTGAAAGTATTGATGACATCCTTGATAGTTTCCTCATCTCCGTCGTCTTTCTTGCCAGGATTTTTATCCTCATCCTTATCATCAGGATCATCGGCGGCTTCGTCTTCATCCTCTTTCTTGGTGCCGGAATGACAGAGGCTGATGGGTTCTCCGGTGTAGATAATAGCCTCGCCATCCGCATCGTCACCGTGAGAAAGAGCTACCGTGTCAATGAACGCCCCAGGATTCGCGCCGGCCAACACAAGGCTGACTTCCTTAATGGCTCCGTGAAGTACATTGGATGCGCGCTCCCGTATTTGATTTGCAAAGATTGACAACGCCGAAATATCTCCGTGCTGTACCAAAATCTTCGAGATCTGCCCTTGCTCAGTATCGTTGAAAGTACAGTAAGCATAGACGCCATCTTTACGGTTCTCCAACAAGGCATGTCCGAGAACATTGTCCGGTCCATTGTGCTGGTGGTTCCATACGAGCGGAACCGTCTGCCCGTCGTTATCCTTAAATGCGTCTTTCAGGATGGTCCGTCCGTCAGAGCATTTCAGGTTATTCCGGGTAGCCCAGCCACCAAAGTCGAATTTCTTCGTCTTCATTTTGAATTTTCCTCCTTCTATGTCTGGTTGTTTTCTTCTACTGCTTCTTCAGGTGCGACATTCTCAGGGCTTCCCCTATCCGCAGCCGATTCGCTCAGGTTCTTATTTCGCAATTCATCGGCTTTCGGGTCATCCGACGGCTTCATGCCGATAACCTGCCGGATTTCATTTGATGTCATAATCTCGTTTCTAGTGAACTTGTCTGCGATCTCAGAAATTTCAGATACAGGAACAAGCTTGAACGGATCTCTGAAGAATTCGATTGACTGCCGCTGAGACCGAGCGGTCTTGGTGAGAAACTTCCGTTTCATTTCATCAGCGATTGCTGACAGGATAGGTTCAATCGTCCGGTTATAGTAGTTGAGCATCGTCTTCTCGTCCGCAGTACCATCCAAAATCCCCTGAGTGATTCCCAACTGGCTGTACAGCATACTCGTCAGGTATTCAATCTGGGACATCAGATTGTTCTCGACGGGTCGATTCAGCTGCGTGATATGCTCCGTACCATCGGTATAAGCAATCCCATACTTCGATCCCCGTAACTGATCCTCTATGTCCTTACGCCGGCTCTCGGCCTGCCGACGCCTCGCTTCGGTCTTGATAATATAAGGAAGCTGGATAATCAAATCCAATTTCCCTGAACTGTTCTGTTCGTCAATCACATCCAACAGATTCAGTTTTCTGATCAGGCGCTGCATCGTGGAATTTGGTTCGTTGATGACCGCATAAAGCGGATTCTCAATAATTGCCACCGACTGCTTTGCCATAAGGATATCTTCTTTCTGGCCCGTCCGTTCGTTATAGACCCGGACGCGGACATGCTGCGGATACCATTCCAAAATCTGGCCCGTCCGCATAGCATCGATGTCAAAAGAGCCAGGAATCCCATCTCCCGGATCATCATCCGTGTCTGTCGGGACAATGGCCACGCACCCCTCGTCCATCATGGACATGACAACGTCCTGCAAAAATGCCCGCCCAGTCTGATCCGCATTGGCTTCAACTGTAAGACAGTTATTCAGCCCAGAATCGAGTGTCGCAAGAAAGCGGTTATTCTCGTCCAAACGTACATGGAACATGTCCACCGCCGCCACATCCATCGCAATCCGGTTATAAACCGATGTCACAATAGATCGTTCATTGCCCCTTGAAAACCGCATCCTGTCCGGACGAAAAGAATATCCGATGCCAATGTCCCGGTAACTCCTTGTAGGGTCTTTATTAAAGAAAGCATTCCAGGCATGTTTCAGCCTGGCTCCCATCGAAATCTCCATTTTGAATTTTCCTCCAATAAAAAAAAAGAACCGCTTTTGCAATTCCTAATCAAATGCCTCTCTGTTCAGCTTATAAGCTACAAACGCATCCATCATTGCGGCAACAGCATCAATTTTGGCATCGTACCGTTTTTTAAGCAGCTTTCTGTTTCCGTTCGTGTCTTCCATAACAATGCAGTTCCCCATTGCAAATGTCATAAGTTCTTCATCAAACAAAAGCATCCTTTCTTCGGAAAGCTTCTTCAACTCTCCTAACGGTACCGATTCTGTTTTAGCACCCTGAATAACCTTTTCTATACCAAAAGGGCCATTCTCGGATTCCCATCTCGCAACGAAATCTTTCGCATTGTATGGGTCATAGCCGAAGCAACGTACATCATAGTCACACTGAGCGATATAGTTATCCAAATCCTCATAGACTTCCATCATGTCCAGTACAGTGCCAGGCATAACAATCAGACTGCCCTCCGCTATGAATTGGTCGTACTTCATACGTATTGCAGCCGGAAGTTTCTTCAAAGTCAGTTCTGTGATGTAATTGCGGGTCTTAACTCCGAAAGAGCCATTTGATAAAGGGAAAAGAAAAGTGAAAGAACAGAAATCATCCCCCTGGGATAAATCCCCTCCAAGGGAACACGGCAGTTGCCAATAATCCCGCTTTTTATGCGGTAGCGTTTCCTCATAAGTAAAGTAATACGTGTATCCTTCCATCGGTATGCCGAACCGCTTTGCCAGAATATCGTTCCTGGCTGCTGGTGCTTTTTCGGCTCTTTCCACATCCAGCTGATAGGTCTCATAGCTTACTGTTTTTCCGATATTTGGATTAGCTTTTATCCACATTGCCGGATTGGCGACTTCGTCTATGGAATCCAGCCTGTAATACCAGATGGACACATGGGGATTGATGTAATCCCCTTTCAGGATGTCCAGCAATTCCATCTTAATCGTGTCGCCGCTTCCGTTTCGCACTGTACCTTCAGAGCTGATTGCGACAATCAAGTAATCATCCAGTTTCGATGCACCCTGCTCGATTGCACCAACCACGTCTTCGCGTATATCCCCGGAAAGCCATTCATCCACCGTCGATACCTTTGGCCTTAACCCCTGAAGCTTGTTAATACTCATAGGGCGGACTTCCAAAAGGGAACCTGTCAGGAAATTCTCAATTCCTTTTTTCGTGGATGCCAGCTTTACCCGGTTTGCTTTAGAACCGGTCGTATTTTGAAGAGAGCCGTCTGTCAGGAACCGGAAGAATGGTCCCCTGGATCTGGTAATGGCAGTCCGAATAGGCGACATGACTTCATCAGCCTGCTTCATCGTAGGAGCAGTGGTAATCTGATGGGTTGTTGATGTATCCACATTCAGGAAATAGTTCTGGATGCAGGAAGCATACATAGATTTAGCTGCTCCTCTGGCTACAATCAGATACTGCTTGTTAATGAGCCGCCGCTTCACGTTCTTACGCACATAGCGTCCGCCATGACCGTCTGGATTTGGAACGTATACGCTTCGCTCGACAAAGTAATACCAACCAAATATCTGCTCTGCCCAAAGCTTGAAAGTATCGAGTAGCCTCAGATCAGCACCATCCGTCAATGTCAGCTCTTCCTCGCAGTAAGCGATAAACCCGTCAATAGCTTTGTCGTCATACCAAACGCCCGGATTTGCAATCAAGTCATCAATCCGGTGCATCTCCATCTCTATTTCCCGACATATAGGAATTTCTCCCCGGATTACGGCATCTCGAAACTGGCCGTAATACTTCGGTGTGGCCGTGTTCGACAATGCCATGCTCTATTCTCCTCTCTCCTTTATAGTCCCAGTGCTTTTCTGCCGACCAGCACCATCTGCGAAAATCTCTGTTCGCTTGTTTTAGTGCGGTAAACATCTTTAGGAACGACAGACTCCATGTCAAATACAATTACCGGGGATTTCGCTTTGAATCCTCCATATATTGCGTCATTCGTATCAAGAACCGTCCCATACCCTGCCTGTTTACAAGCGTTGAAGAACTTCGTCCTCTGTGTGTAGGCATCTTTACCCTTACGTGTATCTCCCTGGCCGTCGTAAGGGATAACATAATTAAACATCCTGTACACTTTCTGCAGTTCATCAGCGGTCGGAACATAATTGTCGTTCTTCATCCGTTTCAAGACATCTCTGGCTTCCCGGTATCCCTTGAACTTGTACTTGTCACTTACGAAATAACTTTGCATCCGTGCATCATCCGTAACGAAATTGTAAAAATCCCGATCTTTCTTATACAAACTCCTGAAAACTTCCGCTCCGGAATCTTCGCTTGCGACTTTTATGTTCTGCTTAAGGGAATTGTCTATCCGATACTTCAGAAATGTCCCTGTTCCGAGGCTGTTTCCGTTTTCGTCGTATATTGTCTGTGGCACCTTTCGGTTAAACAGGGCATTGTACTGATGCTTGTCCAGTACATTATGGGTAGCGTAAAACATATCAGTGTTTTTTGTCCGGTCACGGTCATACGATAATGTGCTAAGCGTCGTTTTGTCTGCTCTCAGAACCTCGTCGAAATGCTTCTTGTTGTAAATGCTGTTTGGCTGCTTTCTTTTCTTATAAATAGCTTTCCTTTCCGCCTGCGAATAATCCCCGCCGCCAAGCGGGTAAGGAGGGCCATTCCGTTTTCCCCATCTCTGCCCAAGGATACCGTGATGCCGTAAGTCACTCTTACTATCCATTTTGATTTTCTCCTTCCCACGGCATAATCTAGCTCTTAAGCTGATGAATCATCATCATGATACTTGCCGCTGAAGCACCGATTGCGAGAACATCACCGGTCGTGGACAGAAAACTAGACACATAATCCCTACCGGACTTGATATGCTCAGTTGATAAAGACTTATAGTTTCGTTCCAGATTGAGACGGTTAATTGCGGCCTGAAGCTCTTTATCCGTCATTTTCGACAGATCCATTTCATCCATTGCCTTTGCCTGTTTACGGTTAGCTCCACGGCTGCTTATGCTTGAAGCGGCCTTTGCAGCATTGCTTGCAGACTGCAGTCCAGCACCGGCATTCTTATAATCATTTGCAACTGTTTGATGGACGGCTCCTCTTGCGCGGCCGCTATTATCACCACTTACGCGACCATTCTCATCAGATGATATTCCACTCCCCTGAAGCCGTCTTCTTCCGGCAGACGTCAAAGTGCCATCGCTGTTCTGATAACGCCGTACTCCCCAACGCTGACCCAAAACTCCATGATGCTGTAAAAAATTGTTCATTTTGAATTTTCCTCCTCTCCTTTAGAATCTCCGGGATCAACCGCAACGCTGAGCCGCCATTCAAATTCGCTAATCATTCGGTTCATAGCTTCAATAACCGCAGAACCTAATGGCGGGTCGAAAATCAGTTTCACTTTCAGATGCATATAGGATTTTACCAATTCCAGTCGCGAATCATCCGGGATAAAGTCGATCCACACCTCATCCTCCCCTTTGATTGAAAAACCCCGTGATGGTCCTACACCAATCTGGTTCAGAATCATGAATACGGAGTTTATATGCATAATCAAATCAGCATCGAATTGTTCATACTCTTCGATGATTCCGAGCATTTTCTTGATTGATGTAAGTATACTTTCCATAAATCTTTCCTTTCTTTAATGTTTCCAGGGACATGTGTCATTTCTTGTTCGCTCCGGAGGAAGCCTGACCAGTAGTTCCTCATCACCGTAATGGATAGCATTATGGGTATTAAGCGTCGTTGTAATCAGGTACTCAGGATTAAGCAGGAAATCACTACAGGTTTCAATATCCTTAGGAAGAATCGGATTCATATGATGGATGAATATCTTTCCAAAGATGTCATATCCGTCAACACCCAAGTCGCGTCCTCCATCCCGCAGAATCACAAAATCCCGAACAGACTTCCACTCCTGGGATCTATAAAACTCCTGATTGACAAACCTGTCAAAACCAAATGTTTCCTTGCCTACAGAACCATTAAGCTGCAGGTATCGAAACCTCTCCTCAAATGTTCTCAGCAGGGAAAGTTCGGAATATGTTCTAATACTCATCTTCATCATCCTCCTGCCCACTATATCTACGGAAAGAGGCCATCGCCTGGTCGTACATCTCCTTTATATCCTTTGCCGAAGCGACCGCTTCCGTTTTAGCCTTTACAAGCTCGTTCTCCAAAGTAATCTTTTCCTGCTCATACTTCTCTCTGGATGAGCCAAGCTTTAAAAAGTGAACTATTTCCTGAGAAGATGCCGTTCCATTCCTTAACCGTTCTTCCGCGACATCCATTGCCAAAGAAATCATCTGGTTTTCTCTTGCTTCTGGTGTCAACGCAGGACGCATTCTGCGGGTAGCCCCAGATGAACTAACGACTTTGGTTTTTCCCACAGTTATCGCCTCCTCTCGTTCAAATATCATTTAGTTTTAACATAGTCCTGTTGGGAATCTATATACTAATAGACCAGTTTCATGACACTAAAAAGAACTCACAAAGCTGTTTCACGCCTGAATCTGAAAGGAGAAAACAGGAAAGCGATCCTGTGGCGTCATACGAACCCTGCGAGCTCTTTTTAGTATCATGAAAATATAAAAAGTTTCCACAAAATTTACCCCCGGAGAATTTTCAAAGACCGCCGCGATAAGGGAGGGGGTGCTATTTTGGCACCCCCCCTATACCTTATGGCAGCCCTGTCAGCGGAGGCTCTGACAGTATACGAATTGTTGTTAGCTTGCTTTATTGCTTGAATCCTGATTACTTTTCCTGCTATTACCTTGTTTCTTCACCTTTTTATAGATGTTCAGGAAATCGTATTTAATGATTTCATCGATTGCACGTTCCACTTCGATGTCATTCTCTTCATCCGACATCTGTTCAGAAGTTCGCGCAATTCTTCCAAGATAAGCGCAAGTATTGTAACCTTTTTCCACATCGAACAGAAACCAGGAATGAAACTGTTCAAATGGATCAAACGGATTGTCAATCGTTGTCAACATGCATTGCTGTTGCATGAACAATTCACTCCTTTCATTACAAGTATTTAGACACGGTTGATGTAGAAATGCCAAGTGCTTCAGCAATCTCAGATGTGCTATAACCAGAAGCGCTCATAGAGGCAATCTTGTTCTGCTTAGCGGTACTCAATGTTGTAGTAGCACGGGGTGTCGCTCGCTGTCTGAGGCTGTCGATGTCGGCATTATTGAGAATCTGTGTCAGCTTGCTTTCGCTAATAGCTCCGGCTTGTATAGCTTCCCATTCTCTATCTGTTATGACAACTGGCTTGCGCTCTGCTCCCACCTGTTTTCGTGCTGCTGTGAGAGCCTGTTGATTTGCTTTCTTGATCTCAGCATTGGTCATGTCGGGATTTGCCTGCTTCTTTGCCGTTACTGTAGCATTTGCAATTACCTGAGCCTGTCTTTCGCGAGGGGCGTTCTTAAGGGCCACATTGAGCTTAGCATTAAGGGAGTCTACTTCGTTCTGGTAGGCCGCCTTGGCGGAAGCAGAGTAGGGGATCTTACCGGTACTCACCATCTCCTTACGAGCCTGGTTAGCCAGGGACTTCATCTTATTAGCATAGGAGGCATAGGCTTCTTCCTGAGGGGTGCCTGAGGAAAGGGTACGGGCGTCCTTGGCTTCAGCCATCTGTGTGCTGGCCTGTGTGCGGGTCTTGGTCTTTCCGGTTTTCTTGTCAACATAGGTAAGATCGTCAGCAGTCTTGTAGCTCAAGGAGCCGTCCTCATTGATAGTGGGGCTTCCTTTACGCTTAGGCACAGATACCTCAGATTTAGCACGCGAAATCAAAGTGGCGGCGCCTTCTTTATACTTTCCGTCTTCGACTCTTCCCTGATACTTCTTTTTCAGAGATGCGATTCCGTTATCCTGCTCACTTCTCTTATAGTCGAGATTATGCTTCTCGGCGTCAATAACAACCATGCTATGCCGGACTGCACGAGCAAGTTCATCTTCTGTAGCGCCCTTTAATGTCATATCAGTAATCAGATTTGACACTTTTCCCATCTCGGTTTGAGTATTTTTCATCCGCTTATAGGGCTGCGTAGTGCTGTCAGGACCATACTTCTCTTTAGGATCGAATCCTTCCAATCCTTTGAGCGGATGGGTAGACGTAATCTTAATTTTTCCGCCTGTCGGAATTACCATAACAGTGTCGCCATCGAAATCGGCACCCGACAAACGTTCCGCAACTTTACTGTTAATACCGATTGCATCTTTTGGTGTATTACCAAGTACCTTCTTACCTTCTGGTTGCTTATTGTTCACGGTAAGAACCGGAATTTCAAAAGTACCACCATGCGGATACCGAATCAAAGCGACCTGCTCTCCATTCTTATAATTTGGAGCATAGACTTCTGTATCTTTGATTGTGGTCAAAGGTAATATGACCTGGTACTTCTGTCTTGGTAATGCTGCTGCCTGAAGATGCACTGCCGCCGAATCGCAATCATCAGCAAATGATTTAAGCAATGTCTTCTTGACAGTAGGGTTGGTAAGCGCACAAATTTCGTCATACTCTGCAACTTTATCAGCAGTGGCAAGTCCAAGCTGCTTATTGATAAGGGTCATGCTTTGCTTCGACAAGAACTGGGACGGAAGATGGTCGCTCCATTCTCCCCAATCTCCTTCTTCAGCACGCTTGTTGATAAGGGAAAGTTTTTCATTCCCATCTTTGTCAATATAATAGCTCTGTCCTCCATGTTCCTTAATCAAAGAGCCAAATGGATTGTCAGGATCATCTTTGATTTTCTTAAGAACATCGGTCATCGGTGTTCCAGTTTTCTTGTTTGTATTGAATAACACATCCACGCCATCCGGGAGGTCATCAGAATATACTGCCATTCCTTTCAGATAATGCGTTCCATCAACCATAATGCGAACCTGGGCATAATGGGAATCGCCAAGCGACAAATCATCCACGCCTCTCCGAATCTCGATTACGCCATCTTTCTGGATACCACCGTCTTCCGCATAGTTAATTTTCAGGCGACTGGAATCCATACTTTCCGGATATTGAAACGCGGGTCTTATTTTCTGCCCGTCTTCGCTGAGAATCTGGTCATAGTCCTTTACTGAATGAACATTATCGAAATCATAAATTTCTCTATGCTCTGTCCCAGGAGGGCATATGACCTTGATGTTCGTCTGTTTGCCTGGATTTGTCACTTGCGGAACACCACCGCCATAAACCGGATATCCCTCCATCTCCAAAATATAAAGCGCCTGGTTCAGCTTTTCTCTGGAAATCCCAAGTTCACGCTCAACTCCAGTGCCAACGTCGATCATTCCTTTTTCGTCAATCATCTTTTTCAGAAAATCGGCAGTCGTTTTAGCCTGGTTCATGCGGGCTTCGGAATTTTCATTGAGAAGAGAGCGTACCGAAGAATCATTAGCAAATCCCATCTTTTCGGCAATTTCGTTAAGACTGTATCCCTTTTCTCTAAGTCCTTTAGCAGTTGCAACCTGGAGAGAGCGCCGTTCATCTTTTGCAAGGCTCATCTGAGTGCGCAACTGAGTAGTTGTCAGACCAAGTTGTTCCGCAATTTCTGTCTCACGAAGCCCTTGACTTTTCAACTCATCAATACGGCTGAGAAAATCGCCACTGTGCTGGTAAGGATTATCGCCGGAACCCCAAGGATAGCGGCCGGAACGTCTCGGCATTCCATAATGCATTAAAATTTCTTCCGCAACGGGATTCATACTTACTCCTCCTGTTCTTTAATTTTGTTAATGATTCTGTCAAACGTGATGATTTTATCCATGATTGGTGCGATATCCTCAACTGTCGGATTACCGACCAAAATATCATCCGACTGATACAGACGGAGCTCCATACGAATATCTGCCGGTTTGACTTTGTATTCCAAACAAAAAAGAGCAGCGTATACTTCTAGCTGCTCCATGTGGGCCGGAATAGCCCCCGTTTTTAAATCATGTATTCTCAGCAAATCACCACGGAAAGCAATCGCATCCGCTGTACCAAAACAGTTGTCTGAGTAAAACAGAATTTGTTCAGGTGTCATTTTGAAACCGATAGCATCATTAACATATGCGTTCAGTGTCTTTTTCGATTTTGGTAACTTTTGGCCAAGCCGGATACACTGCGCCGCAAATTCATGGAGCTGTGTTCCTTTCTGCGTCGCTAAAAATCTGCTGTAAGATTCCGCAACTTTATCTTCACTGTAATTAATCCAGTGGTACTTGCTTGCGCCAAGAAAGGCGTGCTGCCCTTCAAGGTTTGAATGCTTGTTGAAGTTCATGCAATACTTCCTCCTTGTTCTCGGGACAGATGAATCTTGAAAAAGACATCTTGTTCATCAGTCCAACGTAATACTCTTGGTTCGGCTGTTTTTTAGCCCTCGCAGATTTCTTACATTCCAAGGTGGCCCATTTATCTTTATACAGAATCAAGAGGTCTGGTATTCCCTGAATGTGGCTGGCATCCAGTTTGGTCACGATGCAACCTACAAACAGCTCTTTCAATTCCTTTATAAGATTTGCCTGGAAGTCTCGTTCCAACTTTGTCCCGGCCATAGGGAAACCTCCTCTCATTTTTTCTGAAAATAAAAAAGAGAAAGTAAAAGCTAAAATGGCGCTTTTATTCTTCTCTCTTCATAAAAGGGTATGTTTTTTTCGCGGGCAAAAAAAATAGCAAAAGAAAAGAGCCGCTGTATGCGACTCAAATCCGTAGTATGTTATTCTTTATCCTCGACGTAACCATAAGGACAGATTACGCATCCCGGATAAATATTTTCACATCCGGTACATTCCGGACCAGGAGGCTCCGCTCCGATATAATTGAAAAATGTTTCTCGATCCATCCGCTGCCCACACTCAGGGCACACACATTCATTATCTTTCCATTTCATCTCTCCGCCGCATAAATCACAAATAACGGCATCTCCATCCTCATCATAGATGTCTTCATATCTTTCTGTTGGATCTGAGAATCTTTTACTGCTGCCTCCATAGATAACTTCATACTCGTTTTTTCTTCTTGTCATTTTTTATCTCCTTTCAGTAATCAGGAAATAGGGCTGCCCCACTTCCAAATTGAACCGAAGAGACAAAAAGCTTTTTATCCTCTCCTTTCATAAAACACCTTGTAAAATGCACGTAGGGCATGTACCATCTTTATGCAGTTCTCAAATATAAATCGCCATTGCTGTTCACATAATACTCTGCTTTTGCTTCCGAAGCGTGCAGAACAGAACGAATCGATTTGAGCATCTCAGATTCTGTACCTCTGCTGAATGAATCCACCACCAGATTAACTTTCTTTTCAAGAGCCGGCTTATCAACCTTTTTCAGAGGACCTTCTTTAAAGCTCTGAATATGTGTGCTCAATTTACTGAAACTGCTTAACATGCGCTTCTCGCATTTACCGATGTAGGTAACGGATTCTTCCTCGACATTTGAAATATAATTGGCATCGTAATTCTGTGAATAATAGATTTCCAACAGACTGCTCATGGAATAAAGCTGTATAGAAAGTTCCAGGCAGTCCTTAATCTGAAATATCTTGTCAGTCCAAGCTACAATATCGGAACCGCTTTTAGTATTGACAGTGGAATCCAGATCCGACATATAAAACTCAATATCTTTCATTGCAACTTTCTTTGCTTCTTGTAAACTGACAAGGGTGGCAAACCGCTGCTGCTCATGCTCCATAATCGAACTGTAATTTTGGTAGGCAGATTTCACAAAGCTGACTTCAGATATAAGTTCTGCTTTCTTATCACCGTAAAGGAACTCCAGAATTTTGTCAATGTTCTGGTTCATCGTTTTAAGTTCGCTATTAATCTGTGCGAGGAAGTACTGGCCGGAAACTATCGACATGGCATTGAACGCTCCAAGAACGGCTGCCTGTGCTTCAACAGAATATAAAGAAGCAGTTCCTGCAATCCGCCCATTCTCGCCCTTGACCATAGTACTGAATCCACCTTGCTTTAGGGGAGTCAACGCATTTGGTATTCCGGCAGGAAATCGAACCATATACATATTGCTTAAAGCATTAGCCGCCACGACTGCAGGAAGCTGTTGCATTAGTCCTCCAATCTGGATTTTTTGCGATGAGGTAAGCTCCAGTTTTTTGATACCGGGCTTATTCTCAATATCTGTCATTTTATCACAAGGTATAATCTCAAAGTTTCCGCTTACGGCAACATTATTGTCCATCTTGCTACCTCCAAAAATAAAGAGAACGAGTACTTCCGCATTGCTGCCACACAACTCTCGCCCAAATTACTGGTATGAGTAAAGGAAATACCGTTCTCCATAACAGAGCTTGTGTTTTTCACGAGGTTGTCCAATATAGGCACAATATAAAAAGTGCGCCCCACCGAAGAGACGCACTAAAAAGCGGCTCTCTCATTGTTGCGACACAATCTTAACTCTGGTAATAGGGTATAAGTAAAGAGAGATAACGCTTTTTAACAAAGCATTGTCCCTATTACCAAAATGTTTTAAAGTTGTGTCGCAGTTCCAGTATACCACATACACGGCAAAAAAGAAATATCATTCTCAAAATTCTGCTCATGCCGTGACAAACCTGGCTCGTCTTTCCACCTCATTATATACCATACGCAGCCCATCCGGAAAATATACCAGAATCGACATGTAACCATGCGGACAATATCCGACGGCTTCTTTCTTCAAATTCGGATAGATTGACTGAAAGCTTTCATAAATCTCGGACCATGTGTTCTTCTTTTTCATAAAACCGCCTTTCTCTCGCTCTGCCCACTTTCCCACTTTTTTTCACAACCTTTATATATATTTAAACTTTTTATCACAATTAGTTAAGAAAAAGGGTGGGCAAATGGGCTTTGAGCCCGCAAACCCGCATAAATACTGGGTTTTTAGTGACCAAATCGGGGTTTCAAAAGTGGGCAGAAAGTGGGCAAATGGGCAGAAAATTGACCATTTTTACCCAAATTCCACCAAATTTCGTCCGTACCATTCTCCCAACTCTCCAAAACCGCTCCAAAAAGTGGGCAGCCAAAAATAAAAGTGGGCACGGAAATTTCAATAAGACCGCCTCATATATGGTAAATTTCTTCTGGCTGTCGGTATGTAATGATAGAATACGGACGGTTTTTCTTTCCGATGATACCGTCTTTTCTTAACTGCACCCTTCTCGGGAAGCTCCAGAGAAACTTCTTTCTGACCAAAAACGTCATGAAATACTTTCCGAATAGCCGTACCGAGTTTAATCACTTTCTCCTTCAGCTGCTCCGTTCACCTCCAAACTTTTCCTGTCTGCAAATCTTTCAAGACAATCCGTTCCTCCAGATGAAATCCAGAGAGTTCACAAATCGTGAAGATTGTGTTCAGCAACTTGTGAAACCGCTCATCATCTGCGTCCAGATTCTTGATAGCCTCGTATGCAGTCGGGTCAGAATAACCCTCTGCATTTCTCCGTAAATCATTGTTAGCCATTTCCATCTCTACCTCCCCACCGGAACGAGTCATCCATGTAAACGGCACAGGATGAAATAGCCTTTGACGCTATTATCGCCGACAAACCAACAAGGAAAGACACGGCTCCAAATATAACCTTAACCACTGTTTTGACCTCCTTCTTCCAGCCGAACACCGCCGTAATCCCATAAATCCTCTTTCAGCTTTTCCATATCCAGCTTACCGTTCTGCCATCTTTCGTAATATTCCAGAACATATGCCGTGAACTGCGGAATGCGTTTCGCATAGGACTTAGGCCAGTAGTGATCCATCAGAACCTCTAATGGCAGTGTCAGCAATAATATCATAGCGGTATTGACAGCATCATCTGTAGCCTGCTGCCGAATTTTCACCAACTCATTTTCAATCTGTTCCCGCACCATAGCATCCAGCTGAGCCTTGGTCAGGTTATAAGTGGCGGTCTTTGCTTTCTTTTCATTTTTCATAGCCCGCCGTATCTCTGCACGTCCCATAGAACCGCCTCCTATTCAATCCATTTTTCTTTGGAAAAGAACAACGTAAGCCCAACCATCAAAGCAAATAAAAAGAACGTTGCGTCCCATTCGATAGGGACGGACAACGCTCCTAAAAATATAAATGCTACGGCATAGAGCTTATTTTTCAGCAACTCTTTCCGCCACATAATCAACCTCCAAGCCGTTGTAAGAGATTTATTGGAACCGATACGCTTTTAAGAAAACGGTTCCTTGCGGTTATAACATCGTTCTCGATTGAAACAGTCAATGCTTTTTCCCATAATCTGATTGGTGCATGATATCTTCGTCCGTCATCTGTCAGAACCATAGTCTGTTCTTCACAGGCAGTCGGTATATAGAATTTAATGCATTTTCCGACTACTCCGGTTTCAACACACATAATTCTGTCTCCAATATTAAATTTTCTCTCCGACATCCTGCTTCTCCTTATTTGATTTCTTAATACCAGCCTCAACATCGTCCATCTTTATCAGCACTCCGTTCTCACGAAATTTAGAATATGCCCTAGCGGTGGCACAGTGTTCAATACACTGACAAATTCTACCTATCAGTGCATAAACGCAGAGATAAATGATGATAAAAGCTATAACCATTTGCCCAAAAGTCATATTATTTTCTCCTCCCTCTTGATTTTCAAACTCTTATCTGCAGGTTCTGGCACAATACTCATAGACCGTAATGTACAAGCATCAATAATGCAAATAGATTTATCGTTATGCTTTTTTACATTAGTGTAATAACCGCCAACATAATGCTCATCTTCTGTAAGCAAATCTGTAGTTAAATTAACCTTGCATGCCAGTCCTTTATCATCACGAAATATGTTTGCATCACCTATTACGGAACGAGGATCACCCTGATCAAAATTCCAATATACCGGTACTTTGTTTGGAAATGTAATCTTGCAATCTTCTGCAAATTTTCTGCCACATGAATCAACCGTACCTAAATTCAGCAGTCGTCCCTCCATTTTAATCATGAATATCAGTTCTCCTTTTCTCCTCCAATTCTTCGTTCATATACTTACCGAGAATCACTTTAATTGTCTCGGATTCCTCTTTACTGGTAATATCCAAAAATGGAAATCTCACTGATGTTAATACACAAAACCAGGCGAGAGCCTTTTGAACCGCACGTCTCTTAGATTTGGCATCCAATTTTTCAAATTCATTTTTGGTCATCAGACACCTCCTCCAAAAGTTTTTGATACATAATCCGCCGTTCTTCATACTCGTCTTTATCAATCTCGACGAAATCCTCCTCAGCCTCTTTAAAGTACCGGTTCAATTCTACACGAACACCGTCCGGGTCAATAAAATGCAACATTCCCACGGTATCAAAATCTCCATTCTTCCTGTCGGTCAAAAATTCTTCACAAACCACTTTGAATGATTTTGTAGGGAAGTACGGCATATGTATAGGATATAATTCCTCCATTACCCGATCTATAAGACCGCTATGATAAGAACCGTTCGGATTATCAATGTTTGCCCCATAGAACCGATTGACATCCCGATATTTTATAGTTCCATCAGGATATACATACTTGAACAGAGAACTCATCCGCCTGCACTGATAATTGGCACATCCGCAGCTTATGTCGGAAATATCATTCCAGACATCTTCTGTATCCTCGATTGGCGTAAGCGGCTTGTGGTCGATAAGACGATTCAAAATATACTTTGTCATGCCGATGCTGAAACCGGAATGGCCATCTTCAGAGAGACTCCGATACGCTTTCAATGCGCTCTCATAGCAAGCGCAGCCATAATCCCATTCTCCATCCTTACTCCCAGACTCGCCTCTCTCATGTTTGCAGGCAATTTCCACTTCTCTTTCCGCCCAAGACTGTGCTTTGGGTTTATCTTCTTTCCGAATTATCTTTGCTTCTTCGCAATCACACGAAATTCCCATCCCGGCAGCAAACCCCTCCGCAAGATAGTCATAGTCATCACCTTTAATGGCAGCTTCATCATCCGTAGCCATACCTTTCTTTTCCAGCCAATCTTCGACAACATCCACCATCCTGCCCAGTAATTCCATACGCTCTGTCTGCGGCAAGAAAGTAAAATTCCGGTCATCTATGTACTCGTTGGCAAATATCTTTCTGGTATCGCCACCCATCCATTCCAGAACCTCAGGCAGATTCTCGTTTACCGTATCAAATATAAGTCCCTGCTCAGCAGACCAATCAATCGCGTTCTTAAGGATCTCGCCTACACGGCAAGTCCACAGAATCAGCTTGTCTCCTGCTTCCCGACGTTTCTTCAGGTAAGCGATCAGCTCCTTATTCGGCTCTCCAATTTCCGGCCACTTGTTCTCGCACAGAGTCCCGTCAAAATCCACTGCAATAATGTTAAAGTCCATACCGCTTAATCCTCCTCACAAAGCTCTATTTTTAATTTTAATTTCTTGCCATCCATATTGTATACTTTCAACCCGCCTAAAATATCATTCAAATGATTTATCGACTCCCGGTCAATCATGATGTCTTTAACACCGACCTGCTCAAAACATCCCATTTCCTTCTGAATATCCCATAAGAGTATCATGCCATATTCATCAAAATAGTATTTTTGATTTCTCATTCGGCGAAAAGTTTGTTGCCACATATCATAAGTAATTGGTTTAGGAATCGAATGTCCGAGTTCCTTTGCCATCCGAGAAATATAAATAGCCATCTCGTTAGTAGGACAAACAATAACACCATTTGTTTCTGCGGCTCGTTTTATGAGCAACGTTGTCTTTCCTTGCCCTCGATTTCCAATCGTAAATGTTGGGCGGTTATCCACTCGCTCATTTAAACAGGTGCATCTCCAATCCATCTTTTTTCTCCTTTCAAAGTTCCAAAACGCGTGTTCCCACAATATTTTCAATAGTTTTTAGCAACATGTTTTCTATTGGCAAGACAGACATATTTATGTCACACGGGGAAATGGTAATTTCTGTACTAAAACCATTTTTAGAAATTTTGATACACATCCAGTCTGCTTCTTCAATAGGATTTTCAAAAGAAATCTTGTATCCTTTATCAGTTAATCTTTTAATATAGTCGCCTAACATTTTTCAATTCTCCTTATTTGCGACAAAGAAGAAACCGTTTGCATCCTTTTCCAAAAATATCATTCCTGCCCCCTGAGCAAACGCACATTCCATGCGGCTTCCACTGTTTCCTAATCCATCCCATCCGGGTAACTGATATACAGCATCGCATCGGCTCATGATGGCCGCATCAATCGCCCGTTTGTCCTGTTTGGTCCATTCTCCAGAAAAATCCATCCATGCCGGATTAAAAACTGTATAGCCCTGCTGAATCAGTTCTTTTTCTGCCTGATCAAAGGCTTCCTTGTTGAAGTTGGGATACCCTTTCATGGGACCACTAATAAATACTTTCATGTTCTTCTCCTTTCAAAAATAAGCATAAAAATAGCCCGAATTTATCCGTTAAGACAAACCGAGCTACTCTTATACCAAAATATCAATGATTTATTCTTCTACGACCTCAAACTGATCCGGGGGATACAGATAGTCGTCCCCGCTGTCGTCCACAATCCGATACCACCCCTTTTCTACTGCGAGGACAGTGTATACTTTGTCGTGCGTAAGTACCAGAAAATCTGTTTTTCCTTTCCACCTAACTTTCATATTCTTCACCTCATTCCAGCCATTTCTTCACTTTGAATTTGTGTTTTCCCACCGATGGTTCCTGGAACCAATGCACCTCCGCATCAACATCTTCACCATCACAGTCAATCGTTCCAATTCCTTTGCAGTGCTGCCATTCATCGGGATCGCCGCCAATCTGTTCGGAAAGTCCCTGAGCAACTTCCGGCTCCAGTTCTTTTACACCGCCTTTTCCGGCAAACACTTTCGATTCTCTGATTCTGGTTCCCTCCGAGAAATGAAAGTATTCTCCAGTCGCCGGGTCTAAAATATCATAGTTCCGAGCCTTTGCTCCAACGCTTTTATGAATGTATGTATCTTCAATGGTAGCACCTTCTCCGGATTTTTCAACCGTTTTCTTGATTGGATATGGTGGTCCATTCCGTACACCCCATTTTTGTCCCTCGACTCCGTGATGGGCGAGTTCGGAACTACCATCCAGTTTTTCCTTTATCTTGCTGAGAATCTCTTCCACTTTCTTTCTGGTATTCGGATGCAGCTTCATGTAGTTCTTATGCTCGTCATACCATTTGAAGATTTCCTGCTGATTCCCTTTCGCCCAACTGAATGCCCACCAATCACAAACCATCTCAAAAATATAATTGATTGGCATCTCTATGAGAATCTCGCCCTCTTTTGGATCGTCGTTAATCAGCACCCAATGCTGCCAGTGATGAGGATTTCGATGGAGATGCATCAACCAGGCTTTTCGGTATTCCTGAACCACTTTGAAAGACCGATTGCCGCCATAGAAGTAAGCGTCATATGCCTCGTATTCGTCCGGCTCAGACTTTGACTGGTCATGCGCAAAACCAGTTTGCCACCCTAAATTGGGTACGTCCTTTACCAGCTCCGGAAGATTGGTTTGGAGCCAGTCAAAGCCGTTTCTCACATTTTCTTTATGTTTGGCCAGATACTGGTCGTACTGATAGCTCATTTTCGTTCTCCTTTTCACAGCCTTTATATAAAACATGTAATATAGATAGCCATTCCTGATAAGGCATTTTTGTCAATCCTCGTGCCTTGGGATATATAACTTTCGCATCCGGATGTTCTTCCAAATACTTAATTAGTTTTATCTCATGTTCCAATAAAGGACGTTCAATAATAGCCTCACAAAAAGCAATAAAAGTCAATTTAAACATCCTCCTTTTTAACAGTGAGTTTTTGATACAGCTTTTCAGCTTCCTCACCCTTAAAAGCATTGATGATGTTTATACCGTTTTTAACCTTTGTCCCGACAACAAGTACCGGAATATCATTGGAAAAATCGGCACACACCAAAAAGCTTTCTAATTTCTTTTTCACAGCTTTCTCCTTTCATTCTCCATCACCATTTTGCCCATCCGGTTTCATTGAACTTTTTCTTATCTTTCAGTGCCTTACTGATTGCCAAATCAATCCCTGATCGGCTTTTCAGGTGGTAATAATATAAATCCGTGTAGGGAGTGTTCATCCTATCAATCCGCCCGCTGGACTGTACCATGATTTTGTAAGAATAGTTCTGCGAGTAAAATATAATGGTGTCTGTCTTGATGCAGTTCCACCCTTCAGCTCCCGCATTGTACTGAACAAGGTATACCCAGCTTTCTGACTCTGGAATTGGCTGATGCGCATGTCCGTTCCACTCGGCCATCTCGAAACCGCCCAGTTTAGAATCACACCTGCCCAAAAACATTTCTCTTAGGATCTCCAACTCGTAATCGAAGTTGTAAAATATAATTGCCCTCGGATGCTTCTCCAAAATCTGCAACAATGCAACCTGCCTTGATTCATCTGAATTGACCACTTTCCGCAATGCGTAGCAGAACTCCGCAGCGTTCTCAATCGGCTTATTCTCCCAAGGATTCCACCGTGTACGACAAACATCCTTATACCTCTCAATGCTATAAGGCACGAACACATCCTCATGATGGGAGATTGTTTCCCGTTTGAAATCCATGCTAATCAGAATAGAGTTCCGAAGCCGTATCAGCCGTCCGGTATTCAGGTATCGGTCAACTTTAGGGAACTTGGTAAAATGACTGTAAACAATATGCTCCCTTGTGAACTCGCTTTTATTCTTATAGAAACCGTTGGCAATGAACACCGGAATATAATCCTGCCATGTATCCCCAGGAGTGGCCGACAGCAGAATCCATCGGTTTGCTTTTGTTATTCGCAAGAAAGCTTTTACCCAGGCTCCGGTACCGACAACCCGCTGCTCGTCAAATATAAAGAAAGCATTCTGCACTTCGGCATACTTCTGGATGTTGTTCCATGAGTCAATAACCACTTTGTTGGAGTAGAGATTAACTTCATGATTAGGCGAGAGCAAGAACGGTGAAAGTTCTCCCTCCCACTCGCAGGTGTCCCTTTTTCGGGCAGTGGTGATAATATAAAGGTCTTTTGGCGGATCGCCCATCGGGACATATTCGTCCGTACCAATCTCCCCATCTTCGCATAAATAATAGTAGGCGAGAGCAGTGCGAGACTTACCGCTACCAACTCCGCCACACAGGATGCAGCCGTTTTTCATCCGACGTACCGCATCTAACTGGTAGTCACGCAACTGTATTCCAGCCATAAAGTTCCTCCTGTATCATTTCTTCAATAATCCGACAGCCTCTTTTGCCAGCCGGTCAGCCTCCTCGTTACCGGAAATACCAGAATGCCCCTTTACATGGCGAAAATATAACTTTACGCCACAAGCGATAATGGAACAGGCAAACTGAACATAGTCCTTGGTAACAGGTTTCTTTGCTTTCCATATTCCCAAAGGCCAGTTGGCAACTCCTTCATAGTCGTAGAATATAATCAGCTTTTTCATCTGGAGCTTCCTTGCCAGTTCCATTACCTTTTTCGCCCCAAGGATTTCGCCGGCTACATTTCTCATAACCGCCCATTCTTCATTGTCGCTGCTTGCCTGTATAACATGTCTCTTTCCAAACTGGTCAATCAGAAATCCGCCACAACCATAAATCTTTGTTGTAGGATTGAAAGAACCGTCCACGAAAGCATAAGATCTCTTCGGAATTTTAACCGGGGATTTTTTCATCTCTCTTTTTCCCTCCACATTTCCGGCTCATCGGTTCCTTCCCTGGCACAGGTATCAAGGCACTCGTTGCATGGGCTGTCAGTATCTTTCTTCTTTTCATACTCGCAGGTTTTGCAATACTTCTCAAAATCTACGAACTTGGTGTTTCCAACCATTAAATTCTCCTTTCTGAAACAGAAGAGAGCGGCAACCATGATCAGTCGCCGCCCCTCGTCGCTTTATTCCTGCGGCCCCTCAAGCGCTGCATACTTCTCTGCCCACTCGTCTTCCTCAATAGTGACATACATTGTCTTCAGGTAAGCTTTGATGCCGGTTTTTCCATTGACTTCCCACTCGGATGGATTGATGGTCAGATCTACATTCCGGATTTCTGCATAATCCAGGGAATCCACGGACTCCTCGTCCAGCGGGGTCTGCGCCCGCCTCGTCACCATGATAACTTTCGGCGGAATGACCTTATAGCTCACGGCAACCTGAATATAATTTCTTGCTTCCTCGTCCTCATCACGGGGCGGCAGGATACGCACATTCCATCCATCCGCTGCCAGCTGCTGAGCCATGTCGGGATCTTCGATGATTACACAGAAGTTCCGATCCCCTTTCCGGTTGTACTTTGTCTCCTTGCCGGAAAAATTCCTGAAAATAATCCTCGCGTTCTCGATGTTGATAGGTGGTATTCTTCTTGACATTTTTCTTTCTCCTTTTCTTTTAATTAAACGGGATTTCTTCGTCTACTCCATCCGGAATATTCATAAAATCCCAATTTTCAGCTTTTACATAGGGGTCATCAGAAGCAAACTGTTCAAAGTCTCCGTACTTAGAGATTGTAGCAATCGCTTCATCTACCATAGAAATATAATACTGCTCATCAATGTCGGCCTGCTTGCCGAGCTCCCTGACCATCTCCGATTCCAGCCACCGGTAGCCTTTCGATCCTGTTGCGGCATAATATTTTCCGTCCTTTTCGCGGTAAAGCACGCCGCCTCCGCAGCCAGATTTAATCGGGCAGAAGTTTCCAACCTTGCCGATGAAAATATAATTGTGGCCTTTCTCAATCAAAGGAACCAGCTCCTGCCCCATTTTTTCAAATGTAATGTCAGACAGTTCGCCTTTCTTGTACTTGCTTTCGGCCTTGGCCAGTTCCTTTTCGTACTCGGTCACATCCGGCAGATCTTCATTCATGTCCAAATATAACGCACTGCTGACAGACTTCGCCTCGCACAGATCCTCAAACACAATCTCTTCCTTGCTGAACAACTTCTTGAAGACATAGGGAACCGCAAACTGGGTGCCTGTAGCTGTCCATTCCCCCGCGTGTTTTCCATCCTTATAGCGGGCAATATAAACAGCATCATTGACCAGGCACATCTTGTCATAGGTAGCCTCATGTTCAAAGGTGTAGCCATACTTCTTGCCAAACTCCATGACAAACTGGATGATTTCCGGCGTTGCATCTGGAATCTTGATGGAGTCCGTCTTAATATGGGCAACAGTAAAGCCCCGTTCCTGCACCTCGTGTTTGAGGTTTACCATGAACAGAGCTCCACGTTTCGCCACAATATTGTCCTTATTACGCACATCTCGGAAAGGATTCTCAAATGTTGCCGAAGTCAACCCATACACAGAGTTGATGGCAATTTTCAGTGCCTGGGCCAAATCTGCAGCAGAATCCTCGTCCGTTAAGTATTTTGCCAAAGCCCCACCCAGCATTTTTCTTGCCTTGTCGAAGTCCTTATGCTTGATAGCGATACGGGCATCCAAAATCTCTTTAAAACGCTGAGTGTATATATCACCGAAAAGATTTTCCGCTACGATACTGCTGGGATGCATAGAGGCAATATCCAGTAGTGCCACATTTCCGTAGATTCCGGGTTCGGCATAAACATAGCCACCCTCGCCGACCTCTTCTCCACGGTAGATAGATTTTCCATGCTCAAAGGTGTACCCGGGAAATTCCGGTTTGCCATCTTCATTGAAGCAATTATAAAAGTTCTCTTCTTCTTTACCGAACGGCAACTCGTCGATTCCCATATCCCGGTAATTGAACTGATCCTGAGGTTTCCTGTTATTGCCAAATATAATTCTGGTTGTTAATGTATTTGTTGTGTCGTTTACCGTCATCCCAGCCACATCAGCCAGAACCTGCCTTGCTGTGAAATCCGATTTTCTTGCGTTGAACACCGCTTCCGTAGCCAGGACATCATTGTCACAGTATTCAGCAACTTTCGTCCAAAGTTCCTCCGGCACCGGCTGATCCCACGGAAGTCCAAGCTCCTGATGATGGATTCCCAGCTCAATCTCGAATTTCTTCAAGGACTGCTTTTTACTGGAAAAGTCATAAACATCCGTGTAACTGACGTTATAAGCCTCTCCAAAGAAGCAGTTAGGACTTCCGTTGATGATTTTCTGGGACAGGTTATAAAGCTGCTCATTAGAATATCCCATAAGCCTGGCATAGAGGATATGATTATCGTACCTCCGGCAGTTGAACCCCACCAGACGGAACCGCATCAGTTCCTCAATTTCCGCCGGAGCCGGGTTGATCATCCGGACCACCGGCTTCCCCTCACCCACAATCTTCCAGTTCACAAGGAATAGGTTCGGGAACACCTCTACATCATAAAACACCAACTTCGCATCGTCGTTCCTTGCTCCGGTAGATGAATCCTCCGACTTAAACTGCATCTTGTTCACAAGTTTTATACAGTAGTCCGCCTGATTCGTGCTGTTGGCGGCAAAAGCAAGGACGCCATTGCGCATATCCGTGACATCATACTTCAGGTCGCTCGCATAGGCATCCTCCAAAATTTTGTAGATGAAATCGATACTCGGCTTAGTCCCCGGATGGATCTCTTTATTGAGATTCCGCATGATCAGCGTCCTAAGCCCTTTCTCGCTCTTTATAGCGTCAAAATTTACCATTTTTTCTCCTTTCAGTGGCAGCCCGGAGCTAATCGTGGCAATCGGCAGATTATTACATTTGGATAGCTTTCTCCTGAGAGAACTATTGCCTGTGAACACTTTCACTTCGATATGGTCGTCATAAATCCTACTGAGCTTTGCCGGATCTCCAGCGTAAATATAATGCAGGTGTATCCCGGCACCGCTTTTGCTCAGTTCGGCATAGGTAGGCGGCCATTTGCTTGCCTCCTCGACATTCCTTTCAAAACTTTTGTTTCCAGTCTCGTCCGTAATATCGAAGTCAATGACTATATGATTCTCTGGAACCTTTACATAATGCAGTTTTGATGTGTCCAATGCCGCCAGTTTTGTTTTTACTGCATCCCATTTTTTAGACGG
>JAETNQ010000035.1 GCA_021772075.1 Lachnospiraceae bacterium
GAGCTATAAATGAGCAAATTTGAATTTTTACCAAAACTGCTTTAAATGCCTTAAAACTAAAGACATCATACCTTTTTGGGTGTATACTGTTTTTGTCCAGAAAACAATAACCTGCAAAGGATGATGTCTTATAGAAAACAGTATATACCATTCAACGCTGCTTTACAACTGCTTTAAGAACTTAAATTTATGCCGTGTCTTTTCCCAGACGGTCATGAAACATATCATGGCCATACTGATATCCGTCTTTTCCCTTGGATATCATGGGAAGACTATCGATTTTGAAAAATACAGCCCCTGCCACCGTACCACGGTTGCACATTTCCTCAATAAAGGGAAATGGGATGACGCCAAGCTGGAAAACATACTGAAAAGCACTGTCATCCAGTTCATCTATAAAGAAGCCCAGAGATCTGGAAAGCCTGTGTTCTGCATCGTGGACGATACCATCTCCTCCAAGACAAAGCCTTCGTCACGGGCTCTGCACCCGATTGAAGATGCGTATTTCCACCAGTCCCATCTCAAGGGGAAGCAGGATTATGGCCATCAGGCTGTAGCCGTCATGTTCTCCTGCAACGGCATCGTCCTTAATTATGCCATTGTCATGTATGACAAGTCCAAATCAAAGGTAAAGATAGTACAGGAGATTGCGGATGAACTGCCCGTCCCGCCGGTTGTTTCCTATTTCCTTTGCGACAGCTGGTATACATGCGGCGACATCATGGATGCTTTTATCAAAAAGGGCTTCTATACCATTGGCGCACTGAAGACGAACCGGGTGCTGTACCCCTGCGGCATAAAGCAGAAGGCAGGCGAGTTCGCCCTTCATTTACGGAAGACAGATGCTGCTGTCAGCCTCGTGACCGTTGGCAGCCGGAGCTATTATGTCTACCGATATGAAGGGAACCTCAACGGCATTGAAAATGCAGTGGTCCTGATCAGCTATCCGAAGGACGCGTTCCATGTACCCAAAGCCCTGCGGGCTTTTATCAGCACAGATGCCTCTCTGAGCACCCGGGAGATTCTGGACATATATGTGGAACGGTGGCCGGTGGAGGTGTTCTTCCGCCAGTCAAAGGACAGACTGGCATTTGACCGGTACCAGGTTCGCTCATCACAGGGAATCAGGAGGTACTGGCTGCTGATGTCGCTGGCCCATCTGCTTGCATGTACTGGATGTGGTGAAACCATGTCTTTCGAAGATGGCTATGCATATATTTATAGCCATATCCAGGAAGAGCGGATTCGTTTCGTCTACCAGTGTGGAGCAAGGCACATTGGCTTTGAGCAGGTTATAGCTTTAGTGGCATAGGCTTATTGTACAGGTTTATATTGGTTAGTGCCTTGCAGTTCAAAAATTGAAAAATTTGAACGTCTGATACAAAAGAAACAGGGACAGCACAAGCCGACTGATACAATTAAAATTGTGAAAGTCTTTAACCGAAGGACGGTTCTTTTATTTCAAGATATGTTTCCTGTGATTGCGCCATACATAGACGGGCAATATATAAAAGGCGGTCAGCCTGTTAGAATTGCCGACCAAAAGATAATACAGGAAATGGAAAAGAACGCAAAAAAGATAATTAATTTGTTACATAGGGGTGTACGTTTTACACCAACGCAGCCAGACGTAGCAAAGATTGAGAAAATCATGTTAGAGGAATTACAAAACAAGTCTTTTTGAGATAATCAACCATCTTTGTTTAAAAATGAAGCCTGCGCCTCACGGCATCCCGGAGCCTTCTTTTGGAAAGCAGGGTAATCAATGCGATGACGATGATCCCGCAGACAGTAAGGACGATGGCGGACCAGGAAGGAGAGAGGGGCTTGTCAAAGTAATGGTCGATGAACAATTCGATGCCGACGCAGAGGACGGCCGTTTCCGCAAAAATATAGAGCGCTGTGGCGATGATGGAAACGGGGAGTTTCCGTATGCAGAGAGTAAGGATTTCCGCCAGCAGGGTCACTAAGGCTACAATGGGGACGGCGAGCTGCCAGAACCATCGGTCGGATGCGGTCAGATAGGTGATCATATACAGATAGGCGCCAATTGCGATGCCGTCCAGAAGAAGCGACAGATAAATGGGCTGCCTTGTATAGATTACGGCAGGAATAGACAGCACAAACAGGACAATGCAGATGCCGATAATCAGCAGCGACCACAAATTGTTGTTGAAAACAAACAGATTTAACAGCGCGCAGCCAATGGAAGTAGCTGACAGCACGATGGTTAAGAGGATGCCAAGATCTTTTCTCTTCACGGTTTCTACTTGCCCTCTTTCCATAGGATAAGGGGAAGCGGGAGAAGCCTGGCGCAGCTGTCCCGGATGGATAACGGGGGTATTGCAAAGGGGGCAGGATGTTAAAGAAGAATCCAGCTCTACTCCGCAGTTTACACAATATGACATTCTAATTACCATTCCTTTCTGATGCCCGAGAGGGTGTTTTCTATCGGTTGCTTTCTATTTTGACATGGATGCCGTCCTGCACCAGTTTGCGGAAAAAATACCGTTCCACATCCGCTTCTATGATGCTGCTGGCAAAGTTGATAGTAAGGGTATCCTCAAAACTGACAATGGCGCAGTTGGTCCGGGAGGAAAAAGGCTGTCCCATATAGATGTCAAACCGTTCGATATAAGGCTTCATATCCTCCGGCGTCTTTAAGGCCCCCATGTTCGTCAGTCCTGCAGAGGAGTTCCGGTCCTGCACTTTTGTATAAAAAAGGCGGACGGTGTAATCTTTGATAAAAAGCGGGACGACGCGTATCAGAGGATTTTTCTGGGTGGAGGCGTTCGTAGTGATGTCGCCGCGGAGGAATTTTTCGTTAATATAATAGCGCATATAATTCCTTACATGGATGACGATCTCATCGAAAGTATATTCCCCGAGCCTGGGATCGATGGAAGGATATACCATAGTTATAAAATTACGCAGCGTTTTTGACGGGAAAAAACGCCTCAGGTTGACAGGCATTGCGATTTTCACAGGGCGGAGCTTCGGATGCCAGTCGTTGGATTGTTTTTGCAGGAGCGCATAGAGCAAAACGGAGTTCAGGTATTCCGTGATGGTGGCATTATATTTTGCGGCTACGCCCATGACCTGTTTGACGGACATGATGCCGTCGATAATATTCAGGGTATAAAAGGGTTCTTTGGTTCCTCTGACCCGGTAAGCTTTTTCTCCGGGTCGGGGAGGGCGGACCTGGGCGTTGGCATAGCGCATATAGGCGTCTTCCAGTTCCTCCGGGTCGGGAGGGCTGTCCACGTCAAGCACGAAACCTCCGGTGGAAATGGAGTGGCCCAACAGTCTCAGATATACGGCAGTGATCGTCTGCAGCACATACATGCCGCCGGAGCCGTCGCCTAAGCTATGGTGCGC
This sequence comes from Lachnospiraceae bacterium, assembly GCA_021772075.1. Classification (GTDB taxonomy): domain Bacteria; phylum Bacillota; class Clostridia; order Lachnospirales; family Lachnospiraceae; genus Kineothrix. The sequence continues at coordinate 3,379 of JAETNQ010000035.1, forward strand.
TTCCAAAGCAATCCGGCATTCGTGGTAGTAGATGCGGATGAGATAGCGGTTGTTCGCCTTGAAAGGCATGGGCATACAAGGGTTTTTAATATCCGGCTGCACGAAGGGACCTGGCCTTTCGTTGCTTTCCAGATAGCGCCAGAAGAGTCCCTTGCGGATGGCCACCTTGTAGGTGGGGAAACGCCGCAGGGCGATGTCCACTGCTTTTTGGAGGATGTCCGGGTCTATGGTTTCTTTCAAAACGACGGAAAGCCGGTAGACGGAGGAAAAATCCTTACGCTGCAGGGTGGGATAAACGATGGCTGACAAGTCCAGTTTATACCATATTTTTTTATTGTTTTTTTTGCTGATCGCCATAGAAAATCCTCTTTTTGGAAAGGTTGGCCGCCGGGCGGCTCTTTTTATTTTAGATTATACCACAATTTGCGGATTATGTGGTAAAATTAGAGAAATAACTTACAGATAGGGAAAGGGTTATTCTTATGGCAATGACAGAAAAAAGAAATATGAATCTGATGAATCTGATAAAAAGAGTACACAGCGTAGTGGAAAATACGGATATTGAGAAGCACAGGCAGTCGCAGGACCATTTCGGGGCGCTGCTTGGGAGCAGCAAGGATATACTGGTTCGTGAAATGGTGATTGAGGATATTTATGCGGAGTGGATTTCGGTCAACAGGGCGCATATGAAAAAATATGTGGTCCTCTACTGCCACGGGGGAGGATACTCCACAGGAAGCAGTTTATATGCGAGGACGCTGACGACAAAACTGGCGATGTCAACTTCCATGGACGTGCTTTGCTTTGATTACCGGCTGGCGCCGGAACATCCTTATCCTGCCGCGCTGGAGGATGCGATGAAAGCCTGGAATTACCTGATGCTGCTTGGTTATGGCGCGAGGGATGTTATGGTGGCGGGAGACTCGGCGGGGGGGAATCTGGCCCTGGCCTTGGTGCATAAACTGAAGAGCGAGAACAGGCTGCTGCCCAGAGGGCTGGTGCTGATGTCGCCATGGACAGACTTGACCGCATCCGGTAAGTCCTATCAGACGAAGAAGGATGTGGATCCGGTATTGGATGCGGAATATATCGGTGAGATGGTTCATAACTATGCGGAAGGGCAGGAACTGGAGAATCCTCTCATTTCACCTGTTTTCGGGGATTTTATGGATTTCCCGGCCACTTATATCCAAGTGGGAAGCAATGAGGTGCTTTTGGAAGATTCCCTCATGCTCCATAAAAAGATGATCAAGGCGAACGTGCCTGTGAGGATGGATATTTTTGAGGGCATGTGGCATGTGTTCCAGATGTCGCCGTTTAAAACGGCTTATGAGGCGATGGATAAAAACGCGGAATTTATTTATAACATATGCCGTTAAAAATGGAATCCTTCAAGGAGAAAAGAATATGGAAGCGTCGGAAGCCAAGAATTTTGAAATAAAAAAAGGATTTTCCGGCTGCGCGCCGAATATTGTAAATGTAAGGAAGGGGGGTCTGCTTTGGGAATGTTGATTCGTGAAAAGCTGGAACAATGGGAGAAGGAGTATTTAAGCCCGTATGCTTCTTTAAGTATGAATTCCAAAGGCCGGTTAAGGGAAGAGGAACAATGCGACATCCGTCCGGTTTACCAGAGAGACCGGGACAGGATACTACATAGCAAGTCCTTCCGCAGACTGAAGGATAAGACGCAGGTCTTCCTGACTCCGGAAGGAGACCATTACCGTACAAGGCTGACGCATACTCTGGAGGTTTCCCAGAATGCCAGAACGATTGCAAAAGCGCTCAGGTTGAACGAAGACTTGGTGGAGGCCATCGCCCTTGGGCATGATTTGGGCCATACGCCGTTCGGACATGCCGGGGAGAGGGCTTTGAATGAAGTATGCCCTTATGGATTCTGCCACAGCGAGCAAAGCGTGCGGACGGTGGATGTGCTGGAAAAAAACGGGCAGGGGCTGAATCTGACGCAGGAGGTCAGGGATGGGATACGGAATCACCAGACAAAGGGAATGCCTTATACCTTGGAAGGCAAGATCGTCCGTTATTCGGATAAGATCGCCTATATCCATCACGATATGGATGACGCCATACGGGGCGGAATCCTGCAGGAATCCGATGTACCGAAGGAAATCGGGGAAGTGATCGGCTTTACCACAGGAGAAAGGCTGGATCATTTTATCCATGACCTGGTGACGTACAGCTATGAAAAGAACGAGATATGCATGTCCCCTTCGGTGGAAGAGGCGATGCGGAAGCTGAGAAGCTTTATGTTCGAGCGGGTATACCAGAACAAGGCGGCGAAAAAGGAAGAGGAGAAGGCGGAGACGCTGATGAAATCTCTTTATGAATATTATTTCCGGCATTTGGGGAAGCTGCCGGAACGTTTGAGGGAAAGAATGGACCAATACGGGGAAGCGCCGGAGATCATTGTGTGTGATTACGTGGGCGCGATGTCGGATCGGTTTGCCATTGCAAAATACGAGGAATTGTTTATACCAAAGTCGTGGCATTATTAGAGAATGAAGCTGTGCCGACGGGTTTTAGAACAGCTGAGTCATTCGATGGTATAGGGGGATGGAATGTATTATCCGGATGAGATTGTTGAAGAAGTACGGATGAAGAATGATATTGTGGACGTGATTTCCGGCTATGTCAGGCTGCAGAAGAAAGGAGCGAACCATTTCGGATTGTGTCCTTTCCATAATGAAAAATCGCCGTCCTTTTCGGTTTCGGGTGGCAAGCAGATGTATTACTGTTTTGGCTGCGGAGCGGGCGGAAATGTTTTTACGTTTATTATGGAATACGAGAACTATTCGTTTCCCGAGGCGGTGAAGCTGCTGGCAGACAGGGCGGGGGTGAATCTGCCGGAAGTCGAGTATTCCGAGGAAATGAGAAAAAAGGAAAGCCGTAAAAGCAGACTCCTGGAGATCAATAAGGAGGCCGCCAAGTATTTCTATTACCAGCTCCGGTCCGACAGGGGGGAGAAGGGATACCGTTACCTTGCGGAGCGGGGGCTCAGCCAGGAGACAATGAAAAAGTTCGGCCTTGGCTTTGCCGGTATATCCAGCGGCGATTTGGTGCAGTACCTCCGTTCCAAAGGATATGGGGACGAGCTGATACGGGAAGCGGGCGTGGCAGTATTTGATGAAAAATACGGACTCCACGATAAGTTTTGGAACAGAGTCATGTTTCCGATCCAGGATATCAACCACCGGGTCATCGGTTTCGGCGGGCGGGTGATGGGGGACGGCAAGCCGAAATACCTGAATTCCCCGGAAACGATGATTTTTGATAAAAGCCGTAATTTGTACGGATTGAACTTTGCAAGGACATCGAGGCAGAGCTATATTATCCTCTGCGAAGGATATATGGATGTGATCGCCATGCACCAGGCGGGGTTTATCCAGGCGGCGGCGTCTCTTGGGACGGCATTTACGATAGGACAGGCGAATCTGGTAAAACGATATGCAAAGGAAGTGCTGCTCGCTTATGACAGCGACGGTGCGGGGACAAACGCCGCCCTGCGGGCTATCGGTATATTGAGGGAAGCGGGGCTGACCGGAAAAGTAATTAATATGGAACCATACAAGGATCCCGATGAATTTGTGAAAAATCTGGGGGCGGAAGAGTTTGGGAAGAGGATTGAAAGAGCCGAAAACAGCTTTTTCTTTGAACTGCGGATGCTGGAACGGGATTACGACCTGAAAGATCCGGAGTCCAAGACAAAGTTCCATCGGGAAATCGCCAGAAAGCTTTGCGGATTTTCGGAAGAAGTGGAGAGGGAAAATTATCTGGAAGCGGTGGCTGACAAATACCGCATAGGTTTTGAAAACCTGAGAAAGCTGGTGGCTTCCTATGCGGCGCAGACCGGGCTGGCGAGTCCCGTCGTACGTCCGAAATCGGGGCTGGCGGAGAAGAAAAACATGCCGGAGGAAAACAGGAAAAAAGCACAGCGCCTGCTGATCACATGGGTGACGGACGAGCCGGGGATATATCCTAAAATAGCAAAATACATCAATGCAGGGGATTTTACGGACGAATTGTACCGGAAGGTTGCGGACAAGCTGTTTGAGGGGCTTTCAAAAGGGGAGTTCAATCCTGCGGCGCTGGTCAGTTTGTTTGAAGATGAAGAGGAACAACGCGAAGTGGCGGCTCTTTTTAATACGAAGCTGGAGGAACTGGAGACAAAAAAAGAGCGGGAAAAGGCTCTTCACGATATTATATATACGGTAAAGAGAAACAGCTATGAATATTATTCCGGGAGAATGGGAGCGGATATGGATGCCCTGAATAAGGTAATTGCAGGAAAAAAAGCGCTGGAAGAACTTAGCAAAACGCATATTTCTCTGGATGAATGATAATACTATGACTACATGAGGAAGGATGGAACCAAAAAATGGATGAAAACACACAAGCAAAGTTTGAGGAGCGGTTAAAAGAGCTTCTGAACGCTGCGAAAAAGAAAAAGAATGTTTTGGAATATCAGGAGATCAGCGACTTCTTCAGCGACATGACGCTGGAGGAGGAGCAGTTTGACAGGATATTGGAAACATTAGAACAGAATAACGTGGACGTGCTCCGTATTACGGAGGAGGATGATGTGGACGACGAGGAAATCATTCTGACGGAGGAGGACGAGGTGGATGTGGAGAACATCGACCTGTCCGTGCCGGACGGCATCAGCATTGAAGATCCGGTCAGAATGTATCTGAAAGAGATCGGAAAGGTTCCCCTCCTCAGCGCGGAGGAAGAAATCGAACTGGCAAAGAAGATGGAAATGGGCGACGAGGATGCGAAAAAGCGTCTGGCGGAAGCCAATCTGCGTCTGGTTGTCAGCATTGCCAAGAGATATGTGGGCAGGGGCATGCTTTTCCTCGATCTGATTCAGGAGGGGAACCTTGGCCTTATTAAGGCTGTGGAAAAATTCGATTACCGGAAGGGATATAAATTTTCCACTTATGCGACCTGGTGGATCCGCCAGGCGATTACGAGGGCGATTGCGGACCAGGCGAGGACGATCCGCATCCCTGTGCATATGGTGGAGACGATCAATAAATTGATCCGCGTCAGCAGGCAGCTGCTCCAGGAACTTGGGCGGGAACCTACCCCGGAAGAAATTGCGGAAGAGATGAATATGCCCGTGGACAGGGTAAGGGAAATTTTGAAGATATCCCAGGAACCGGTTTCTTTGGAAACGCCGATCGGCGAAGAAGAAGACAGCCATCTTGGAGATTTTATACAGGACGATAATGTGCCGGTACCGGCGGATGCTGCTGCTTTTACTTTGTTAAAGGAGCAGCTGGTAGAGGTACTGGGTACATTGACGGAACGGGAGCAGAAGGTGCTTCGGCTTCGCTTCGGGCTGGATGACGGGCGGGCAAGGACTTTGGAAGAAGTGGGGAAAGAATTCAACGTGACCCGCGAACGTATCCGCCAGATCGAAGCAAAGGCGCTGCGCAAGCTCCGCCATCCCAGCAGAAGCCGGAAATTAAAGGATTATCTGGACTGATGGGGGAAGGGCATAAGGCAGTAAAGCTTTCCGGAAGGCTGCGGACAGTGGCCGGAATGGTAACGAAAGGGAATATCGTATGCGATGCAGGGTGCGACCATGGCTTTGTATCCATTTATCTGGTCCGGGAGGGGATAAGCCCCAAAGCGATTGCGATGGATGTCAACGAGGGTCCTCTGCGGGCAGCCGGGGAGCATGTGAGGGAGTTTGGGCTGGCGGACTACATAGAGACCAGGCTGTCCGACGGAGTGGCGGCTCTTAGCCCGGGCGAGGCGGATACATTGATCTGTGCGGGCATGGGCGGCAGACTGATCAAGAGGATCATGGAAGAGGGGAAAGAGAAGATCCGGCAGATGCAGGAAATGATTCTGCAGCCCCAGTCGGAAATAGGGGCGGTAAGGGAATATCTGAGGAAAGAAGGATATTCTATCGCAGATGAAAATATGGTTTTGGAAGAGGGAAAATACTATCCGGTAATAAAGGCTCTGCCCGCATTTTCCATGCAAGAGGCTTTGAAAAAAGACGGGAAGAGGCTGGCGGACAGAGCGGAGCAGGGCGGAGAACAGGGAGATGCCGGATGGCATAAAATAGAAGATAAATACGGGCCGGTGCTGCTGAAAAAGAAAGATCCTGTATTAGAGGATTATTTGCGGCGGGAGCAGAAGCTTTGCATGCAGATCATGGAAAATCTTCGTAAAAACGGCAGGGAAACGCAAAGGCGCCAGGAAGAGATCGGGGACAGGCTGCGCGGGATCGAGGCTGCGCTTTCCTGTTACCGGTAAAGAGTAGATAAAAGAAAGGCAGGGGCATTCGTATGGAAAGCAAAAAAAGCGTGGAATGCGGCATAATAATAGAAAGCCTGGAGCAGTTATGCGCCCCGGTGTTTGCAGAGAACTGGGACAATGTGGGACTGTTGGCGGGACGCCGGGATAAAGAAGTGGAAAAGATATGCATTGCAGTGGACGCGACGGATGCGGTCGTGGAAGAGGCGGTGAGGAAGGGGGCGGATATGCTTCTGACCCACCATCCGCTTATTTTTTCTGCCATGAAAAAGATCAATACGGATGACTTTATCGGAAGGCGCCTGGTAAAGCTGATACGGAACGATATCAGCTATTATGCGATGCATACGAATTTTGATGTGATGGGGATGGCGGACGCGGCGGCGGACGAGATCCGGTTAAAAGAAAGACAGGTATTGAGCATCACTTATGAGGATGAGATCGCGAAAGAGGGGATCGGAAGGTACGGGAAGCTGCCCCAGGTTATGACGCTGGAAGAATGCGCCTCTTATGTAAAAGATGTATTCCATTTGGAGAGCGTGAAGGTTTACGGAGAAAGGGATGTGGCGGTAGAGTGCGCCGCCGTATCGCCGGGATCGGGCAAATCCATGATACGCCCGGCGGTGGAGGCCGGGGCGGAGGTGCTGATTACCGGGGATATCGAACATCATGAGGGGCTGGACGCGGTGGCCCAGGGACTGGCGATCATTGATGCGGGGCATTATGGATTGGAAAAGATTTTTGTTCCTTATATGATGGAGTATATCGAGAGGGAATTCCCGCAGATCGCTGTTTTTGCGGCGAAGGAAGGGAATCCGTTCTGGTTAGCGTGAGAAGTACATCTAAAGCTCACGCCAGAGGGCGTTTCGCTAAGATGTACTAGACTTGCTTCGCAAGTCTTTCTCACGCAGAAGAATGCCCAAAATGCGGGCATTCTTCCCGCTGGCAGACTAAGTGGTTGAGGAATGGTATTATTGTCACAGATATTTATGTCATAAAATGTTTATGTCATAAGGCGATCATGGGGGTTTAGATGAGGATAGAGCTGGAAAATGTGGGGAAAATTGGACGGGCGCGGATTGCATTGGACGGGATTACAGTGATCGCGGGCGAGAACAGTACGGGAAAGAGTACTGTGGGGAAGATGCTTTATAGCGTATTTAAGGCATTTTATAAAATTGGGGAACATATTAGGGAAGAAAGAGTACGTGCTATTTATAATGTTTTTGCGGAAGGGGTTTTAATTCCTCCACAAGGTTCTTTAAAACAGTTGTTTTTTGGGAAAATTTCGCAGATGCTTGACGAGTTAGGTGAATATAGAGGAAATGAACAAAAAATTATTGACGAGTTTGAAGGCCTCTATAAGAAATTATTTTCCCATCCTTTGATTAAAGGAAATGGAGAGCGTTTAGAATCGAAAGCGAAAAAAATAAATGATTATTTATATTTGGACGATGGAGAGCTGGTAAAGTTTATTCTTAAAAAAAGTTTGGAAGCGGAATTTGGGGAGACGATAGGGCATTTGAATTTCCCTGAGGAAGAGAGCCATATTGCTATAGAAATAAAGGACGATGCCATCGATTTTCAGGTGCTGGCAGACGGGGAGATAGAGATTCGGCAGTTTATCAGCCTGATGAAGGAGATTATCTATATAGATGATCCGTTTGTGGTGGATAATTTGCATAGAAATGAGTTTCATGTTTTCGATACGCTGAGGCATCGGAGCGATTTGCAGAGGAAACTGGCGAAAGGCAAAGCCGGGCTGGAAAATATATTGGAAGAACTGGCCGTTCAAAAGAAAATGCAGAATATTTTAAATGCCATGAAGGGAGCCTGTGACGGTGAAATTGCAGCAGACTATTATGACAATTATGTATATAGATCCGAGGGGCTGCGGGATAGCTTGGCGATGGTTAATTTGTCCACGGGCATGAAAAATTTTGTGATACTAAAGCAGTTGCTGCAAAATGGAAGCATTGATGAGAACGGGATCATTATTCTTGATGAGCCGGAGATTCATTTACATCCTGAGTGGCAGTTGAAATTTGCGGAAATTATTGTGCTGCTTCAGGTGGAATTCGGCATCCATATTTTGTTGAATACGCATAGCCCCTATTTTTTGAATGCGGTTGAAGTGTATACGAATAAGTATGGAATCGGGAATAAGTGCAGATATTATTTAGCGGAAGAAAAAAATGGCAGAGTAAGTATGGAGGATGTTTCCCGCCAGATAGAGCTTATTTATGCGAAATTGGCAAGGCCGTTGCAGGATTTGGAAAATATGGGGTATTGGGATGGAAATACGGTATGATGAAATAGAAATATTCCGCGATAATATTTCTACGCTTAAGAAAACCTCGCTGGATGACGAAAATATGGTAAAGTACTATATGACGGATGCAGAGGTTTCGGTGATTCATTTTGATAAAGTGAAAAAAGCGTATGTCAGAAGCTTGGAGCGAAAGCCGAAATTTCTGCCCTGTTCCAGTGATGCGCTGTATATAGGAAGCGGAGGGAAGATCTGTTTTATTGAATTTAAAAATGGAAAAATAAATGACAAACAAAAATATAACGTTTATCAGAAAATTTATGAAAGTTTATTGATTTTTTGCGATATTACAGGCGAGAGCATTTCTTTTTGCAGGAATCACGCAGAATTTATATTGGTTTATAATGAAACAAAAAATGACAAAATAAAAGAAGAAAAGGAAGAGGGCAGACTGCAAGAGTCCGAATCAAGGGTAGAGATCGGTAAGTATTTCCATAGGAAAGGAAAGAAACATTTTATCAGGTTTGGTCTGGAAAGGTTTGAAAGACTGTATTTTCAAAGAGTTTTTACATATACGGAAGCAGAATTTGAGAATGAGTTTGTAAAAGGCATAAGCAAATAAAAAATAATGCACTAGGTCTGCTGGAAAACACAGGCTGAAAACATTCGGAATGGGAGGGTGTGTATGGTAACGGTAACGATCGACGGCGAAAGAAGGCAGTACGAAGAAGGCACGACGTATGAAGAGATTGTCCGGGAATATCAGGAGAAATACAATAATAGGATCGCGCTGGTCACGGTTAACGGAAAGATCAGGGAATTGTTTAAAAAAGTGAAAAAGGACTGCGAGGTTTCTTTTTTTACGATCAGCGACCCCGTAGGGCATAAATCATACGTAAGGACGGCGATCATGCTGATGATCAAGGCCTTGCATGACGTGGCGGAAGAGGGAAGCCTGGAAAAGGTAAAGGTGGAGTTTGCCATCGGCTCTGGGTATTATTGCAGCGTGAAAGGAAAGGTGAAGCTGGACCAGGAGTTTATCGACAGGCTGAATCAACGGATGCGGGAGCTGGTGGAGGCCGATCTGCCTTATGTGAAAAAATCTTATCCATTGGGCGATGCGGTGGAGATCTTCCGCAGCCAGAATATGAAAGAAAAAGAAAAGCTGTTCCGTTACAGGAGAAGTTCTTATGTAAACGTATATTGCCTGGACGGATATTACGATTATTATTATGGTTATATGCTGCCGAGTACGGGGTATGTCAAGTATTTCCAGGTATTTGCCTATGAAGACGGCCTGATGCTTCTGCTTCCGGATCCCAAATCGCCGGAAAAGCTGCCTTCGATGGAGCCGAGGAAAAAATTGTTTGATACGCTGAAGCAGTCGGACGATTGGGGAAATATGGTCAATGTAGGAACGGTGGGCGATCTGAACGATCAGATCTGCCGGGGAAATATCAACGATCTGATTCTCGTGCAGGAGGCGCTTCAGGAGAGGCGGATCGGGGAGATCGCGAGGGAGATCGTGGAGCGGAAAGGCATAAAATTCGTGATGATCGCAGGTCCCTCCTCGTCGGGGAAAACCACATTTTCCCATAGGCTGTCGATACAGCTTCGCACTTATGGGCTGTCCCCCCATCCGATCGCGCTGGATAATTATTTTGTGAACCGGGAAGATACGCCCAGGGACGAAAAAGGGGATTATAATTTTGAATGCCTGGAAGCGATCGACGTGGAGCAGTTTAATAAAGATATGCTCGATCTTTTGTCTGGAAAGACGGTAGAACTTCCCAGTTTTAATTTTAAGACGGGGAAAAGGGAATACAAGGGCGATTATAAGACATTGGGGCCGGAGGACGTCCTCGTGATCGAAGGCATCCATGGGCTGAATGACGCGATGTCGTACGCGCTTCCCAATGAGAGCAAGTATAAAATCTATATCAGCGCCCTTACGAGCATTAACATTGACGACCATAACCGGATCCCGACCACCGACGGGCGGCTCCTGCGCCGCATGGTAAGGGATGCGCGGACGCGGGGGACATCGGCGAAGCGGACGATCGAGATGTGGGCTTCCGTGAGGAAAGGGGAAGAGGAATATATTTTCCCGTTCCAGGAAAGCGCGGATGCGATGTTTAATTCCGTGTTGATTTATGAGCTGGCAGTCTTGAAACAATATGCGGAACCCCTTTTGTTTGGGATAGGAAAAGGAGAACCGGAATATTATGAGGCGAAAAGGCTGTTAAAATTTTTGGAATATTTTATCGGCGTCAGCAGCGACAATCTTCCGAAAAACTCCATATGCAGAGAGTTTGTGGGTGGAAGCTGTTTCCATGTATAAAAGCATGAAATGAAAATTTTCAGGAAGAAAAAAACAATCGGTACTAAGTAGAATAAATGATCGCGGCCGCATCGAAAGATGCGGGTGAGGAAAGTCCGGGCTTCACAGGGCAGGATGCCGGATAACGTCCGGTGGAGGCGACTCCAAGGCTAGTGCAACAGAAATAAACCGCCCCATGGAAGAGCTTTTGTTCTTTCGTGGAAAGAATCAAACTTGTTTGGTTCTTTGGCGTACCAGGCTTTTTGCCTGCTACGTTGGTAAGGGTGGAAAGGCAGTGTAAGAGACTACCGTCTGCCTGGTAACAGGCGGAGCCATGTAAACCCCATCCGAAGCAAGACCAAACAGAAAGCGAAAGGCTTGCCCGGCCTGCTTTCAGGTAGGTCGCTGGAGATTACCGGCAACGGTGATCCTAGATAGATGATCATTCACGACATAACCCGGCTTATCGTTCTGCTTAGTACCTTGTGTTTCATAAATTTATTACAACAAATAAAACGTAGTCTTTGAGTGATAAAATCTCTCCGGAGCCGGAGGGATTTTTGAATCATGGGAGAAAGGCGGATAGAATATGGCTGTGGAAAAAGCGGATAATTTGCCGGAAGAGGCGGCGCGGGATTTTACGGTCCGGCAGCATAAAGCGGCATATGGGATAGGAATCGCGATCATAGGGATGGGCATTTTCTTTCTGGTTTTGGATATCATATATCATGTTTCCCATATAGCGTTGTGGATGTACGCGGTGATCCTGCTGATTCTCCTGTTCGGGATGCTGGTCTGCCTGGAGGCGAAGAACCGGCAGCTTGCGGTGACGAAAAACGGTTTGTATTATTGCAATATGTTTGGAGTGGCAAAACGGTTTGAGGTAGAAGATATCGGTTTTGCAAAAGCCGTTTTTAGCACGGCATGGCATCTGGATTGTGTGCTGTATGATAAAAAGGGGAAGAAAATATGCCGCTTGGAGGCAGGCATGGAGAATATGGACCGCATGTTTTTGTGTCTGCATGATAATAAAGTCGATATTCATATGGGAAAAGGGGTAAAACAGGCGATGGGAGACCTTGCGCCATCGGAAATGGGGATGTTTTCCCAGGAAATCATGGAGGAGGAAAATCTGCCGGATTTATCTGGGAGAATATATGGACAGGCTGAGGCGCTGCTGGAAGAGTGGAAGGAGAGGAACCGGAAGCTGGGGGCGGAGCTGCTTTATGGATATGCGGAATATTATGGCGGCCGGCTCGATCCGGAGGCGGATGTGCAGCCGGAAAGCAGCCGGATCACCGGAAACGGTAAGAAACTGCCGGAGGATTATGTATGCGTCCTGGAAGTCTATATACAAAAAGATGGATCTATGGTGCGGAACAGAAAGGGGAAGCTGCAATATATGGTCTGCCCGGTATTTTATAAAAGGAAAGCAATGACGAAAGAAGCAGAGATCCGTTTTTACTATAATGCGGGGTGGAAAGAGGATATGGAAAGCGTTTTGGCATATTGGGAAAAATATCTGCCGAAGCATAAGTTTGTGCTGGAGCAGACAGGATTGGAATATGAACTGAAGAAGGAAATCAGGACAGGAGGAGATCGGAGTGAATAGCAGTATACTTATTGGAATAGGTATTCCGTTTTTAGGGACAATGCTGGGGGCGGCCTGTGTTTTTCTGCTGAAAGGAGAAATGAATGCAATAATGCGCAAGGCGATGCTGGGATTTGCCTCGGGGGTAATGGTGGCAGCATCGGTCTGGTCGCTGCTGATTCCGGCGATGGATCTGTCGGAGCCGATGGGAAAGTTTGCTTTTGTTCCTGCGGCAGCGGGCTTTTTGCTGGGGATTGCTTTTCTGCTCATTTTGGATCGGGTAGTGCCGCATCTGCATCTCGGCAGCGAAGAACAGGAGGGAATCAAGAGTAATTGGAAGAAATCCACGATGCTGGTACTGGCGGTAACGATCCACAATATACCGGAGGGAGCGTCCGTGGGGATCGTGCTGGCGGGGGCTATGGCCGGGGGAAGCCCGATTACTATGGCAGGAGCCATCGCTTTGTCGGTGGGGATCGCCATACAGAATTTCCCGGAAGGGGCGATCATATCGCTGCCGCTGAAAGAGGAAGCGGGAAAGGGAAAGGCTTTTGTGCTGGGGACGCTGTCCGGGATCGTGGAGCCGGTGGCGGCCGGTTTGACGCTGCTTCTGGCCGGCCTGATCGATCCGTTTATTCCTTATACCCTGGCTTTTGCGGCGGGGGCTATGCTTTATGTAGTGGTGGAAGAGCTGATACCGGAATCGGCAGAAGGGGAACATTCCAATATGGGAACGATTGGGTTTGCGGTCGGATTCGTCATTATGATGGCGCTGGATGTGGCATTAAGTTAGCAGTGTGAGAAGTACTTCTAAAGCTCATGCCAGAGGGCATTTCGCTAAGAAGTACTAGACTTGCTTCGCAAGTCTTTCTCACACCGAAGAACGCCTGAAATACGGCGTTCTTCCCGTTGATGGTTTGTGCCGCCGGGAGGCAGAAGCTGCCTGAAAAGCGGCGTTTTTCCTGTTGGCGGTTTTTTCAGGGGTGAATCAGGGGCGGAAGGGCAGACGGACGAGGAAGGTGCTGCCGCCGCCCGGGGTATCCATGACGCGGATCGTTCCTTCCAGGGAGCGGATGATCTCGCTGGCGATGGGAAGGCCGAGGCCGAAATGGTCTTTGACGCTGCGTGACCGGTCGGAGCGGTAGAAACGCTGGAATATTTTATCCTTTTCCTCGTCGGGGATGCCGATGCCGTTATCGATCACGGAAAGAGTAAGAACTTCCGATTTTTTTATGGTATCGAGAGACAGGGACGCGGAGATGCTCCCGCCGGAGGGCGTATAGCTGATGGCATTGTGAAAGAGGATGGAGATTACCTGGCTTAGACGTTCTCCGTCGCAAAGGCAGGGAGGAAGGGCGGTCCGGGGAAGGGAGATAGCGAAGGAAATATTTTTTTCCTTAGCCATCGGCTCGAAGGCTTCGAAAGAGTTTAAAAGCAGGGTATCGCATTCCACAGGCTGCAGGCGGACGGGGAATGCGTGGGCATCCGCCTGGGAAAGAAGAAGCATATCGCTGATCAGGCGGGACATCCTCTGTCCTTCGGAGGCAATGGTGGAAAGGAAGTTCTCTTTTTCTTCGGGAGAGGCTTTTTTTATGGCGGAGACGGAGGAAAGAATGACAGCCAGGGGCGTACGAAGCTCGTGGGAGGCCGCCGCTACGAACTGTATCTGTTCTTTCCGGTTCCGCTCGATGGGGGCAAGCAGTTTTTTCGTAAAGAAGAAGGAAAAGAGGGAGAGCAGAAAAACAGCCGCCAGATCGATCAGCGCAAAGTGGATGCGCTGGTTTTTGATTTTGGCGTTCAGCTCCTGCAGAGGATACAGGACAAGAATTTCCGTATATTGTTTTTCCCGGCTGATCCGGGCGACACAGGCATAATAGTCCTCTCCGGTAGATGCGGTAAATGGAAACTCGGAATGATAAACCATATCTTCCTCGGAAGGATCTGTATTTTCGATGGAAAAAGAAGAGGAGAAGTAATCCAGGGCTTCTTCTTCCGTATTCAGGCGGTCCTGGCCGTGTTTTCTCTGGCTAAAGAGCAGGGGAACCCCGTTGTCTGTGATTCGTATAAAATAGGAATTATTGGCTTCCATGCGGGAAAGCCATTCGTGGGTGATTACATTCTGCTGCTTGAAGTTATTGACAAAGTTATCCATCGCATGCTGGAAAGAAAGGAACTGGCTTTGTGTCAGTCCGCTTTCGGAGACATAGAGATAGACCAAAGACATAACAAGCAGTATAGCGGCGGTGGTCCCGGCGCATAAAATCGTGAGGTGATAGTGTACTTTGCGGAACATAGAATGCCTTTCTAAACGGACAGGTCTGCTTGCGCGGACATTATTTGGAGGATGATCAGGATACAAGCATGCGGTAGCCGACGCCTCTGACAGTGTGCAGGGTTACGGTGCTGCCGACGGTGATTAGACGGCGGCGGAGAAAATGGATATAATTGTCCAGATTGCCGTCTTCGATCTCTGCATCCAGGCCCCAGACGCGGGCAAGCAGCTGCTCTCTGGTGAGGATCTGCCCTGGATTGCGGAAAAAGGACTGGAAGAGTTCATTTTCCTTTTTGGACAGGGAACAGGAGGAGCAGGGGCCGGCCAGGCGGCTTTCGCCGATATGCAGCGTCAGATCGCCCAAGGACAGGCTGTCGTCTCCCTGGATCATGGGGGAACGGCGCGTGACGCAGCGGATGCGGGCCAGTAATTCTTCGAAATCAAAGGGTTTGACGAGATAATCGTCAGCGCCCAGGTCAAGGCCGGTAATTTTGTCGTTTAAAGTGCCGAGGGCGGTGATCAGGATGACGGGAGTGCTGTTATTTTTCCGGCGCATCAG
Source organism: Lachnospiraceae bacterium (assembly GCA_021772075.1). Classification (GTDB taxonomy): domain Bacteria; phylum Bacillota; class Clostridia; order Lachnospirales; family Lachnospiraceae; genus Kineothrix. The sequence continues at coordinate 18,678 of JAETNQ010000035.1, forward strand.
GGTAAGAACTTCGGTTCCGTCCAGAAGCGGGAGCATACGGTCCAGCAGGATGACGTCGTGGATATTCTGGTCAATATAAAAAAGCGCCTCCTCCCCGTCGGAGCAGGAATCGACGATAAAATTCTCTTTTTCCAACTGGTATTTTAAGGAGTGGTTCAGTTTTGGGTCGTCTTCCGCCAGCAGTAAACGCATAAAAGAATCTCCTTTCAGGGATAGCTTGCAGATGTTTCGTATTTATTATACGGGTTTTATTGTAGCAAGTAAATCTCTAAAAAGTCTCTAAAAAGGGAACAAACGCCGTCACGCCGGCTTATTGTAATGAAAAATACCTCCGGCCGCGCGGCTGCGGCAGGAGGTATATCAATCAATGTAATATTATTATCGCCTGTCAGATCCTTTTCTTTACTAAATAGAATAACAAACCGATCAAACTGCCGATCATCCCATATAATAGGCAGCTGAAAATGCCATACGGCATGCGCCTTAGTATATATTCAGGAATTCCTGCTGAGAAAGAGAAAAAGGAGAAACGTCCTTTGAAAAGAAGCATTAGACAACGTGCTGCGATGCCGCACAAAAACCCTATTATGATCATACTTCTTTCTTTTTTTTTAATCCATTTCATTCGTTAATTCCCTTCTTTCTTATATTGTCTGTAGTAATAAAAGATAAAAAAAATCATAAAAAACCAGACACCGGGGAAAATATAGGTGGCTGTATGATAGTAGTCAGGTCTTAGTCGAATGCTGCTAGTGGGTAAAAGCTTGGTGCATACATAGGGAATGGCAAAAACCAAGTATAAAGCAGGGACAAATAATCCTTTCCACCAGCATTTTTTCTTAGAAAGCCATATTTGGATAATGGTTAGTATGATAGTTATTATCAATAATAATTTTAATTCATTATAAATCATGGTTTCTCCTTTTCAATAGAATTCGTATTGAATTTGAACTTGCTGATGTATGGTGACACCGTGAGGCAAATCGTCTGCATTTAACGGAAGATGCGTTATGGTTTGTCCCGATTGCCGGTATCCGTTTAAAAATGTAAATGATTTATACTGTTCGCCATATCTGACATGGCTTTCTATTCCAGCGCCGTCCGTATACCAGTACTCTTTATAAGATACAAGAAGATCCTCCCGGTAGCTTCGGGGAGCTGCTTTTGTTTCGGCGGCCAAACAGGTGGTTCCTATGGTCAGGATACAAATAACGGCCGCTAAGAGAAGACATAAACTCTTTTATTTTTTATATTTTTCATATTCCTTCTGCTTCTCTTTCCATCGTGTTCGCCAATAAACCATTTCAAACAGGCAAGCAAGGAAAATGGGGGGAATCATAAAGGCAAGCAATTTGCCGACCGGGATACCGACCCAAAACAGATCCGCCCATGCATAAATGGCAAAGGCCAGGAAAGCAGCCGGTAGAAGCATGCCTGCCCAATGAGGCATTTTCTTTCGTGCTAAGACAATCTGTATGAAAGCTGAAATAACTGCCAGGATAATCCAGGTTTTTATGATCATGAATGAATTCCTCCTATCTCATGTCCTGTATGAAAAATGGTATATCAATTCATGTGCCAGTGATTCCATCTGTCCCCTGCATTGGAATCCCCTCCTTCCCCTTTTGTAATTGCTTATTAGCAATAAATAGACTACTATATGTCTTCCTATATCATATTATAATATCTGGTAATTGTCAATAAGAAATTTGGTTTTCTTACTGATTTAATGGACACATTGTGTAAATGTTGCTTGCGAAATTTGCTTTCCAATGATGCAATTTCCGCATTTCGTACAATATTGGCTTTCGTAATAGGTCATGGTACAGCTTCCGTCGCTGTTTTTATTGTGTCTTTCTGCTACGCCAGTTATGTAAGTATGACTACAGTTTGCATATGTGTCAGTTTCATGGATTGGATAAATATTTCCAGCCTTATCCACAAACTGTTCGTCGTATAATATGACATCTGTAAAAGCAAGATTTTCCCCAAGCGGCGTAAAGGCAACATCCAGCTGATCCTTGTTTTTCATATCTTCTACAAAAACAGCAGGAACCACGGACACTTCCTCATAAGCAAGTACGGTAATCGAATTCAATAGTACCAACGCGCATACAAGCAGCGCGGACAGGATGCCGTTTAATTGTTTCTTTTCTTTCCCACATTTCATAATCCATTCAATCCTTTCGTATAATTTTGTTCCATTTTTGGACAGCGCCGTTCCCCATACCCGGTCTGCATCCTTTTGGACGGAGCGTTCCACTAACATAGAGGCATATTGGAGGCGGTTTTCGTCCGAATACCCTTCCAGCGTCAGTTCATCGCAGGATGTTTCACAGACGAAATCGAATTCGCGCCGGAAATGATAAGCGACGGGATTGAACCAGTGGATCCCGAGGACAATGCTTTCTGCCATTTTCCAAAAAGTATCGGAACGCTTCACATGCATCAGTTCATGTCCGAGAAGCATTTCCTTTTCCTGGGGATTTTCCGGCAGCGAACAGACAATCACCGGTTTTCGGATACCCATGGTAAAAGTAATATTTTTTTCATTGCATAGACATAACAGAACATTTTTCCGTACATGGAGCCGCTTTTTTTGTATTTTGAGGGTATCCGTGTCTTCTGCCGGTATTTCCGTATTTCCATGTTTTAAGATTTCCCGGCTCGTTTTAAGGTAACGGATGAGCTGCACCGCAAAAATAATTCCTGTAGCCAGGCACCATAAGCCGGCAGCCGCCAGCCTGCGCTGGTATCCATCGCTTATGCCAAAATAATTTTCTGCCCGGTACAGTAATTTTCCATCGTGAAAATAGCGAAAACCCGTAAAAGGTGTTGGAAAGAGGGCTTTTATGATTTTTCGGTATAATACCGCCAGGTAAGGCAGGGGTATCAAATAGTATAGCATGACTGCTTTTAAAAAAAGATATTGCCAGCGTTTCGGCAGATATCTGCCGATGGTATGCTTCTGGAAGAGATAAAGAAAAAACATACAGCTTCCAGACAATGTCATGACCAGAATATAGTTCATAGATACCTCCTTTTTGCTGCGTTGGCGGCAAAGATTATGGTTTTTTGTAACTTTCATTCCCCGGGGGTAAAACGCTGTTCGATAATAGCCAGGATTTCTTCGGCCTCTTCTTTGCTGATTCCTCTCTGTTCCGTAAAAGAAGCAAAAAATCTGCTTAATTTTCCATCGTACATTTGGTCGATGCCCTCCTGCATCTGGAGGCTGCAGTATTCTGTCCTGGAATAAACTGCCTTTACGATCCGGTTTTCCCTTTCCACCAGTTTCTTTTCTTCCAGCCTTGCAACCAGTGTATTCAGCGTCTGGCGCTTCCATTCTTTTCCTGCTTCCACCAGCTTTTTGAGCAATTCCGACTGCTTGATTTCCCCGCCGCATTTCCAAAGCATTTCCAGCACTTCGTACTCTGCGTCCGATACATGGAACTTATGATACATGATGTCCTCTCCTTTTCCGTCTTTAGATTGACTATTTCTTGTCTTCTACTTAAAAATACTATATCCTTGCTATTTTGTCAAATATGATGTTTGACTTTGGAATTTTAAGGTTTTAGAGATTTTTTAGAGATTAGGCTGGTATGATGACAAAAAGTCAAACAAGAAGGGGCGATATTGCTATGAGGAAGAAAAGGACGATGAAGGGGATATCTGCGTGGCTGCTCCTTGCCGCTATGGCGTTCGGAGCGGCTGGGACAATGGGATGCGGACGGACGGAAGAGAACGGGGCCGCAGGGAATCCGGGCGGCAATGGAAGAAGCGCTGCTTATGGAGAAGAGGGTTCTACAGGAGGTTCCGGGGAAGAGGAAGACCGGGAAAAGGTAATGGGACGCTATCTGGAAAGCGCGGACGAGACTTTGAAAGAAAAAGCGAGAGGCGGGGGAGATATCGCGCAGATGGAGGACGGCAGTCTTGTGGTCATGTCGGGATACGGCGGGAAGTGGGTATCCAAAGATGGAGGGATGACATGGGAACGGGAAAAAGCGGCATGGTATGAGGATCTGATGGCGGCCGAATGCTGGATAATGAATACGGCGGTGGCGAAGAACGGCGATATTGCCGTCATATATGCCGGAGGAGAAGAGGGCGGGGAAGAAGAAGGAGCGGAAGAAAGCGGCAGCGTTTTTTCGCCTAAATACGGAATCGCCTCTGCGGACGGGGGTTTCCAAAAGCTGGATCTTTCCTTCAGGGATTCCGAATACGTGAATCGCTTTGCTTTTTCCGAAGACGGCAGACTCTTTGGAAGCGATTTGGGAGGAAAAGTATATGAGATAGACAGGGAAAAGGGAACCATGAAAGAATGGATCGAGCTGTCCGGGTGGGTGCAGTATATGGCGGAGAAAGATAACAGGCTGATGCTTTTGAACAGCGACGGCGTGACCATTCTGGATCTGGAGACAGGAAAAACGGTAAAGGATCAGGTGATGAATGATTTCCTGCATGAGCAGCTGGGTTCCCATATCAGCAGCGATACAGAAGGCGTTGTGTCTCTTTTGCTGATGCCCGGGGAAAGCGGGATTTTGTATTTTGCCTGTGAAAAGGGGATTTACCGGCATGTGGCGGAAGGAAATGTGATAGAACAGGTGGTGGACGGAACGATTACTTCGTTCAGCGACCCGTCTTATGGGATAGCGGATGGCATCCTTTTGGAGAACGATGTATTTCTTTTGCTGCTTGCGGACGGCAGGCTGATGAGATATACCTATGACCCGGATATGCCGGCTGTGCCGGAGGTACAGCTGAAAGCATATAGTTTGAAGGATAATCCGCAGCTGAAAAAGGTGATCAGCGCTTTTCAGTCGGAACATCCGAAAGTTTATATCCGATATGAGATCGGAATGGGGGAGAATTCGCCTGTGACAAGGGATGATGCGTTAAAAAAGCTGAATACGGAGATTGCGGCAGGAAAGGGGCCGGATATTTTTATTCTGGATGATATGCCGATCGATTCCTATGCGGAAAAAGGAGTATTGATGGATTTGGATTCCTGGCTGGGGACAAAGACGGAAGACCAATATTTTACCAATATCATCCATGCTTTCCATACGGCGGAGGGAACTTATGCGGCGCCGTCCCAGTTTTCTGTAGGACTTACTGCGGGCAGACAGCCGGATATAGAAAGAATGACTGATTTGGAAGGAATTGCCGCAATCGTGGACGAGTACGATGCAAAGAAAGCGGATGGCATTATTCTGGGGGTGAAAAACGAGAGCGAATTGTTAAATGTGCTGCTTCCCGCTTGTCTGCCCGCATGGATGAACGGGGATGGAAAGATAAACGAGGAATTGCTGGCGGAATTTTATGAGTCGGCAAAAAGAATGTGGGATGTGGAAAATGCAAGAATGAGCGGGGAGCAGAAGGAAGAATATGAAAGATGGGAAAAAGAGCGGCAGTTAGCGGGCGTATCGGAGGAAGATAAGAGGGAGTTCCAGATCAGGATGTCGGAGATCGGCCTGATTACGGGGGAAAAGGAGTTTGCAGCCGGCATGATGACGGATTCCAACAGTTTTGATGTATTGATCTCCTGTTTTAAATTCCCCGGAAAAGAAGATTACAGTTTCGCCGCTTATAACGGCCAGGCCAAAGGAGTGTTTATGCCGGAAAGCCTGCTGGGGATCAACGCGGCATCCCCGCACCGGGAGACAGCCTTGGAATTGATGGAGAAGATGCTGGATGACGACGGATGGCTGGGGATGCCGGTCAATAAAGAAAAATGGGAGGAAAAGTTCCATCAAAACGCTGCGGAGGACGGAGGCAGTTACGCATCGATGGGCGGAAGCAAGGGGGAGGAAAAGGAAGAGTATTATCATCTTGATATTTATCCCGCTTCCGGGGAAGAGATCGAACGGTTGCTGAAAATAGCGGAAGCCGCCCGGATTCCATATGTAAAGAATTCCGTTCTGGAAAACGCGGTTTGTGAGACAGGGGAAAAAGTGCTGGCCGGGGAAATGAGCGCTTCGGCCGGAGCAGAAGAAGTGGTTCAAAAACTGGCGATTTATATGTCGGAATAAGAAATGGGAGAGAAAGGAGCGGGAATATGGGAAAGAAAAGAAGATCGGGCAGAGTTGCGGCATGGCTGGCAGCGTTTGCCATGATGGCGGGAGCGTTTGGCATGGCTGCCTGCGGACAGATAGAAGATGCCCCGGCAGAAAGCGGCACGGCAGGAACGACGCCGGCGGCCGGAGGGGAAAAGGAAGGAGCAGCGGATGAGGAAAAGGTGATGGGACGTTACCTGGAGCAAATGGATGATTCATTGAAAGAAGAATTGGACGTGGAAAGCAAGCTGGTGAGGATGGCTGACGGAAGCCTGGCAATCTTTTCGAAGAGGAGCGGGAAATGGGTATCCAAAGATAACGGGGCTACATGGGAGAAAGAAGAACTGGCATGGTATACGGAACTGGATGCGTCCAACTGGCTGATGGATATCGCGGTGGCTGCGGACGGCTGTACGGCAGTCATTTATGAACCGAAAGAAGGGGACGGAGAGAATGAGGCAGACAGCGGGAACGGTGAAGCCGATGGGGAAGCGGGGGGAATCGAGATGCAGGAGATGGATTTTTCCGTTCATCCCCGGTACGGTCTGGCAGAGCCGGATGGTTCCTTTCGGGAAATAGAAATTCCTTATAAAAATGAGGAATATGTAAATCGCTTTGTTTTTTCCGATGACGGCAGGCTGTTCGGTTCTGCCTTGGGCGGAAAAGTATATGAGATCGACAGGGAAAGCGGTTCTTGCAGCGAATTGATCGAACTTCCCCATTGGGCTCAGTATATGGCGGCAAAAGACGATAAACTGATGATGGCGGACGGGAGGGGAGTGACGATTCTGGATTTGTCTTCCGGGGAGATTTTGGAGGATCAGGTTCTGGATGATTTTATGAAAGAGCAGGGCGGCAGTCTCGAATACCATACGACAGGAATGAATCCCCTTCTGATCCTGCCCGGCGAGGAAGGAATTTTGTATCTTGTTTTTGAAAAAGGAATTTACCGACATGTGATCGGCGGCAATGTAATAGAACGGGTGGTGGATGGCACGCTTACTTCCCTGGGAAACCCGTCTTACGGGCTGGCGGACGGCGTTTTGCTGGAAAATGACGTTTTTGTGATCCTGTTTTCCAACGGAGAAGTCGCAAAGTATACGTATGATCCGAATCTGCCCGCTGTGCCCAAGGTGCAGCTTAGGGCATACAGCCTGATGGAAAACGAGCAGCTGCGGACGGTGATCTCTTCCTATCAGGCCAGCCATCCGGAGGTATATATACGGTATGAGACGGGAATGGACGGGAATCCGGCCGTGACGAGGGATGATGCATTGAAGAAGCTGAATACGGAAATTGCGGCGGGAAAGGGACCTGATATTTTTATTTTGGATGATATGCCTATGGATTCCTATGTGGAAAAGGGGGTGCTGGCGGATCTGGCTCCTTATTTGGAAGGGATGGGAGAGGATCGGTATTTTACAAACATTATCCGCTCTTTCCAGACACCGGAGGGGATTTATGGAGTGCCCGCCCAGTTTCAAGTGGCCTTGCTGGCAGGAAAACAGGAAGATATAGAGAAAATGACGGATCTGGAGGCGATAGCAGAAACGGCGGAGGCGTACAGGGAAAAGAAGCCCGATGGCATGATCTTCGGAGCCAGGGGGGAAGAAGAAATGCTGAATCAGCTTCTGCCTTTCTGCGCGCCGGCCTGGAAGACGGAAGACGGGAAGATAGACGGGGAAGCGCTGGCGCAGTTTTATACACTGGCAAAAAGGATATGGGCTGCGGAAAGCGAAGGGCTGGACGAGGAAACCAAGGAAGAGTATGAAGAGTGGCTGGAGGATATGCGGGCTTCCGGAATTACGGAAGAGGAAATACAGGAGCACCAGCAGTCCATGGGCGGCAGAATGCTGGATTACCTGGCAGGGAGCCAAGAATTTGTTCTTGGTGTGATAAGTGATAGCTTCAGCTTTGATGAGATGATTTCCTGCTTTAAGATAAAGGGTAAAACGGACGGAGGTTTCGTGCCGGGCAGCGGACAGGCGGACGGCGTATTCGTGCCGGACAGCATTATGGGAATCAGTCAGACTTCCGCCCATCAGGATATTGCGGCCAAGCTGCTGGCGGAAATGCTGGAAGACGACGGCTGGGGGGGAATACCGGTGAACAGGGAGAAATGCAGGGAAAAGTTTCTCATAAACGCTACAGAAGACGGCGGGAGCTACGGAACCATTGGCGTGCAGGAGCAGGATGGCAGCAATTACATTGGAATGGATATTTATCCTGCCTCGGAAGAAGAGATCGGCCTTCTGATGAAAGCGGCGGAGGAAAGCAGCACGCCGTATATAAGGGATTCCGTCCTGGAAGGCGCGGTATGTGAAACAGGAAAAAAAGTGCTGCGGGGAGAGATGGATATTGCGGCAGGCGTGGAAGAAGTGCTGAAGAAGACGGAGATATATATGTCCGAATGAAAGGCGGGAAGATGAAGAGAGGAATAAGGAGGAAATGGGCTGGGTGCTGCTTTTTGCTTCCTAGTTTTTTGGGGGTTCTGCTTTTTGTGGTCCTTCCTTTTGCTGATGTGGCCAGAAGGTCTTTTATGACGGCGGTCACGAAGGAAGCGGCGGGGATGAAGAATTATAAGATGATATTTACTAACAGCGCTTTTTTGCTGGCGGCAAGGAACACGCTTCGGTTTACTCTCGTCTGTATTCCGCTGATGGTGGCGCTGGGGCTGGTCATTGCCCTGGCTATGGGCGGGATCCGGCATATGCAGATGGTCAAATCCCTGTATCTGTTTCCGCTGGCTCTGCCGACAGCGGCGGTGGCGGTTGTATGGAAGATGGTTTTTTATGAGAAAGGATTCCTGAATAAGTATTTGGAGCAGCTGGGTATGGGGGGAGGCATGGATTACATAGGGGGAGATGCGGCGTTTTATGTGCTGGCGGGGACTTATATATGGAAGAATCTGGGATATACCATTGTATTATGGCTGGCGGGGATCATGGGAGTAAACGGGGATATGATGGAGGCGGCCAGGGTGGACGGCGCGGGAAGGCTGCAAAGGTTTTGGTATGTATTGCTTCCGAATCTAAAGGGGAGTTTGTATATTATTGTGGTTATTTCCTTTTTAAATTCTTTTAAAATATACAGGGAGGCTTATCTGGTGGCGGGGGCTTATCCCCATGACAGTATTTATATGCTGCAGCATCTGTTTAACAACTGGTTTGTGAATCTGGACCTGGATAAAATGGCTGCAGCTGCGGTAGTATGCACGATGTTTTTTCTTGTTTTCATATTATTGCTGCAAGGCCTGTGGGATAGTGGAGGTTAGGATGAAGGTTCATGTAAATAAGAAAAAATTAGGGAAAGCCTGGATGCATATCAGAAAAGCGGCGGTGGAATCGGCCTTATTTTTCCCGGTGCTTCTGGTCTGCATTCCCGTTTTTCTGCTTTTGACAGGGAGTTTCATGGCCAGGGATGAATTGAGGGAGGGACTCGGCCCGGTATTTACGGGGATGGGGGACTATATCCGGTGGAAGCTTGTGCCGGATTACCCCACTTTTGAAAATTATAAGAAGATATTATTGGAAACACCGCAGTTTTTCGTGCTGTTTTGGAATTCTGTGAAAATGACAGGATGCATCCTGGCCGGCCAGCTTCTGATAGGAGTACCGGCGGCGTGGGCTTTTGCGGTATACCGGTTTCGCATGGGAAAGGCGCTTTTTACTTTGTATGTGGTTCTGATGCTTCTGCCCTTTCAGGTGATGATGCTGTCGAATTATCTGGTATTGGACAGGCTGCATCTGATGAATACCCAGTGGGCGGTCATAGGTCCCGCCGTATTTTCTACTTTCCCGGTTTTTATCTGTTACGGGGGATTCAAGCAGATACCGGCGGCTATGCTGGAATCGGCGAGGATGGACGGGGCAGGGGAGTTTTTTGTTTTTCTCAGGATAGGGCTTCCCTTGGGGAAAGGAGGGATCCTTTCCGCTATGACGCTGGGATTTCTGGAATATTGGAATTTGATGGAGCAGCCTCTCGCTTTTTTGGAAAGCAAGGAGCTGTGGCCCTTGTCGCTGTATCTGCCGGAGATCTCCTGGCAGCAGGCGGGATATGCTTTTGCCGCTTCGGTGATTACGCTGATACCGCCTGTTTTTGTATTTCTGATGGGGCAGGATTATTTGGAGCAGGGAATTGTTTATGCGGGATTAAAGGGTTAGAAAAGGAGCATGGAAGGGATGAAGAAAAAAGAAAAAATGGCGGCGGGTTTTCTGGTTTTTTTGGCTCTGATGTGGATGTGTACGCTGATTTCCAAAAGCATATATGCTTCGAAACTTCCCCGCGTAACGACGGCGCTGGCAGAAAAGCGGCGGATAGAGCATGTGGTGGAAACGGACGGGATCATAAAGCAGGGGAGCGACGTGGCGGTGCATACCCTGCCCGGGCTGCGGGTGAAGCAGATCTGTGTACGCGCGGGCGACGAAGTGGAAGAGGGGAGCGAGCTGTTCTGGCTGGATCAGGAGGACTTGGAGGAATGGATCGAAGCGAAGAAGCTGGAGGCGGCAAAACTGGAATACCAGATAGCGGATATGAAAGAGAACCGGGCGTTGGATGAGCTGGAGAGGCAGAAGGGAATACGGCGGGCGGAAGAAGACAGGGAGACGGCGGAAAATAAGGCGGGAACGGCGCTGGAACGGGCGGAAGGGGAACTGAGGCAGACAGAAGAAAAGTTGGACAGTTTCAACCAGGCAGGCCCTCCTGTGGCTTCCGAAGAAGAGAAACAAAAGGCTTATGCGGATTACAATGACTGGGTGGAACAGGGGAAGCAGATGGAAGCCACCGTATCCGGCAATCAGATCAGCGTATCGGAAAAAGAAAAATATTTGGAGGAGATCAGGGGAAAAGGCAGCGAAGCGGAGATACAAAAGGCAGAGGCGGAGCTGGAGGAGGCGAAAGAAAGGCTGGCGGCTTCCGAGAGCAGTTATGAGAATTATAAAGCGAATCCAAAACAGCAGCCGGATTTTGGCGGGGAGGACAGCGCGAAGAAAGCATGGGAAAATGAAAAAGAAGCGCTGGAAAAAAATGTGCAGAGCGCGGAATATGGAAAGGAAGATGTCCTGTCCGGCAATGCGGACAGTCTGCGGAATGCGGACAGGAATCTGGAAGACGCGAATACGCCGGGCCGCGCGGACAGCGCATTGGAGATCGCCCGGATGGAGCTGGAAAGCCTGAAAAGGGATATTGAAAAGTACCGGGCAATCTACAAGGCCGGCGGCAAGGTAGTCAGCGACAGGAGCGGGACGGTTACGAAGGTCAATGTGACGGTGGGGGAGCGGACTGTGGATGGAGCGGCAGTAATATGCGCGGATAAGGAAGTGCCTTACCAGTTTGAAACTTTGATTACCAGAGAGCAGAAAAAATATGTAAACCAGGGGGATGCGGTGACGTTGGATACCCCGGAAGGAAAGAATGAACTGGAGATCAATTATCTGGAAGAAGATGCTTCCGGCTCCTACCGGGCAGTGGTTTATCTGCCCGAGGGGAAGGGGACTCTCGGCATGAGCGGCACCATGACGAAGCGGGCGGCTTCGGAAAGCTATGACTGCTGTATTCCCATAGAAGCGCTGCATAAAGAAGGAATAGGAGAGCGCTATTATATTTATCTGGCGGGGGAAAGAGAGGGAATCCTGGGAAGAGAGCGGTATGTGGAAATGAGGTATGTAAAAGTAATGGATAGAAACGATAGTTATGCCGCCTTGGCGGACGGAGAAGTGGCAAAGGATGAGGAGGTCATTACGGGGAGCGATAAAGAGATCGGGAATAATACGGTGATACGGGTGAGCCGGTGAGGGCTTTTGCAAAGAAAAACGTTTTATCATGATTGATTATTTGCAGAGGGATAACTGCTGTAAAAGCGGGCAATGGGGATTGCTGTATTTTACAGCAGTTGTTTTTATAAAAGCATTGTCGGAGATTAAACCAACAGATGGCGGAATGCTCCTTTTTATGTTATTTGGACAAGACTTTAATAAACGATTTTTAATACGATATTCTGTGGGTAATCTCCGAACTTTTCTCCAAAAAGATTCAATCCGCCCACATAATGCGCATCCGGATCTACGCCAATGCGGAGGGAAAGATATGGCTTCTCTTGTAAATTTAAAGAATCCAGGCAGTATTCGCCTACGAAGCCTTCATCCAGATAGGTTCCGTTTGCAGTGATCTTCAGTTCGTGCAGCATGCCGAATTGTGTATTGTTTTGATCCCACCATTCCGGATTGAGCCGCCCGCGCCGCCCGCCATAATCTCCTGGGCTGTGAATGGTCGCCAGGAGAATTTCATTAACATGGATCCCGATATCGGATTTCCAGTCGTTGCGGTAGCCGGGAGCCTCTGAGCAAATTTCGAAGGAAAAGGAGATGCTTTTTATATTTTTCAGTTTTTGAATTCGCTCGGTAGAAAAACGATATTCCAGATATCCGCTGGTAAACCAGATGAGCTGCGCGTTTGCGCGCTCGGGCATATAGAATCCGGATGTCCGGTCTTCGGAGTCCAGGGGGCCGCTGTCTGAAACAATACCACAGGGGGCGCAGATTTGAAAATCGAAATAATTACCGATGGGCATGGCTTCCAATAATACGTTTTCTCCGGGCGTGGCGGTACGGTCAGTCAGAATTTCAAAAGAGATATTGGAAATCCGCAGGGCACAGATCTTCTGAGAACCTCGAAGGCCGGGCTTTGAGGTGGTAATGACAAGTCCGGCTTCCTCCAGCGTATTTATATGTACGCCGGTGGAAGATATAGGGATCTGTAAAAGTTTGGCCAGTTCACTCACGTTTAGGGGCATATCACGGATTAGACGTAAGATCTGCAGGCGGATTTCGGAAGAGAGCGCCCTGGCAACTTTGGCGGAAGCTGTAATATCTGATAAATCAAAAGTGATCCGTTCTTTCATAGACCTGCTCCTTATTGGGAATAATCTATTCCTAATCATAAGCATTTTGGCAGAGTTCGTCAAGAGAAGAGCAGAAGTTTGTCTTGCTTGTTAAGACCATATAATCATACCATATAATTATAAAAAAAATGGAACAAATATTCCGTAAATGATAATAAGAAAGAAATAAACATACAAAAAATATGGAATAAATATAAATGAAAAATGTTAATAGTAAACAAAAAGAAAAGACGAATTTGTGCAAAACGTAAAAAAATAAAGAATTATTTTTGGAATATTGACAAAAAAGTAGAAACAATGGTAATCTAAAAAATAGAAACGGGCAAATAAACATACAAATAAAATGGAATAGATGTCCGGAATTGTTACAAAAAAACAAAACCAAATAAGGAGGAATATGAACATGAAAGCAAGAAGAGTGTTAAGTATGATTCTTACGGCGGCAATAGTAATGGGAGTTTGTGCCGGCTGCGGCAGCAATTCTGGAGGGGAAACCGGCGTGCAGCCAAAACAAGATGAACAGGAAGCAGAGAGCACAAAGGAGGAAAGCCAGGGGGCAGATAAGGTACAGATTACATTTTTGAATGGTTTTACCGGCGGAGATGGCGATTACATGAGAAAGATTACGGATGGCTTTAATGCGTCCCAGGATCAATATGAGATTCTGGAAAGCCAGGAAAAGGATCATCTCACAAACTATAAGGCAAACGGGGCGGATATGGTCGTGATCCAGGGATCCGAGTTATATACTTACATGGCGGACGGCATGATCCGGGAAGTGTCTTCCATCTATGAAGCGGCAGGATTATCTTTGGACAATTATGTAGATGCGGCACAAGATATTGTAAGCCTGGACGGCGGGATCTATGCATTCCCTTTGGATATTCATCCGTTGACCATGTTTTATAATAAAGAACTGGTTGCGGAGGCGCCGGCCACATATGAGGAACTGGCAGCGTTGAATACAAAGCTGCAGTCAGAGAATAAGGATGTATATGCCATGGCGGTTCCGGGCGCTGGATTATCAGAATGGTACTACATGATGCTGGCAGCGCAGAATGGTGTAGAATTCGAAAAAGATGGCGCATGTAACTTTGCAACAGATGCGTTTGCGGATACCCTGATGAAGTGGCATGATGTGATTTTTGTGGATAAAATCAGTCCGGCTAATATGGGGCTGGATGGAGAATTCACCAGTTTTGCAAAAACGGCAGATGATGTGACCGTGCAGTCAGCAGTTGCATTGACTGGCCCGTGGTTCTATACAGCAGCGCTGGATGTGTACGGAGATAATCTGGGGATCGCGCCGGTTCCGTTGATCGGAAAAGAGCAGACCACTTATGCAGGCTCTCATAACATTGCGGTTTCCTCTTCGGTGACAGAGGAAGCGAAACTTGCAGGCATCGCGGAGTTCTTCCGGTATATGTATACACCGGAAAACCTGTTAAACTGGGCAGATGCAGGACAGACGCCTGTTCATAAGGAAACATTAGAACAGATCAAAGCAAATCCGGAAAAGTATCCTCTTCCGGCTGTCAATGCAGAGCAGGTGGTAAATGCAAAGATTGCGCCGCAGGTTTATAATGTGGGCGGACAGTTGGCATATCTGAATGAAACAATTTTTGGAAGGATTGTCTCAGAAGAAAATCTTACCAGGGAAGATCTGATGAAAGAATTGGAAAAGGCAACGGAAATCGCACGGCAGGTGGCTGACGAAGAATAAGAAAAGTTATTCCGCTTCGCGGACTCGGATAGGCGGAGGGATTTGGGACCGTCCATGCCGAAGGCTGGACGGTCTGTAACAAGATAAAGGCATACGAAGGGAATGGATAGAGAGATGAAAAAAAGGACGGGGAAGGCAATTCTATTTTTTACACCGTTTATGATATGTTTTTTTACATTTTGGGCGCTTCCGTTTCTTTACGGAGTGTATATGAGTTTTCGAAAAGTTTCTCTGACGAAGGGGGACCGTGGGTTTGTCGGGCTTGAAAATTACAGGGCTTTGTTTGAACAGAGTTCCATGTATGCCCAGGATTTCCTGACGGGTTTGAAAAATACATTGCTTTTTGTGGCGGTCAGTGTTCCGCTTCTGATCGTAATCGCACTGGCGCTGGCCTTAATCGTGGAGGCATTGCCAGCGCGCCTGAAAAGTGTTTACAGGACGATCTTTTTTATGTCGTACGCTATTTCGGTTACTGCGGTTTCTTCTGTATTTTTATGGCTGTTTAACGGCAACGGCGGCTATATCAATAATCTTCTGGTACAGGCGCATCTGATTCAAAAGCCTGTTCCCTGGCTGGAGGCGCAGCCTTTTGCATGGATCGTGCTTGTAGCGGCAACTCTGTGGTGGACGGTCGGATACAATATGATGCTGTTTATTAACGGACTGAATGAGATTGACGGGGCGCTGTACGAAGCTGCTTCTGTAGATGGCGCGGGATTCTTGAAAAAGCTGTGGTATATTACATTGCCGGGGCTTCGGAATGTGACGGTATATGTTTCCCTGACTTCTATTATTGCATCCTTTAATATGTATGGGCAGGCCAATCTGATCACAAAAGGCGGCCCCACACAATCCACTAAAACATTGATCATGGTTATTCAGGATGTGATCTTAAAGAAAAATAATCTGGGAGTAGGAAATGCAATGGCTCTTGCCATGGGGGTGGTCGTTATGGCATTTGCTCTGTGTCAGCAGCATCTGACAAAAGAAAAAAAGGAATTGAAGGAGGTGGGAGGAAATGGCAGGTAAGGTTCGGCTTAAAAAAGTAATTTTGGTCTTTGCGGCAACCATTATTGCGTATCTTTTTCTGGTGCCCTTACTGTTTATGCTTTTTACAAGCTTTAAAACGCTGTCGGAGTCGATTGCCTCTTCAGAATTGCTTCCGCAGCTTTGGACGATAGAAAATTATCTTTCTATTTTATCTGACACCGTGAATTCTCCCATTTTGCGATGGTTTGTGAATACGGTGATTGTCACGGTGACAGGAACCGTGGCAACGGTAGCGGTAGACTGTTTTGCGGCCTATGCATTGTCGCGCCTGAATCTTCCGGGAAAGAAAAAGATTCTGGTGATGATTGTATGGGTGATGAGTATTCCGGGGATCGTGACATTATTCCCCTCGTTTTATCTTTTTCGGCAGATATCCCTGATCGATACATATGTGCCGTTGATCCTTCCTTATATGGCAAATGTAACCGGTGTATATCTGATTTATAATTTTTTAGTGGACTTCCCGATCAGCCTGGAAGAAGCGGCAAAAGTAGACGGGGCGGGAGTGTTTAGGACTTTTACGGTAATTGTGCTGCCTTGTATCCGTCCGATTATATTGACATTGGCATTTGTCACGTTTTTGGGGATCTATAATGATTACCTCTGGCCGTCGCTGGTAGTGACATCAAATGAAATGAAAACACTGACGGTAGGGATTGCCTCCTTGGTACTGGGGGCAAACTTTGTAAATCCGGGACTGATGATGGCGGCTACAGTGTTTGCCGTTGTGCCTGCTTTGATCTTGTTTATGTTTTTGAATAAATACATTGTTAGAGGAGAAACAAATGTGGGAATCAAATAGGGAATTTTCGATGCTGAAACCGGTATATGACAAGGTGGAAACCAGAAAGCTGGAAGAATTGTATCTGCGGGATCCGTTCCTCTTTGCAGACCGGAAAAGAAGATGTTATTTTTTATATGGGACCAATATGAATACATGTGATGGGGCGGCGGATCTGGATCCTTTTTTTGAAACTTGGATCAGCCGTGACCTGCAGGTATTCCAGGGGCCTTACCTTGTATTTCAGCCTGACAGAGGATTTTGGGGCGTGAAGCATTACTGGGCTCCGGAAGTACATGTCTATCATGGGGCGTACTATATGTTTGCGACATTCAAAGGGGGGATCGGAGAGAACCGGGGTACGGCCATATTGAAAGCAGAGCGTCCGGAGGGGCCGTTTTGGGAACACAGTAAAGGTCCTGTCACGTTAAAAGGACATGAATGTCTGGATGGTACTTTTTATGTGGATTTGGATGGAAATCCATGGATCGTATTCTGCCATGAATGGACGGAGCTTTTTTACGGAAAAATCAAAGCGCTTCCGCTCAAAGAAGATCTGACAGAGGCAGTTGCTGCAGAACCTGTTGTCATTGTAGATACAGAAAAAGACCACTTGCCATGGATTCGCCAGATGCATGATCCGCGGGTGCATAAAAAAGGATATTTGACGGACGCGCCTTATCTGCACCGGCTTCCCGGCGGGGCGCTTCTGATGATGTGGTCCAGTTACGCAATTCCTGGTTATATGGGGGAGGGTGACGGGGGATATGTGATTGCAGGCTGTATCAGTAAAAATGGGAAAATGGAAGGGCCTTGGGAACATATTCCCGGGCTGTTGTTGGATCGTAATGCGGGGCATTCTGCGCTGTTTTATGATCTGCAAGGGAATCTGAAGCTGATCTCCCACTGTAATGATACAAAACATGGGCAGGAAAGCCCGGTTATTTTGGATGTCA
This sequence comes from Lachnospiraceae bacterium, assembly GCA_021772075.1. Taxonomy (GTDB): domain Bacteria; phylum Bacillota; class Clostridia; order Lachnospirales; family Lachnospiraceae; genus Kineothrix. The sequence continues at coordinate 36,142 of JAETNQ010000035.1, forward strand.
GGGAGAGTCAGGATGGAATTCGAATTTTATGGAGGAATGAGTAACATGAAGAGTAGGACAGAGTATCCAAGACCACAATTTGTCAGAAAGGATTGGTTGTGTCTGAATGATATATGGGATTTTCGGTTTGGGGATCAAGCGGACTGGCAGGATATTCAGGTACCTTTTGTATTTCAGAGTAAAAGCAGCGGGATAGGCACTGATCGTATGTGCGATAATGTGGTTTATAGAAGAAGGGTACAGATACCAGGGGAATGGAAGGGGCAAAGGATTCGAATCCATTTCGGCGCAGTAGATTATCAATGCCGTGTTTATGTGAATGGAAACATGGCGGGTTGCCACACTGGCGGTAATATCGGATTTTCCTTTGATATTACGGGATTGTTGAACTGGGAAGAGGAGGAAGTGTTGGTGGAGGTGCATGATCCCTGCACAGATGAGACAATCCCCCGGGGCAAGCAGTCCTGGACGGAGCAGCCGGATTCTATTTGGTATACACGATCTACAGGAATCTGGCAGTCAGTATGGCTGGAACCTCTTCCGCAGATTTCGATCAGGGATGTGAAGTTTACTTCGGATATTGATAGAGGAATGGTACAGATGGATTATCGGCTGTCTGAATCAAGTATGGAAACAGCGCTGCATATCCGGGTCTCTATGAAAGGAGAACAAGTGGCGGATGTGATAGTGCAGCAGGTAAAGGCAGAAGGGAGTCTGACCTTAAGTCTGTATGAAAATCAGATTTTCCGTACAGCGAATCATGACAGCGGTTGGTGTTGGAGCCCGGAATCCCCCAATTTGTTTGATGTGTCTTTGCTTTTGGAAAAAGAGGGAAAAACAATAGACCAGGTCGATACTTATTTTGGAATGCGCAAGGTTGAGACTAAAAATGGTATGCTCTATCTGAATAACAGACCTTATATTCCTAAGCTGGTATTAGATCAGGGGTATTGGAAGGACAGTCTGATGACAGCAGAGAAAGACGAAGACTTTAAGCAGGATATCCTGCTCGCAAAAGAGATGGGATTCAATGGATGCCGGAAGCATCAAAAGAGCGAAGATCCCCGCTTTTTATACTGGGCGGATGTTCTGGGCTATCTGGTATGGGGCGAGATCGGCGCCTGTGCACAGTACAGTCGCCGTTCCGTAAACCGCACCATGAAGGAATGGTCTGAGGCGGTAAATCGGGATTATAATCATCCGTGCATTATGGCCTGGGTGGTATTGAATGAGAGCTGGGGGGTTCCCTTTATTCGTACAGATAAATGCCAACAAGCACACTCTTTGGCGCTATATTACCATGTGAAGTCATTGGATCCAACAAGATTGGTGGTTGGGAACGACGGTTGGGAAATGACCAAGACGGACATTTGCGCAGTGCATCATTATAGTCATGGAGAAGAAGGGGAAACAGCAAAGCAGAGCCGCTTCCAGGAAAGTCTGAAAACGCTGGAAAATATCCTGCATGCCATGCCGGCTGGCCGACAGGTTTACGCGGAAGGCTTTTCTTATAATGGAGAACCGGTCATGCTGACGGAGTTTGGCGGAATTTCGTTCCAAAAGGAAACGGAGGATGAATGGGGCTATACCAGCGTGAAGTCGGGAGAAGAATTTATCAATGTGTATGCCCGTCTTCTGTCCGCAATTCAGGATTCGGAAGTATTGTCTGGCTACTGTTATACGCAGCTTGCCGATGTGGAGCAGGAGGTGAACGGACTTCTCACCGCAGACCGAATTCCCAAAGTAGAGGTAGAAAAGATCCGGGAACTCAATCTTGAAATTGAGAAGTATCTGTTAAAGGGCCAAAGGGGGATAAATGGTTTTGGTTGAGATAAGTTTATAATGGAAACATGTTTTGGCATATGTGAATAGAGCGGATGAAAGGAGTTGTTGTGGAGATACTGAGAAAAATAGACCTTTTCCAGAAAGAGATCAACGCGCTGCGCCCGATGGAGGGCGGGATGCACGGGTGCTTATCACGGGGTCGCAGTATCCCGTGGCTGCCCCGGAGAAGGTGAAAAAGGAGATGGACCGGCTGTTTGAGTGGGTACGGAAGGAACGGGGAAAATACCACCCCGTGGAATCTGCCGCCCAGTTCCACAAGAGGTTTGTGTTCATCCACCCGTTCAAGGACGGCAATGCAACATTGAGGCACCGAAAGAAAGTAGCATAACAGCGGCAAACTGCTTTGTATATAAATTTAAAAGGAAGTTAAATTTTAAGAATGAATAACATAAAAGGGAGCCACAGAGTGACTCCCCCAGTGCAGTCCTGAAACATACACCTCTTTCAATAACTATAATATACAGTATGGATCGAAAAAATGCAAGATAAATTTTGGATTCAAAATGGTTTGAAAAGGGTTATGGTTACAATTCACGGCCCAGCCGATTAGGATTTTTAAAATTTCTGTGTTTTCATAACCATATAAATCAGAGTGTGCAAGTGCCAAAAAAATGTTGGATTTTCAACATTTTTTGG